>CAYYIV010000010.1:66815-139501 GCA_964472095.1 uncultured Pelagibius sp.
GGGTCAGAGGCTCGTGACCCTCATGGGGCAGACCCTGTCGGCCATGACGGGCATGCTGAACACTCTGCTCGACATCAACCAGATCGATGCCGGGGTTGTACAGGTCGACGTCAGCGATTTCGAGGTCAACGATCTGCTCGGAAGACTGGACGACGAGTTCACCTATCATGCGCTGGCAAAGGGCCTGGTTCTGCGCGTGGTTCCCTGCAGCCTGTCGATCCGGAGTGACCGGCAGCTCCTCGAGCAGATGATGAGAAACATCATCTCGAACGCGGTAAAGTACACCCCGCAGGGCAAGATATTGCTGGGTTGCCGTCGGCATGGCGAAAAGTTGAGCATCGAGGTCTGGGATACCGGGCTCGGCATTCCCGACGACGAGCTGGAAGCGGTCTTCGACGAATACCATCAGGTCGACAGTGTGGCACGCGAAAGGAATCGCGGTCTCGGCCTCGGACTCTCCATCGTACGGCGCCTGGGGACTCTGCTGGATCACCGGTTGCGCGTTCGCTCAGAGCCGGGCAAGGGCTCGGTCTTTGCCATTGAAGTGATGCTTTCCTCGGGCGCGATCGCTCGGCGGCCGCAAATTGCGCGACATGATGTGAGTGTCGGAAAGGTCGGAGAGATCCACAATTCGGGGGAGATCCTGGTTGTGGAGGACGATCCGGAAGTCTGCGCGATCCTCGATCTCGTCCTCAAGGATGAGGGGCATCGGGTCGCAACCGCTGCGGACGGCGCAGCCGCCTTGGAGTTGGTGGCGCGCGAGTCAATGGAACCCGACCTGATCCTGGCTGACTACAACCTGCCAAAAGGAATGAACGGGCTCCAAGTCGCCGCAACGCTTCAGGAAAACCTTCATCGCCGGATTCCGGTCATCATTCTTACCGGCGATATATCGACCGATGCCCTGCGGGATATCTCGCTGGAGGACTGCGTGAAGCTCAACAAGCCGGTTGATCTGGGCGAATTGTCCCGCGCGATCCAAGGTCTTCTACGAAAGCCGCGCTCGGCGCTGCCGGCAACTGCGCCTCGCGCTGACGGGGCGGCGGATGAGGCGGCCGCCGAGACTGGGCGACCGGTCATCTTCGTCGTTGACGACGACAACCAGGTTCGCACGGCGATTGGCGGCTTGCTGTCGGAGCATGGCTGGGCCGTCGAGACCTTTGCGGACTGCGAAGCCTTTCTCGACGGCTATCGAGCGGGCCAAGAGGCTTGCCTCCTGATCGATGCCTCTCTCCCCGGGATGAGTGGCCTCGAGTTGTTGCGGCACCTCAAGGATACAGACGATAGGTTGCCGGCCATCATGATCACCGGCAAGAGCGACGTGTCGATGGCGGTTGACGCCATGAAGGCGGGCGCGGTGGATTTCATCGAGAAGCCGGCCGAGCAGGACGAACTGCTCGCCGCCGTGGAGCGGGCTCTCGAACTGTCAAAGACCACGGCAAAGCGGACTGCCTGGCACGACGAAGCGGCGAAGCGAATTGCCGGCCTCACGCCACGGCAGCGGGAAATCATGGATCTCATCCTTGCCGGCGACACGAGCAAGAACATCGCCGCCGATCTCGGCATCAGCCAACGGACGGTCGAGCACCACCGCGCCGCGATCCTGACGAAAACGGAGTCAAAGTCGCTTCCTGCGCTGGCTCGACTGGCCCTCGCCGCTGCCAAGAGAGATGCCGAAGGGTGAGCCGCCGAAATGAGGGGCGGGAGTTCCATGATCTTGCCGTCGACCTCACCCGCCATTCCCTCAAGGGACCTGTAGTCCGCCGCAGGCTCCTGAAAAGACAGAGTCAGCAAGAGAGCCTTGGCCCGCTCTGAGAAAACCTTCCAGAAGGCACCTCATGGCAGAACCGGAACGCCTGAACGTTCCGACGGCTGAGGCATCCAGAGCCGGGAGCACAGGGCTCCACTAAGCCCGTCTCGTGGCAGGGTGATTGCCGCTATGCATCGCGCCCAGGAAATCGAAGCCGGTCGCTGCATCTCCCCTATGGGTAGATTCCGATTCTATAACGTTAGCGTGTTCTCCTGATACTCTTCAGATGCCGTCTTGGCAGTGCCGTTCTCCGGAGCCTTGCGACGGTGGGTGACGGCGAGACGCGGACCATGGCGTATGTCACCGCACAAGGTGCGCCAACGGCCCGATCATCATTGGCCACAGGCTGTCCGGGCGACAGCCGACCTAAGGAGGGCGCAATGCCTATCGTTTACGACGACAGTGCGAAAGAAAGTCACATGCGGTTCGTGTTCAGCGATGCGGTAGTATCCTTTCCGCTTGCCGACGACGCGACCTTTCAAGATGTTGCGCTCACGTTTCGCGATCTACCGCGCGAGGAGCTTGGCGATCTGGTTTCGATCGTCGTCGTCCTGAGGTCCCAGGAAGAAAGGTCAGCGGACGCAATGATGGCGCGGCCTTCTTCGGAGCCGGATCGCAATGCCGAAGCCCCGGGGTTCTCTGGACGCATCTAGCAGGCTGCTGAAAAACGGAGCCGGCCCGTAGCCATCCTTCGAGACGACTGCTGCGCAGTCTCCTCAGGATGAGGTTAGAAGTATGAAATGATTGACCTCATGCTGAGGAGCGAGCGCTAGCGAGCGTCTCGAAGCACGAGGTCAATCAGGCAGTGAGGACTTCTTCAGCAGCCTGCTAGACCGGCTTTCCGGCAACCACCTGAGCGACCTGACAACCCAGCGCATCGAATGCGGCGGGACCCCGCTAGACCACGGCCATTGCAGGGCTGGACGCCACTTTCAGCGCCTCCACCGTCACCCGGCGTGCATGACCAGTCGGATCAGGTCCGGCAGAGACGTTGCCTTGGTTCTCCTCATGACTGCGGCGCGATGGTTTTCGACCGTACGCTGGCTGATGCCGAGCCGCGCAGCAATCTCCTTGTTGGCATGACCAGCGATAACCTGGTTCATCACCTGTTGTTGCCGCACCGTCAGTCCGGCGAGGCGCTCTCCCGCCGCTTTCTCCGATGGCGACCGACTGGGAGAAGACCGGTGCGCCAGGGCGCGCTCGATGCTGGCCAACAGGTCGCCGTGCCGCACCGGCTTCTCCAGGAAGTCGACGGCGCCGGCCTTCATCGCCGCGACGGCCATCGACACTTCGCCGTGGCCGGTGATCATGATGGCGGGAAGGTGCGTGCCTGCTTCCTTCAGCCGGCCGATCAAGCCGAGCCCGTCCAACTCCGGCAGGCGGGCGTCGACCACTAGGCAACCGGTACAATCGTGCTGGCAGGTTGCCAGGAACGCTTCGCTGCTGGCATAGGTCTGAACAGCGTAGCCGTGTTCCTGCAGCATCTCGCCCGCAGCCTGCCGTATTGAAGCGTCGTCGTCGATTACGAACACGGTAGGTCGGGCCGAGGTCGGGACCGCGGCCGGTCGCTCGGCGCTTATCGTGTTCCGTGATGGCGTCATGAGGCATTGAATGAGCCGCGTCAGATCGGCCGCCTTCACCGGCTTGTGCAGATAGAAGCAGTTCTGCTGAGCAATATCGCGCAGCGTGTCAGACGAGATATCGCCCGTCAGAATGACGACCGGGACCTCGTCATGCAGCGTCGCGCGCAGCGCGGTAGCTACCTGAATGCCGGTCAGGCCCAAGGGCAGGTTGTAGTCGACAACGACGACATCCGGCCTCAACGTCCCGCGGGCCGCAAGGGCGAAGGCTTCGTGACCGTCGGCGGCGGCTACCGTGCGGTGACCTTCCTGCTCGAACAGCAGGACCAGCATCTCGCGGACCGACGGGTCGTCCTCCACGATCAGGATCTCGCCGGTGAGCGACGCGCTCAGCGTCGAGCCATCTCGGCCGAGCGCCAAGCGCTCATTGGGCAGCAGGTGCCCGAGCGGCACGCTGACGGCGAACATCGATCCGATGCCGGCCCGGGAGCGGACGTCGATCGGGTGGTCGAGCAGGTTCGCGAGGCGGTGCAGGATCGAGAGACCCAGCCCGATTCCGAGGCGCCGGTCGCGCGCCGGGTTGTCCAGTTGGTAGAACTCTTCGAACACAGCCTGCAGCTGGTGCTCGGGAATGCCGATGCCGGAATCCCAGACTTCGATCCGCAGCATGTCGCCGCGTCGCCGGCAGCCGAACAGGACCTTGCCCCGGATAGTATACTTCAGCGCATTGGAAAGCAGATTGCGCAGCATCTGCTCCAGGAGCCGCGGATCACTCCGCACGGCCAGGCTGCTTGCCACAGTCCGCCAGCCGAGCTTCTTGGCGCTGGCCACGCCAGCGAAGTCGTTGTGCAACCGGTCGAGCAATTCGGCGATCGGGAAATCAGTCACCTCCGGCCGCACGATGCCGGCCTCGAGCTGATTGATGTCGAGCAGGGTGTTCAACATATCTGACATGGCGCCCAGGGTCTCATCGATCCTGCCGATGAGCTGCAAGCTGGTCGGGTCCTTGACTCGCTTCATGAGAATGCCTTGCAGGAGGCTCAGAGTCTGCAGGGGCTGGCGCAGATCATGGCTCGCAGCGGCGAGGAAGCGCGACTTGCCCCGGTTGGCCCGCTCGGCTTGCGACTTGGCCAGCGCCAGGGTGTGGTTGACCCGGTTGCGCTCGGTGACGTCGTCGATGGCCAGCAGTATTCGGGGCGCATGCGTCGAGGCGTCGCGCAGCCGCCGCGCAGACAGCAGCAGCGACCGGCGGCCGAGGAGCGGAACGTCTATCTCAATCTCGTGATCTTCGAGCATCCCGGTCTCGGTGCGCAGCCTTTCGAGGCAGCGCCCCATGGCGGGACCGTCGAACTGGCTGGCGAAGGGGCGGCCGACGACCGCAGCGGGTTCGATATTGAAGGCGAGATAGTACGCGCGATTGGCGAGGACGACGCAGGTCGCCTCATCCAGGACAACCAGAGGCTGGCGAACGGCGTCGATGATGCTGTCGGAAAAGGCCGGGATGGCTTCGAGTTCGGGGTTCCGGGCCGGGACGATGCCAGGCGCCCTTTCTGGAGGCGGCGCGACGGGATGCTGTCGGATGGAATCGCGCCCGCCGGCCCCGGTGCCTGCGTCAACGATCCGCTTTCCGCGCGGTGGCCGAATGGCGCGTTCGGCAGCAGCCGTTTTCAGCTTTGTCGGCTTGGCAGTCACAGAGGGCCGGCGTAGGCGTATGGCCATTCAGTCCTGCTCCTGATTCAACGGAGTGATTCGGGCCGAGGCAGAAGCATTGCCTGCCCGATTCCCCGGGCCAGCGCTGGCTGCCAATAGTTGGCTCCCACAGGTCTACCGGACGACAAGATCGTCGCGCATCGATTTGACGCCCTAGACCGCCAGGGCGACCGATCCGGCGTGGCGTTTGACGACTTCGCTGTCGACGAGTCCGCTCAGCTGGACGACCGGTGTCGGGCAGGGGCTTCATTTACCGCGGCCGGCCGCCATTTCGGCTGTGCTCGGCGTGCAACCTTGAAACTCCCTCACTCTATCGGCGAACGGTGCCTGCGAGCAGGCTCGGATTATACCTAGGGAACCGGGGGACGGTATTCTCCGGAAGTGCGCGCGGAGGGTCGTGAGTAGCTGAAAGTCCGGCTTGACGCGGTCGTGCCTGCCGGCTGTTATGGCTGCCAACAAGAAGCCTGCCGGGGGGAACCGCCCATCAAACTGCGCCGAAGACCCGGGCCATCCGGGCCGGCAGATGGTGGGTTGAGAGTGTCGAACAGCGTTTCCACGATGAAGATCGCGGTGGTCGATCCCAATTCGGCCCGCGCCGATGTCATCGAAGAAGGCCTGCGCGATGCGGGCTATCGGGATATCAATCGCATCGCCGAGATGGCCGGCCTGCTGGAGCGGCTGAGCGAACTCGCGCCCGACGTCATTCTAATCGACCTTGAAAACCCCAACCGCGACGTGCTCGAGCAGATGTTCGAGGTCTCGCGCCTGGTCCGCCGTCCCATCGCCATGTTCGTCGACGAGAGCGACATGAACATGATCGAGGCCGCGGTCGAAGCCGGTGTCGGCGCCTATGTGGTGGACGGCCTGAAGAAGGAGCGCATCAAGGCGATCCTCGCTACCGCGATCACGCGCTTCAACACTTTCTCCCGCCTGCAGTCCGAGCTGCAGGCGACCAAGGCGGCGCTGGCCGAGCGCAAGGTGATCGACCGCGCCAAGGGTATCCTCATGAAGGCCAAGGGCCTCAGCGAGGAAGAGGCCTACGCCCTGCTACGCAAGACGGCGATGAGCCAGAGCAGGAAGATCTCGGAGATCGCCCAGAGCGTGGTCACCGCGGCGGAGCTGCTCTCTTGAGCGCCGGGCTTGGTCGGGGAGCGGCGCCATGACCCGGCGCCATGCCAGGATCGGCTTCATTCCTCTGGTCGATGCCGCGGTGCTGATCGCGGCCAGGGAGTTGGACTTCGCCGCCGCCGAAGGGGTCGACCTGGAGCTCTGCCGCGAAACCTCGTGGTCCAACATCCGCGACAAGGTGGCCTTCGGCCTCTTCGAGGGCGCCCACATGCTGGCGCCGATGCCGATCGCCATGCGCCTCGGCCTCGGCTCGGTGGCGCACGATGCGGTGGCGCCCTTCGTGCTGAGCGTGAACGGCAATGCCATCTCGGTGTCGCGCGAACTGGCCGGGATCATGGCGGGCACGCCGCCGTCGCAGGACGGCTCCGCGACTCTGCAGGCCCTGGATACCCTGGTTGCGGCGGTGCGCGCGCTGTACCGCCGGCGCGCGGCACCGCTGACCTTCGGTGTGCCTTTTCCCTTCTCCTGCCACGCCTATGAACTGCGCCACTGCCTCGCCCATGCCGGCCTGCAGACCGGCCGCGAGGTGGAGATCGTCGTGGTGCCGCCGCCGCTGATGGTGGATGCCCTCCGCGCCGGCAAGCTCGACGGCTTCTGCGTCGGCGAGCCCTGGAACAGCGTTGCCGTCGATGCCGAATTGGCGGAGATCGTGCTGCCGGGCGCCCGGGTCTGGCAGTTCGCGCCGGAAAAGGTGCTCGGCCTGCGCCAGGAGTGGGCCGAGACCAACCGCGAAACCCTCTTCGCGCTATTGCGTGCTCTGCACCGGGCGGCGGTCTGGGCCGACCGCGCCGAGAACCACGTGACGCTGTCGGAGATCCTGGCGCGCGAGGCCTACCTCGACCTGCCGGCGGAGGTCATCGAGCGCGCGCTCAACGGCCGCCTGACGCTCTCGCCGGACGGACGTCAGGGCCTCTTCGAGGACTTCCTCGTGCTGCAGCGCAAGGCGGCGACCTTTCCCTGGCGCTCCTTCGCGCTCTGGATCTACGCCCAGATGGTGCGCGCGGGGCAGGTCGAGCACAGCCCGGCCCGGCTGGAGGCCGTGCGCCAAGCCTTCCGCCCCGACCTCTATCGCGAAGCGCTAGGCCCCGCCGGGGTCGATCTGCCCGGCGCCAGCGAGAAGGTGGAGGGCGCGCTCACCGCCGAGACTCCGGTGGCCTCAAGGGCCGGCAAGCTGTTCCTCGGGCCGGACGGCTTCTTCGACGGAACGGTGTTCGACCCCAATCGCCTGGCGGACTATCTGGCCGCTGCCGGGGCGACCGGGCGCGGGCACCTCGGCAGCAGCGAGAGGTAATGCCCAATTCATAGGCACACATAGAGTCTGCACAAAAATTAGACGTTTTCGTTGACAGCTACATCTCCGGTGACCTAAGGTGCACTGCAACATTCGAGGACAGGCCAATGGCGGCCGGTCCTTTCAGATCGCAAGATCACAGCGTTAGCTCCGCCGCAGGAGCGCCCGAGCACAGCCGCTCGACCTGAAGCCCCAATCCGGGGGCAAGCCAGGTCGGGCGGCTTTTTTTTGGCCTCACGCAGGCAACGGGGACCGGCTGGCAAAGGCCGGCGCCCAGGAAAACAGGGGATCATCAATGCACGACCTTTCCACTTTGCGCGGTTTCCTCCTCGGGTTCGGGGTGATGCTTGCCGCCGCCGTGGCGCCCGCCCAGGCCGAGACGCTGGATATCGAAAAGGACGAGTTGAGGTTCGGCTTCATCAAGCTGACCGACATGGCGCCCTTGGCCATCGCCTACGAGAAGGGCTACTTCGAGGACGAGGGTCTCTTCGTCACGCTGGAGCCGCAGGCCAACTGGAAGGTGCTGCTCGACGGCGTCATCACCGGCGAGCTCGACGGCGCTCACATGCTGGCCGGCCAGCCGCTGGCCGCCACCATCGGCTTCGGCACCCAGGCGAACATCGTCACGCCGTTCTCCATGGACTTGAACGGTAACGGCATCACTGTGTCGAACGAGGTCTGGGAATTGATGAAGCCCCACATCCCGACCGAGAACGGCAAACCGGTCCATCCGATCAAAGCCGACGCCCTGAAGCCGGTGATCGAGCAGTTCAGGGCCGAGGGCAAGTCCTTCAAGATGGGCATGGTCTTCCCGGTCTCCACTCATAACTACGAGCTGCGCTACTGGCTGGCGGCCGGCGGCATCCATCCCGGTTTCTACTCCGAGGACAACATCACCGGCCAGATCCAGGCCGAGGCGCTGCTGTCGGTGACGCCGCCGCCGCAGATGCCGGCGACCCTGGAGGCCGGCACCATCCACGGCTACTGCGTGGGCGAGCCGTGGAACCAGCAGGCCGTGTTCAAGGGCATCGGCGTGCCCGTGATCACCGACTACGAGATCTGGAAGAACAACCCGGAGAAGGTCTTCGGCATCACCAAGGAATTCGCAGACAGCTATCCGAATACCACCCTGGCCCTCACCAAGGCGCTGATCCGCGCCGCCAAGTGGCTCGACGAGAACGACAACGCCAACCGCATGGAGGCGGTACAGATCCTCTCGCGCTCAGAATACGTCGGCGCCGACGCTGAGGTCATCGCCAACTCGATGACCGGCACCTTCGAATACGAGAAGGGCGACAAGCGCGAGGTGCCGGACTTCAACGTCTTCTATCGCTACTTCGCGACCTATCCCTACTACTCCGACGCGGTCTGGTACCTGACGCAGATGCGCCGCTGGGGCCAGATCACCGAGCAGAAGTCTGACGACTGGTACCTCGACGTCGCCCAGCAGGTCTATCGTCCGGACATCTACCTGAAGGCCGCCCGCCTGCTGGTCGAGGACGGCCATGTGCCGGAGGCGGACTTCCCCTGGGACAGCAACGGCTTTCGCGCGCCGCAGAACGAGTTCATCGACGGCATCACCTTCGACGGCCGCAAGCCCAATGCCTACCTGGACCTTTTCCCGATCGGCCTGAAGGGTCCCCAGAAAGTCGAACAGAACCTGGTGGTGGGCGGCTGACCGCCGCTCCCGCCCCTCGATCGCCTGCGTGAGGAGAAATCGCAAATGACGGCCACCGATATCGACAGCGCCGCCGGCATGACCGGAGCGGAGACCGCCGCCGAACGGCGCGCAAAGGTCTTCGCCCTGATCGGCAAGCTCGACCTCTACCTGAATCTCGTCGCGCTGGGCTGGCTGACGCCGCTGCTGAAGATCGCCGCCGGGGAGCAGCCGCGCCATCACCTGAAGGAGATCTGGCGCGGCTTGGTGCTGCCGCTGCTCGGCATCGGCCTCTTCCTGGCGGCCTGGGCGCAGACGGCGCCGCTGGTGAACACCTCGCTCGGCGCCATTCCCGGGCCGGCCCAGGTCTGGGAGCAGGTCGAGATCCTCTATGCGGACCACCAGCGCGAGCGCGAGAAGCAAGCGGCATTCTACGAGCGTCAGGACCAGCGCAACGACAAGCTGATCGCCGAAGGCAAGGCCGGAGAAGTGAAGCACCGCAGCTTCACCGGCAAGCCGACATACCTCGACCAGATCGTCACCTCGCTGGAGACCGTGGCCATGGGCTTCCTCATCGCCACCCTGGTGGCGGTGCCTCTGGGCATCGTCTGCGGGCTCTCCGCCGGCGTCAACGCGGCTCTCAACCCGCTGATCCAGATTTTCAAGCCGGTGTCGCCGCTGGCCTGGTTGCCGCTGGTCACCATGGTCGTCTCGGCCCTGATGAGCAGCAGCGACGGCTTCTTCGCCAAGTCCTTCATCGTCTCGGCGGTGACGGTGACGCTCTGTTCGCTGTGGCCGACGCTGATCAACACCGCGCATGGGGTGTCCTCCATCGACAGGGACCTGATGAACGTCGGGCGCGTCCTGAAACTCTCCTGGAGCAGCACGATCTTCAAGGTCGTGCTGCCTTCGGCTCTGCCGCTCATCTTTACCGGTCTGCGCCTGTCGCTGGGCGTCGGCTGGATGGTGCTGATCGCCGCCGAGATGCTGGCGCAGAACCCCGGTCTCGGGAAGTTCGTCTGGGACGAGTTCCAGAACGGCTCCTCCTCCTCGCTCGCAAAGATCATGGTGGCGGTGCTCACCATCGGCCTCATCGGCGTCCTGCTCGACCGCATGATGCTCGCCCTGCAGACCATGTTCACCTACTCGGCCACCCGCTAGGAGGATCCGCGCCATGGCGTTTCTCGAACTGAAGGGTGTCTGCAAGGCCTACGGCGAGGGCAGCGGACGCACCGCCGTGCTGAAGGACATCAACCTGTCGGTGGCGGAGGGCGAATTCGTCGCCATCGTCGGCTTCTCCGGCTCCGGCAAGACCACGCTGATCTCCGCCATCGCCGGCCTCATCGCACCGGATGCGGGCGAGGTGCTGCTGAAGGGGGTGCCGGTCGCCGGCCCGGGGCCGGACCGCGGCGTGGTCTTCCAGAGCTATTCCCTGATGCCCTGGCTGACGGTCTACGGCAACGTGGCCTTGGCGGTGAATTCCGCTTTCAAGGGACAGTCGCGGGCCGCCCGCGAAGAACGCGTGCGCCACTACATCGACATGGTCGGCCTCACCCCCGCGATCGACCGTCGCCCGGCGGAACTCTCCGGCGGCATGCGCCAGCGCGTGGCGGTCGCCCGCGCGCTGGCCATGAGCCCGGAGATCCTGCTGCTCGACGAGCCGCTCTCCGCCCTCGACGCGCTGACCCGCGCCAAGCTGCAGGACGAGATCGAGCGCATCTGGGAGGACGACCGCAAGACGGTGATCCTGATCACCAACGACGTCGACGAGGCCCTGCTGCTGGCGGACCGCATCGTGCCCTTGAAGCCGGGTCCGGATGCCACCTTCGGACCGGCCTTCAAGGTCGACCTGCCGCGTCCGCGCGACCGCGCCGCCATGAACCACGACGAGGCCTTCAAGAAGCTGCGCGGCGAGGTGACCCAGTATCTCATGGGCGTCGGCATGGAACGCGGCAGCGAATCGGGTGAGACAGTCGCCCTGCCGAAGGTGGTGCCGATTACCCAGAGCGACCCGCCACCGCCGGCCTACCGCGACGCCCGGCAGTCGCCGATCGAGCGCGGCTACGTCGAGTTTTTCCGCCTGCAGAAGGTCTATCCGACGCCCAAGGGGCCGCTGACCGTGGTCGAGTCGTTCGACCTGAAGATGCGCCAGGGCGAGTTCGTCTCCCTGATCGGCCACTCCGGCTGCGGCAAGTCGACAGTACTGTCGATGACCGCCGGCCTCACGTCGATCTCCGGGGGCGGCATCGTGCTCGACGGCAAGGAGGTGAGCGACGCCGGCCCTGACCGCGCCGTGGTGTTCCAGGCGCCCTCGCTGATGCCCTGGCTCACCGCGCGCGAGAACGTGGCTCTCGGCGTCGACCGGGTCTATCCCCACGCCAGCGCGGGGGAGCGCCGCGACGTCGTCGAATACTACCTGGCGCGCGTCGGCCTCGGTGATGCCATGGACAAGTCGGCGGCCGAGCTCTCAAACGGCATGAAGCAGCGCGTCGGCATCGCTCGCGCCTTCGCCCTCTCGCCCAAGCTGCTGCTGCTCGACGAGCCCTTTGGCATGCTCGACAGCCTGACCCGCTGGGAGCTGCAGGAGGTGCTGATGGACGTCTGGCGGCGCACCGAGGTGACGGCAGTCTGCGTCACCCACGACGTCGACGAGGCCATCCTGCTCGGCGACCGCGTCGTCATGATGACCAACGGCCCGCGGGCAACCATCGGCAACGTCATGCAGGTGGACATCCCGCGGCCGCGCACCCGCAAGGCGCTGCTGGACCACCCGCAGTACTATGCCTACCGCGAGGAACTACTCGACTTCCTGGAAGCTTATGAAGGCGGCGCCAAGCCCACCCCGAAACTGGCAGAGGACAGTGACGACACGGAGGAGGCGGCCTGATGGGCGCGACCAAGCAGCGGCTGGTCGTGGTCGGCAACGGTATGGCCGCCGGCCGCGTGGTGGAGCAGCTGGCGACCAAGTCGCCGGGCCTCTACGACATCACCATCTTCGGCGCCGAGCCGAGGGTGAACTATGACCGCATCATGCTTTCGCCGGTGCTTTCCGGTGAAAAGAAATATGACGACATCGTCATCCACGATGACGCCTGGTACGAGCGCCACGGTGTCACCCTGCTGAAGGGCAGGATGGTCACCGCGATCGATCGTGCCAAGAAGCTGGTGCGCAGCGCCGATGGAGTCGAGGTCGCTTACGACAAGCTGTTGATCGCCACCGGGTCCAGTCCCTTCGTCCTTCCGGTGCCTGGCGCCGACCTGCCGGAGGTGCTGACCTACCGCGACCAGGGCGATGTGGAGAAGATGCTGCAGGCAGCGGCCAGGGGCGGTCATGCGGTGGTGATCGGCGGCGGCCTGCTTGGCCTCGAGGCTGCGGCGGGCCTCAAGGCGCGCGGCATGGCGGTGACCGTGCTGCACCTCATGCCGACGCTGATGGAGCGCCAGCTCGACCCCAGCGCCGGCTACCTGCTGGAGCGCGCGGTGGAGGCGCGGGGCATCCGCGTCATCACCCGTGCCAACACCCAAGCGATCCTCGGCGAAACCCGCGTCACCGCCGTGCGTCTCGACGACGGGCGGGAGCTGCCGGCCGACTTGGTGGTCATGGCCGCCGGCATCCGGCCCAATGCCGCGCTCGCCAAAGAGGCCGGCCTGACGGTCAACCGCGGCGTGGTGGTCGATGACCACATGGCGACCGACGATCCCGACGTCTTCGCGGTCGGCGAGTGCGTCGAGCACCGCGGCGTCTGCTATGGCCTGGTGGCGCCGCTCTACGAGATGGCCAAGGTGCTGGCCGCGGGCCTGGCCGGCAACCCCACGGCGCGCTACAGCGGCATCGCCATCTCGACCAAGTTGAAAGTCACGGGCATCGATCTCTTCTCCGCCGGTGACTTCGCCGAGGGCGAGGGGCGCGAGGAGATCGTGCTGCGCGATCCCGCCCGCAACGTCTACCGGCGCCTTATCCTCGCGGACAACCGCATCGTCGGCACGGTGCTCTATGGTGACACTGGCGACAGCGCCTGGTTCTTCCAGCTGCTGAAGGACGGCAGCGACGTCAGCGCGCTGCGCGACACCCTGATCTTCGGGCCGGCCTATGCGGGAGGGTCCCCGCTGGACCCTACGGCGGCCGTTGCAGCGCTGCCGGCTGAGGCAGAGATTTGCGGCTGCAACGGCGTCTGCAAGGCAACCATCGTCGCCGCCATCGCCGAGGACGGACACAGCAGCCTCGATGCCCTGCGCGCACATACCAAGGCCTCGAGTTCCTGCGGCTCCTGCAGTGGCCTGGTCGAGCAGCTGCTCGAGCTGACACTGGGCGAGGGCTACCAGCGCAACGCGGTGCAGCCGATCTGCGGCTGCACCGACCACGACCACGACGAACTGCGCCGCCTCATCGTCGCCCACGAGCTGCGCTCGATGCCGGCGGTTATGCAGCAGCTCGGCTGGAAGACCTCCTGCGGCTGTGCCAAGTGCCGGCCGGCGCTGAACTACTATCTGCTGGCGGCCTGGCCAGGCGAGTACCAGGACGACAGCCAGTCGCGCTTCATCAACGAGCGTGTGCACGCCAACATCCAGAAGGACGGCACCTATTCGGTGGTGCCGCGCATGTGGGGCGGCCTGACCACGCCGGCGGAGCTGCGCGCCATCGCCGAGGTGGCGGAGAAGTTCGCCATTCCGACGGTGAAGGTGACCGGCGGCCAGCGCATCGACCTGCTCGGCGTGAAGAAGGAGGACCTGCCTGCCGTCTGGGCCGACCTCAACGCCGCGGGCATGGTCTCCGGCCACGCCTACGGAAAGTCCCTGCGTACGGTGAAGACCTGCGTCGGCACCGACTGGTGCCGCTTCGGCACGCAGGACTCGACGGGCCTCGGCGTCAGGCTCGAGAAGTTCCTCTGGGGCTCATGGACGCCGCACAAGGTGAAGCTGGCGGTTTCCGGTTGCCCGCGCAATTGCGCCGAGGCGACCTGCAAAGATATCGGCGTGGTCTGTGTCGACTCCGGTTACGAGCTGCATTTCGCCGGTGCCGCCGGCATGCACGTGAAGGGCACCGAGCTGCTCTGCACGGTGAGCAGCGAAGAGGAAGCGCTCGAATACTGCGGGGCGCTGCTGCAGCTCTACCGCGAGCAGGGCCGCTACCTGGAACGGGTCTACAAGTGGGCCGCCAGGGTCGGTGTCGAGACCGTGCGTGCGCAGGTCGTCGAGGATCGCGCGCGACGGCAGGCGCTCTTCGCCCGCTTCGTCTATTCGCAGAAGTTCTCGCAGAGCGATCCCTGGGCCGAACGGGTGCAGGGGCGCGATGCCCATGAGTTCAAGCCCTTGGCGGAACTCAGCCTGGAGGATGTGGCGTGATGGACATGATGGTCAGCCGCTGGGTCGATGTCGGACGGCTAGACGACGTACCGCGCCGCGGCGCGCGAGTGGTGAAGACGCCCTTCGGCTGCATCGCTGTGTTCCGCACCGAAGCCGACGAAGTCTTCGCCCTCGATGACCGCTGCCCGCACAAGGGCGGGCCGCTCAGCCAGGGCATCGTGCACGACCGCTCGGTCACCTGCCCGCTGCACAATTGGGTGATCGACCTGGCCAGCGGCGAGGCCAGGGGCGCAGACGAAGGCCGCGTCGCCACCCTGCCGCTGCGCTGCGAGGACGGGCGTCTGCTGCTCGACCTGGCCGTGATGGCCAGCCGGGCGGCGTGAGGTCCGGCCATGCCCGACGGCTTCGCCCTTAAGAAGACCCGCACCACCTGCCCCTACTGCGGCGTGGGCTGCGGCATCCTGGCCAGCGACAACGGCGACGGCCAGGTGCTGATCTCTGGCGATCCCGACCATCCGGCCAACCGCGGCCGCCTCTGCGGCAAGGGAGCGGCGCTGGCTGAAACGCTGGGGCTCGACGGCCGCCTGCTGTCACCGCGGGTCGGCGGCAAGGCCGTCGGCTGGGACCAGGCCATCGCGAAGGTCGCTGAGGGCTTCGGCAAGGCCATCGCCGAACACGGCCCTGACTCGGTCGCTTTCTACGTCTCGGGTCAGTTGCTGACCGAGGACTACTACGTCGCCAACAAGCTGATGAAGGGTTTCATCGGCTCGGCCAATATCGACACCAACTCGCGGCTCTGCATGGCCTCCTCGGTCGCCGGCCATCGCCGCGCCTTCGGCAGCGACACCGTACCCGGCTGCTATGAGGACCTCGACGAGGCCGACCTGGTGGTCGCTGTCGGCAGCAATTTCGCCTGGTGCCACCCGGTGCTGGCGCAGCGCCTGGCCGATGCGAAGGCCAGGCGGCCGGAGATGCGCATCGTGCTGGTCGATCCGCGGCGCAGCGCCAGCGCCGAGCTGGCCGATGTTCATCTCGCCGTGAAGCCCGACTCCGACGTGGCTCTCTTCAACGGCCTGCTGCGCTGGCTGCAGGAAAGCGGAGGCGCCGACGACGACTACGTATCGCGCCACACCAGCGGTCTCGACGAGGCCTTGGCGGCGGCGAAGCAGACCAGCCTGGGGGAGACCGCCCGGCTGACCGCGCTCGGTCTAGCCGAGCTGATCGCCTTCTACCGCCTCTTCGCAGCGCGGCCGAAGGTGGTGACGCTCTATTCCCAGGGTGTCAACCAGTCGGAAAGCGGCACCGACAAGGTGAACGCCATCCTCAACTGCCACCTGCTCACGGGGCGCATCGGCAAGCCGGGCATGGGTCCTTTCTCCCTGACCGGTCAGCCCAACGCCATGGGCGGGCGCGAGGTCGGCGGTCTCGCCAACCAGCTGGCCTGTCACCTGGAGATCGAGGACCCGGCGCACCGTGCGCTGCTACAGGAATTCTGGCAGGCACCGGCGATGCCCGATGCGTCCGGCCTCAAGGCCGTCGAGCTGTTCGATGCCGTGGCCGAAGGCCGCATCAAGGCGCTATGGATCATGGCGACCAACCCGGCGGTCAGTCTGCCGGGTAGCGATCGCGTGCGTGAGGCGATCCGCAACTGCCCCTTCGTGGTGGTCTCCGACGTCGAGCGCCACACCGACACGACCGAACTCGCCGACGTGCTGCTGCCGGCCGCCGCCTGGGGCGAGAAGGATGGCACGGTGACCAACTCTGAACGCCGCATCTCGCGCCAGCGCGCCTTCCTGGCGCCGGCGGGCGAGGCGCGGCCGGACTGGCGGATTGTCTGCGACGTGGCAGCGGCCATGGGCTGGGGCAGGGCCTTCGACTATGCCTCACCCTGGGAGATCTTCCGCGAGTACGCGGCGCTGACCGCTGCAGGCAACGACGGTAGCCGTGATCTCGACCTCTCCGGCTGTCTCGACTGGCAGGCGGCCGACTACGAGGCGCTGCAGCCCTTCCAGTGGCCGCTGGCGGCCGGCGGCTATGCTGCACAGGGCCGCAAGCGCTTCTTCGCCGAAGGCGGCTTCTACACCGCGGATCGCCGGGCGCGCTTTGTCGCGGTGACTCCGCCGGCAGTGCGGTTGGAGGAAGCGGCGCTGCCCTTCCTGCTCAACACCGGACGGGTGCGCGACCAGTGGCACAGCATGACCCGCAGCGGCCGCTCGCCGCGCCTGGCGCAGCACGTCGCCGAGCCCTTCGTGGAGATGCATCCGGCCGATGCGGCAGCCATCGGAGTCACCGCGGCGGGCCTGGTGAAGCTCTTCAATCATCGTGGCAGCTTCCTGGCGCGGGCGGTGGTCACCGAACGGCAGCAGCAGGGCCATCTCTTCGCACCAATGCACTGGAGCGGCCAGACCGCGAGCCACGGCCGGATCGACGCCTTGGTGTCCCGGCGCCGCGATCCGCATTCGGGCCAGCCGGCGCTGAAGATGACGCGGGTACGCGCGGAAGCCTTCCCGCTCGCTTGGTACGGTTTTGCCGTGGTCGCCCGCAGGCCGCAGACCATCGCCGCCGACTACTGGGCGCTGGCACGCATTGCCAGCGGCTTTCGCCTAGAGTTGGGTGGCCGCAAGGCGTCGGCGGACTGGCCGGGCTTCGCAAGGGAGCTTTTCGGGCTTGCCGGGGAAGAGGCGATCGAGTTCCTCGCCTACGGCGATGCCAAGAGGGGCCGTTTCCGCTTCGCCGCCTTCTCCGCGGGCCGCCCGCTCGGCGTGCTCTACCTGGCGGCGGAGCCGGTCGAAGCCTCGCGTGCCTGGGTCTGCCGGCAGTTCGATGCCGGGCTGCTGGATTGTGCCGGGCGCCGCGGCTTGCTGGCGGGCCGCGCCTCCGAGGGTGGCGCCGACCCCGGTCCCATCGTCTGCTCCTGCTTTGCCGTTGGCCGCAACCAGATCCTCGCCGCCCTCGGAGCCGGCAAGGCACGCAGCCTGGAGGACGTCGGCACGGCGACCTCCGCCGGCAGCAACTGCGGCTCCTGCCGGGCCGAGATCCAGGGATTGATCGACCATGCCGCTGTCCAACCCACCCTCTGAACGCCGCCCGGCCGAGGCGCCGGCGCACATTGCGCCGCTGGCCAAGCTGCCGGTCTTCCTCTCCCTGCGGGGGCGCCCGGCGGTGGTGGTCGGCGGCTCCGCGGCTGCGGCGTGGAAAGCCGAGCTGCTGGGGGCGTCAGGCGCCCGGGTGACGGTGGTGGCGGAGAGCCTGTCGGCGGAAATGGCGGCGCTGCTGAGAGCCTCCGAACCGGCAATCGAATCGCATGCGCGTACCTGGCAGCAGAGCGACCTCCGCGGCGCCGCCGTCGCGGTGGCAGACCTTGGGGATGCGGGCGAGGCGGCGCGCTTCGCCGCGGCGGCGGCCGCTGCCGGGGTGCCGCACAACGTGATCGACCAGCCGGCGTTCTGCAGCTTCCAGTTTGGCGCCATCGTGAATCGTTCTCCGGTGGTCATCGGCATCTCGACCGACGGCGCCGCGCCGGTGCTGGGGCAGGCCATCCGCCGCCGCGTTGAGACCCTGCTGCCCGCGGGCCTCGCGGTCTGGGCAGCGGCGGCGCAGGATTTCCGTGTCTGCCTGACGCGCCTGTTGCCTACGGTAGAGCGGCGGCGAGCCTTCTGGCGCGCCTTCGCCGAGTTGGCCTTCACCGAGCCGCCTGTGGGCGATCCGCTGGCACGGCTGCTTGCCCTCGCCGGTCCGCGCGGCACGGCGAAAGCGCCGCTGCCGGGCGTCATCCTGGTCGGTGCCGGCCCTGGTGATGCGGGGCTGCTGACCCTCAATGCCGTGCGGGCGCTGCAGGCGGCCGACGTCATCCTCTTCGACGACCTGGTCTCGCAGGAGGTGCTCGACCTCGCGCGCCGGGAGGCCAAGCGCCTGCTGGTCGGCAAGCGCGGCGGCCGAGCCTCCTGCCGGCAGGAGGACATCAACGCCCTGATGATAAAGCTGGCGCGCCAGGGCAGGCGGGTCGTGCGGCTGAAGGCCGGGGACCCGATGCTCTTCGGCCGTGCCGGCGAAGAGATCGCGGCGCTGCAGGCTCAAGGGATTCCCTTCACCGTGGTACCCGGCATCACCGCCGCCTTCGGGGCCGCCGCACGCCTCGGCGTGTCGCTGACCCACCGCGACTGCGCGCAGTCGCTACAGCTGGTCACCGCTCACAGCCGCCAGGGCGGCCTGCCGCAGGACGTCGACTGGTGCCGCCTCGCGGATCCGCGCAGCACCCTCATGCTCTACATGGGCGCGCGTACCGGCTCCGAAGCAGCCGCCCGGCTGCTGGATGGGGGACTGGGCGGCGACACCCCGGTCGCAATCATGACCGCCATCTCGCGGCCCGGTGAACAGGTGGAGCGCCTCACTCTGGCCGAGCTGGCACGGCGCGGCGAGATCGACCACGAGCATCCCGTGCTCATCGGCGTGGGGAAGGTTTTTGCGGCGGTGAAAAGTGACCAGGAAAGGGCCCCGCTTCAGCAGCCGGCAGCTGTGAGGCATCGACAGCTGCTTCGGGCCTGATCTCCCGTCGGAGGCCTTGATGCTTCCCGAGTGGAGAGCGGCCGCGGAGAAAACGTAAAAGTAGCAATGTGCTGTCCTCCCATGGATTTGTGCCCTGCGGGGAGGATGATGCTTGGCCGCCGACGGCGGTACGCGGGCTGCGATCCCACCTTTGCGCCTCGCAGGACCCTACAAAATCCGATCGGATCAGTTTAGAGTTGGCGGTTGGGGGACGTTGCGACCGGGAAACCGACCAACGGGGGAGCGATGCATGCATCAGGGCAGGATCGAGCCGCTGATCGAGGCCGTCTACGACGCGGCCGTCGATCCCGAGGGCTGGACGGAGGTGATGTCTCTGATCCGGCAAGATTTTTCGACCGGGGCGGAAACCTTCTACTTCCTGGACTATCGCAAGCGCAGCATGCGGCCGGTCCACGTCTCGGGCATTTCGGACCACTTCCTCCAGTCGTTTGAAGCTTGCTTCTACACAGCAGACAACCCGAGCACGCAGGTGGCGGCTCTCCACAGACCCGGCGTGATCCGCACCGATCAGTGCCTGGCCGAGCACTTCCGGGATGCCGGAATTCTGCAGCGATCCCAGTACTACAACGAGTGGCTGCGTCCGCAGGATTTCGGCCACACGATGGGCATGACCCCCTGGGCCGGAGACGGCATTGTCCTCAACCTTTCCCTGCTCCGCTCATCTGAGATCGGCGCCTTCCGTCCCAAGGAGATCGCCCGTTTCAGGAAGTTCCATGCGCACCTGCGCCGGGCGCTTCGCGTTGCGATCCGACTCGAGACCCTGACGGAGAAGAGAAGCGTCACCGCCGGGGCCCTCGATCACCTCCCCCACGGCGTGGTGTTCGTGAATTCCCGCGGCAAGGTTCTTCACTGCAATTCCGTGGCCGAGAAGATGATTCGGCCGGGCATCGGCCTTGCCATCCGATCGGACCGCCTGGTTGCAACCGATCATGCGACCCAGCGGCAACTCGCCGCCCTGCTGCAGAGGTCTCAGGGCGATGCCGACGGAGCCGAATTCGATGGGGCGCAAAACATCATCATCCAACGGCCGGGAAGGGATCGGCCACTGATTCTCAGCGCCATCCGGCTTTCCCCCCGCCGCAACGGCATCTTTGCGCTGCAGCCGACGGTCATGCTGCTGATCGTCGATCCTGGTGCCAGCCGCTCCGGTATTGCCGATCTCCTTCACACCCTCTATCGGCTGACGCCGGCGGAGGCGCGGCTCGCCCAGGTCCTGCTTGCCGGCGGTGGCTTGCGGCAAGCCGCTGCGACCGCTGGAATGACTTACGAGACGGCACGCTGGTACCTGAAGATCTTGTTCCAAAAGACCGAGACGAGCCGTCAGGCCGAACTCGTCGCGCGCCTGATGGCCGATCTGGCGGGCGCGCCGTGTGGACCAGATGACAACCCGGCCTGAGGCGGCATCAGCCGTCCCTGCCTGCGGCTCCCTCCATTTGGGAGGTTCGGCAACTCAACGACAACCTTATTGTCCTTTTGCGCGAGGCGCTCGCTGAACGGCCTCGTCGGTGAAACATGCTTCGGGAGGAGGTTTTCAACATGCAGTTGTTGAGCAGCTTGAAATTGACGGTCGTCAGCCTCTCGCTGGCGTCCCTGGCGCCGTTGACCGCACAGGCCGAGATTGCGCTTCCTGACTGTGAAACGATGGCGGCCTGGGCCAGCGAGGCCGATTTGCGCGATCGACAGCAGCTCAATCCTTCGACAACGCTCGGCTTCCCGACGGCATTCCTCGGCCAGGAAATGATCGATCTCTACGGCAAGCCGGGGCCGGACTTCAGTCCCGACGACGTGGCCATGGCGCGGCAGGCGGCCAAGGACTGCGGCAGGCAGGTCAGCGCCAAGGACCTGAAGAAGGTTCTGGCAGGGCTGGAAAAGGAATTCGCCCGCGGCCTGGGTCCGACGCTGGAGAAGATGGCCAAGGCCCGGGTCGATCTCGACACGGCCCTCGAAGCCTTCGCGGCGGCGCCTGAGGGTGTCGACAAGCTCAGCACGATCATCGGATTGCGGGCCATGGCGGACTGGGACAGCAATGCCTACACCGCCGCTGTCCGCTACCTCGATCGCGATTTCCGGAAGGTCGCCGACCAGATACTCCGCGCAATGGCGAGCCTGCCGCAGGAGATCGTGGCGCAGGCGGTTCTGCCCAGCGTCGACCCGCACTACGACGCATCGAGAGATGCGGTCCTCGCGGAGGTTCGGCAGCAGCTCGACGCCCTGGAGGCGAGCGAGCAGAGCCTGCGGACCTTCGACCGGGACGCCGCCAAGATCCTCCAGCCGCCCCGTCGCCAGCCCTTGGCCGCCATTCTGCCGCCCGACGATCGCGCTGCCCTGGAGGCGGACGTCGCGGCGCGGAAGTCGGCGATCGAGCAGGCTCTGATTGCCGCAGCGGAAGAGAAGTTCGCGGCGATGCCCGCTACGGCCGCGAGTTTCCGGCAGATCGAGAATGCCGCTGGCAGCGGTCTGGTCGCCGTCCTCTCGCCTGAGGCAAAGGAAACCTATAAGAGTTCGCTGCGGGTCCGCCGTCAGTCGGCCGCCCTCGCGATCGTCGACGCCATCCCGTCGGACATGCAGGGGCTTGCCTCCTTGCCGGAGCTGAGGAAGGGCCTGCACACATCGCCGGCCGGGCTCCCCAGCGAGGAGGACCTGGCCGCCATCGACCAGGCCATCGCGGCAAAGCAGGCGGTCGCGGGCAAGGAGATCGCGCGGGATCTTCTCGATAGGATCGCCCAAACCCCCGTGGAATCGCGGGCCTTCAAGGCGCTGGACGGCTATTCCGACCAGAGAGTCCTGCGCCTGTTGGCCCCCGAAGATGCTGACGCGATTCAGCAGGCGGCCGACAGCCGGCGCGCTGAGGTAGGTGGCGATCTATACCCGAAGCTGGCGGCTGAACTGGCCGGACTGTCCGACACGGAAAAGTCTCTCGCCATGATCGATACCGTGTTGTTGCCGGACATCGACGCCTGGCCGGCCTCCGCGGGTGACCACAGGACACGCTTCCTGCAGGCTGTCGTGGACAAGCGCAACGCCATCCTCGCGGCCTTGACGCTGGCGGAAAAGGGCCCGCTGCGTGGGCGTGTCTATGCCGATCGCTCCGGCATGACGAAGCTGGAGTTCGGGGACGGCGGCAGGGCCTATGTCACGGAGGGCGGCGGCCAGACTCTGGTGGCCCCCTACGAAGAGGAAGACGAGACTCGGGTGCTGGTGACCTTGCCGCAGGGGACGGTGGTGTTCACGCGCGAAGGCCGCTGGCTGGTCGGCGGCCCGCTGCAGCTCCAGCGCGTCGATACCGCGCAATGAGGGTGCCGCGGCGGGGTGCCGCAGGCCGGTGATTCAAGTGGACTCGGCCGGCGCCCGAAGCGTATAGAAGCGGCGGAAATCCCAGCATTCTCTGGCTGAGATGACGGAATCGCCCGGCGCGACCTTGTGGCGTTCGCCGGGAAGGAACATGCCTTCGATGGACGAATTACACGACGCGGTCCGGCCCGGGCTTGGCGAGGCCATCTGGCGCGGCCTCCGGGGGCGTTGCCCGTCCTGCGGAGAGGGCAGGCTCTTCGCCAGCTATCTGAAGCAGGCCGCCGCCTGTGCCGTCTGCCATGAGCCCCTCGGTCATCTGCGCTCCGACGATGCCGCGCCCTGGCTCACCATCCTGGTGGTCGGCCATATCGCCGTCCCCGTGATCCTTGCCGTCGAGCGCTACAGCCAGTGGCCGACCTGGCTGGCCATGACGGTCTGGCCGCTGTTCGCCCTCGCCCTGACGCTGCTCGTGCTGCCGCGCGCCAAGGGCCTGCTCCTCAGCGTGATCTGGGTGACCCGGGCGCCGGGGTCGGAACGCGACTGAAGCGCTGCCCTTCGCCCCTGCGGCCGGACGTCTCGACAACGACGCGCCTCCGCCGCATAGTGCCGCCGCGCCAGGCGGAGACAGGGGGCGGCATGAAGAATCAGGACCCGAAGCAGGCGGAAGCGGCGCTGCGCCGCGAGATCGTCGAGACCTGTCTGGCCATGAACGCGCTCGGCATCAACCAGGGAACCTCGGGCAACGTCAGTGCCCGCCACGGCGACAGCCTGCTGATCACGCCGTCGGGGCTGCCCTACGAGGAGATGATGCCGCAGGACATCGTGGCGATGCCGCTCGACGGCACGGACGGGTGCTACGACGGCGAGCTGGCACCCTCCTCGGAGTGGCGCTTCCATCTCGACATCCTGCGCGCCCGGCCGGAGGTCGGCGCCGTCGTCCACACCCACAGCAGCTATGCCACGGCGCTGGCGATCTGCGGCCTTGAGATTCCGGCGGTGCACTACATGATCGCCGCTGCCGGCGGGCCGACTATCCGCGTCGCTCCCTATGCCACCTATGGCACGACCCAGCTCTCCGAAAATGCGCTGACAGCGCTCGAGGGGCGCAGCGCCTGTCTGCTCGCCAACCACGGCGTGATCGCCACCGGGCCTTCTCTCAAGCGCGCGCTCTGGCTGGCCGGGGAGGTCGAGACCCTGGCGAAGCAGTACTATCTGGCGCGGACCCTGGGGGCGGCCGAGGTACTGTCTGACGACGAGATCGCCCACGTGGTGGAGAAGTTCAAGAGCTACGGCCCCCGCACCAAGCCGCTGCGGAACCCCGCCAAGCCGGCACCGCGGCGGCGCAGTGGGGAGCGGAGCAGAGGCGGCTCCTGAGAGTCTATGCAAGCTTCGCCTTGCGGCCGCGGCGCAGCGACCGCCGCGCCACCGCGGGCACCTCCGCCCGCGCATCCTCCACGTCGCGCGCCGCAAAGAGCCAATCGATGAAGACGCTGACGATTGGGGCCGCCTTGGCCTCGTTGCGGCAGACGACATAGAAGCTGTCGACTGCCGGCACCGAAAGGTCGAAGGGGGCGACGAGGCTGCCCTTAGCCATCAGGCTGCTGGCGGTCATGGTGTCCCCCAGGGCGACGCCATTGCCGTGCAATGCCGCCTCCATGGCGAGCCGCGCGTCGCCCATGAAGTGGTGCGGCCCCTTGCTCAGCTCCAGGGCCTTGGCCGCCGCCAGCCAGGTCTGCCACTCGCGCCCGTCGTCGGCGTGCAGGATGATGTGATCGGCCAGGTCCCTGGTCGCGCGCAGGGGGCGGAGGTTCAGCAGGGTCGGACTGGCGACCGGAAACAGCTCGAGGTCGCTCCAATGCCGCACCCAGCAGTCGCCCCAGTTTCCCTGGCCGTAGCGGATGCAGACATCGATGTCTGAGTCGAAGACGTCGTCCGGGTCGTTCGATCCCGACAGTCGCAGCCGCACGCCCGGGTACTGGTCCGTGAAGCGGTTGAGGCGCGGCACCAGCCAGAGGGAAAGCAGGGCCGGGACACAGCTGACGACGAGGTCGCCGCCGGTCGAGGGGCGGGTCATGCGTGCGGTGGCGGCGGCGATCTCGCCGAAGGCGGCGGAGACGGAGGGCAGCAGGGCCGCGCCATGGGGTGTGAGCTTCACCCGCCGGGCGCCGCGCTCCAGCAGGGTGACCTTCAGCGAAGCCTCCAGCTTGCGGATCTGGTGGCTGATGGCCCCGTGGGTAACGGTGAGTTCCTTTGCGGCACTCGACACCGAGCCCAGACGGGCCGCAGCCTCGAAGGCTCGCAGGGGATTGAGCGGCGGCAGACGGCTCGACAACGGCTGGCTTCCCTTGTGAGGATTTCTCACAAGAAAGGCTATGACAATGTCAATTGCCTTAGCAATGGGATTTCCGCAATACTGCACTGCGGGATCAGTAGCCGCTCGAGGGGGCAGAACGAGGCAATGACCTGGGATCCGGACAAACTGGCGGCCTTGCGCGAGAAATATGCCAAGGGCCACGGCGGCGACCTTTTCGATCCGCAATTCCAGAAGGTTGCAGACAAGATCTTCAACAAGAGCGGCACCCGCATGGCGCCCTACGCCGGGGTGTCAACCCTGCTTGACGCGCCCTACCGTCAGCTGGACCCGCAGGCGCCCGACTTCGGCGACCTCCAGGTCGCCCTGATCGGCGTGCCGATGGATCTCGGCGTGACCAATCGGCCCGGCGCGCGCTTCGGTCCGCGGGCGCTGCGCAATATCGAGCGCATCGGCCCCTACAACCACGTGCTGGCCTGTGCGCCGGTCTTCGACCTGCGCGTCGCCGACGTCGGCGATGTTCCTTTCGCCAGCCGGTTTCGGCTCGAGCAGAGCCTCGACGACATCGAGCACTACTTCGAGAAGGTGGCTGCGGCGGGCGTGGTGCCGCTGTCGGTCGGCGGCGACCACTCGATCACCCATCCGATCATGAAGGCCCTCGGCCGCGAGCGGCCGCTCGGCATGGTCCACATCGATGCCCACTGCGACACCGGCGGCGCCTTCGACCACACCAAGTTCCACCACGGCGGGCCGTTCAGGAACGCGGTGCTCGACGGCGTGCTCGATCCGACCCGTTCGATACAGATCGGCATCCGCGGATCGGCCGAGTACCTCTGGGAGTTCTCCGTCGACAGCGGGATGACGGTCATCCATGCCGAGGAAGTGCCGAACCTGGGGATCGCCGCCGTCGTTCGCAAGGCCCTGGAGGTGGTTGGCGAGGGGCCGGTCTACCTGTCTTTCGACATCGACGGCATCGATCCTGCCTTTGCCCCAGGGACGGGGACACCGGAGGTGGGCGGCCTGACCACGCGCGAGGTGCTGGAGATTCTGCGCGGCCTGAAGGGCATCGATGTGGTGGGCGGCGATGTCGTCGAGGTGGCGCCGCAGTACGATTCCACCACGAACACGGCGCATGTCGGCGCCCAGGTCCTCTTCGAGATCCTGAGCCTGATGGTGTACAGCCCGACCCTGAGGTGACGATCCGGGCCGATGCCCGGCAATCAACGAGGCCACAGCAAGTGGCCGCAGCAATGACAGCGGAGGCGAATTAGAAATGATCAGAAGGCAAAAGCAGACCGGCGTCTCCCGCCGGACCCTGATGGCGACGGGCCTCGCGGGGGCCGGCGTTCTTGCCATGCCGGCGGTGTTGCGGGCGCAGGACCGCTCGCTGAAGGTCGGCGTCTACGGTGGCTATTTCCAGAGCTCCTTCGACGAGCATATCTTCCCGGAGTTCACCAGGGCCAGCGGCATTGCGGTAGAATCGGTGGCCGAGCCGACCGGCGAGGCCTGGCTGGTGCAGCTCGAGCAGGCGGCCCGGGCCGGCCAGGCACCTGCTGATGTCTCGATGATGTCGCAGGTCGCCATGCTCAAGGGCAAGTCGACGGAACTCTGGACGCCGCTCGATATCGCACGCCTGCCGAACACGGAGAACCTCATCGGCCACTTCATCAACGAATATCCGGACGGTCGCGTCGCAGGCATAGGCGCGGTTGCCTGGTACATCACGCTGGTGACCAATACCAACGCCTATCCGGAAGCCCCGGACTCGTGGGCGGCACTGTGGGACCCGGCCAACGCGGACAAGCTCGGCCTGCTGGCTCTGGTCTCGAACTCCTTCCTGCTCGAGGTGACGGCGAAGACCTTCCTGGGCGGCGTCGAGGCGCTCGACACCGAAGAGGGCATTCTGGCGGCTTTCGACAAGCTGGCCGAGGTCAAGCCGAACGTGCGCCTGTGGTACCGCGACGAGGCCCAGTTCGAGCAAGCCTTGAAGTCGGGCGAGATTCCGATGGGTCAGTACTATCACGATGTCACCGGCCTCGCCGTTGCCGATGGCCATCCGGTGCGCTCGACCTTCCCCAAGGAAGGCGGCATCCTCGACAGCGGCTGCTGGGCGCTGTCGCGTGCCTCCTCCAAGGCCGATGAGGCTCATGTCTTCATCGACTACATGAGCCAACCATCGATTCAGGCGATCATGTCGCGCAAGATCGGCACTGCCCCGACGGTGAAGCGCGAACTGACCGACCTGACGGATGAGGAGTTCGCCGCGGTCTCGTCGGAAATCGAGCCCATCGTGCCGCGCTACGACCTCTACGGCACCAAGTCCGACTGGCTGAATCAGAAGTGGACCGAGCTGATCGTCGGCTGACGGTCGTCTGGAGCGTGATTGACCCCGTGCTTCGAGACGCTCGCTGGCGCTCGCTCCTCAGCATGAGGTCAATCATTCCACCATCCTGCCTCACCCTGAGGAGCGCCGCGCAGCAGCGCGTCTCGAAGGGCGAGGCAGGATGCGCGAAAGGGTAGGCGATGTCGGGTCTCACACTCGAGGGCATCAGCAAACGATTCGGATCGGTGACGGCGGTCGACGGCGTCTCGCTCGAAGTGCCGCACGGGACCTTCGTGTGCCTGCTGGGGCCTTCTGGCTGCGGCAAGACGACGCTCTTGCGCATGATCGCCGGACTGGAGGATGCGAGCGAGGGACGCATCCTGCTCGACGGCATCGACATGACCACGGTGCCGACCCACAAGCGCGACTTCGGCATGGTGTTCCAGTCGCTGGCGCTGTTCCCGCATCTCAACGTCAGCGAGAACGTCGCCTACGCCTTGCGCATCCGCGGCGTCGCCGCCGATGCCCGGCAGCGCCGCGTCGACGAACTGCTGTCGCTGGTCCATCTGCCGGGCTATGCGGGGCGGCCGGTCAGCAAGCTTTCCGGCGGCCAGCGCCAGCGCGTGGCGATTGCCCGCGCGCTCGCCGTGTCCCCCAAGCTCTTCCTGCTCGACGAGCCGTTGTCGGCCCTCGACGCCAAACTGCGTGAGGCGATGCAGGTCGAATTGCGCCAGTTGCAGCAGAAGCTCGGCATCACCACTATCGTGGTGACCCACGACCAGCGCGAGGCCATGACCATGGCGGACTTGGTCGTGGTCATGGGGGAAGGGCGCATCCGGCAGGCGGCATCGCCGATCGAAATCTACCGCCGGCCTGCCGACACTTTTGTTGCCGACTTCATCGGCTCGACCAACTTGCTCGACGTCGGCCGCGATGCTGCGGGGCGCCCCGTGGTGGCGGGCGTCGTCATGCCGGCGCTGACGCTGCCCGACGGGGTGGAGCGGGCCCGGCTCTCGATCCGGCCGGAAGATGTGCAGCTGACGACCGCCGCAGCCGGACAGTTGACCGGCCAGGTTACCTTTCTGCGCGATCTCGGCGGCACCATCGAGACCTATGTCGAGGTCGCCGGGACCACCCTGGTCGCCGTTTGCACGCCACGTGATCGCCCCGATGTCGCGGCCGGCGCCGAGATCGGCGTCGTGCTGCCGGCCGAGCACTGCGTGGTTCTCAGGCAATGAGACGCGAGCCGCCCCGCACGCTGATCGATCACCTGCCGCTGATCTTTCCGGCCCTGATGCTGGTGGTTTTCTTCGTGGTTCCTTTCGGCACCATGATTGCGGTCAGCTTCTTCCAGCGCCAGCCGGGCGGCTTCTACACGGTCGACTTCGTGCTGTCGAACTACGAGCGCTTTCTGACGCCGTTCTTCGGCGGCGTGCTCGGCTTCTCGATGATGCTGGCGGCGACGGTAGCGGTGTGCTGTGTCGTTCTGGCGTTCCCCTTCACCTTTTTCCTGACCTGCAGGCCGCGCCGCGTCCAGGTCGCCTGGCTGGTCGCGCTGCTCTCCGTGCTGTCGCTGTCGGAAGTCATCATCGGCTTTGCCTGGTCGACCCTGCTGTCGCGCACTGCGGGTATCAGCAACCTGCTGGTCGCCGTCGGGCTGCTCGATCAGCCGGTGGCGCTTGTCCCGAACTTCCTCGCCGTGCTGACCGGCATGGTCTATCAGGCACTGCCCTACACCATCCTGGTGCTCTATCCGGCCCTGGTCCGGCTCGACCAGGCCTTCGTCGAGGTGGCGCTCACGCTGGGCGCTTCTCCGCTGCGTGGCTTCTTCAGCATCGTCGTCCCGATGCTGCGCAACACCATCGTGGCGACCTTGATAATGGTGTTCGTTTTCGCACTGGGCTCCTACCTGCTGCCGCAGATCCTCGGCCGTCCGCAGCACTGGACGCTTTCGGTCCTGATCACGGACCAGGCGATCTACCAGTCGAACATGCCCTTCGCGGCGGCTATGGCGGTGTTCCTGGTATTGATTTCTCTTGCCCTGGTGGGCCTGACGCTGTTGGTCGGCGGTCGCAGGGAGGCCGCGTCATGACGCCGGCATGGCTGCGCCGCGGCTACATGACGCTGATCGCGCTGTTTCTGATGGCGCCGCTGATCGTCGTCGCCGGCGTCTCGGTAAATGCCAAAAGGACCCTGCTGTTTCCGCCGGAAGGCCTGTCACTTTCCTGGTACGCGGAGATCTTCACCGACAGCGGGTGGCGCGGCGCGCTGTTCGCCTCAGTCGGCCTGGCTGCCCTCTCGGCCGCCCTCGCGGTGCTCATCGCCATGCCACTGACGTGGTTCTTGTGGCGGCGCTGGGCGCCCTGGGCGCGCGCCTTCCATGTGCTCGGCGTCGCGCCTTTCCTGCTGCCGCCGGTCATCACCGCGCTGGGCTTCCTGACCTTCTGGGCCACCGGCGGCTTCTACGGCGCGCCCTGGACGGCGATCATCAGCCACGCGATCTTCTTCGTCACCCTGCCGCTGGTCACGCTGTCGCTCGGCTTTGCCTCGATCGACCGTTCCCTCGTCGAAGCGGCGGCGACCATGGGGGCGAGCGACCGCACGGTGTTCCGCACGGTCGTCGTACCGCTCATCCTGCCCTATCTCGTCTCGGGCTACGCCTTCGCCTTCGTACTGTCCTTGAACGAATACATCGTCGCCTACATGACGGTCGGCTTCACGATGGAAACGCTGCCGATCAAGATCTTCAACGCCTTGCGCTACGGCTATACGCCGACCATGGCATCGGTCTCGATCTTCTTCGTGGCGATCGCCGCCGTGGTGTTCGGCCTGATCGCCCGCTACGGCGATCTTCCGCGGCTGCTCGGGGCCTGGTCCGCCGAGGAGCGCGAATGAAGATCGCCGTCTACCAGATGAGTGCGGTGGCCGGCGATGTCGCCGCCAACCTGAAGCTGATCGACGCGGCGGCGGCGCAGGCGGCGGCAGGCGGTGCCCGGCTGCTGGTCGCCCCGGAACTGGCGGTCACCGGCTACGGCGCCGGCGATGCCATCCGCCGGCTGGCCGAACCGGCGGACGGGCCGCAGGTCGGGCGGCTGCAGGCTCTGTCGAAGGAGCATGGCCTTGCGATCGTCGCCGGCTTTGCCGAGCGCGCGGAAGCGGGGATTTTCAACAGTCTCGTCATGGTGGACGGCGACTTGCCGCCGGCCGTCTATCGCAAGTCCCACCTCTATGGCGACTATGAACGGGCCCTTTTTTTGCCCGGCGAGGCGCGGAGCGTACTGTGCGATTGGCAAGGCCTGAAGCTCGGCTTTCTGATCTGCTACGACGTGGAGTTTCCGGAAAACGTGCGCCGCCTGGCGCAGGCGGGCGCTGACCTGGTTCTGGTGCCGACCGCCTTGCCGCAAGGGCCCTTCGCGGCCTTCATTGCCTCCAGCATGGTGGCCGTTCGCGCCTTCGAGAATCAGGTCTTCGTCGTCTACGCGAATCATGCCGGGCGGGACGAGAACTTTGCCTACGCCGGCCTGTCCCGGGCTGTCGGTCCGGACGGGCGCTGTCTTGCCGCCGCGGCGGACGACAAGGCGGCCTTGCTTTTCGCCGACCTCGATCCGGCGGCCTTCGAGGCAAGCCGCCACGCCAATACCTACCTCGCCGATCTCTAAAGCGATCTTCCGGCGAACCAGCGAAATTTTTGGGTACACAGCCGGCCACGCGTGGTTAGACTGCCGCTGTTCCGCAGGAGGGGTGTCGTGGAAGTCCGGCAGTGAAGAAGCGTAAGGAGAACGGCGAGGGGCGCCTGGACGACGCGGCGCGCGCCGGCTGGCTCTACTACGTGGCCGGCAATACGCAGGACGAGATCGCTGCCAAGCTCGGCATCTCGCGGCAGTCGGCCCAGCGCCTGGTCTCCCTGGCGGTCTCAGAGGGGCTGGTGAAGGTCCGTCTGGATCACCCCCTGGCCAGCTGCCTCGAGCTGGCCCAGCGCCTGCGCCAGCGCTTCGACCTTGCGCTTTGTGAGGTCGTGCCGAGCGACCCGGCTTCCGATTCCACCACCCTCGGCATCGCCGACGCCGCGGCGGTCGAGATCGAGCGCCAGCTGAAGTCGCCCGAGATGAAGGTGATGGCAATCGGCACCGGCCGTACCTTGAAGGCCGCCGGTGAGCTGCTGCCGCACATCGACGCTCCGGACAAGAAGATCGTCTCGCTGACCGGCAACTTCGCGCCCGATGGCTCCGCCGCTTTCTACAGCGTCATCTTCACCATGGCCGACGTGGTGAACGCGCGCCACTACCCTCTGCCCATGCCGGTGGTGGCCGCCTCGCCGGAGGAGCGCGACCTCCTGCACCAGCAGATCATCGTTCACACCACTCTGGAATTGGCGGCTCAGGCCGACGTCACCTTCCTCGGCATCGGCGAGCTCTCACCCAAGGCGCCGCTGCAGGAGGATGGCTTCATCACCAAGGCCGAATTGGCAGCCCTCAGAAAGGCCGGCGCGGTGGTGGAGATCCTCGGCTGGGCTTTCGATGCCAAGGGTCGGATGATCGACGGTTTGACCAATGCGCGTGTGGCTTCGGCGCCATTGCCCTCGCCGGAGCGCTCCCTCGTCATCGCCGTTGCCATGGGCGATGCGAAGCTGCCCGGCATTCGGGTGGCGCTGGAACACCGTCTGGTCAACGGCCTGATCACCGACGAGCGTACCGCCGCAAAACTCGCCGCCGCACGCTGACACAGATTTCCCCCAGGGCCCATCCCAAGGCTACTGCAGGCTGAGACAGGGTTGGTTGTGCAATGCAGCAACGAATCTCTCTTGACGCGCTATGCTTACGTGTGAGTAATTGCTCTCAACGTAGGCAATTGCTCAACAACGCCTCGGGGAGGAAATGAAATAATGAGACTCATGCCGTTCCTCATGGGGACCTGCGCCGCGACGCTGCTCGCCGGCCAGGCCCTTGCCGCCACCACCCTCACCATCGCCACCGTGAACAACGGCGACATGATCCGGATGCAGAAGCTGACGGACGACTTCAAGGCGCAAAACCCCGACATCGACGTCGAATGGGTGACGATGGAAGAGAATGTCCTGCGCCAGAAGGTGACCACGGACATCGCCACCAAGGGCGGCCAGTACGACATCATGACCATCGGCACCTACGAAGTGCCGATCTGGGCCAAGCAGAACTGGCTGGTGCCCCTCGACGGCCTTGGTGCCGGCTACGACGTCGACGACCTGCTGCCGGCAATCCGCGACGGCCTGACCTACGAAGGCAAGCTCTACGCCGCACCCTTCTACGGCGAGAGTTCCATGGTGATGTACCGCACCGACCTCTTCGAGAAGGCCGGCCTGGAGATGCCCGACGCGCCGAGCTGGGATTTCGTCGCCGAGGCGGCCCGCAAGATCACCGACAAGCAGAACGAGGTCTACGGCATCTGCCTGCGCGGCAAGGCCGGCTGGGGCGAGAACATGGCCTTCCTCACGGCCACCGCCAACTCCTTCGGCGCGCGTTGGTTCGACGAGGACTGGGCGCCGCAGTTCGACCAGGCGGCCTGGAAGAATACCCTGGATTTCTACATCAGCCTGATGAAGGACGCCGGCCCTCCGGGTGCTTCTTCGAACGGCTTCAATGAGAACCTGGCGCTGTTCCAGACCGGCAAGTGCGGCATGTGGATCGATGCTACCGTGGCCGCTTCCTTTGTGACCAACCCGAAGGAATCCCAGGTCGCCGACAAGGTCGGCTTCGCTATGGCGCCCGACAACGGCCTCGGCAAGCGCGGCAACTGGCTCTGGGCCTGGTCGCTGGCGGTGCCGGCGGGCTCCGAGAAGGTCGAGGCGGCGCAGAAGTTCATCGGCTGGGCCACTGGCAAGGGCTACGCGACCCTGGTCGCCGGCAGGGACGGCTGGGCCAACGTACCGCCGGGCACCCGCAAGTCACTCTACGACAACGCGGCCTATCAGGACGCTGCTCCCTTCGCTGAGATGACCCTTGAGTCGATCGCGGCGGCGGACCCGAACAACCCGACGGTCGACCCGGTCCCCTACGTTGGCGTTCAGTTCGTGGCCATCCCTGAGTTCCAGGGCATCGGCACGGCCGTCGGCCAGCAGTTCTCCGCTGCGCTGGCAGGTCAGATCTCGGCCGACCAGGCACTGCAGAATGCGCAGCAGCTCACCCTGCGCGAGATGAAGCGCAGCGGTTACATCAAGTAAGGCGTATCCTCCCAGCGGGCCGTCCGTATTTCGTGCCACGGGCGGCCCGCATTTTTCTTCGCTTCCTGCATTGCTTCTGAGCTTCCGGTGTCTCTCGACGCCCGGTGAAGGAGCGGCTGCCGAAGGGGATCGGTGCCATGGCCACCTTGCAGAACCAGACCACAGCCCGTTTCATGATGGCGCCGGCCGTCCTCCTGCTGCTGGTCTGGATGATCGTGCCGCTCAGCATGACGGTCTACTTCTCCTTCCTGCGCTACAACCTGTTGATGCCGGGGATGGAGGTCTTCACCGGCTTCGGCAACTACGAGTTCTTCCTCACCGACCCGGCATTCTTCGCCGCTCTCGGCAACACCCTGCTGCTGGTCGGCGGCACCCTGCTGACCACGGTGGTGGGTGGAACCTTCCTGGCCATTCTGCTCGACCAGCCGTTCTGGGGCCGCGGCATCGTCCGCCTGCTGGTCATCGCCCCCTTCTTTGTCATGCCGACGGTTTCAGCCCTGGTTTGGAAGAACATGCTGATGCACCCGGTGAACGGGCTCTTCGCCTGGATCGCCCGCGGCCTTGGCTTCGAGCCGGTCGACTGGCTCGCCACGCTGCCCCTGTTCTCCATCACCGCCATCGTCGCCTGGGGCTGGCTGCCCTTCGCCACCCTCATCATCCTGACCGCACTGCAGTCGCTCGACCGCGAGCAGAAAGAGGCGGCGGAGATGGACGGGGCCGGGCCGGTCTCCATCTTTTTCCACATCACCCTGCCGCATCTGGCGCGGGCGCTGACCGTGGTGACGCTGATCGAGACCATCTTCCTGCTTTCGGTCTTCGCCGAAATCCTGGTGACGACCGGAGGCGGACCGGGCACGGCCAGCACCAACCTGCCGTTCCTGATCTACATTCAGGCTCTGCTGCAGTACGACGTCGGCAGCGCCTCGGCCGGTGGTGTCGTGGCGATCATTCTGGCGAACATCGTGGCGGTCTTTCTGATCCGCATGATCGGCAAGAACCTGGAGAGCTGAGCCATGGCCCGTGAAGCCACCCGCAGCCGCAAAATCGCCTTCACCGCCTTCGCCTGGCTGGTCGGCCTGACGCTGTTCTTCCCCGTCCTCTGGACCATCCTGACCAGCTTCAAGACCGAAGGCGAGGCCATCGCGACGCCCCCGAGCTTCCTCTTCTTCGAGTGGACCTTGGAGAACTACTTCGAAGTGCAGAGCCGTTCCAACTACCTCAGGCACGCCATGAACTCCGTGGTGATTTCCGTAGGTTCCACGGCACTCGGCCTGCTGGTAGCAATTCCTGCCGCCTGGGCCATGGCCTTCGCGCCGACCAAGCACACCAAGAACATCCTGATGTGGATGCTCTCCACCAAGATGCTTCCGGCCGTGGGCGTTCTGGTACCGATCTTCCTGATGTTCCGCGACTTCGGCCTGCTCGACACGCGCACTGGCCTGGTCGGCGTGTTGATGCTTATGAACCTGCCGATCATCGTCTGGATGCTCTACACCTACTTCAAGGAGATTCCCGGCGAGATTCTAGAGGCGGCGCGCATGGATGGTGCTTCGCTGGGCAAGGAGATCGTATACGTGCTGGCACCGATGGCCGTGCCCGGCATTGCCTCGACGATGCTCCTCAACATCATCCTCGCCTGGAACGAGGCTTTTTGGACCTTGAATCTGACGTCATCCCAGGCGGCGCCACTGACCGCTTTCATAGCGTCCTATTCGAGCCCGGAAGGGTTATTCTGGGCCAAGCTGTCGGCGGCCTCGACGCTCGCCATTGCGCCGATCCTGGTCATGGGCTGGTTCAGCCAGAAGCAACTGGTGCGCGGCCTGACCTTCGGCGCGGTCAAATAAGGAGTAGGAAACCATGGGCGCAATCACCCTCGAGAAGGTGACCAAGGAGTTCAGCGGCGTGAAGGTGATCCCGGGCGTCGACCTGGAGATCGCCGACGGCGAGTTCGTCGTCTTCGTAGGGCCGTCGGGCTGCGGCAAGTCGACCCTGTTGCGGCTGATCGCCGGCCTGGAGGACGTCAGTTCGGGAACTATCCGCATCGACGGCGTCGATGCCACAGGGCTGGCACCGGCCCGGCGCGGACTTGCCATGGTTTTCCAATCCTACGCGCTCTACCCGCACATGAGCGTCTACAAGAACATCGCCTTCCCGCTGAAGATGGCCGGCATCGCCGAGGCGACCGTGAAGGCCAAGGTCGAGGCGGCGGCGGCGACGCTGAACCTTACCGATTACCTCGAGCGGCGACCCGGGCAGCTCTCCGGTGGCCAGCGCCAGCGCGTCGCCATCGGCCGCGCCATCGTGCGCGAACCTGACGCCTTCCTCTTCGACGAACCGCTGTCGAATCTCGATGCCGCCCTGCGGGTGAACATGCGCCTGGAGATCAGCGAGCTGCACCAGTCGCTCAAAACCACGATGATCTACGTCACCCACGACCAGGTGGAGGCCATGACCATGGCCGACAAGATCGTGGTGCTGAACGCCGGGCGGATAGAGCAGGTCGGCTCGCCGCTCGAGCTCTACCGCAACCCTGCCAACGCCTTCGTGGCCGGCTTCATCGGCTCGCCCAAGATGAACCTCATCGAAGGCGCGCCGGCGTCGAAATACAACGCCCGGACCATCGGTATCCGCCCCGAGCATATCCAGCTCTCCACCGAGAGCGGCGAGTGGCCGGGCGTGGTCGGCGTTGCCGAGCACCTCGGCTCCGATACCTTCCTGCACGTGCAGGCCGATGACATAGGCCTGGTGACGGTCCGGATCAGCGGCGAGCTCAGCATCCGTCACGGTGATCGCGTTTGGCTGACTCCGCCGTCCGACCGCATCTACCGCTTCGACGGCGAGGGGAGAGCCATCTGATGCAGCGCCTGGCGGGCAAGACAGCGCTGATTACCGGCGCGGCGCGCGGCATCGGCGTCTCCTTTGCCCAGGCTTACGCGGCCGAAGGGGCGACCGTGGCGCTGGGCGATATCGACCTGCCGCGCGCCGAGGCCGCAGCGGCTGCGATCGGGCCCGCGGCTTTCGCCGTCGCACTTGACGTCACAGAGCAGGCCTCGATCGAAGCGGCGGTCGCGGCCGTTGAGCACCGTGCCGGCGGCATCGACATTCTGGTGAACAACGCAGCCCTGTTCGACCTTGCGCCAATCGTGGAGATCACCCGCGCGAGCTACGACCGGGTGTTCTCGGTGAACGTCGCTGGCATGCTCTTCACCCTGCAATCGGTGGCGCGCGCGATGATCCGGCGCGGCCGCGGCGGCAAGATCATCAACATGGCGAGCCAGGCCGGGCGGCGCGGCGAAGCCTTGGTGGCGGTTTACTGCGCCAGTAAGGCGGCGGTGATCAGCATCACCCAGTCGGCCGCCCTCAATCTCGTCGAGCACCGCATCAACGTGAATGCCATCGCACCCGGCGTGGTGGACGGCGAACACTGGGAGGGCGTCGACGCCCTCTTCGCGAAGTATGAAAAGCGCCCGCTTGGAGAAAAGAAGCGCTTGGCCGGGGAAGCCGTGCCTTTTGGTCGTATGGGGCGAGCCGAGGATCTGACCGGCATGGCGATCTTCCTGGCGAGCGCCGAGAGCGACTACATCGTCGGCCAAACCTACAACGTGGACGGCGGCAACTGGTTGAGCTGAAAGGCCTGGTCAAATGTATCTCGAGAAACTGAAGCTGGACGGTCGCGTCGCCGTCGTCACCGGGGGCGGGCAGGGCATCGGTGCCGCCTGCGCCCAGGCGCTGGGCGAGGCGGGCGCCAGGGTGGTCATCGCCGAGCTCGTGCCGGAGCGCGCGAAGGCCTGCGTCGATGCGCTGGCCGCGCAGGGCATCGACGCCGAAGCCGTGGCGCTGGACGTCACCCAGTCCTCCTCGGTCGACGCGGTGGCTGCCAAGGTGGTGAAGGACCACGGCCGCGTCGATATCCTGGTGAACAATGCCGGGGTTGCCAGGAGCGACGTGCGGGCCGAGGACACCAGCGACGAGCACTGGCGTTTCCACATGGATGTCAACGTCGACGGCCTGTTCTGGTGCTGCCGCGCCTTCGGCCGGCAGATGCTGGAGCAGGGCAGCGGCGCCATCGTCAACATCGGCTCGATGTCGGGCTTCATCGTGAACAAGCCGCAGCCGCAGTCTTTCTACAACGCCTCCAAGGCGGCGGTGCATCACCTGACACGCTCGCTGGCGGCGGAGTGGGGCGCGCGCGGTGTGCGGGTCAACGCGGTGGCGCCGACCTACATCGAGACGCCTCTGACCTCCTTCGGCATCAAGGAGAATCCGGAGATGTACAAGGTCTGGCTCGACATGACCCCGATGGGCCGCGTCGGCCAGCCGGAGGAGATCGCTTCGGTGGTGCACTTCCTGGCCTCCGACGCCGCCAGCCTGGTCACCGGCGCCATCGTCGTGGCCGACGGCGGCTATACCTGCTGGTAGGTGGGCGTGGCGGCGGCGCCGATCGGGCTCGTTATCTTCGACTGCGACGGCGTGCTGGTGGACAGCGAGCCGCTGGCCATGCGCGTCCTGCTGCAGTTGCTCTCCGATGCCGGTGCGGTTCTGGTGCCCGAGGAGGCCTATGAGGCCTTCCTCGGCCGCAGCCTCGCCTCGGTCTGCGAGATACTGCGCCGCGACTACGATGTCGCTCTCGGCGACGACGCCCTGGAGCGTATGCGCCGCGACCTCAACGCGGCGATCCGTAGCGACCTGCAGCCGATCCCCGGCATTACTGAGACCCTCGAAACCCTCGGCCGGCCGTTCTGCGTGGCCTCCTCCAGCCAGGTCGAGCGGATCCGGCTCTCGCTGCAGGTCACCGGTCTGGCCGGGTATTTCGGCGACGATGTCTTCAGTGCCACCATGGTCGCCCACGGCAAGCCGGCCCCCGACCTCTTCCTCTATGCGGCGGAGCGGATGCAAGTCGAGCCCGGGCGTTGTATGGTGGTGGAAGACAGTCCGGCAGGCGTGAGTGCCGCACTGCAGGCCGGCATGCGGGTTGTCGGATTCACCGGCGGCAGCCATGCGCGCCTGGCGTCCCACCGCCGCCGCCTGGCGGCCTTGAATCCGCACGGGATGCTGGACGATATGCTGGGCCTCCCCGGTCTGCTGCGCGGTTTGGAGAAAGGCCGGAAGGTTTCCTGATGGGCGATTTGGTGGTGGGCGTGGACGTCGGCACGGGCAGTGCCCGGGCCGGCGTGTTGAGCCGGGAGGGGGCGCTGCTGGGGCGTGGCGAGCAGGCCATCGATCTGCATCAGCCGCAGACGAACCACAGCGAGCACGATTCCGAGCAGATCTGGTCGGCGGTCGGCACGGCATTGCGCGCCGCGCTGGCGGTGGCCGGCGCCCGGGCGGAGGACGTTGCCGGCATTTCCTTCGATGCCACCTGTTCGCTGGTGGTGCGCGACCGCGCCGGCCGGCAACTCAGCGTCTCGACCTCCGGCGAAGCGCGCTGGGACACCATCGTCTGGCTCGACCACCGCGCCTTGGCGGAGGCCGAGGAGTGCACCGCCACCGGTCACCGGGTACTCGACTACATCGGCGGCGTGATGTCGCCGGAAATGGAGACGCCGAAGCTGATGTGGCTGCGGCGCAACCTGCCGCAGTGCTGGGCCGACGCCGGCTACTTCTTCGACCTCGCCGATTTCCTGACCTGGAAAGCCAGCGGCAGCACGGCGCGCTCGCAGTGCACCGTCACCTGCAAGTGGACATACCTCGGTCACGAAAGCCCGGGGTGGCAGCAGGACTTCTTCGAGACCGTCGGCATTCCCGACATGTTGGAGCGGGGTGGTCTGCCGGCGGTAGCGAGCCCGATCGGCCAGGACCTCGGCCCGCTGACGGCAGCAGCGGCAGCGGACCTCGGCCTCACCACCGCCTGCAGGGTCGGCGCCGGCCTCATCGATGCCCATGCCGGCGCGCTGGGCGTGCTCGGTGCCTATGCCGCCGACCGCAGTGCCATCGACCGGCACCTGGCGCTGATCGCCGGCACCTCGAGCTGCATCATGGCGCTCTCCGCCGAAGAGCGACCGACCCAGGGCGTCTGGGGACCTTACTACGGCGCGGTGCTGCCGGCCTGCTGGCTGAACGAGGGCGGTCAGTCGGCGACCGGCGCGCTGCTCGACCACATCATCCGCTGGCACGGCGCCGGCGGCGTGCCCGACGGCGCCATGCATCGCCGCATCGCCGAGCGGGTGATGGAGTTGCGTCGGACGGAGGGGCTCGATCTCGCCGGACGTCTGCACGTGCTGCCGGACTTCCACGGCAACCGCTCGCCGTTGGCCGACCCCCATGCGGTTGGCGTGATCAGCGGGCTCACTCTCGATTCCTCTTTCGACAGCCTTTGCCGGCTCTACTGGCGCGGTGCCGTTGGCATTGCGCTGGGCGTGCGCCACATCCTGGAGGCGCTTAACGCGCGCGGCTACGGCATCGACACCCTGCATGTCACCGGCGGCCACCTGAAGAATCCGCTGCTCATGGAGCTCTATGCCGACGCTGCCGGCTGCACGGTGATCGAGCCGGCCGCCGAGGACGCCGTGCTGCTCGGCAGCGGCATGGTGGCGGCCACCGCGGCCGGCTTCTACCCCAGCCTGGTGGAGGCTGCCGGCGGCATGCAGCGCGGCGGCCGTGAGCGCCGTCCCAATGCCGCCGCGCGGGCACGCTTCGACCGCGACTACGCGGTCTTCCTGAAGATGCACGCGCAGCGGCAGGAGCTCGACCGGCTTGCCGGCGGCGGAGCCTAGATCGGATCGCGGTCAGACGGAACCACTCGGTGGTTCCGTCTGACCGCGTGAATCCGATCTAATTCAAACGGGTAGAGCAGATTCACACGGTCGATGGATCGCCGAAGGCGATCCCATGCGACCGTGATCTGCTCTAGGCGGCATCTGCCTGCATTTTAGGCGCAGCAACTGCGTTGCATAATTTATAGACAAACAAGTCTGACCATTCTTCTACGAACATTCGTATTCGAAGAATGTCGCCCTCCCAAGGATTCCCCCGGCTTTTGCCGCGTGCTGCACGGCACGGCTCTCTGGCACGGCGCTTGCTGATAGTTCCGGTGCAGGGCGTCTAGGGTTCCGGCCGTCGGTAAGACGGTGCCTGGTCCGAGAGATGCACTCCGGGGCGCCAATTCGTTCCGGACACACGGCGGGCCAAAATCCCGGGAGATCACTGCAAGAGGTCTGAGGCCAGCTTCAGAACTCCTCTTCAGGTGTTTCTGGGTCGGGCTGAAGACCTCCGGTCGATAACGACGAGATCGAACAGGAGGTTTGGGATGCTGCGTTACGTTTCGTTGAAAGCTTGCACGCGAGGTCTGCTCTGCGTGGCGGTCGCGGCCCTGGCTCTGGCCGCGCAGCCGGCGGCCGCTGCCAAGAAGGAGAGCTTCCGGGTGGCCTGGTCCATCTATGTCGGCTGGATGCCCTGGGCCTACGCGGCCGAGAAGGGCATCGTCGACAAGTGGGCCGAGAAGTACGGCATCGAGATCGAGGTCGTACAGATCAACGACTACATCGAATCCATCAACCAGTTCACCGCCGGCGCCTTCGACGGTTGCGTCATGACCAACATGGACGCGCTGTCCATTCCGGCCGGCGGCGGCCTCGATTCCACGGCGCTCATCATCGGCGACTTCTCCAACGGCAACGATGGCGTCGTGGTGAAGGGCGACCTGACCCTGGCTGATCTCCGGGGCAAGAGCGTCAACCTGGTGGAGCTCTCGGTCTCCCATTATCTGCTGGCGCGGGCGCTGGATGCTGGCGGCATCGCCGAGCGCGACCTTACCGTGGTGAACACCTCCGACGCCGACATGGTGGCGGCTTTCAAGACACCCGATGTGGAGGCGGTGGTGACCTGGAACCCGCTGCTCAGCGAGATCGCCGCGGAGCCCGGCGCGGCGGTGCTCTACACCTCGGCCGACATTCCCGGCGAGATCATCGACATGATGGTGGTGAACACCGAGACCCTGGCCGACAACCCCGACTTCGGCAAGGCCCTGGTCGGCGCCTGGTACGAGACCATGTCGATCATGATGAAGGACGACGCCGAGGGCCGGGCGGCGCGCACTTTCATGGGCGAGCAGTCGGGTACCGACCTGGCCGGTTATGACGCCCAGCTCGCTACCACCAAGATGTTCTACGCGCCGCAGGAAGCCGTCGACTTCGCCAACGGCGAGAAGCTCCTCGAGACCATGGACGTCGTGCGCAACTTCCTCTTCGACCACGGCATCCTGGGTGAGGGCGCGCCAAGCCCCGACTACGTCGGCATGGCCTTTCCCGGCGGCAGCAGTCTCGGCGACGGCGCCAACACCAAGCTGCGTTTCGACACCGGCTTCATGAAGATGGCTGCGGACGGCGCGCTCTAGGAAACCTCGGCAACGGCGAGGGGAGTCCGTTGGCATTCATGGGGCGGCGTCCATGGGGAGGTTGATCAATCGGCGGCCTGGACGGGCGGGGCAATTTTTGCTTGGCGCCTTGCCCTTCATCCTCCTGGCCGCCGCCTACCTCGTGGCTTCCGACGCCCGCCTGGCGGTGAACCCGAACGACAAGCTGCTGCCTTCGCTGGCGAGCTTCGCCGACGCGATCGACCGCCTCGCCTTTCAGCCGGATCCGCGCAAGGGGACCTACATTCTATGGGACGACACCTTGGCAAGCCTGTTGCGTCTGAGCCTCGGCCTTTCGGTGGCGACGGGAATCGGGCTCTGCGCCGGCGTGGCGATCGGGCTGCTTCCGCTGTTCCGGGCCGCCTTCGCGCCGGTAGTGGCGGTGCTCTCCGTGGTGCCGCCGCTGGCCGTGCTGCCGATCCTGTTCATCGTCTTCGGCCTCGGCGAGCTGGCCAAGGTGACGCTGATCGTCATCGGCGTGACGCCCTTCATGGTGCGCGACCTCTCGATGTCGGTGGCGGGTCTGCCGCGCGAGCAGCTGGTGAAGGCGCAGACCCTCGGCGCCTCCACCTGGCAGATCGTCACCCGTGTGGTGCTGCCGCAGACCCTGCCGCGCCTCATCAGCGCCCTCAGGCTCTCGCTTGGCCCGGCCTGGCTGTTCCTCATATCCAGCGAGGCCATCGCCGCGACCGAAGGGCTCGGCTATCGCATTTTCCTGGTGCGCCGCTACCTGGCGATGGACGTGATCCTGCCGTACGTCGCCTGGATCACGCTGCTCGCCTTCCTGCTCGACTGGCTGCTGCAGCGGATGTCGCGCCGCGCCTTCGACTGGATGCCGGGGGAGCGCATGCTGTGAGCCTGATCTCCGTGCGAAATCTCTCGGTCACCTACGGTGAACTCGTCGTTCTGGAGCGCATCAACCTTGAGGTTGATGCGCAGGAGTTCTGCACCATTGTTGGCGCCAGCGGTTGCGGCAAGTCGACCTTCCTGCGCCTGCTGCTCAGCGAGGAGCGGCCCACGGGGGGTGAAATCCACATCGCCGGCGCGCCGATCGCCGACGAGCCGCAGGTCGACCGCGGCGTGGTGTTCCAGCGCTATTCGGTGTTTCCCCACCTGACGGTGATGGAGAACCTCATCCTGCCGACCGAACTGGCCGGGTCGCGGCTCTGCGGGCGCTTCTTCGGCGCCCGGCGCCGGCTGGCCATGGCGGAAGCCGAACACCTGCTGGAGCGGGTCGGTCTCAGCCATGCCCGCAATGCCTACCCCAAGACACTCTCCGGCGGCATGCAGCAGCGCCTCGCCATCGCCCAGGCGCTCGTCCCCAAGCCGAAGGTGTTGTTGCTCGACGAACCCTTCGGCGCGCTCGACCCGGGCACCCGCCAGCGCATGCACGAGATCATTCTGTCGCTCTGGGAGGAGGAGAAGATGACCGTCTTCATGGTGACTCACGATCTCCAGGAGGGCTTCAAGCTGGGCACCCGCCTGCTGGTCTTCGACAAGCTGCGCTGGGACCCGCAGGCGCCGGAGGCCTACGGCGCGACCATCACCTACGACCTGCCGATCGACCGGCGCCACGGCCTGCCGGAGGCGCTGACGGTCAGCCCGGGAGCATTCGACAAGCAGACCCCAACCCATGAAGGACCCCTCGATGTTCTGCAGTGATACCAGCCGCCGGCGCAGCCGTTATGCCGGCGGTACCAGCGCCGCACCGGAACGCCGCCGTCGGCACCATCCCGACTTCGACAAGATGCAGCTGCAGGGCTGGCGGGCGGCACTGAAGGAAGCGGAACTGCCGGAAGACGGCTGGCGCAAGGAGCGGGAGTGGGCGGTGCGCCTCGGCCTGACCGCTGCTGACAGCATCGAGGACCGCGGCATCTCGACTTTCGCGCGCGGCGAGCTGCCGCACTACGCCGGCATCAACACCTTCCTGAAGGCGCCCTACGTGGAGGACGTCACCAAGGTCGGCGGCTACGACGCGGCGGTGCTCGGCGTGCCCTTCGACGGCGGCACCACCTACCGTCCAGGCACCCGCTTCGGCCCCCAGGGTATCCGCCGCATCTCGGCGCTCTATACGCCCTACAACTACGAGCTTGGCGTCGATCTGCGCGAGCAGATGACGCTCTGCGACGTCGGCGACGTCTTCACCATTCCGGCCAACATCGAAAAGACCTTCGACCAGATCTCGCGCGCCGTCGGCCATGTGTTCTCCTCCGGCGCACTGCCGATGATCATGGGAGGAGACCACTCCATCGGCTTCGCCACGGTGCGCGGCATCGCCCAGTGCACCTCCAGGAAGATCGGTATCATCCATTTCGACCGCCATGCCGACATCCAGGAGAAGGACCTGGACGAGCGCATGCACACCACGCCGTGGTTCCATGCGACGAACCTCGACAACGTGCCGGCGACGAACCTGGTGCAGATCGGCATCGGCGGCTGGCAGGTGCCGCGCGAAGCGGTGGTCGAGGCGCGCAAGCGCGACACCACCATCCTCTCGATGTCCGACGTGGAACGCCTCGGCATCGACAAGGTGGCGGAGATCGCGCTGGAGATCGCCTGGAAGGATGCCGATGCGGTCTATCTCAGCTTCGATATCGACAGCGTCGACTGCGGCTTCGTGCCGGGCACCGGCTGGCCCGAGCCCGGCGGCTTCCTGCCGCGCGAGGCGCTCGGCCTGGTCAGCAAGGTGGCCGCCGAGGGCATCTGCGGCCTGGAGGTGGTGGAGGTCTCGCCGCCCTACGACACCTCGGACATCACCTCGCTCTTCGCCACGCGTGTGATGGTCGACGTGCTGGGCAGCCTGGTGGCGCACGGCAAGCTGGGCGCGCACAAGGCGATCATCGACAAGCCGGTCGACTTCACCGGCGGGAGGCCGGCATGAGCAGCGGCCACAATCACCCGCCCGACCACCGGCACCTGCATTCCCATCCGCACGCCGATCCCGACGCAACGGCGCCGGGCGGCCGGCGCGACGACGACGATCTGCTGGCCGACACCCTGATGGAGGGCTTCGATGCCGCGGTCGACAAGCCGAGCTTCCTGCGCATGGCGCGCATCCCCGACCACCTGCACGGGCCCGGCGGCGAGCTGCTGCGTCTGGTCGATGTGGAGATGCGCTACGCCTACCAGGTCGGCACCGCGTCGCCGGCGTTCAACGCCGATGAACTGGTCTACCTGCCGTTTCCGGCCAGCCTGGTCCGGGAGCGCGCCGACATGGTCTTCGTCTACGTCTCGCTGCACAGCCGCCGCGACGTGGGCCTCGGGGAGATGGTGGGAATGTTGAGGGAGAGCGAAGAACGGGGAGGGCACTAGGAAGAGCCGCCGGCGCCGGGAGGCTGGGGAGGACGCAAGTTCTTCCGGCAGGTGGTGGCGGAGGGCCCGTCAACGCGGGTGAAGCGCCGGCCGCAGCCGGATCGCGGCGTGCAGGCGTCGGATCCCGAGAGCCGGAAGCAACGTGCAAGTAATTAGTAACTTGCGCGCCGGATATATATTTACACAAATGAGAATATTACTCTAATGACCATAGGTTTTGTGACATTTTTAGTTGCTTAGGCCTTGACATATTGTATCCAATATTTGCAGAATTTTGCGGTGCAACATTAACGTCTAGCGGAGTTTAGACAATGAAATCCGTAATCAGGGGGGCGATGAGCGCGGCGGCCTTCGCAGCTGCCCTCGCCGGTGGCTCGATGGCCCAGGCGGCCGACACCATCAAGGTCGGCGTGCTCCATTCGCTGTCTGGCACTATGGCCATTTCCGAAACGACCCTGAAGGACACCGTCCTGATGATGGTCGACGATATCAACAAGAAGGGCGGTCTGCTCGGCAAGCAAGTGGAGGCGGTGGTGGTGGATCCCGCCTCCGACTGGCCGCTGTTCGCCGAGAAGGCCCGCGAGCTGATCGAGAAGGAACAGGTCGCGGTGGTCTTCGGCTGCTGGACCTCGGTCTCGCGCAAGTCGGTGCTGCCGGTCTTCGAGGAGCTGAACGGCCTGCTGTTCTATCCGGTGCAGTACGAGGGCGAGGAGAGCTCGCGCAACGTGTTCTACACCGGCGCCGCGCCGAACCAGCAGGCGATCCCGGCCGTCGAATACCTGATGAGCGAGGACGGCGGCAAGGCCGAGCGTTTCGTGCTGCTCGGCACCGACTACGTCTATCCCCGCACCACAAACAAGATCCTGCGGGCCTTCCTGAACGCCAAGGGCATCTCCGACGACGACATCATGGAGAGCTACACGCCCTTCGGTCACTCCGACTGGCAGACCATCGTTTCCGAGGTGAAGACCTTCGCTTCGCAGGGCAAGAAGACGGCGGTGGTTTCCACCATCAACGGCGATGCCAACGTGCCGTTCTACAAGGAACTCGGCAATCAGGGCATCAACGCCGAGGAAATCCCGGTGGTCGCTTTCTCCGTCGGTGAGGAAGAACTGGCGGGCCTCGATACCAGTCCGCTGGTCGGCCACCTGGCCGCCTGGAACTACTTCATGAGTGTCGAATCCGGCGTGAACGAAGAGTTCATCGCGGCCTGGCACAGCTTCATCGGCGATGAAAAGCGGGTGACCAACGACCCCATGGAGGCCACCTACATCGGCTTCAAGATGTGGACCCAGGCCGTCGAGCAGGCCGGCACCACGAATGTCGACGCGGTGCGTCAGGCGATGTACGGCCAGACGGCGCCGAACCTGACCGGCGGCACGGCGGTGATGAACGTGAACCATCACCTCTCCAAGCCGGTGCTGATCGGCGAGATCCAGGATGACGGCATGATCGAGACCGTGTGGGCGACCGATTCCGAAGTCGTCGGCGACGCTTGGAGCGACTTCATTCCGGAAAGCGCCAAGCTGACCGCCGACTGGACCTATCCCTGGGTCTGCGGCAACTGCGAAGCGCCGAAGTACGTGAAGTAAGAACGGCTTTGTGCCGGGGGCGGGCCCGTGGGTCCGCCTCCGGAAGCCTCCGTACCCTTGGTTTCTTCCGGACAGGTATCGATGCCCTTGCTCGCAATCGCCTGCAGACTGCGGCTCCTCGTTCTGTTGCTGGGGATTCTGACGCCCTCGGCGGCTGTTGCCGATCTGGAGAGTGATCTCCAGGGCCTTCGCGAGGACTCCTACGATGCCAAGGGCGCGGCGGTGGAGCGCATCGTCGCCGGTGGTGACGAGCGGGCGGTGCCGATCCTTGCGGCTTTCCTCGACGGCCGGCTGTTCCTGAGCGGTGCGGAAGATCGCCTGGTGATCGGCGAGGACAGCGCCGGCGGCTACCGTATCTCCGATGCGCTGACCGGCGAAGCCCTCGGCGAGGTCGGCAAGCGCGACGTCTCCAAGATCAAGATCAACAACAAGCTGCGCCAGCTGGTAAAGGGCAGCCTCGGGGCGCTGACCCTGGGCAGCAAGGACCCAGGCGCGCGCATCCGCGCGGCCGACGCGGTGTTCCGCAGCAAGCCGGCGGATATGGTCCCGGCCCTCGAAGCCGCCATCGAGCAGGAGAGCGATTCCTCGGTGGAACTGCGCCTGCGCCGTGCGCTGGCGGCTACCCTGTTGACCAATTCCGACGACAAGAATGTCCGCATCGCGGCGCTGCAGGAACTGTCCGAGTTCACCGATCCGCAGGTCCGCGCCCTGGCCTCGGCCCTGCTGGCGACCGACAGCGAGGGCAAGCCGGCGGAGCCGGATGCCGAGGTGCGCGCCGCCGCCGAAGCAACCCTGAAGGCCATCGAGCAGGGGCTCGCCTTCAACGGCTTCCTCGCCAATGTCTTCCAGGGGATCAGCCTCGGCTCTGTGCTGCTGCTGGCGGCCATCGGTCTGGCCATCACCTTCGGCGTCATGGGCGTCATCAACATGGCCCACGGCGAGATGGTCATGATCGGCGCCTACACCACCTTCGTGGTGCAGGAAGTCTTCCGGGCCACCTTTCCGGGCGCCTTCGACTATTCCATGCTGGTGGCGGTGCCGGCGGCCTTCGTGGTAACCGGCGCCATCGGCATCGGCATCGAGCGCAGCATCATCCGCTTCCTCTACGGCCGTCCGCTGGAGACCCTGCTGGCGACCTGGGGCCTCAGCCTCATGCTGCAGCAGACCGTACGCACCATCTTCGGGCCGACCAACCGCGACGTCGGCAACCCGACCTGGATGAGCGGTGCCTGGGAAGTCGCCGGCGGGCTCACGCTGACCTACAACCGGATATGGATCATCGTCTTCGCGCTTCTGGTCTTCGTCGTGCTGATGGTGCTGATTCGGCGCAGCAGCTACGGCCTGCAGATGCGCGCGGTAACGCAGAACCGGCCGATGGCTTCCTCCATGGGCATCCGCACCGGCTGGGTCGATGCCATGACCTTCGGCCTCGGCTCCGGCATCGCCGGCATGGCTGGCGTTGCGCTCAGCCAGATCGACAACGTCAGCCCAAACCTCGGTCAGGGCTACATCATCGACAGCTTCATGGTGGTGGTGTTCGGCGGCGTGGGGAACCTCTGGGGCACGCTGGTGGGGGCGTTGTCGCTCGGCCTGGCAAACAAGTTCCTCGAACCCTATGCCGGCGCCGTGCTGGCCAAGATCTTCATCCTGGTGGCCATCATCCTGTTTATCCAGAAGCGCCCGCGTGGCCTCTTCGCGCTGCGCGGCCGCGCCGTGGAGTCCTGAGTCGATGTTGCTTTCCAAGGGGCATGGCCGGCTGCTGTCGCCGCTCGGCGTGAAGATCACCCTGGCGGTGCTGCTGTCCGTGGCGGTGCTGGTGCCGCTGCTGAACCTCGCGCTGCCGGCGAGTTCGCCCTTCCACGTGCCGACCTACCTGGTGAGCCTGCTCGGCAAGTATCTCTGCTTCGCCCTCCTGGCGCTCAGCGTCGACCTCATCTGGGGCTTCTGCGGCATCCTCTCGCTCGGCCACGGCGCCTTCTTCGCGCTCGGCGGCTATGCCATGGGCATGCACCTGATGCGCCAGATCGGCGATCGTGGCGTCTACGGCAATCCGGACCTGCCGGATTTCATGGTGTTCCTGAACTGGAAGGAGCTGCCCTGGTACTGGTACGGCTTCGACGCCTTCCCATTCGCCCTGCTGATGGTGGTGATGGTGCCAGGCCTGCTGGCGCTGGTCTTCGGCTTTCTCGCTTTCCGCTCCCGCGTCACCGGCGTCTACCTCTCGATCATCACCCAGGCGATGACCTTCGCGCTGCTGCTGGCATTCTTTCGCAACGACATGGGCTTCGGCGGCAACAACGGCCTGACCGACTTCAAGGACCTGATCGGCTTCGACCTGCAGTCGAGGAGGACGCGCGCCGGGCTCTTCGCCACAACCGCGATCGCGCTGGCGCTGGCCTATCTGCTGTGCCGCTGGATCATCTGCTCCAAGGTCGGCCGCGTGCTGATCGCCATCCGCGACGCCGAGAGCCGTACCCGCTTCCTCGGTTACCGGGTCGAATACTATAAGCTCTTCGTCTTCACCCTCTCGGCCATGCTGGCGGGCATCGCCGGGGCGCTCTACGTGCCGCAGGTCGGCATCATCAATCCCAGCGAATTCTCGCCCGCCAATTCGATCGAGATCGTCATCTGGGTGGCCGTCGGCGGCCGCGGCTACCTGCACGGTGCCATTCTCGGTGCCGTGCTGGTGAACTACGCCAAGACCTACCTGACCGGGGCGGCGCCGGATATCTGGTTGTTCTTCCTCGGCGGGCTCTTCATCGCCGTCACCGTGCTGCTGCCCAAGGGCATCGTCGGCTCGCTCGACCAGCTGAAGGGGCGCCTGTCTTCCATCGCGATGCTGCGCCGGCCGGTTCCCGCGGCTGGACCCCGGGAGGCGGCCGGTGAGTGAGGCGTTTGCCCGCCCGCTTCCGGCACCGGCCGCGGTACCGTCGGCGGCTGCCGCCGCGGCCGACACCATCCTCTACATGGATGGGGTGAACGTCAGCTTCGACGGCTTCAAGGCGCTGAACAACCTCAGCCTCTACGTGGTCGAGGGGGAACTGCGCGCCATCATCGGGCCCAACGGCGCTGGCAAGACCACCATGATGGACGTCATCACCGGAAAGACCCGGCCGGACAGCGGCCAGGTCTTCTTCGACGGCCGGATCGACCTCACCAGGCTGGACGAGGCGGCCATCGCCAATCTCGGCATCGGCCGCAAGTTCCAGAAGCCGACGGTCTTCGAGAGCCAGAGCGTGTTCGACAATCTCGAGCTCTCCTTGAAGGGCCGGCGCGGCGTTTTTGCCGGACTCTTTGCCCGGCTGAACGGCGAGCAGCGCGACCACATCGACCGTGTGCTCGCGCGCATTGCGCTGACCGATCACCGCACCCAGCTGGCCGGCAGCCTGTCGCACGGTCAGAAGCAGTGGCTCGAGATCGGCATGCTGCTGATGCAGGATCCCGAGCTTCTGCTGGTCGACGAGCCGGCCGCAGGCATGACCGACGCGGAGACCGCCAAGACTGCAGAGATGCTGCAGGAGATTGCCCGCGACCACTCCGTCGTGGTGGTCGAGCATGACATGGACTTCATCAAGGCCCTGAACTGTCACGTCACGGTGCTGCACGAAGGCTCGGTCCTCGCCGAGGGCTCTCTGGAGAGCCTGCAGAGCAACCACGATGTCATCGAAGTCTACCTAGGACGTTAGGGCCATGCTCCAGGTGCAGAACATCGACCTCTACTATGGCGCCAGCCAGGCTCTGCGCGGGGTCAGCCTTGCCGCCGTGAAGGGGGAGGTGACCTGCGTCATGGGCCGCAACGGTGTCGGTAAGACCAGCCTGCTGCGTGCCATCTGCGGCCAGCAGCCGGTGAAGTCCGGCAGCATCGTCTGGGAAGGCGATCCGCTGGACGGCCTGCCGCCGCACCAGCGGGCGCGCCGCGGCGTCGCCTTCGTGCCCCAGGGGCGCGAGATCTTCCCGCTGCTGACGGTGGAGGAGAACCTGCGCACCGGCTATGCCGCTATCCCGCGCGATCAGCGCCACCTGGAGGCGGAGATCTTCGAGCTCTTCCCGGTGCTGAAGAGCATGCTGAAGCGCCGTGGCGGAGACCTCTCCGGCGGCCAGCAGCAGCAGCTCGCCATCGCCCGGGCGCTCGTCATGCGGCCACGCCTGCTGGTGCTCGACGAGCCGACCGAAGGCATCCAGCCCTCCATCATCAAGGACATCGAGCGGGTGATCCGCCTGCTGGCGCAGCGCGGCGACATGGCCATTGTGCTGGTGGAACAGTATTTCGACTTCGCCCGCGACCTGGCGGACAGCTATGCTGTCATGGACCGCGGCGAGATCGTTCTCGCGGGCCGCGGCGAGGAGATGGTAGAAGCGGATGTCCGTCGCTACATCGCTGTCTGAGGCGAGCTATCGCAAGGCCGGATCCGCGGTTGTCGCTCTCCGCCGCACGGCGGTGGCCGGGGAGGCTGCCGTGGCGGTGCGCGCCGTCGACGGCGTCACCCGGCTGGTCGATCTCTACCAGCGCGATCCCCTCAGCCTGCGCCTGCCGCAGCCGGAACGCGGCGACATCTTCGAGGCGAGCCTCATCACCACCGCCGGCGGCGTCGTCGGCGGCGACCGGCTCACGATCGCGGTGACGGCCGGAGCGGGCGCACAGCTGCGCGTCTATCCCCAGGCGGCGGAGAAGGTCTACCGCTCGCTCGGGCCGGACAGCGGCATCACCGTGACCCTGCGGGCGGCGGCGGGCGCCTGGCTGGAGTGGCTGCCGCAGGAGACCATCCTTTTTGACGGCGCGCGTCTCAGGCGCGACACGGCGGTGGAGCTTGACCCCGGCGCCCGCGTGATGGCCGGCGAATTCCTGGTCTTCGGGCGCCGCGCTTCCGGCGAGCAAATGAGCCACGGCGTCATCCACGACGCCTGGCGGCTCAGCCGTGGCGGCAGGCTGCTCTGGGCGGATGCCCTGCACGCCGAGGGCGACCTGGCGGTGCCGCTGGCCTCGACAGCCTGCCTCGGCGGCGCTGGCGCCTATGCGAGCCTGGTCTATGCCGCCGACGACGCGCCGTCACAACTCGCAGCGCTGCGGCAGCTGCTGCCGGCGGAAACGGCGGCCCTGCGCTCGGCGCTCACATCTGTGAACGGTGTCGTCGTCGGGCGCTTCCTCGGCGAAGCGCTGGCGGTGCGGTGCGGCTACGGCGCCTTCTGGGCGGCGGCCCGCGCGGCCCTGGCCGGCCTGCCGGCGGCGCTTCCGCGATTGTGGCACATGTAGAGAAAATTGAAGAAAAATAGGGAGGTGGAGTTTGAACCTGACACCACGTGAGAAGGATAAGCTGCTGGTCGCCATGGCGGCCTTGGTGGCGCGCAACCGGCTCGAACGGGGCTGCAAGCTGAACTACCCGGAGGCCATCGCGCTGATTTCCGACTATGTGGTCGAGGGCGCGCGCGACGGCCGGACGGTGGCCGAGCTCATGCGCGCCGGCGGCACGGTATTGGCCCGCGATCAGGTCATGGACGGCATCGCCGAGATGATCCACGAGATTCAGGTCGAAGCGACTTTTCCCGACGGCACCAAGCTGGTGACCGTGCATCAGCCCATCCGCTAGGGAGGCCGCAGGACGATGATTCCAGGAGAGATCATGGTCGCCGCCGGCGACATCGAGCTGAATGTGGGTCGCGAGACCGTCACCCTGCTGGTGGAGAACACCGGCGACCGCCCGGTGCAGGTCGGCTCGCACTATCATTTCTACGAGACCAACGCAGCGCTGGCCTTCGACCGCGAGAAGGCACGCGGCTGTCGCCTCGACATTCCCGCCGGCACGGCGGTGCGCTTCGAGCCGGGCCAGGGACGGGAGGTCACGTTGATCCCCTACGCGGGCACGCGCGAGGTCCACGGCTTCAACGCCAAGATCAACGGCCGACTGGAGGGCTAAGTACCCACTATGAGGATTAGATGCATCATGAGATCGTCTTTTCGACCGCATCCGGCAGGAGCCGCGCGCAGCGCGATGTGGTGCATCGGGCAAGCGCGGCGACGCCCCGGATGCGGAGCGGAAAGCGACCCTTCGGGCGGCCGGGGGCGGCCCGTGGACGTCGTCGCGCCGGCTTGCCGATGGCCCACATCGCCGGCGCCGGCGCTCCTAGCCACGGGACGCCCCCGGCCGTCTCATGACGCATCTAATCCTTATAGTGAGTACTGAACATGCCGGTGAAACTGGACCGCGCCGCCTATGCCGCGATGTACGGCCCGACGATCGGCGACCGGGTACGGCTGGCCGATACCGATCTTATCATCGAGGTTGAGAAAGACCTGACAACCTACGGGGAAGAGGTGAAATTCGGTGGCGGCAAGGTGATCCGTGACGGGATGGGCCAGTCCCAGGCCGGGCGCGCGGAAGGTGCCGTCGACACGGTAATCACCAACGCCCTGATCGTCGACCACTGGGGCGTCGTGAAGGCCGACGTCGGGATCAAGGACGGCCGCATCGCCGGCATCGGCAAGGCCGGCAATCCCGACGTGCAGCCGAACGTCGACATCGTCATTGGCCCGGGCACCGAAGCCATCGCCGGCGAGGGGCGCATCCTCACCGCCGGCGGCATCGACGCCCACATCCACTGGATCTGCCCGCAGCAGATGGACGACGCGCTCTACTCGGGCGTTACCACCATGCTGGGCGGCGGCACCGGCCCGGCCGAAGGCACCAACGCCACCACCGCCACGCCCGGCCCCTGGCACATCCACCGCATGCTGATGGCCGCCGAGGGCTTTCCCATGAACCTCGGCTTCTTCGGCAAGGGCAACGCGTCGAAGCCGACGGCGCTGCTCGAACAGGTCCACGCCGGGGCCTGCGCCCTGAAGCTGCACGAGGACTGGGGCACCACGCCCTCGGCCATCGACGTCTGCCTGGCGGTGGCCGAGGAAACCGACATTGCCGTCGCCATCCACACCGACACCCTCAACGAGTCCGGCTTCGTCGAGAACACCATCGCCGCCTTCAAGGGCCGCAGCATCCACGCTTTCCACACCGAGGGCGCCGGCGGCGGCCATGCGCCCGACATCATCAAGGTCTGCGGCGAACTGAACGTGCTGCCGTCCTCGACCAATCCGACGCGGCCCTTCACGGTGAACACCGTGGACGAGCACCTCGACATGCTGATGGTTTGCCACCACCTCGACCCGAAGATCCCCGAGGACCTGGCCTTCGCCGAGAGCCGCATCCGGCGCGAGACCATCGCCGCCGAGGATATCCTGCACGACCTTGGCGCCTTCTCCATGATCGCCTCCGACAGCCAGGCCATGGGCCGGGTCGGCGAGGTGGTCATCCGCACCTGGCAGACCGCCGACAAGATGAAGAAGCAGCGCGGCAGCCTGCCTGAGGAGCGTGGCGACAACGACAACTTCCGGGTCAGGCGCTACATCGCCAAGTACACCATCAATCCGGCGATCACCCACGGCATCGCCCATGCCGTCGGCTCAGTCGAGGTCGGCAAGCTGGCCGACCTGGTGCTGTGGAAGCCGATGTTCTTCGGCGTGAAGCCGGACCTGGTGCTGAAGTGCGGCACCATCGCCGCGGCGGCCATGGGCGATCCCAACGCCTCGATCCCGACGCCGCAGCCGGTGCACTACCGGCCGATGTTCGGCGCCTACGGCAAGGCGATGACGGCGAGCGCCGTTACCTTCGTCTCCAAGGCGGCGGCGGAGGCCGACGTCGGCCGCCAGCTCGGCCTCGCGCGCCAGGTCATGCCGGTCTCGGGCATCCGCAAGGTGACCAAGAAGGACATGGTGCTGAACGACTACCTGCCGAAGATCGAGGTCGATCCGGAAACCTACGAGGTGCGGGCCGACGGCCAACTCCTGACCTGCGAGCCGGCGCAAGTGCTGCCCATGGCGCAGCGCTACTTCCTGTTCTAGGGAGTCAAACGATGCTGTGCGCTCTGGCGGTGCCACTCTCTCGGTTGTCATCCTCGCACTTGTTGCGAGGATCCATGGGAGAGGCCGGGCGCCAAGCGGCGGCCATGGACCCTCGCAACAAGTGCGAGGGTGACAGTAAAAGTGTATGGGACCGCCTGTGCGATGAAGGCGAGCGATGAGAGGAAACGCTAGAGTCCAAGACCGGAGGACACGATGCTGCGCGCAACCGAAGTGAAGCCGGCGGGAAGCTGGGAGCCGGGCGCGGCGCGCGACTGCGTGGTGCTCGACTTCGATGCCCGCCACCGCCGCCGCATCGTCATGCACGGCGAGGCGGGGCTCGACTTTCTGCTCGACCTGCCGGAGGCGGTGGCCCTGGCCGACGGCGACGGCCTGCAGCTGGAGGACGGCGGCCTGGTCGGCGTGAAGGCGGCGGCCGAGCGGCTCATCGAGGTGCGCGCGGGCGTGGGGATCCCCCTGGTCCGCATCGCCTGGCACCTGGGCAACCGTCACCTGCCGACGCAGATCCTGGGCGATGCCCTGCGTATCCGCGCGGACCACGTAATCCTCGACATGCTGGCGAAGATGGGCGCGAGCACCGAACTCATCGAGGCGCCTTTCGACCCGGAAGGCGGCGCCTACGGACAGGGCCGCACGCAAGGTCATGATCATGGGCATCATCACCATGACTGACTCGTTGTCGGAGGCCGGCCTCTACCGCCTGATGACCTGGCTGTCGCCGGGCTATCCGGTCGGCGCCTTCAGCTATTCCCACGGCCTGGAGCATGCGGTGGAGGCGGGGACGATCGCCGATGCCGCTTCCCTGGAGGCCTGGCTTGGCGACCTCCTACGCTTCGGCTCCGGGCGCAACGATGCCATCCTCTTCTGCCACGCCCACGCGGCGGCAGCGCGGCCCTCGGCGCTGGCGGAAATCGCAGCCCTCGCCGGCGCCTTCGCCGCCTCCTCGGAGCGGCACCTGGAGACCACGGCCCAGGGTCGCGCCTTCCTCGAGGCGACGGCGGACGCCTGGCCCTGCGCCGCGCTCGATCGCCTGTGCGCGGCCTGGGACGGTCCGCTGGCCTATCCGGTGGTGGTCGCGGTCGCGGCGGCGGGCCACGGCCTCGCCCTGGAGCCGGCCCTGCACGCCTACCTGCACGGCTTTACCGGCAACCTGGTCTCCGCCGGGCTGCGCCTCATCCCGCTCGGCCAGCGCGACGGCCAGCGCGTCATCGCCGCCCTGGAGGCGCCGGTCGCCGCCGTCGTTCGTGCCGCGCCGGGCTTGCCGCTGGCTGATCTCGGCGGCGCGGCCGTGCTGGCGGATCTTGCCGCCATGCAACACGAAACCCAGTACACGAGGTTGTTCCGCTCATGACTGCATCATCTTCGGGTCCCTTGCGTGTCGGTATAGGCGGGCCGGTCGGCTCCGGCAAGACCGCGCTGATGGACGCACTCTGCAAGGCTCTGTCGCCGCGCTACGACATCGCCGCCATCACCAATGACATCTACACTCGCGAGGATGCCGAATTCCTGACCCGCTCGGGCGCCCTGCCGCCGGAGCGCATCCTGGGCGTGGAGACCGGCGGCTGCCCGCACACGGCGATCCGCGAGGACGCTTCCATCAACCTCGCGGCGGTTGCGGAGATGCGCCAGCGCTTCCCCAAGCTGGACCTGGTGCTCATCGAATCCGGCGGCGACAACCTGGCCGCCACTTTCAGCCCGGAGCTGGCCGATATCACCATCTATGTCATCGACGTCTCGGCCGGCGACAAGATCCCGCGCAAAGGCGGCCCGGGCATCACCCGCTCCGACCTGCTGGTCATCAACAAAACCGACCTGGCGCCGCTGGTCGGCGCCAGCCTCGAGGTGATGGACCGCGATGCGAGGAAGATGCGCGGCGAACGCCCCTTTGTCTTCGCCCAGGTGAAGGCCGGCAAGGGCGTGCCGGAGATCGCCGCCTTCATCGAGAAGACTGGCGGCCTTGGGTCCGCAAGCCGGATCTCGGCGGCCTAGAACTCCAGGTCTGCCGCCACCGCGTCGATGCCGTCGCGGGCGCATTCATCGTCCATCTCGCCGCCAGGAGCACCGGAGACGCCGACCGCTCCGACGATGCTGCCCTGCGCCTCGACCGGCACGCCGCCGCCGAGCATCAGCGCTTCGGTGATGAAGTTGGCACCGTAGGCCTCGCTGCCGGGTGCGGTGGTTCCGCTGAGGGTCAGGGTGTCGCTGCGGAAGCTGACGGCAGTCCAGGCCTTGCGGCGGGCGGTCTCGGGTGTGTGCGGACCGGCGAAGCGGTCGCGCAGCATCATCTGCAGATTGCCGAAGCGGTCGACCACGGCGACGGCGATCTGCGCGCCCTTGGCGCGACAGCTCTCGAGGACCGCTTCGGCCAGCTTCACTGTGATCTCCGGCTTCATGACGGAGAAGCTCACCAGGGCTTCCTCCTGGGCTTTTGCCGCCGGTGCTGTGGCGAGGGCGATGCCGCAGGCCAGGGCCAGATGTCGGATGATCTTCACGCTCTTGTCTCCCCTATGTCGGCCGGCTATTCGGCTGACTTGTGATGCGAAATCCTGAACACGCTCCAGACCGATCCTTCCAGCAGGTAACTGAGGCCGAGTCGCGCGCCGATGGCGACGGAAATCATCACCACCGGCGCGGAGATCGCCAGCACCGAAGCGGCGGTGACGCCCTGGCCGATGGTGCAGCCCATGGCGAAGACGCCGCCGACCCCCATGAGGAAGGCGCCGACGATGTGGCGGCCCAGCTCGCGTGCGTCGTCGCAGGCTTCCCAGCGCACGTCGTGCTTGCGCCAGGCGACCAGCGCCGCGCCGAGGCCGACGCCGATCACCAGTCCGACGCCGTAGTCGGGCATGACCCCGGTATAGGTGATGAACTGCATCAGCGTGTCGCCGACCGGCACGACGAAGGAGCCGGCCTCCAGCTGCACCGGCTCGAAGGCGTGACGGGAACCCCAGCTCGTCACCACCCAGCCGACGGCAATGCCGGTACCGATCACCGTGGCGGTGAGGATATGGCCGAGGCGGCGCCGGTAGTCGGCGGAGGCGAACACCCAGGACAGCAGCAACCCGGCGACCAGCATGGCAACCGGCAGCCTCGCATCGATGCCGAAGAGGGCTGAGACCAGGCTGCCGAGCGACTGGTCGCCGGCGAAGCTGAGGTCGAGAGCGAGGTCGTCGACCACCGTGACGCGACCCTGGGCGATGAGGCCGCGTTGGGCGGCCAGGGCCGAGAGGCCGAGCACGATGAGCACCACCAGCGAGCGCAGGCTGCCGCCGCCGAGGCGGACCAGCGCGCCGAAGCCGCAGGTGCCGACCAGGGCCATGCCGAAGCCGAAGGCGAGGCCGCCGAGGATGGCGCCGGTCCAGCCGAAGGCGGGGTCGAGATAGAAGGAGCGGCGGAGGTCGACCAGGCCGCTCAGCATCAGTGCCTGAGTGGCGACGATGGCAACCGCGGCGGCCAGCACCCAGGTGCGCAGGCCGTTGGAGTCATTGGCGTACCAATGCCGCTCGAGGGCCGCCAGAGTGCAGAAGCGGTCGAGCCGTGCGGCTGCGCCGATGACGATTCCGGTAAGGCCACCGGCGATGGGTAACAGCCAGCCGACGTCTTCCATCGACTCTTTCCTCCCCATTTGGGGCCCGCCGGCACGGGTTGCGCCGCGGCTGGGCCCTGGAACCGCTTATGGCTTGCGGTTTTCTTCCGTAGCAGGCTTGCAGAAGAACTCGTAGAGCATCTCCACCAGCTGCGAGACTTCTTCATTGGCGATCGAGTAGTAGACCATGCGGCCTTCGCGGCGCGTCTGCACCAGGCGGTCGAAGCGCAGCCGGGCCAGTTGCTGGGATACCGCCGCCTGCGGCATGTTCATGATTTCCTCGAGTTCGGAGACTGACTTCTCCCCTTTGACGAGGATGCAGAGAATCAGCAGGCGGCTCTCGTGGGACAGCGCCTTCAGGAGATCGCCGGCCTTGCGCGCCTGCGCCATGAGGACATCGATGTCCTTGGCATTGACGGCTGAATTTAGGTCGGACATCTGCGGATCCGTTTTCCTGTCACTCGACGCTAACATTCTACAACGAGTGGTCCCTCGGCACCTATCCGCCGAGAGCCGAGCCTTGCGGCGTGACCGTTTCGCCCGCCGGCAACCTGCCGAGCATTTCACCGAGCAGCGGCCAGAAGAAGTGCTCCCCGGGATAGCCGCGCAGGCGTGCGACCTCCACGCCGTTCTCCACCAGGATGAAGGTGGGCGTGAAGCGGTCGCCGGCAAGGCCCGCCAGGTCCGCCGGCCAGGGCCCCGTGACGTCGACGCGCCTCAGCGGCGCCAGGCGGCCTTCGCTGGTCTCCGGATAAGCCGGTGCGATCTCGTTGTTCCAGCGCAGGCACCAGCCGCAGCCTGGCCGCTCCAGCATGATCAGCTCGGCGGCGACAGCCGTTGGCGTGGTCCAGCCGCTGGCCAGCAGCGCGGCGGCGAGGACGAGGGCGCGGGCGCGGAAAACAGGGAGCAGCAACGTCATGGGTCGCCTCGGCGAGAAATCACGATTGAATCGAAATAATATATATGAATTAATGCATGTATTGCAAACCCGGCGTTGAGACCGGGTCCACGGGAAGGTCATGCCACACAATGCCGCCGTTTCGCGAGCCCCGCTGAATGTTCGACGTCTCCTACGGGGGCGCCTTTCTGGCGGGGCTGCTTTCCTTCGTTTCGCCCTGCGTGCTGCCGATAGTGCCGCCCTACATGGCCTATCTGGCCGGCCTTACCTTCGACGAACTGCAGGACGAGAAGAGGGGCGCCGACTCGACCCGGCAGCTGATCCTCGCTGCTGTCGGCTTCGTGCTCGGCTTCACCACCGTCTTCGTCGCCCTGGGCGCCACCGCCAGTATCATCGGCCAGTCGGTCGCGCGGTATTTCGACGTGCTGTCGATCATCGCCGGCGCGATCATCATCGTCATGGGCCTGCATTTCCTCGGCGTCTTCCGCATCGGGCTGTTCTACCGGGAGGCCCGGGTGCAGGTGAACCGCCGTCCGGCGGGTCTTGCCGGCGCCTACGTCATGGGCCTCGCCTTCGCCTTCGGCTGGACGCCTTGCGTCGGTCCGATCCTGTCGATGATCCTGTTCATGGCCGGTGCCGAGGCGACGGCCGCGCGGGGCGCCTTGCTGCTCACGATCTATTCGCTCGGTATCGGGTTGCCGTTCCTGCTGGCAGCGGTCTTTGCGACCCGCTTTCTGTCCTGGGCCGGCCGCTTCAAGCGCCACATGCACAAGGTCGAGATGACCATGGGCGGCATCCTGGTGATCACGGGTATCCTGTTCATGACCGGCCAGATGGCGGAGATCGCCAACTGGCTGCTGGAAACCTTCCCCGGCTTTCAAAACATCGGATGAGGAGACGAGAAATGCTGAAACGCTTGGTTTTCGTTCTTGCGCTCTGCCTGCCGGCCGCACCCGGCTGGGCGGCGACCCTCGGCGATGACGGTCTGCACAAGGAGGATTGGTTCGCCATCACCTTCCGCGACATCGCTGAGGACATCGACGCGGCCAAGGAGGAGGGCAAGCGCCTGGCGATCATTATCGAGCAGCGAGGCTGCATCTATTGCAAGAAGGTGCATGAGGAGATCCTCAGCGATCCCCAGGTGCGCGACTACATCGATGCCAACTTCAAGATGGTGCAGTACAACCTCTATGGCGACGAGGAGGTCACCGACCTTGATGGCGAGGTGCTGACGGAAAAGACTGCGGCCCGCAAGTGGGGTATCGCTTTCACGCCCACCATCCTGTTTCTGCCGGAAACCGCGGAGGGAGAGCTGGATACCCGCCAGGCTGCGGTCGCCTCGATGCCGGGCGCGTTTCAGAAGGGCACCTTCCTCGATATGTTCACCTGGGTTCGAGAAAAGCTCTACGACACCGAAGAGGACTTCCAGCGCTACCACGCCCGGCGGATTCGCGAGCGGACTGAAGCGGGGGTGACGAACACTGACTAGGCCACCGGAAACGCTGCGGCCAGGCGGGAATATCAACACATTCAATAATTGCAATTTGTGCATTGAATGGTCGCGCGCCAGCCGCTAGAGTGGCGTAAAACAACCACCCCCTGGGGAAACCGGACAAGGGTGGACGACGAAAGAGGAAACCTGCCCATGCTCCTAGTACGACTGATTCTCGCCGCAGCGGCGCTCAGCGCCGGCATAACGGCGGTCGCGGCCAAGGACATCCCGCCCGGGGATGTAAAGTTCGTGGACGGCAAGGTCACCGAAGCGCTGTCCGATGCGCCGGCTTCGGCGACTGACGGCCGCAAGTTCTTTGCCGACCGCAGGCTCGGCAACTGCCTGGCCTGCCACGCCAACACCGAGATGAGCGAACACCTGTTCCACGGCGAGGTGGGCCCGCCTCTCGACGGCGTTGCCGAGCGCTGGACGCCGGAGGAGCTGCGCGCGATCGTCGCCAACTCCAAGGCGGTCTTCGGCGACCAGACGGTGATGCCGGGCTTCTACTCGCTGGAAGCCGGCAAGGACGTCGCCAAGGATTTCCAGGGCAAGACGATCCTCACGGCCGAGCAGGTCGAATCGATCGTCGCCTACCTCGCCACGCTGAAGTAACCGACTCGTTCAACTGGAGAACAGCAGATGCAAGTGACACGACGCCAGGCGCTGGGGCTCTCTGCCGGAGCCATGGCCTTAGTGGCGCTCGGCCCCGGCCTGAATGCCGCGCGCGCCGATGCCGCGGCCACCGAGCAGAGCCTCATGGAGTTCACCGGCGGCAAAGCGCCGGCGACCGGCAGGATCACCCTCAACGCACCGGAGATCGCCGAGAACGGCAATACCGTGCCGATCACGGTGTCCGTCGAGAGCGAGATGACCGACGCATCCTACGTCGAGTCGGTGGTGGTGCTGGCCGAGGGCAACCCGAACCCCTCGGTTGCCACATTCCACTTCACCCCGATGAGCGGCGCGGCTACGGCGACGACGCGCATGCGTTTGGCCGGGACCCAGAACGTGGTCGCCATTGCGAAGATGAACGATGGCACCGTGTTCATGGACAAGAAGCTGGTCAAGGTGACAATCGGCGGCTGCGGCGGCTGATCTAGGAACAAGGAAGAAGACTATGGCAGCCCCCAAACCCCGCGTGAAAGTACCGAAGTCGGCCTCCGTCGGCGAGGTGATTACCATCAAAACCCTGATCAGCCACGACATGGAATCCGGCCAGCGCAAGGACAAAGACGGCAATGTGATTCCGCGCCAGATCATCAACAAGTTCACCTGCGAGTTCAATGGCAAGCCGGTGTTCAGCTGTGACGTCGCGCCGGCGATCTCGGCCAACCCCTACTTTGAGTTTACCGCCAAGGTCATGGAAAGCGGCAGCTTCAAGTTCGCCTGGGTGGACGACAACGGCGAAACCTACACCCACGAACAGGCCATCGAGGTCAAGTAAGGCGTGAATCACGCCCGCAAGCGGCCGCCCCGGAAGATGAGGGCGGGGCGAGAAAAATCGGGAGGGAACGTGTTGAGCAGAAAACTGATCCTGGCGTTGGCAACCGCCATAGCGGGCTCCGGAATAGCCGTGATGGCAAGTGCAGAGCCTGTCGACGAAGAACTTGTGATCGACGGCGAGATCCAGATGGTGACGCGCACCACGGCGCCGGAAGGACATCCCTTCGACGAAGTGCTGTCCGGCTGGCTGTACCGCACGGCTGAAACCCGCGCACTGGAGGCGGACAGCTTTCAGAACCCGGGCATGCTCTACGTCGGGCGCGGCGAGGAGATCTGGAACACCGTCGAGGGCGAAGCCGGCAAGTCCTGCGCCTCCTGCCATGGCGACGCCTCGGAAAGCATGGCCAGTGTCGGTTCCAGCTTTCCCAAGTGGGATGCGGACGCCAAGCGGCCGGTCAATGTCGAGCTGCAGATCAACAAGTGCCGCGAGAACAATCTGAAGGCGGAGCCCTACAAGTTCGATGCTGGCGACCAGCGCGCCCTGACCACCTTCATCAAGCACCAGTCGCTCGGCAAGCCGGTCGAGATCGATCTCAGACAGGGCGACATGCAGAGCTGGTGGGAGGCGGGGAAGGATTTCTACTACACGCGTACCGGCCAGCTGAACCTCTCCTGTGCCAGCTGCCACGAGGAGAATAACGGCAGGTACATCCGCGCTGACCATCTCAGCCAGGGCAATGTGAACGGCTTCCCGACCTATCGCTTCAACACCGCCGGCATGGTCTCCCTGCACAACCGATTCCGCGGCTGCATCCGCGACACCCGCGCAGAGTTTCCTGCGGCTTTCTCCGACGAGCTGATGGCGCTCGAGGTTTACACCACCTGGCGCGGCACCGGTCTGTCGGTCGAGACGCCTGCGGTCAGGCAGTAGTTGGTATCGGGCCGGCGGCGGCAGGCCGCCGCCGGACCCGCGAGCTCACATTCCGGCAATCGACGGACCTGACCCGCGGCGCGACGGCGCGGACAGGAGGAGAGGATTATTATGTTCTCGAGACGTGACTTCCTGACCGCCTCGGTGGCGCTGGCGACCCTCTTCGGGCCGGGCATGCAGGGCCGTTGGAGCCAGGTCGCCGCGCAGCAGGCACTCACCGAGGAGGACCTGCTGGCCGCCGAGGACTTCGGCAACGTGACCCTGCTGCACATCACCGACATCCACGCCCAGGTGAAGCCGCTCTATTTTCGGGAGCCGTCGGTCAACCTCGGTGTCGCCGAGGTGGAGGGCCTGCCGCCGCACGTGACCGGCACCGACTTCCTGAAGATGTTCAACTTGGCGCCGGGCAGCCGAGACGCCTATGCCCTGACTTCGGTCGACTTCGCCTCGCTGGCCAAGGCCTATGGCAGGATGGGCGGGCTCGATCGCGTGGCCACCATCGTCAAGCGGGTGCGCAGCGAGCGGGGCGACAAGACGTTGTTCCTCGACGGCGGCGATACCTGGCAGGGCAGCTACACCGCCAATGCGACGGCCGGCGGCGACATGGTCGAGGTGATGCACGCCCTCGGCGTCGATGCAATGACCGCACACTGGGAGTTCACCTATGGCACCGAGCGGGTGAACGAGATCGTCGGGTCGCTGCAGTTCCCGTTGCTGGCCGGCAACATCTATGACGCCGAATGGAACGAGCCGGCTTTCACGCCCTATGAGATCTTCGAGCGCGGCGGCGTGAAGATCGCCGTCATCGGCCAGGCCTTCCCCTACACGCCGGTCGCCAACCCGCGCTGGATGATCCCGAACTGGAGCTTCGGCATCCGCGAGGAGGAGGTGGTGAAGAACGTGGCGGCGGCGCGCGGGGAGGGCGCCGAGCTGGTCGTGCTGCTGTCGCACAACGGCTTCGACGTCGACCGCAAGCTGGCCGGCCGGGTCGAGGGGATCGATGTGATCCTCACCGGCCACACTCACGACGCCCTGCCGGAGCCGGTACTGGTCGGCAAGACTATGCTGATCGCCTCGGGGTCGAACGGCAAGTTCGTCTCCCGCCTCGACCTCAACGTCGCCGATGGCGCGATCAAGGGTTACCGCTACCGCCTGATTCCGGTGTTCTCCGACGTCATCACGCCGGACCCGGAGGTGGCGTCCCTGATCGATACCTTGCGCGCGCCCTACGAGGACGAACTGCGCCGCGAGCTCGGACGCACGGACTCGCTGCTCTACCGCCGCGGCAACTTCAACGGCACCTTCGACGATCTGATCTGCCAGGCGCTGCTGGCCGAGCGCGACGCGGAAATCGCCCTCTCGCCGGGCTTCCGCTGGGGCACCTCGCTGCTGCCGGGCCAGGCGATCACCGTCGAAGACGTCCACAACGCCTGTTCGATGACCTATCCGGAGGCCTATCGCTCGACCATGAGCGGGCAGCTGGTCAAGGACATCCTGGAGGATGTCGCCGACAACCTCTTCAATCCCGATCCCTACTACCAGCAGGGCGGTGATATGGTGCGCGTCGGCGGCATGGGCTACCGCATCGACCCGCAGCAGTCCATCGGCTCGCGCATCTCCGAGATGACCCTGCTGGCGACGGGAGAGCCGATCGACCCGGCGCGCAACTACGTGGTCGCCGGCTGGGCCTCAGTAAACGAAGGCACCGAAGGGCCGCCGGTCTGGGACGTCGTCGAGGCCCACCTGCAGAAGCATCCCGACGTCCACGTCGAAGAGAACCAGTCGGTCAAGGTGGCCGGCTAGCGGTTGAGGCGGCGCAACAGCGCCCTGACTTTTCGGAGCAGAACTATGTCGAGCCTATCCGGCAAAATGAATCCCCTTGTCCGGGCGGCGCAACCGGCGGCGGCCGCAGCGGGGCCCTCGCGGCGCCAGCTGCTGACCGCCGGCCTGGCCGCCGGTGCCGGCGCGGCCCTGGCCGGCCTGCGCGCAAGCCCTGCGGCGGCCGGCGAGCCGGCGATCACCGAGATCCAGGACTGGAACCGCTATCTGGGCGACGGAGTCGACGCGCGGCCCTACGGCACGCCGTCTCAGTTCGAGAGCAACGTGGTGCGCCGCAACGTCGCTTGGCTGACGGCCGACCCGGTCTCCTCGGTGAACTTCACCCCGCTGCACGAGCTGGACGGCATCATCACGCCGAACGGCCTCTGCTTCGAACGCCATCATGCCGGCATCGCCGAGGTCGATCCCGCCATGCACCGCCTGATGATCGCCGGCCTGGTCGACAAGCCCCTGGTGTTCACCATGGAGGACATCAGGCGCTTCCCACGCGAGAACAGGGTCTATTTTCTGGAGTGCGCGGCCAACTCGGGCATGGAGTGGCGCGGCGCCCAGCTGAACGGCTGCCAGTTCACCCACGGCATGGTTCACTGTGTCGTCTACACGGGCGTGCGGCTGCGCTATCTGCTGGAGGAAGCGGGCGTAAAGGCCAGCGGCAAGTGGCTGCTCGCCGAGGGCGCCGACGCTTCGGCGATGACCCGCTCTATCCCGATGGAAAAGGCGCTCGACGACTGCATGGTCGCCTTCAAGATGAACGGTGAAGCGCTGCGTCCGGAGCAAGGCTACCCGCTGCGGCTGGTCGTGCCCGGGTGGGAGGGCAACATGTGGGTCAAGTGGCTGCGCCGGCTTGAGATCGGCGACATGGCCTGGCACCACCGCGAGGAAACGTCCAAGTACACCGACCTCATGGCTGACGGCAGGGCGCGGCGTTTTACCTGGATGATGGACGTGAAGTCGGTCATCACCAGCCCCAGCCCGCAGGCGCCCGTAACCCACGGCCGCGGCCCGCTGGTGATCTCCGGCCTCGCCTGGTCCGGTAACGGCACCATCAAGCGGGTCGACGTCAGCATCGACGGCGGGCGCAACTGGCGTACCGCGCGGCTCGACGGACCCAGCCTCTCGAAGGCGCTGCATCGCTTCTACCTCGACATCGATTGGGACGGCTCGGAACTGCTGTTGCAGTCGCGCGCCATCGACGAGGCCGGCATCGTGCAGCCGACCAAGGACGAGTTGCGCGCCGCCCGCGGCGAGAACTCGATCTATCACAACAACGGAATCCAGACTTGGTACGTGAAAGCCGATGGGGTGGTCGAGAATGTCGAAGCTTCTTAAGCTCGCAGCGGCGGCCGGCTTGGCTCTGGCGTTTCCCGCCGCCTCGGCCTGGGCGGCGGGCGATGCGGCCAGCGGTGAAAAGGTGTTCAAGCGCTGCGCCGCCTGCCACGCGGTGGGCGAAGACGCCAAACACAAGGTCGGCCCGCATCTCAACGACGTAATGGCGCGCGCCGCCGGGGGCTCCGAGGGCTTCAAGTACTCCAAGGCCATGATCGACGCCGGCGCGGCCGGCACTGCATGGTCTGACGAGACCCTGGACGCCTATCTCGCGGATCCCAAAGGCTACATCAAGGGCAATCGCATGAGCTTCGCCGGCCTGCGCAAGGAGAGCGAGCGGGCCGACGTCATCGCCTACCTGAAGACCTTCTCGGCGGGCGCGGCGCCGGCGGCCGCCGCATCGCCGCAACCGACCCCTGCCGCCGATCCGGTTCAGCCTGGGCAGCAGGTCGCGGTGGCGGTAGCGCCTGCCAGCGCCAAGGATACGCCGCTGCCCGATCATGGCGTCTTCCACCTCGGCCGCGGTGCGACGGAAGCGGAGATCGCGGCCTGGGACATCGACGTGCGTCCGGACGGCGCCGGCCTGCCCGAAGGCCGCGGCACAGTGGCCGAGGGCGAGGTGATCTTTGCCGAGGCCTGCGCCGTCTGCCACGGCGACTTCGGCGAGGGCCGCGACCGCTGGCCGGTGCTGGCCGGGGGCCAGGACAGCTTGACGGCCGATCGCCCGGTGAAGACCCTCGGGTCTTACTGGCCCTATCTCTCGACGGTCTACGACTACTTGCGCCGCGCCATGCCCTTCGGCGATGCCCGCTCGATGAGCGACGACGACGTCTACGCCGTCACGGCCTATCTGCTCTACCTCAACGACATCGTCACCGAGGAGGGTTTCGAGTTGACGAAGGAGAACTTCACCTCGGTGCGGCTGCCGAACGAGGAGAACTTCTTCATGGATGACCGGGACGCGGAAGCGCACAACGCCCCGAACCGCGAGCCCTGCATGGCCGACTGCAAGCCGGGCCCGGTCGAGATTACCATGCGGGCGCGCGTGCTCGACGTCACCCCGGACAGCGAGGATGACGGCCAAGGCGCCGGCGCGGTCGACTGAGGCCCGATTCCGATCGGCTGGCCGGCTCGGCGGCGGGGCAGCGGTCAGTCCCGAGGGAGGATGTCGTGCAGTTTGTGCTGAAGTCGCTGTGCCTGGCGGGATTGGCTTTCATCGCCCTGGCCAGCTCCCCAGCGGCCGCCCAGGTACCCGAAGACGGCTACCACCGGCTGGTGCTCTACATCAGCGAGGCTGACATGGCGAAAATGAACGCCGTGCTCGATGTCGCCGCCAACGTGTCGCGCCATTACAGCGGGATCGGCGAAGAGGTCGAGATCGAGGTGGTTGCCTTCGGCGACGGCCTCCATATGTTGCGTTCCGACACCTCGCCGGTGAAGCAGCGGTTGACCAACTTCCTGCAGAGCATGATCAACGTCACCTTCAGCGCCTGCGGCAACACCCTTGATACCATGACGCGCAACGAGGGCGCGCGGCCGGCGCTCATCGAAGGCGTCGAGATGGTGCAGACCGGCGTCGCCCACCTGCTCCAGCGCAGCGAGGAAGGCTGGACCCTGGTGCGGCCGTGAGGCGTGGCGGCGAAGCCGGCCCGCCTTATCGGATCGAGCGGAAGCAGGTGCGCAGTTCCTCGACGAAAAGGTCGGGCTCTTCGAAGGCGGCAAAGTGGCCGCCGCGGTCCAACTCGCCCCAGTGGATGAGGTTTGGAAAGACCCGGTCGGCCCAGCTTCGTGGCGCCGGCACGATCTCGTCGGGGAAGATGCTGACACCCACCGGCAGGTCGACGACACCGCCGTAGAAGCCGTCCTTCTCGTTCTCGTGATAGATGCGCGCCGAGGAAGCCGCCGTCTGCGTCAGCCAATAGAGCGTGATGTTATCCAGCATTTCGTCCACGGTCACGGCGTCCTCCGGGCTGCCCTGGTTGTCGGTCCAGGCGTGGAACTTCTCGTAGATCCAGGCGGCGAGGCCCGCCGGCGAGTCCGTCAAGGCATAGCCAACCGTCTGCGGGCGCGTCGACTGCAGCAGGAAGTAGCCGAAGCCGTCCGTCTGGAACCGCTGCAACTTCGCGGCAGCCCGCTGCTGCTCCTCCGTGAGCGGCTGGCCGGAGCCTTCCTCCGGGAAGACGAGGGGCATGTTGAGATGGATGGCGGCGAGGCCGGGGGCGCGCTGCTGTGCCATCTTGGTCGTCACATCGGCGCCCCAGTCGCCGCCCTGGGCGACGTAGCGCCGGTAGCCGAGGCGCTGCATGAGCTCCGCCCAGGCGCGGGCGATGCGGGCGGAGTTCCAGCCGGTCTCCAGCGGCTTGTCGGAGAAGCCGAAGCCGGGCAGGGACGGCACGACGAGATGGAAGGCGTCGGTTGCCGCGCCGCCGTAAGCGGTCGGATCGGTCAAGGGGCCGATGACCTTGAAGAACTCGATGACCGAGCCCGGCCAGCCGTGGGTCAGCAGCATCGGCAGGGCATCCGCATGCGGCGAGCGGACGTGCAGGAAGTGGATGCCGAGGCCGTCGATCTCGGTCTTGAACTGGTCGAAGTCGTCCAGCCTGGCCTCGCAGCGGCGCCAGTCGTAGTCGCGGCGCCAGTAGTCCACCAGCGCACGCAGCCGGGCGAGTGGTACGCCCTGCGACCAGTCGTCTACCGGCTCGCGCTCTGGAAAGCGCGTGCGGTCGAGCCGCGCCTTCAAGTCGTCCAGTGCCTGCTGCGGTGCGTGGTAGCTGAAAGGGGTCATGTCTGTAGCCGCGATGCCGGCCCCGGTCATGGTGCCGGTTGCGGCGGCACCGGCCAACCCCTTCAGCAGGTTCCGCCGCGACATCGTGAGAAATGATTGAGGCCCGACACCGGCGATCTCACTCGCTTCATTCATCTGACTTCTCCGTTTGCGGGGACGGCAGGTCGCATCGGCGGCCTGCCGTCCTCGATCACTCTGTCACATGCCGGTCGCGATGTAGCGCCCGGTCGCGTCGACTCGACCGGCCTCGTCGTAGCGGTCGTGATGGCGCACCCAGTCGGTGAGGTTGCCGGTGGGGCCCGTCTCATTGCGGCCCTTCGGCGTGATGTCGAGCAGCATGTAGGTGCCGAGCATCTCCTCGCCGCCGCGTCCGTAGGACGAGTAGGTGTGGAAGATGGCGCCGGCCTCGTCGCGGTAGAACACGCTGGCGCCGGACATCTCCTCGATCGAGGCATCGATGGTCTCGTAGTTGTAGGTGACCTTGCCCTTCGCCAGTTGCTCGGGGGTGAAAGATACGTTGAAGTCGTAGTTGAAGTCGCTGCCGTAGGACGACACCCAGCGGAACTTCCAGCCCATGCGCTCCTTGAAGGCGGCGATCTCGGGATAGGGTGCCCGCGCCACGGCGACGAAGCTCACGTCGTGGTGTGCGAGGTGCACCAGGGCTCCGTCGATGTGGTCGGCCAGGAAGGAGCAGCCGACACAGCCGTCCTTCCACCCCGGCCCCAGCATGAAGTGCTGGACGATGAGCTGGCTGCGCTGCTCGAAGAGGTCACCGAGGCCGACCGGTCCATCCGCTCCCTCGAACACGTAGCTCTTCTCGAGCTTCACCCAGGGCAGCGCCTGGCGCGCCTGGTTCAGGCGGTCACGCTGGCGGGTCAGCGTTTTTTCTTGCTGCAGCAGCGCCTTGCGCGCGGCCGTCCACTCTTTGGGCGAAACGATCCTTGCTTCGGTCATCTCATCCTCCATGGGTCTGGTTGGGGCAAGCGGGCTTGCTCGCTTGGTATTTGGCGATTTCTGCGTCGGTGCTAGGCTGCGCTCTGCGGCGTCGCGGCAACGACCGGGCGACCAGGGCGAGCAGCGTGGCGGCGGGATTGGGGCCGAGCTCCTGCAGGGCTGCGGCGGTCATGCATCCGGGGCACATGGTTCTTCTCCTTTCATGCCCTAGTCGTGCGGGACCGGCCGGTTTCGACGGTGTCGGGCGAAAAACGGCAAGATTTTTTTGGAGGGAGGGTTGTCGATTCCGGGAGGTGTCGGACGACCATCTCAGGAGAACTGGCGTCGGGATCACAAGGACCGCTCGATGAGATATCTGTGCCTGGTCTACTATGACGAGAAGAAGCTCGACGCCCTGTCGAAGGAGGCCTTCGACACGCTGGTGCGCGACAGCCTGGCCTATGACGACGAACTGCGTCGCGGCGGCCACTACGTCGAGTCTGCGGCGCTGCAAGGCGCGCGCGCTGCCACCACGCTGCGCTGGCGGGACGGCAAGGTCACCGCCACCGACGGACCCTTCGCTGAGACCAAGGAGCAACTCGGCGGTTTTATCCTCATCGAGGCGGCGGACCAGCAGGAGGCCCTCCGGCTGGCTTCCAAGATCCCGCCCGGCTGCCTCGGCAGCATCGAGGTGCGGCCGGTCATGGACCTGGAATAGCTGGGAGGATCGCCACTTGAAATACCTCTGCCTAGTCTACAACGAAGAAAGACAGCTGAGCGCCCTGTCAGTAGATGACTATCGCGGCCTAGCGAACGAGCAGCTCGCGCTCGACGAAGAGCTTCAGGACAGCGGCCATGTCATCGCCTCTGAAGCGCTGGAGCCGGTCCGCGCGGCCGCCACGGTGCGCGTGCGTGACGGGCGGCTTGCCGTAACCGACGGGCCCTTCGCCGAGACCAAGGAGCAGCTGGGCGGCTTCTTTCTCCTCGAAGCGCGCGACCTGAACGAGGCCATCCAAATCGCCGGCCGCATCCCCGCGGCCCGCCTCGGCAGCGTCGAGGTGCGGCCGATCAGCGAGGGCGGCTGTCGCCAGCCGTGAGGCGCTGCGGACGATGAGCGAGGACAGCGCCAGCAGCGGCCGCGCCGCGGTCGAAGCGACATACCGCGCCGAATCGCGCCGCGTGCTGGCCACGCTGATCCGCCTGCTGGGCGACTTTGATCTCGCCGAGGAGGCGCTGCACGAGGCCTTCGCGGCAGCGGCGGCGCGCTGGCCGGCAGAGGGCCTGCCCGCCAATCCGCGCGCCTGGCTCGTGTCCGCCGGACGTTTCAAGGTGATCGACCGCCTGCGCCGGCGTACCCGCTTCGACGCCGCCCGGGGCGAGATGGCCGAGCGCCTCTACGCCGAGGCCGGCGGCGCCAAGACGGCCGAGGAGATGCTCGACGACACGGAGGACATCGAGGACGACCGCCTGCGCCTCATCTTCACCTGCTGCCATCCGGTGCTCTCCCCGGATGCGCAGATCGCGCTCACGCTGCGTGAGGTCTGCGGGCTCACGACCGAGGAGATCGCCCGCGCCTTTCTGGTGACGGCTCCCACCCTGGCGCAGCGCATCGTGCGGGCGAAAGCCAAGATTCGCGACGACCGCATTCCCTACGAGGTGCCGTCGCGCGACAAGCTGCCCGAGCGCTTGGACAGCGTCCTGCAGGTCGTCTATCTGGTATTCAACGAGGGCTATTCTGCCTCGTCCGGCGACACGGTGACGCGGCAGGATCTCTCAAGGGAGGCGATCCGGCTGGGGCGGCTGGTGGCCGAGCTGCTGCCCGATACCGAGACGCTCGGTCTTCTTGCGCTCATGCTGCTGCAGGAATCGCGTCGCGCCGCGCGCAGCTCGGCGGACGGCGAGTTGATCCTGCTGGACGAGCAGGATCGCTCGCTGTGGGACCACGCGCTCATTGCCGAGGGCCTCGCCCTGGTCGAACGGGCCATGGCGGCGCGGCGCCTCGGTTCCTACCTGCTGCAGGCGGCGATCGCGGCGGTGCACGCGCGGTCGTCGCGGCCGGCGGCGACCGACTGGGCGCAGATCGTGTCGCTCTACGATGCCCTGCTGCGTGTCATGCCGACGCCGGTGGTGGAGCTGAATCGCGCTGCGGCGGTGGCGATGCGCGACGGGCCCGCGGCGGGCCTCGCCCTCGTGGAAGCCATCCTCGCCCGCGGCCATCTGCGCGACTATCACCTGCTGCACGCGGCCCGCGCCGACCTCTGCCGGCGCTTCGGCCGCGCCGCGGAGGCGCGCGCCGCTTATGAGCGGGCCCTCGCGCTGACCGGGCAGGGACCGGAGCGGCGCTTTCTCGAAAGGCGCCTGCGGAGCCTGTCGGAATGAAGCCACCTCTGTTGGTTCCACAAAAGCGCATACCGACCGTTGACTAATGTGGGTTCTTCGGCAGAGTTTGGGGACCGCTTCTTTCGGGGGTCCCGGTCGTGTCGAACAGGTTGCAGTGCAGGTATCTCATCATCGGGGGCGGCATCATCGGCTGCTCCATCGCGTACCACCTCGCCAAGGCGGGTGAAAAAGACATCGTCCTGCTGGAGAAGGCAGCCCTGACGGAGGGGGCGACCTGGCACGCCGCCGGTCTCGTCGGTCAGCTGCGCTCCTCGCGTAACACCACCCGCATGCTGCAGCGCTCGGTCGAACTCTACGACCGCCTGGAGGCGGAGACCGGCCAGGCGATCGACTGGAAGAAAGTCGGCAGCCTGCGCCTGGCCTGCTCGCCCGACCGCATGCTGGAGGTCAGGCGCCTCGCCACCATGGCGCGTAGCTTCGGCCTGGAGATGCAGGTCATCGGCCCGCAGGAGGCCTATGACCTCTTCCCGCTGATTGATCCCAAGGGCGTGCTCGGCGCCGCTTTCATCCCCAGCGACGGGCAGGTCGACCCGGCGAGCCTCTGCCAAGCCATCGCCGCCGGCGCACGGCGGCAGGGCGTGAAGATCGTGCAGGGCAAGCTGGTGCTCGATGCGACGGTGGCCGACGGCCGTATCACCGAGGTGCTCACCGACGACGGCGTCTACCAGGCCGAGACCGTGGTGCTGGCCGCCGGCATGTGGAGCCGCGAGCTGGGCCGCAAGC
>CAYYIV010000011.1:0-128271 GCA_964472095.1 uncultured Pelagibius sp.
TCGGCTACGCCAAGCCGGTGCCGGTCGCCTTCCACCGCCTGCGCAAGCCGCGCCGCGACATGATTTACGTGGCGGCGGCCGGCCCGATGGCCAACTTCCTGTTGGCGTTCATCTCGGCGCTGCTGTTCCATCCGGCCGGGCTGCTGCCCGATCCGGCGGGGGACTGGCTGCGCCAGACCCTCTTCAACTCGATCATCCTCAACCTCATCCTGGCGGTGCTGAACCTGCTGCCGCTGCCGCCGCTCGACGGCGGACGCATCGCGGTCGGCCTGCTGCCCATCAGCCTGGCGGCGCCGCTGGCGCGCATGGAGCGCTACGGACTGATTCTGCTGATCGCGGCCTTCTTCCTGCTGCCCTACGCAGGGCGGGCCATTGGTGATAACCTGTCGTTCTTCGATCTCGTGATTCGCCCGCCGGTCAACTGGCTGATGCCGTTCTTCACCTGGCTGGCGGGGCTGCCGGAGGGAATCCGCCTGTGAAGCGTTTTTTGGGAGGACCTGCAGCGTGAGTGAGGTGGTGCCCTTCGAGGAGGGGGTGGAGGGCGCGCGCAGCGCAGTCCGCGACCGCCTGCTGCTGGAACTCGACGGCTATGCCGGCCCGATCGACGTGCTGCTGGAGCTGGCGCGCAACCAGAAGGTCGACCTCAAGCATATCCGCATCCTCGATCTTGCCGAGCAGTACCTGGAGTTCGTGCGGGAGGCGCGGTCGCTGCGACTCGAGCTGGCCGCCGACTACCTCGTCATGGCGGCCTGGCTGGCCTACCTGAAATCGCGCCTGCTGCTGCCGGAGACCGGCAGCGAGGAGGAGCCGAGCGGCGCCGAGATGGCCGCGGCCCTCAAGTTCCAGATGCAGCGCCTGCAGGCCATGCGCGATGCCGGCGAGAAGATCATCCTGCTGCCGCAGCTCGGCAACGATGTCTTCGGGCGCGGCACGCCGGAGCGCCCGCGCACCCGCACCACCACCACCTACGAAGCGACGCTCTTCGATCTGCTGAAGGCCTATGGCCGCCAGCGTGCCAAGGAGGGGCCGGCGCACCTGCAAATCCGCCGCACCGAGCTTGTCTCGGTCGACCAGGCGGCGACCCGGCTCGCCAGCATGCTGGGCGCCATTCCCGGCTGGCGCACGCTGGCGTCTTTCTTGCCGCCGGATTTGCGGGGCGACCCGCTGCTGCGGCGTTCGGCCCTGGCTTCGACCTTTGCGGCCAGTCTGGAAATGTGTAAGGCAGGCAAGCTGCGCATCCGTCAGGAAGCGACCTTCGGGACCATCTACCTGCGCAGCGCCGCCGAGGATCAACAGGAGCAGCTATGACCTCCGAAACCCCTGAGATCGAAATCCCCGAGGCCGAGCTTCCCGCAGCGGAGAGCACCGGGCGCGAGCCGACCGAAGGCGAAGCCGTCGCAGCCGACGCCGGGGCATCGGAGTTTTCCGAGCCTGAAGCTTCCGATGACGTCGCTTCCGATGAAGCCGAAGCAGATGCCTTCGACGAAGAAGATGTCTCCGGCGACGAGGAGACCGGCGCCTCGGACTTCGACAACCTGCGTTTGGTCGAGGCCTTGTTGTTCGCGTCCGCCGAACCGCTGGCGCCGGCACAGCTGGCCCGCTTCCTGCCGGATGACTGCGTTCTCGAGCCGCTGCTCGCCGACCTGGAAGCGCTCTACGCCAACCGCGGCGTGAACCTGGTGAAGCGTGGCGGGCGCTGGGCCTTCCGCACCGCCGAGGATCTCGCCCCGCGCATGGAGCTGGAGAACAAGGTGGTGCGCAAGCTGTCGCGCGTCGCCCTGGAGACCCTGGCGGTGATCGCCTACCACCAGCCGGTGACCCGGGCGGAGATCGAGGAGATCCGCGGTGTCGCCCTGTCGAAGGGCACCCTCGACGCGCTACTGGAGATCGGCTGGATCCGACCCAAGGGCCGGCGCAAGACGCCGGGCCGGCCGGTCACCTGGGGCACCTCCGATGCCTTCCTCGATCACTTCGGCCTGGAATCCACCGATGCCCTGCCGGGCGTCGAGGAGCTGAAGGCCGCCGGCCTGCTCGACGCGCGTCCGGCGCTGACCGCCCTCGGCGACCGCGGCCTGCTGCCGGCCGCCGGCGACGTGATGCCGGAAGCGGCCGACGATGAGGACGACGACGACAGCGAGCTGATCGACGGTAGCGAACGCGAGCTGCTGGAAGAGACCTTCGGCGAGAACCTGCTGCCGCAGGAGGTCGACCTTGCGGCCTCCGGCGGGGCGGTTGATGTCGGCATGGGATCTGCCGCAGCGTCTGAGGACGACGACGAAGCCCGGGCTGACGACGCGGAGGAGGCCGAAGCCGAGATGTCCGGCGGTGCCGGCGATGCGGAGGATTTCGAGGAGGACGCTGACTTCGACGCTGACGAAGACCTCGAGGATGCGCTGGACGTCGCGGCGGAAGCCGCCGCGGACGACGATGACGATGACCAGGACGACGATGAGGACGACGACCCGGACGAGGACCAGGACGAGGATCCGGGCCAGTCCGAGGACGATGCCGCCCGGCATCACCGCCAGCGCAGCGCCGGCTGAGCCGGGCGCCGGCCGACCGACGAAGATCGCCGCCAGCCATGCCCGCGCTCTCTCTGGAGCATGTTAGCCATGCCTTCGGCGATATCCTGGCCGTCGATGACCTCGACCTCACCCTGGAGCGCGGCGAAGTGGTCTGCCTGTTGGGGCCTTCCGGCTGCGGCAAGACCACGGCCCTCAGGGTGGCAGCCGGGCTTGAGCCGCTGCAGCAGGGCCGGGTGCTGGTCGACGGCGAGGTGGTGGCCGGCGAGGGTCGCGAGCGGCCGCCGGAAGACCGCTCCGTCGGCCTCGTGTTCCAGGACTACGCCCTGTTTCCGCACCTCACCATCGCCGACAACGTGGCCTTCGGACTGCGCCGCCTGGGGGCGGCCGAGCGGCGGGCGCGGGTCGACGAGGCGCTGGAGCTGGTCGGCATGGCGGCATCTGCCGCGGCCTATCCCCACATGCTCTCCGGTGGCCAGCAGCAGCGCGTCGCACTCGCCCGCGCGCTGGCGCCGCAGCCGCGCGTGATGCTGCTGGACGAGCCCTTCTCCAACCTGGATGCCCGCCTGCGCCAGCAGGTGCGTGACGATACCTTGCACGTGCTGAAGCGCAGCAACACCACCACGCTGATGGTGACCCATGACCCTGAGGAGGCCATGTTCATGGCCGACCGGATCGCCCTGATGCGGGAGGGGCGCATCGTGCAGCTCGGCACGCCGGCCAACCTCTACTATCAGCCCAGCGACGCCTTCGTTGCCTCATTCTTCGGCGAAATCAACTATTTGGAAGGCGTTGTTGAAGCAGGCGAGGTGGCCACGCCTTTCGGAACGGTGGGCGCCGATGGCCGTGCCGAGGGCAGTCTGGTGCAGGTGCTGATCCGCCCGGAAGCCTTGCACCTGAGCCCGGTGGAGGACGGCTGCCCGCTGCCGCCGCACAGTGTCGCGGTGCTGGCGGCGCGCCTGATGGGCCGAACCTCCCTGGTTCACCTGCGAAGCCTGGAACTTCCCGAGGGCGCACCCCATTTCCATGCCAGGGTGCCGGGTCGGTTCCTGCCGCCGGAGAACCAGCTTCTGGCTGTCGCGCTCGATCGCGCTCAAGCCTTTGTTTTTCCGCGCGAGCAGGCCTCATCCGACGGTTAACCCTATCGCGCTGGAGCGTTGCGGCGGCGGGGCCTTTTTGCGATAGTCCGCCCCAAGAGGCGATCACGACAAATGTGAGGGAGATCCCGGAATGGGAACCTTTAGTATCTGGCACTGGCTCATCGTGCTGGCGGTTGTACTTGTTTTGTTCGGCGGCGGCGGCAAGATTCCGAAGCTGATGCGCGACATGGGACAGGGCATCAACGCCTTCAAGAAGGGTCTGAAGGAAGACGGAAAGAAGAAGGAAGAGGATGCCGGCGACGGTCACAAGGTCATCGACCAGGACAGCGTCGCGATGTCGTCTTCCACCGAAAAGAAGGACAAGGCGGCCAACGGCTGAGGCGGTGCCGGTTGCGCCTGCTCGCTTCCACCTGCCGATGATGGGCGGCCATGTTTGATATCGGTTGGTCCGAAATGGCGGTCATCGCGCTTATTGCGCTGATCGTGATCGGGCCGAAAGATCTTCCCAGGGCGATGAAGACCGCTGCGCAGTGGATGCGCAAGGCGCGTTCCCTCACGCGTGAATTTCAGTCCGGGATCGACGACATTGTCCGCGAGGCGGAGTTGGAAGACGCCCGCAAGGCGCTGGACGCGACCCGGGGCGGCAACCTCCGGCGCACGATCTCCAATGCCATCGATCCGGACGACGAACTCGCCAGCGAGGTGAGGGACGTCGAGCGCGAAGCCCGCCGAGAAGGCGACGCCGCCAAGCCGGCCCCGGCGGGCGAGGGCAAGGACAGCAATGCCGACCGCGTCGCCGCCAAGATGGTGACCCAGCCGGCCAGCGTGGCGCCGGCCCATTCGCTGCCGAAGCCTGCCGAAGCGCCCGTTGCCGCAGGCGGGACGGCGGATGAAAAGCCGGCCAGCGAGGACTCGAAGCAGTCCGCATGACCACGGTGACCGACGCTCCCGAAGACAAGAAGATGCCGCTGCTCGATCACCTGATCGAGCTGCGCCAGCGCCTGCTCTATTCAGTGATCGCGCTGCTGGTGGTTTTCCTCGTCTGCTTCTACTTCGCGCAGCCGATCTTCGGTTATCTGGCGCAGCCGCTGGCCGATGTGATGCTGGAGCACGGCATCGCCGAGCACCAGCGGCGGCTGATCTTCACGGCGCTGACGGAGGTCTTCTTCACCTATGTGAAGGTGGCCTTCTTCGCCGCCGCCTTCATCTGTTTCCCGGTCTTCCTGACCCAGCTCTGGCTCTTCGTGGCGCCGGGGCTCTACCGGCACGAGAAGTCGGCGCTGGCGCCTTTCCTGGTCGCCACGCCTTTCCTGTTCTTCACCGGCGGCGCGCTGGTCTACTACGTCATCTTCCCCTTCGCCGCGACCTTCTTCATCGGCTTCGAGGTGCCCGGGGGCGAGAACAGCCTGCCGATCCAGCTCGAGCCGAAGGTCAACGAGTACCTCTCCCTGCTGATGCAGCTGATCTTCGCCTTCGGCCTGTGCTTCCAGCTGCCGGTAGTGATGACCCTTTTGGCGCGGGTCGGCCTCGCCACCTCCAAGGGCATGGCCGCCAAGCGCAAGTACGCCATCGTCGGCGTCTTCATCGTGGCGGCGATCTTTACGCCGCCCGACCCGCTGAGCCAGATCAGCCTCGCGGTGCCCATCATCATCCTCTACGAGATATCGATCATCATGGCGAAGATGGTCGAGAAGAAGCGCGCCAAGCGTGAGGCGGAGGACGACTTCAACCTCGATGGCGAAGACGACTTCGACGACGAGGACGACGACGGCGGCACGCCCGCCGGTGGTGGAACCTCCCCGGTCAAAACCTGAATCCCCGGCAAGACCTGAATCAAGATCTTCCTCGCCGCCCTGGTGTCGCAGCAGGCCTTCGACCCTGCTTCGATCGAAGATCTCACCTTTTCAGGGCCTTCGGCGGATACTCTCATGTCCTTCATGATCGCTTCCGGTGACATCGATTTCGACATCGGGCTGATCCGCGGGGTCTTCCTGGGCGCAGCCCCGGCGGTCCGGCTGGCGCTCCCCCACACGTGGGTCGGCGCGGTGGCGACCGACACCCTGGTCGACCGGCCGGCGGCCGGGGCCGAACTTCAGAGATCACTTTAGCTCTGCCGATATTTGCGAATCGCGAGAGCCGTTTCGCCAGAGGCCTTGGTCCGGACCGTGAAGCTAAGCCACGGATTCCTGGGGCAAATCTTGGGCGAATCGGGCGAGTCGGACATGGACAGGGGCGCCGCTGGGGCCTTATAAGTGGCCCGATTCGCCTGTAACAAATCCGAGTCGCGTGCCGCTATGTTCGACATCCGCTGGATCCGGGAGGAGCCCGAGGCCTTCGACGCCGCGATGAAGCGCCGCGGCGTCGCGCCGCTGTCGGCCGCCATCCTCGACCTCGACGCCCGGCGCCGCGAGGCGCAGACCGCCCTGCAGTCCATGCAGACCCGGCGCAACGAGGCCTCCAAGGCGATCGGCGAGGCCAAGCGCAAGGGCGAGGACGCGGCGGCGCTGATGACCGAGGTCGCGGGCCTCAAGGACCAGATGGCCGCGGCCGAGGAGGGCGAGCGTCTGCTGGGCGACGAGTTGCAGGAGCTGCTGAGCGGCCTTCCGAACGCGCCGCTGCCGGATGTTCCCGAGGGGCCCGACGAGACCACCAACGTCCTGCTGCGCAGCCACCTGGAGCCGCGCCGCTTCAACTTCAAGCCCAAGGAGCACTTCGAGCTCGGCGAAGCGCTCAGCCTGCTCGACTTCGAGGCGGCGGCGAAGCTTTCCGGCGCGCGCTTCGCGGTGATGCGCGGCAAGCTCGCCCGCCTGCACCGCGCGCTGGCCCAGTTCATGCTCGACCTGCACACCACCGAGCACGGCTACACCGAGGTGGCGCCCCCCTTTCTGGTGCGCGACGAGGTGCTCTACGGCACCGGCCAGCTGCCGAAGTTCGCCGAAGACCTGTTCAGGACCACGCACGGCCTCTGGCTGATTCCCACCGCCGAGGTGCCGCTGACCAACCTGGTGGCCGACGAGATCGTCGCCGCCGAGGCGCTGCCCCTGCGCTTCACCGCCCTGACGCCCTGCTTCCGTTCGGAGGCCGGCTCGGCGGGGCGCGATACCCGCGGCATGTTGCGCCAGCATCAGTTCGAGAAGGTCGAGCTGGTCTCGATCACCACCCCGGAGCACTCGGCCGAGGAGCTGGAGCGCATGGTCGGCTGCGCCGAGACGGTGCTGCAGCGTCTCGATCTGCCGTATCGCACCATGGTGCTGTCGACCGGCGACATGGGCTTCGCCGCGGCCAAGACCTATGACGTCGAAGTCTGGCTGCCCGGCCAGGACGCCTACCGTGAGATCTCGAGCTGCTCCAACTGCGGCGACTTCCAGGCGCGCCGCATGAAAGGGCGCTTCCGTCCCGCCGGGGACGAGAAGGGCACCCGCTTCGTACATACGCTGAACGGCTCCGGCGTTGCGGTCGGGCGCTGCCTCATCGCCGTCATGGAGAACTGCCAGCAGGCCGACGGCAGCATCGCAGTGCCCGAAGTGCTGCGCCCCTACATGGGCGGGCTGGAGGTCATCGCTGCCGATGGTTAGGAAGCCGCTCAACCTCAAGAAGGCGCGCGTGCTGGTCACCAACGACGACGGCATCCACGCGCCTGGCCTGAGGATACTGGAGAAGCTGGCCAAGACCATCAGCGACGACGTCTGGGTGGTGGCGCCGGAGGTCGAGCAGTCGGCCACCAGCCACTCCCTGACCCTGCGCCGCCCGCTGCGCCAGCGCCGGCTCGGCCCCAAGCGCTTCTCCGTCGACGGCACGCCGACCGACTGCGTGCTGATCGCCCATCACCAGATCATGGCGGAGTTTCCGCCGGACCTCGTGCTGTCGGGCATCAACGACGGCGGCAACCTGGGTGAGGACGTCACCTATTCGGGGACTGTCGCGGCCACCATGGAGGCGGCGCTGCTGGGCATCCGCGCCATCGCCTTCAGTCAGCAGCGCCAGGCCGACGGCTCCGTACGCTGGAAGGTGGCCGAGCAGTTCCTGCCGGACATCGTGCGGCGCGTCGCCGCGATCGAGTGGACCAAGGACCTGCTGGTCAACGTGAACTTTCCGGCAGTGCCGACGGAGGACGTGACCGGCATCTTCGTCTGCCGCCAGGGCCGCCGCGACCAGGGCACCACAGTGACCGAGGGCGAGGACCCCTCCGGCCGCCGCTTCGTATGGATCGGCGGCTACCAGGTCGATGACTCCTCTGACACCGATACCGACCTGGCGGTGACGGCCAAGGGCGGCATCGCGGTCACGCCGCTGCATCTCGATCTCACGCACCGCGAGACCATGAAGCGGATGCGGGGAGTGTTCGACTGATGGTGGCTTCGCGCAAGATCCGTCTGATCATGGAGCTGCGCCGCGGAGGGATCGCGGACACCGAAGTTCTCTCCGCCATCGAGCGCATCCCCCGCGACGTCTTCACACCGGAGTCCTTCCGGCATCAGGCCTATGAGAACATGGCGATCCCGATCGGCCAGGGGCAGACCCTCAGCCAGCCGCAGGTGGTCGCGCTGATGACCCAGGCCCTGCGCGCCAGCCGGCGCACCAAGGTCCTGGAGGTCGGCACCGGCTCCGGCTATCAGGCCGCGGTGCTGTCGCGCATCTGCCGCCGGGTCTACACCATAGAGCGCTTCAAGGAGCTGCTGCAGACCGCCGAGGCGCGCTTTGCCCAGCTGCGGCTGCACAACATCACTGCCCGCCACGGCGACGGCTGGAAGGGCTGGCGCGAGCAGGCGCCTTTCGACCGCATCATCGTGACCGCGGCGGCCACCAGCGTGCCCGGCGCCCTGGTGGATCAGCTTGCCGAGGGCGGGCTGATGGTGCTGCCGGTGGGCCCGACGTCGCGCGACCAGGCGCTGCTGCGCCTGACCCGCACCCCCGAGGGCATTGTCGAGGAGCACTTGAGCGAAGTGCGCTTCGTCCCCCTGGTGGCGGGCATCCCGAGCGATCAAGCCAATCTCATCCAGCGCAGCGGAGACGTCGCATGAGAGCGGGAAGCTACTGGGCGGCGCCGCTGGTGCTGCTGGCCTCGGCGGTGGTCCTGGCCGGCTGCATCGCCGCGCCGAGCTACCGTCCCGTGGGCTACGTGACGCCGAAGGACCCGCCGCCGCTGCCGCAGCGCAAGCCGGCCCCGCCGGCCGACCTGGCGGCCTGGAGCAGCCCGGCGGTGGCGGAAGCCACCGGCCTGTCCAGCCCGCCCGGCATCATCGAGGTCGAGGTTCAGGAACTGGCGCCGCTGGCGGCCGGCCAGGCGCAGCCCGCGCCCCGGCAGGCGGCGCCACAACCGGCCGCCGCAGCGCCGGAAGCTGCGGCTGCACAGCCGGCGGCGGCCGAACAGGTCGCGGCGCCGGCCGGCGGGCACTACGTGGTGGCCAGCGGCGACAGCCTCTACGGTATCGCACGGCGCTTTGGGCTGCCGGTGCGTGCGGTCATCGACGCCAACGACCTGCAGCCGCCCTATGCGCTTTCCATCGGACAAGCGCTGGCGGTGCCGCGCGCCCAGGTGCACGAGGTGGCGCCCGGCGACACCGTCTTCAACATCGCCCAGCGCTACGACGTCGACCGCAGCGAGCTGGTGCGCCTCAACGGCATCCAGCCGCCTTATTCCATTCCGCTCGGCCAGAAGCTGATCCTGCCGACGCCGGGCTCGGCGGTGCACGCCGAGCCGGGCGCGATGGACATCGCCTACACGCCGCCGGACCAGCCGGCGCCCGCGCCGCAGTCTGCACCGCCGGCCGTTGCGGCACCGGAGCCCAAATCGCGCGACTCGGTGCGCGCCGCCCTGGCCAACCCGCCGCCCCGGGCCGGCTCGTCCTTCCTCTGGCCGGTGCAGGGACCCTTGCTGTCGTCTTATGGCGCCAAGAGCGGCGGCGAGCACAACGACGGCATCAACATCACCGCGCCGCGCGGCACACCGGTGCGTGCCGCCGAGAACGGCGTGGTGGCCTATGCCGGCGAGGAGCTGAAGGGCTTCGGCAAGCTGCTGCTGGTGAAGCACGCCGACGGCTGGGTGACGGCTTATGCCCACAACGAGGAACTGCTGGTCACCGCCGGCGACCAGGTGACGCGCGGCCAGACCATCGCCAAGGTCGGCAGCAGCGGCCATGTCGATCGTCCGCAGCTCCACTTCGAGGTGCGCCGCGGCACCCGTGCCGTGAACCCGGAGGCCCAGCTCTCCCCGCGCACCGCTTCGGCCGCCGACTGAGGCTCTCGCTGCCGGCATAGTTCGACCGCCATCGGAGCAAGGCGGCTGGATCGCATGTGCGGGCTTTGCCAGACTGCTTTGCCAAACCGGGGCGCAGGAGAGGAGCAGCGGAGATGCACGCGGTGATTTTTGAGGTCTGGCCCAAGGCGGGCTGCCGCGAGGCCTATCTGGACATCGCGACGACGCTGAAGGCCGAGCTGATGCAGATCGACGGCTTCATCTCGGTCGAGCGCTTCGCCAGCCTGACCGAGGAGGGCAAGATGCTCTCGCTGTCGTTCTGGCGCGACGAGGACGCGGTGAAGCGCTGGCGCCGGCACGCCGAGCACCAGGCCGCGCAGGGGCGGGGGCGCTACGAACTCTTCGCCAATTATCGCTTGAGAGTCGCCTCGGTGCTGCGCGACTACGGCCCCATCGAGAGGGCGGAAGCGCCGCAGCCGTGAAAGTGCCGCAGCATCGAACCGCTATCGTGCGTGCTTCGAGACGCTTGCTACGCAAGCTCCTCAGCATGAGGTTCTTTCTTCGCGCCACGTCCCATTGACCTCATCCTGAGGAGGCCGCGCAGCGGTCGTCTCGAAGGATGTGCAATGCCAATGCAACGCCTCTTCGCGGCTGCTGCCCTCACTCCTCCAGCCGCTTGCCGAGGCGTCCGGCGAGGTCCTGGATGTACTGCCAGGCGACGCGGCCGGAGCGTCCGCCGCGGGTCACCGACCACTCGCGTGCTTCGGCATGGAGCTGCGGCTTCGGCAGGTCGAGGCCGTAGCGCGCGGCATAGCCCTCGATCATTGCAAAATAGGTGTCCTGGTCGCAGTTGTGGAAGCCGAGCCAGAGGCCGAAGCGATCCGACAGGCTGACCTTCTCCTCCACCGCCTCTGAGGCATGGATGGCGGTCGAGCGCTCGTTCTCGATCATGTCGCGCGGCATCAGGTGGCGGCGGTTGGAGGTGGCGTAGAAGATGACGTTGGCCGGCCGCCCCTCGATGCCGCCCTCCAGCACCGCCTTCAGCGATTTGTAGCTGGCGTCCTCGCCGTCGAAGCTGAGGTCGTCGCAGAACAGCACGCAGGGCCGCGTCACGGCGCGCAACTGGGCCAGCAGGCGGGGCAGGGTGGGAATGTCCTCCCGGTGGATCTCGACAAGGGCGAGGCGCCCGCCGTCCGGACGGTCCTCGTTCACCCGGGCATGCACGGCCTTCACCAGGGAGCTCTTGCCGGCGCCGCGCGCGCCCCACAGCAGCGCGTTGTTGGCCGGCAGGCCCTCGGCGAAGCGCCGGGTGTTCTGATAAAGGGTCTCCGCCTGCCGCCCGATGCCTTGCAACAGGGAGAAGTCGACCCGATTTACATGGACAACCGGCTCCAGCCGGTCGCGTTCGGGGTGCCAGACGAAGGCGTCGGCCCCCTCCAGCGCGACCGCAGAAGAGGGGGCAGGGGCGAGTCGCTCCAAAGCCTCCGCGATGCGCTGGAGAACCGGGAGGAGGTTGTCACTGTCGGGGCCGTTCATCTATGCTCCAAGGGACGTATTGCAACAGTTTGAATTAGGCCGCGAAATTTATTGCGGCGCGAGCCCCGGGTCAATTGTCGAGGCTTGGCGGGAAGCGGCGTTCTCGTGACGTTGCAATTCGCGCCTGCGCCGTTATAGTCCGCCGGTCTGACTGCTCGGAAGAGGTCTAAGTATGTTTATTTCGCCGGCCTATGCCCAGGCCGCAGGAGGTGGCGGAGGTGATCCCTTCATGACCTTCCTGCCGATCATCCTGATCTTCGTCGTGTTCTACTTCCTGCTGATCCGCCCGCAGCAGAAGAAGGTAAAGCAGCATCGTGCGATGGTGTCGGCCCTGCGGCGCGGCGACAAAGTCGTCACCGCCGGCGGCCTGATCGGCACCGTCACCAAGATCATCAGCGACACCGAGGCCCAGGTTGAACTGGCCGAGGGCGTGCGGGTGCGGGTGGTGCGGCACACCATTTCGGATGTGTTGAGCCGCACCGAGGCGGCGCCGCGAGGCGACGGTGAGTCCAGGCCGGCCAACGATGCCGGCCCGAGCAAGGCGAAGAGCCTGCTCGGCAGCCTGTTCGGCGGCGGCAAACCCGGCGGCAAACCCTGATCCCTGCCGGGCCCGCCTGACCTGATCCAGGGGGCCCGGACCGTTCTGGAAGGCACTCCGGCCGATGGTCCATCTGCCTCGTTGGCAAATCATTCTGATTGCCTTGGTCGTTCTGGCCGGGGTGATCTACGCTTCGCCGAACCTGCTGCTCAGCCGCGACCAGGCAACGCAGATGGCCGACGAGGGCAGCATCCTGCCGCACCAGCAGATCAACCTCGGCCTCGATCTGCGCGGCGGAGTCTACCTGCTGGCCGGCGTCGACCTCGGCTTCGCCTTCGACAAGGACCGCCAGAACCTGGAAGACGGAGTGCGTGGTGCGCTCGGCCAGGCGGGACTGGCCGACAGCGAGGTCGGCATCGTCGGGGATGCCGTCGAGGTGACCCTGGCCGATGCCGCCGACCTGGGTGAGGCACGCAGCAGGATCAACGCCTTCGATACGGGGATCACGATCGAGTCGCTGGGCGACAACCGCTTGCGCGTATCCTTCACGGATGCCGCCTTGAGCGATCGTGCCAATGCGATCCTGGCACAGTCCATCGAGGTGATGCGCCGGCGCATCGACGAGACCGGTACTCGTGAAGCCGCGATCCAGCGCCACGGCGACGACCGCATCATCATCCAGGTGCCCGGCTTCGACGATCCACGGCGCCTGAAGGACCTCCTCGGTGAACCGGCGGTGATGAGCTTCCGCTTCGTCAACGAAACCATTTCACCGGGCGACCGCATTCCGCCGTCCTTCGAGATCCTGCCGGCGGCCGCGTCCGAACTCCGCCCGGGCCTGCCGCAAAGCTACGTGGTGAGCAAGCGGGTGATGGTCGACGGCGACCACCTGACCAACGCCCAGCCGAGCTTCGACCAGGACGGCCGGCCGGCGGTAAGCTTCTCGTTCGACACCCTGGGCGCCAAGCAGTTCGGCGACGCCACGCGCGACAACGTCGGTCGCATCTTCGCCATCATCCTGGACAACAAGGTGATCTCGGCGCCACGCATCCAGTCGGCGATCACCGGGGGCAACGGCATCATCACCGGCAGCTTCTCGGTCCAGGAGACGCAGGATCTGGCGCTGCTGCTGCGCGCCGGCGCCCTGCCGGCCCCGGTCGAGTACCTGGAGGAGCGTACTGTCGGCCCGGGTCTCGGTGCCGACTCGATCCTCGCCGGCGAGATCGCCTCGGTGCTCGGCCTCGTCATGGTCGTGGTTTTCATGGTCGCGGCCTACGGCCTCTTCGGCGTCATGGCCAGTGTCGCGCTGATGATCAACCTGATCCTCCTGGTCGCGGCGCTCTCGGTGCTGCAGGCAACGCTGACGCTGCCGGGCATCGCCGGCATCGTGCTGACCATCGGCATGGCGGTCGATGCCAACGTCCTGATCTTCGAGCGGATCCGCGAGGAATCGCGCAACGGGCGCGGGCCGGTCACCGCCGTCGATGCCGGCTACCGCCGCGCGCTGACGACCATCATCGACTCCAACCTGACGACGCTGATCGCCGCGCTGCTGCTGTTCCACTTCGGCTCGGGGCCGATCAAGGGCTTCGCCGTCACCCTCTCGCTCGGGCTGGTGACCTCGATGTTCTCGGCCATCATGGTGACCCGCCTGATAGTGGCGGTCTGGCTGCGCCGCCGTCGGCCGCAAGCGCTGGCGATCTAGGGAGCCCAAGGCATGGCGTTGATCCGCAAGCTTCCCATCGATCTCGGCCTCAATTTCATGGGCCGGCGCAACCTCTTCCTCGCCCTCTCGGCAGCGCTGGTGGTGGGCTCGATCGCCCTGGCCTTCGTGCAGGGCCTCAACTTCGGCGTCGACTTTCGCGGCGGCATCCTGCTCGAGGTGCGCACCGCGGAGCCGGCGGATCTCGCCGAGTTGCGCAGCCGGCTCGGCGGCCTCGGCATCGGCCAGGTGACCTTGCAGCAGTTCGGCGAGCCGACCGACGTGCTGATCAACGTCGCGGGGCAGGAGAGTGACGAAGTCGGGCAGATCGAAGCGGTCGAGAAGCTGAAGAGCGCCCTCGGCGAAGGCACGGAGATCCGCCGCCAGGAATTCGTCGGCCCGAAGATCGGCGACGAGCTGAAAGAGGCCGGCCTGTTGGCCACCGTCCTCGCCATGCTGGCCATCGGCATCTACATCTGGTTCCGCTTCGAGTGGCAGTTCGGCGTGGCGGCGCTGATCGCGCTGGCGCACGACGTCATCGCGACCATCGGCTTCTATGCACTGACCCAGATCGAGTTCAACCTCGCCACCCTGGCCGCAGTGCTGACCATCGCCGGCTATTCGATCAACGATACCGTGGTGATCTTCGACCGCGTGCGCGAGACCCTGCGCCGCTACAAGAAGCTGGATCTGACCGAGCTGCTCAACCGGGCGATCAACACGACGATGTCGCGCACGCTGCTGACGTCATTGACCACCCTGCTGGCACTCTCCGCGCTGTTCTTCTTCGGCGGCGAGGTCATCCGCGGCTTCACCGCCGGCCTGATCTGGGGCGTCGCGATCGGCACCTTTTCGTCCTTTGGCCTGGCGGTGCCGCTGCTGTCCTACCTGAAGCTGCGGCGTGGTGGCGAGGACGACAAGGAAGACTCCAAGGAAGTGGCCGCGGTCAAGCCGACGGCCTGACCCCATCGCAGACTTCAGAAGGGAGCGGAAATGGATATCACGCCGCTCATTCCCCAGGGCCGCCAGGTCATCGAGAGCTACGGCAACGGCGGCTTCCGGGTCACCGGTGAGAGCTTTCGCGGCTCCATCCTGGTGCTGCCCACTTGGTCGACGGCCTGGCCGCTGACCGCTATCGAGGAACTCGACCTCGCCAGCCTGGAGCCGGTGCTGGCGGCCGAGCCGGCCGTCGAGGTACTGCTGATCGGCTGCGGCCGTGCCATGGCCTTCATCGATCCCGAGCTGCACGCCGCCGCGCGTGCACGCGGCGTCGCCCTGGAGCCGATGGACACCGGTGCCGCCTGCCGCACTTACAATGTATTGATGGCGGAGGACCGGCGGGTCGCGGCGGCGCTCATCGCCGTCGACTGACCGCGCGGCCTGGCAAAGCAAAAAGGGGCCCGCTCGGGCCCCTTTTCACTATCGGTCGTTGAAGGGGTTCAGGCGGCCTGCGCCGACTTCACCGATTCGAGATTCTTCGCCGCGAAATCCCAGCTCACCAGATTGTCGAGGAAGGACTGCAGGAAGTCCGGACGCCGGTTCTGGTAATCCAGATAGTAGGCGTGCTCCCAGACGTCGCAGGTGAGGATGGCCGTCTGGCCCTTGGTCAGCGGCGTCTCGGCGTTGCCGGTGGTGACGATCTTCAACTTGCCGCCGTCCATGACCAGCCAGACCCAGCCGCTGCCGAACTGGCCGACGCCGGCGGTCTTGAACTGCTCCTTGAACTTGTCGAGGCTGCCGAAGGCTTTGTCGATGGCGGCCGCGAGAGCGCCGCTCGGCTTGCCGCCGCCGCCGGGCTTCATGGAGTGCCAGAAGAAGGTGTGGTTCCACACCTGGGCGGCCTGGTTGAAGAGCCCGCCCGAGCTGGTCTTGATGATTTCCTCGAGGGACTTGCCGGCATTGTCGGTCCCCTCGATCAGCTCGTTCAGCTTGGTCACATAGGCCTGGTGGTGCTTGCCATGATGGAAGCTCAGCGTGTTGGCCGAGTAGTGCGGTTCCAGTGCGTCTTTTGCATAGGGAAGGGGGGGAAGCTCGAACGCCATACCGTCTCTCTTTCTGTCTCTCTCTGTCCGGTCTAAAACGCAACCCGGCTCCTGGCGGGCCGGTTCGGTCGCATCTGTCCTTCAGGGACAATTAGTCAGCCGGCAGAAAAGTTCCAACAGCAAAGGCGGTCGGCAGCATTAATTTTTCGGAAGTTTGTCACGGCGGACCTAGCAGAAGACCGGAGCCTTGTGGCTCCGGTCTCTTTTGCAGTCTGCCGGCGGCCCTGCGGGCCGCGGTGCAACGAACTCAGTAGAGGTTCTGCGCCGATACCATGGCGAAGAGCATCGGCACCGACAGCAGCGTGTTGGTGCGCGAGAACAGCATGGCCGTGCGCGCCGACTTGGCCTTGCTGGCGGCATCGGCCTCGACGAGGCCGAGGGCGCGCTGCTGGTTCGGCCAGATCACGAACCACACGTTGAACCACATGATGGCGCCGAGCCACATGCCGATGCCGATCATGGTGTGCTTCGGCACGCCGTCGGTCAGCCCCAGGGTGATCGCCTCGATGAGGTAACCGTTCATGGCGGCGAGGATGAGGCCGGTAGCGATGGTTGCCATGGCAGCCCAGCGGAACCACCAAAGCGCGGCCGGTGCGATGACCTTGCCGATCGCCGGCTTCTGCTCGTCGGGAATCTTCGGCATGTTGGGGATCTGCACGAAATTGAAGTAGTACAGCAGACCGACCCACATGATGCCGCTGAGGACGTGCAGCCAGCGGAAGATGAAGGTTCCGAAGGTGTAGCCGTCGTAGCCCTGCATGACGATATAGAGCAGCGCCAATACGACCGCCAGCACGAAGCTGGCGATTACTGTGTTTCGCAAAGAAGTAAGGATCCCAGCCATTCCCACTCTCCCGGGCAAATTTACATTGGATTCTTCAAGGTACCGCAGTGACCATTGCTCTTTACTTTGCGCCGTCCGTCCGAGTCGCAACCAGAGCCTTTTGGAGTCCCTGTGAACAACTTTAGAGGCAGTCCCCGGGCCTGCCAAGAGACGCCGGATTCCGGGCGCTGCAGGCGATGAGCACGCTGTCGGCCTGCGGCGCGCTTGTCGAGCGCTACGATCACGACCGCTACCTCGGCTGCCTCTTCGCACCGGCGGCGGAGCGCGAGGACCTCTTTGCGCTCTATGCCTTCAACCAGGAGGTGGCGAAGACGGCGGAGGTGGTGAGCGAAGCGATGATCGGGCAGATCCGCCTGCAGTGGTGGCGCGAAAGCCTGGCCGGCATCTACGAAGGCAGGCCGCGCCAGCACGAGGTGGTGCAGCCGCTGGCCCGTGCCGTCGCGGCGAGGGCGCTGCCCCGCGACCTGCTGGAGACCATCATCGATGCGCGGGAGTTCGATCTCGATCCTGCCCCGCCCGAGGACTTCGAGACACTGCGGGTCTATGTCGAAGGGACCTCGACCGTGCTGCTGCAGCTCGCCTTGCGGGTCCTCGGCGCAGAGGACAGCGCCAGCCGCCAGGCGGCCGACCATCTCGGCCCGGCCTGGGCCTACCTCGGCCTGCTGCGCGCCCTGCCGCTGCACGCAAGACAGAAGCGCTGCTACCTGCCGGCCGACCTCTGCGCCGCGGCGGGGGTCGATCTGCAGGAGGTCTTCGAGCTGCGCTCCGGCCCGGCGCTGCGCGAGGTCTGCGGCATCCTTGTCAGTGCGGCCGCAGAGCACCTGGCCGCGGCGCGGCGGCCCGCCGCCAAGGTGCCGCGCGCCGCGCTGCCTGCCTTGTTGCCGGCGCGCCTCGCCGATCTCTATCTGAAGCAGTTGCGCCGCGCCGGCAACGATCCCTTCGCGGCGGCGGCCCAGGCTCCGGCGCCGGGCCGCGTCTGGCGCCTTGCCTGGGGCAGTTGGCGCGGAAGGTATTGAGGGAACGTATCAAGGGTGCCGGCTGTAGCCGCCGCCCATTGTCATCGCCGGGCTTGATGTATGGCCCGGCAATCCATGGGTCAATTGCTCTGACGGTCGCTATGCGGCGCAGGTGGACCCCCGGATCAAGTCTTGGGGTGACAGTGGAAGTTGAGGCAATGCCCCTGCGTCCTTAGCAGGAACGCGAGATCACTCCGCGGCGGCGGCGGCTTCGTGGCGCCAGGCTTCGAGATCGGCCAGGGCGCGCGCCGATAGACCCGGTTTGCGGTCCTTCTTCTTCACCTTCCGCTTGCCGGCTTCGGGCTGCAGCGGCGGAAAGAGGCCGAAGTTCACGTTCATCGGCTGGAAGGTCGCCGCGTCGGCTCCGCCGGTGATGTGCGCCAGCAGGGCGCCGTGCGCGGTGGTCGGCGGCGGGGGCGCGAAGGCCTGGCCGAGCCGTTCGGCAGCGGCGAAGCGCCCGGCCAGGAGGCCAATGGCGGCGGACTCGACATAGCCCTCGACGCCGGTGATCTGGCCGGCGAAGCGCAGGCGGGGTTGTGCCTTCAGCCGCAGCTGCGCGTCGAGCAGCCGCGGCGAGTTGATGAAGGTGTTGCGATGCAGGCCGCCCAGGCGTGCGAACTCGGCGTTCTCCAGGCCGGGGATGAGGCGGAAGATGCGAGCCTGCTCGCCGTACTTCAGCTTGGTCTGGAAGCCGACGATGTTGTAGAGCGTGCCCAGCGCATTGTCCTGGCGCAGCTGCACCACCGCGTGGGGCCGCGCGTTGCTGTGGGGGTCGTGCAGTCCGACCGGCTTCATCGGGCCGAAGCGCAGGGTCTCCGGCCCTCGCTCGGCCATCACCTCGATGGGCAGGCAGCCCTCGAAGTAGGGTGTCGACTTCTCCCAGTCCTTGAAGTCGGTCTTCTCGCCCTCGATCAGCGCCGCGATGAAGGCATTGTACTGGGCCTCGTCGAGCGGGCAGTTCACGTAGTCGGCGGTGCCGCCGCCGGGGCCGGGCTTGTCGTAGCGCGACTGGAACCAGGCCTTGGAAAAGTCGATGGACTCTTTGTAGACGATGGGCGCGATGGCGTCGAAGAAGGAGAGGTAGTCCTCGCCGCTCAGGGCGCCGATTGCCTGGCCGAGCGCCGGCGAGGTGAGCGGGCCGGTGGCGACGATCACCGAGTCCCAGTCCGCCGGCGGCAGGGCGTCGATCTCGCCGCGCTCGAGCGTGATCAGCGGGTCGGCGGCGAGGGTGGCCGTCACCCGCTCGGAGAAGGCCACGCGGTCGACTGCAAGGGCGCCGCCGGCCGGCAGCTTGGTGGCGTCGCCGGAGGCCATGATCAGCGAGCCGAGGCGCCGCATCTCCTCGTGCAGCAGGCCGACGGCATTGTTCTCGGTATCGTCGCTGCGGAAGGAGTTGGAGCACACCAGCTCGGCGAGGCCGTCGGTGAGGTGGGCCTCGGTGGCGCGCAGCGGCCGCATCTCGTGCAGCACCACCGGCAGGCCGGCGCGGGCGATCTGCCAGGCCGCCTCGCTGCCGGCGAGGCCGCCGCCAATGACGTGAAGGGGCTTGGTTTCTTTCATGGCCGGACCATAGCGCCGCTGACTGGCCTGCGAAAGCCCGGACCATGCCACCGTGACGATGCGAAGGTGAAGGGAGGGGCTGGCCGGTGCGTTCAATCGTCGGGCGAGGCGGCGTTCTTTTTCGCGAGCGTGAAAACCTCCTGCGGCTCGGCAAATCCCTTCAGGGCGTGGCGGCCGAGGCTGCGGCTGGCGCCGCCCCAGTGGGCGGCGAAGTCGGCGGAGAACACCAGCGGCACCGCGAGCTCGGCGTTCAAGGCCTCGATGCGGCTGACCAGGTTCACCGCCGGCCCGACGACGGTGAAGTCGAGACGGTCGGCGGCGCCAATGTTGCCGTACATGACGTCGCCGACGTGCAGGGCGATGCCGCAGCGGAAGGGCGCCTTGCCGGTGGCCTGACGCTCGGCGGACAGCCGCTTGGCATCCCGTAGCGCCGCGCGTGCCGCGCTCATCGAGGCCGCGCAGGCCTGGCGGGAATCGCCCGCGTGCTTCTCCTCGATGGGGAAAATGGCCAGGATCGCATCGCCGATGAACTTCAGGATCTCACCGCCCTGGGCCTTGATCGCCTGGGCCATGGTCTCGAAGTAGCCGTCCAGCAGCTCGATCACCGCCTCCATCGGCAGCGCCGTGGAAAGCCCCGTGAAGTTGCGCAGGTCGGAGGTCCAGAGCACCGCGTTGATGCGCTCCACGTCGCCGCGCTTGATGGTGCCGGCCAGCACCCGATGACCGCTGCGCGCGCCGAGATAGGTCTCCATCAGGGTCTCGCCTGTGCGATAGGCGTTGCGCAACTCGAGCAGCAGACCGAAGAGCGGCATTGCTGACTCCACGGTGGCAATATCGAGGTCGCTGAAGCCTCCATCTCGCTTGCTGGCCAGAGTCAGGGTATTAATCTGCCGGGTGCTGAAGGGCAGCGGGCGGGCGGTGTAGTCGGTGAAGCCCTGGGCGCTGATCTCCTCGGTGATCGGGAAGTCGAGCGGGCAGCCGGCCAGGGCCAGACGGCGGCGAACCGGCGGCCCTCCCTCGAAAATCAGCTTCACCGGGCTCTGGAGGAAGAAGTCGCTCTGTTCAATGCCGTGAGCGCGCGGAATCTCCATAGCGCCGCCGGCCTCGGCGTCCCAGAGGACCGTGCGCGCGCGCAGTTGCGGGTGCAATTGCGGCAGGTGCAAGCTGGAGCGGTCGATGGGCACGCCGACGGCCGTCAGTTGACGCAGGAAGCCGTCGAAGAGCAGGGTGATGCGGCTCTGGCGCAACCGCATGGCGAGCAGCCAGTCGATCGTCGGCTGAGCCCGGCCGCGGCCCTGGGCGCAGAGCGCGGGCGAGAGGTCGCAGTCATCGGTGGCGGCGGGCGTCGTCGGCAGGGCGGCAGTCATCGGCAGAATTTGAGGCGCGCCGGTGGTCCATGCAAGGACTGCATACCCCCTGGCGTCAGGTTCGGCTTGCAATTGTTGCGCTGCAGTATAAGTAAACTGGCTAGTTTCCTCGGAGCCGCCTGGTGGCCCCCCGGGGATCGCAGCGGAGGGGTAGTTCGCATGCAAAGCAGTTCCCGGGCAAGGGGCCCTCGGCAGCCCTTGGCGAAGGTGGCGGCCGGTGGCCTCCTGATCGCGCTTCTCGGCAGTTTGAGTGCTTGTGACGACGGCAGCGATGCGGCCCAGCAGGCTGACGCGCCGCCGCCGCCGGCGGTCACCGTCGCAGCGCCGGTCGTGCGCGAGGTGGTGGAGGACGACGAGTTCATCGGCCGCTTCGAGGCCATCAACGAAGTGGACATCCGCGCCCGGGTGGGCGGCTACCTGCAGAAGGTGCATTTCACCGACGGTGCCGTCGTCGCCGAGGGCGAACTGCTGTTCACCATCGACCAGCGGCCGTTCCAGACGGCGGTGGCCGAGGCCGAGGCAACCCTGAAGATCGCGCAGTCCCAGGTCGAATTCTCCTCCAAGCAATTGGAACGGGCGCAAGAGCTGTCCTCGCGCGGCAACATTTCGATCAGCGCCCTCGACGAGCGCCAGCAGGAGTTCATCGCCGCGCAGGCCCAGGTCCAGGGCGCCAGGGCAGCGCTCGACAGCGCCCGCCTGGATCTCAACTACACCGAGATCCGCGCGCCGGTCGGCGGCCGCATCGACCGCCACTTCATCTCGATCGGCAACCTGGTCTCGCCGGACGACACCATTCTGACCAGAATCGTCTCGCTGGATCCGATCTATTTCTACTTCGACATCGACGAGCGATCCTTCCTGGCCTACGCGCGCGACGCCAGGACCCGCGGCGACTCTCTGCAGGAAGGTGCCGGGTCGATGCCGGTCAAGGTGCGGCTGAGCGACGAGCGCGACGGTTCCTTCGAGGGCAAGCTGGACTTTGCCGAGAACCGTGTCGACCGGGGCACCGGGACCCTGCGCGTGCGCGCGGTCTTCGACAATCCGAACCTGATCCTGCAGCCCGGCCTGTTCGGTACCATCAACATTCCCGGTTCGCTGCCCTATCGCGGCGTGCTGATCCCCGACGAGGCCATTGCGGCGGACCAGGACCGCCGCATCGTCTACGTCGTCGATGATGCCGGCGAGGTGTCGTCCCGCCAGGTCCGCCCCGGACCGCGACTCTTCGGCTACCGCGTGGTGCGCGAAGGGCTGGAGGGTGACGAGACCATCGTCATCAACGGACTGATGCGGGTGCGGCCGGGAGTCATTGTTACGCCGAACCTGGTGGAACTGCCGCCCGTCGCCGAGTCGCAGTAGGGGAGCCGGCCATGCGCTTTGCCCACTTCTTCGTCGACCGGCCGATCTTCGCGACGGTGCTGTCGCTGGTGGTCGTCATCGTCGGCCTGATCGCCTACGGCCAGCTGCCCGTCGCGCAGTATCCCGAGATCGCACCGCCCAGCATCGTGGTACGCGCCAACTATCCCGGTGCCAACGCCGAGACGGTGGCCGCCACCGTGGCCACGCCGCTGGAGCAGGAGGTCAACGGCGTCGAGGACATGCTCTACATGTCCTCCTACTCGACGTCCGATGGTGCGATGGCGCTGACCATCACCTTCGAGCTCGGCACCGATCTCGACAATGCCCAGGTGCTGGTGCAGAACCGCATCGCCATTGCCGAGCCGCGCCTGCCGGAAGAAGTGCGCCGTCTGGGCATCACCGCCACCAAGTCCTCGCCCGACCTGATGATGGTGGTCCACATGCTCTCGCCGGACGAGAGCTACGACCAGCTCTATGTGTCGAACTATGCGCGATCGCGGGTGCGCGACATCCTGTTGCGCCTGGACGGGGTCGGCAATCTCATCCTCTTCGGCGAGCGTGAGTTCTCCCTGCGGGTGTGGCTCGACCCCGACAAGCTGGCCGCCTACAGCCTTTCCGCCGGCGACGTGGTGGCGGCGCTGCGCGATCAGAACGTCCAGGTTTCCGGCGGCTCGATCGGCGCGCCGCCCAATCCGGGCGACAACGCCTTCCAATACGTGGTCTCCACGCAGGGCCGCTTCGAGGACCCGCGCGAATTCCGCTCTGTCATCGTCAAGACCGGCGAGAACGGCCGCCTGATCCGCCTGCAGGACGTCGCAAGGATCGAGCTGGGCGCCCGCGAGTACATCACCAACAGCTATCTGAACGGCAAGCCGGCCGTCGCTCTGGCGATCTTCCAGCGTCCCGGCACCAATGCGCTGGAAACGGCGGATGCAGTGATCTCGACCATGGAGCGGCTGAAGAACGACTTCCCGCCGGGGATCGACTACAACATCGTCTACAACCCGACCGAGTTCATCGCCGAGTCCATCGATGCGGTCTACACGACGTTGTTCGAAGCGGTACTGCTGGTGGTCATGGTGGTGCTGGTATTCCTGCAGTCCTGGCGCACGGCGGTGATTCCCATCGTCGCCATCCCGGTCTCGCTGATCGGCACCTTCGCCGTGATGTCGGCCTTCGGCTTCTCCATCAACATGCTGACCCTCTTCGGCATGGTGCTGGCCATCGGCATCGTGGTCGACGACGCCATCGTCGTGGTGGAGAACGTCGAGCGCAACATGCGCCTCGGCTACGGGCCGCGAGAATCGGCGCATCGCACCATGGACGAGGTCGGCTCCGCCGTGGTTTCCATCGCCCTGGTGCTGACGGCGGTCTTCGTGCCGGTCGCCTTCATCCCCGGCATCTCCGGTCAGTTCTATCTGCAGTTCGCCATCACCATCGCGGTGGCGACGATTATCTCGGCTGCGAATTCGCTGACGCTCTCGCCGGCCCTGGCGGCGCTGCTCTTCAAGCCGCACGGCGGAAAGCCCTCGCGCTTCCCCCTGGCCGTGGTCGGGCGCTACCTCGCCGACGGCTTCAACAACGGCTTCGACAGGATGAGCGAGGCCTACGGCAGCGTCATCCGCTTCCTGGTCAGCCGCCGCATCACCATCGCCGCCATGCTGCTGCTCTTCGTGGCACTGCTTGGCGCAACCGCGCAGCTGTTGCAGACGACACCGCGCGGCTTCATCCCCACCCTCGACCAGGGTTACGCCATCGTGGTCATCCAGTTGCCCGAGGGTGCCTCGCTGAGCCGCACAGACAAGGCGACCCTGGAAGCCTCCGAGATTATCGAGAACACCCCGGGCGTGCGCAATGCTGTGGCCTTCGCCGGTTTTTCCGGCGCCACCTTCACCAATGCCACCAATGCCGGCGTGGTCTTCGCGGCCTTCGAACCCTTCGAGGAGCGGCTGGCGCAGGGGCAGACGGCGGACTCCATCATTGGCCAGCTGTTCGGCAACCTGCAGGCCATCGAGGAAGCCTTCGTGATCGCCGTGCCGCCACCGCCGGTGAGCGGCGTCGGCAGCTCCGGCGGCTTCAAGCTGCAACTGCGCGATCTCAACAGCGCGGCAATGGACCGCGTCCTCGCAGCGGCCTATGCCATCATGGGGCAGGCCAACCAGACCCCCGGCCTGACCGGCGTGTTCACGACCTTCAGCAACTCCTCGCCGCAGTTCTACCTGGAGATCGACCGTCGCAAGGCGCAGATGCTCGACGTGCCGATCCCCAACATCTTCGAAACGCTGTCGATCAATCTCGGCACCTCCTACGTGAACGACTTCAACGCCTTCGGGCGCATCTACCAGGTGCGCGCGCAGGCGGACCAGCAGTTCCGCATGGAACGCGAGGACATCCAGCGCCTCAAGGTGCGCTCGGCGACCGGCGAACTGGTGCCGCTGGGTACGCTGGTCGAGATCCGCGACGTTTCCGGCCCGAACCTGGTGCAGCGCTACAACATGTACGTCTCGGTGCCGGTGCAGGGCAACGCGATGCCGGGCATCTCCACCGGCGACGCCCTGGACCGCATGGAGCAGGTGGCCCAGGAGAACCTGCCGCCGGGCACCGACTTCGAGTGGACCGAACTGGCCTACCAGGAGCGCAATACCGGCAACACCGCGATCTTCATCTTCGGCCTCTCGGTGCTCTTCGTGTTCCTGGCGCTGGCGGCGCAGTACGAGAGCTGGAGCCTGCCGCTGGCGATCATCCTCATCGTGCCGATGAGCGTGCTCTCGGCGATGATCGGCATCTCCCTGCGCGGCTTCGACAACAACATCCTGACCCAGGTGGGGCTCATCGTGCTGGTCGGCCTGGCGGCGAAGAACGCCATCCTCATCGTCGAGTTCGCCAAGCAGGCGGAGGACATCGGCGACAACCTGGTCGATGCGGTGGTGAAGGCCTGCCGCCTGCGCCTCAGGCCCATCCTGATGACCGCCTTCGCCTTCATTCTCGGCGTGGTGCCACTCGCCCTGGCCACCGGCCCGGGCGCCGAGATGCGCCAGGCCCTCGGCGTCACGGTGTTCTCCGGCATGCTGGGCGTGACCTTCTTCGGCCTCTTCCTGACACCGGTGTTCTACGTGACCATCCGCGGCCTCACCCGGCGCCTGCGCCCGGCGCGTCACACGCCGGACCCGGAAGTCCAGCCGTCGGGCGGCGCGGATTAGGGAAGAGAACGGCGGCGATCAGCGGCGTGACGGTCCTCGTCCTTCGAGACGGCCGCTCGCGCGGCCTCCTCAGGATGAGGACCTTATTGAAACTCAAGCCTCATCCTGAGGAGGGCCGGTAGGCCCGTCTCGAAGGACGAGGCGTCCATCCGACCCGGCCGTGAAGGCCAGGCGGCAGGTCATCTTGGCGGTGGCGCCGTTCACGCCCGCTTCTTCTTCGCTTTGGCGGCGGTGCTGCGCAGGTAGGGGATGAGGTAGCGGCCGGTATGGCTCTCGGCCACCTGGGCGACGTCCTCGGGCGTGCCCGCCGCCACCAGGCGGCCGCCGCGGTCGCCGCCGTCGGGGCCGAGGTCGAGGACCCAGTCGGCGGTCTTGATGACCTCCAGGTTATGCTCGATGACCAGCACGGTGTTGCCCTGGTCGACCAGCGCCTGCAGCACTTCCAGCAGCTTGTTCACGTCGTCGAAGTGCAGGCCGGTGGTCGGCTCGTCGAGGATGTAAAGGGTGCGCCCGGTGGCCCGCCGCGACAGCTCCTTGGAGAGCTTCACGCGCTGGGCTTCGCCGCCGGACAGGGTGGTCGCCGGCTGGCCGATGTGGATGTAGCCGAGGCCGACCTTCTGCAAGGTCTCCAGCTTGGTGCGGATCGAGGGCACCGCCTTGAAGAACTCGACGCCTTCGTCCACCGTCAAGTCGAGGATCTGGGCGACGGACTTGTCCTTGAAGGTGATCTCCAGGGTCTCGCGGTTGTAGCGCTTGCCCTTGCAGACGTCGCACTGCACGTAGACGTCCGGCAGGAAGTGCATCTCGATCTTGATCACGCCGTCGCCCTGGCAGGCCTCGCAGCGCCCACCCTTCACGTTGAAGGAGAAGCGGCCCGGCTTGTAGCCGCGGGCGTTGGATTCCGGCAGGCCGGCGAACCACTCGCGGATCGGCGTGAAGGCGCCGATATAGGTCGCCGGGTTGGAGCGCGGCGTGCGGCCGATCGGCGACTGGTCGATGTCGATGATCTTGTCGATGTATTCGACGCCCTCGATGGCGTCGTGGGCGCCGGGGTTGGCGCGCGCCTTGTGCAGGCGGCGCGCCAAGGCCTTGTAAAGCGTCTCGATGATGAGGGTCGACTTGCCGCTGCCGGAAACCCCGGTGACGCAGGTGAAGGTGCCGAGCGGGATCGCCGCGTCGACCTTCTGCAGGTTGTTCTCGGTGGCGCCGAGGATCCTGATCTCCTGGCCCGGATGGCCCTCGCGGCGTCGCCGCGGCACCTCGATCTGGCGCATCCCCGTCAGGTACTGCCCGGTCAGGCTCTCCGGGTTCTGCATCACCTCTTCGGGCAGGCCGATGGCGACCACCCGGCCGCCGTTCACGCCGGCCCGCGGCCCCATGTCGACCAGGTAGTCGGCGCTGCGGATGGCGTCCTCGTCGTGCTCCACCACGATGACGCTGTTGCCGAGGTCGCGCAGGCGCTTCAGGGTTTCCAGCAGGCGTTCGTTGTCGCGCTGGTGCAGGCCGATGGAAGGTTCGTCCAGCACGTAGAGCACCCCGGTCAAGCCGGAGCCGATCTGCGAGGCGAGGCGGATGCGCTGGCTCTCGCCGCCGGAGAGGCTGCCGGAGCCGCGCGACAGGGTCAGGTAGTCGAGACCGACGTCGACCAGGAAGCGCAGGCGCTCGTTGATCTCCTTCAGGATGCGGGCGGCGATCTCCTGCTGCTTGGGGCGCAGCTTGTCGTTCAGCGTGGCAAACCATTCGGCCGCCTGGGCGACGGAGAACTCGGCGACCTGGCTGATGTGCAGGCCGTCCAGCTTCACGGCCAGCGCCTCGGGCTTCAGGCGGTAGCCCTGGCAGACTTCGCAGGCCTTGTTGCTCTGGTACTTGCCGAGGTCGTCGCGCACCCAGTCGCTGTCGGTCTCGCGCCAGCGCCGCTCCATGTTGGGCACCACGCCCTCGAAGGGCTTCGCGGTCTTGTAGCTCCTGAGGCCGTCCTCGTAGGTCATGGTGATGGCGGACTTGCCGGAGCCGTAGAGGATGACATCCCGCACCTGCGGCTTCAGCTCGCTCCAGGCCGTGCGGGTCGAAACCTTGAAGTGGCGGGCGATGCTGTCGAGGGTTTGCTGGTAGTAGGGCGAGGGGGTCGCCGAGCGCGACCAGGGCGCCACCGCGCCGCCGCTGAGGGACAGCTTGGGGTCCGGCACCACCAGCTCGGGATCGAAGAACAGCGTGATGCCGAGGCCGTCGCAGGACGGGCAGGCGCCGAAGGGATTGTTGAAGGAGAACAGCCGCGGCTCGATCTCGTCGATGGTGAAGCCGGAGACCGGGCAGGCGAACTTGGCCGAGAAGGTGGTGCGCTCGCCGGACTTGGCGTCTTCGGTGAAGGCGAGGCCGTCGGCGAGGTGCAGCGCCGTCTCGAAGCTATCGGCCAGCCGCGTCTCGATGCCCGGGCGCACGATCAGGCGGTCGACCACCACCTCGATGTCGTGCTTGCGCTTCTTGTCCAGGGCCGGGGCGGCGTCGATCTCGTGGAGTTCGCCGTCGATTTTCACCCGCTGGAAGCCGCGCTTCTGCAGGTCGGCCAGCTCCTTGCGGTACTCGCCCTTGCGGCCGCGCACGATGGGGGCCAGCAGGTAGAGCCGGGTGCCTTCGGTCATCTCCATCACCCGGTCGACCATCTGGCTGACGGTCTGGCTCTCGATCGGCAGGCCGGTGGCCGGCGAGTAGGGCACGCCGACGCGGGCGAAGAGCAGGCGCATGTAGTCGTAGATCTCGGTCACCGTGCCGACGGTGGAGCGCGGGTTCTTCGAGGTGGTCTTCTGCTCGATGGAGATCGCCGGCGAGAGGCCCTCGATGGAATCGACGTCGGGCTTCTGCATCAGCTCGAGGAACTGGCGCGCGTAGGCCGAGAGCGACTCGACATAGCGGCGCTGGCCCTCGGCATAGATGGTGTCGAAGGCGAGCGACGACTTGCCGGAGCCGGACAGCCCGGTGATCACCACCAGCTTGTTGCGTGGCAGGGTGACGTCGATATTCTTCAGATTGTGCTCGCGCGCACCGCGGATCGCGATCACAGGACCTTGCGGACCGTTTGACATCAAATCGGCACGGCCTCTCGGGGCTTGGGGTGGCTGCGGGATACCGGTGGCGGGGAACCGCTGATAGCGCCAATATGGGGGAACGGAGGGGGAAAATCGAGCCCCCGTTGGGCCGCCGCGGCTTGTGGATAAGGGATTGCTGACATGGCCCTGTCAGGGCGTTAGCATGCGCCCCCTCTCGTACACGAAAACACGCAGAAATTGGAGAAAGACGGCATGGCGGGGAGCGTAAACAAGGTCATTCTGGTTGGAAATCTCGGCCGCGATCCTGAGATCCGCTCCACTCAGGACGGCACCAAGATCGCCAACCTGTCGGTGGCCACCTCGGAGACCTGGCGCGATCGCAGTTCCGGCGAGCGCAAGGAGCGGACCGAGTGGCACCGCGTCGTCATCTTCAACGACAAGCTCAGCGAAGTGGCCGAGAAGTACCTGCGCAAGGGCTCCAAGGTCTATATCGAGGGCCAGCTGCAGACCCGCAAGTGGACCGACAAGGACGGCCAGGACCGCTACTCGACCGAGGTCGTGCTGCAGCGCTTCCGCGGTGAGCTGACCATGCTGGACGGCCGCCAGGACGGCGGCGGTGGTGGCGGCTACAGCGACGACGGCCCCGGCGGCGGTTATGGCGGCGGCTCGGGCGGCGGCTCGGGCGGCGGGTCCGGGGGCGGCTTCGGCGGCGGCTCGGGCGGCGGCGACCTTGACGACGAAATCCCCTTCTAGCCTTTCCCCTTTCTCAAGTTGATCGCGCGGGAGGGCTCCGCAAGGCGGAATGCTCTTCAAGCAAGCCATATTGCAGCGCATTGCCAGTGGCGAGGTGACCCTGGCGTTTCGCCGCTGGACGCGGCCCACGGTGAAGGCCGGCGGGTGGCTGCGCACGGCCGCCGGGGTGCTGGCGATCGAGCGGGTCGAGGCTATCGGCCCAGGGCAGATCACTGCCGCCGAGGCCCGAAGCGCCGGTTTCGACAGCCTGGCGGCGCTGCGGCAGGAACTCGACCGCAGCCGGGAAGGGACCCTCTATAGGATCGCCTTCCGCCTCGCCGGGGCTGATCCCCGGGTGCGGCTGCGGCAACGCCGGCGCATCGGCGACGACGAGCTGGCTGCCTTGCGCGACAGCCTCGGCCGCTTCGACGCCCGCAGCCCGACCGGCGCCTGGACCTTGCAGGCCCTCCGCCTCGTCGGCGCCCGCGAGGCCGTCACTGCGGCTGAGATCGCCGCCGGCCTCGGCCTCGACAAGCCCGCCGTCAAGCGCTGGCTGCGCCAGCTGAAGGAGCTCGGCCTGACCGAAAGCCTGGCGTCCGGCTATCGGTTGTCGCCGCGCGGGCGCAGTCTGCTCGCCAGGCTTTCCGGCGAAAAGTCCTAGGACCTCAGCCCTTGCGCGACCGTGGGCGCGGCCATTTTCGCCGGTCGCATTAAGAATTCTCCCATAGTTGGTGCGCATATTGGTCGCTAGGCGAAAACCCGGCGGTATCCGCGCGTGAGGCGCGATCTCCGCCGCAGTCGCCATGGAGCAAAAAGGCATGACCACAGAGACCAAACCGCGCGGCAGCCGCCGCGCCTTCCTTGCCGGAACGGCCGCCGGACTGGCCGTCGGCGTCGGCGCCGGGCTGGCCGCCGCCCAGACCTTCAGCGCTGCCGCGCCCGCCGTGGTGTCCCGCCGCACGGTCGGCACGACCTGGAAGATCCAGACCTCCTGGCCGGGCGGCGTCGGGCTCGACACCTTCAAGGCCTGGTGCCACAGCATCGTCGAAAAGACCTCGGGCGAACTCGCCTTCGAACCTTACGGCGCCAACGACCTGATCGGCGAGTTCCAGATGTTCGACGCGCTGCGCAGCGGCGGGCTGCAGGCCATGAATTCCTTCACCCAGTACTGGTCCGGGCGCATTCCGGCGACGGTCTTCCTGGCCGCCTATCCGCTCGGCCTGCGCCAGCCGCACGAGTGGGACGTTTTCTACTACGGGCTCGGCGGCCTGGAGATCGCCCGGGAGGTCTACGGGCACTTCGGCCTGTACTACCTGGGACCGGTGCGCCACGGCGCCAACATCATCCACTCCAAGAAGCCGATCCATTCGATCGAAGACTTCCGCGACCTGCGCATCCGCATGCCGGGCGGCATGGTGGCCGAGCTGTTCCAGGCCGCCGGCGCGAAAACGACGATGCTGCCGGGCTCGGAGATCCTGCAGGCGCTCGAGAACAACACCATCGACGCAGCCGACTTCGTCGGTCCCGCGGTGAACCTTGCCCTCGGTTTCCAGAAGGTCACGAAATACGTGTCGATGGGACCGCCGGGCTTCATGTCGATCTACCAGCCGGTGGACCTCATGGACCTCGTCGTGGGCATGGAGCCCTGGCAGGCCCTGTCGCCGGAGATGCATTCCTTCCTCGAGGACGAGGTGCAGATCTACTCGATGCTCCACCACGCCAGCATCGAAGCCGCCGATCAAGCGGCCTGGACCGAATTCGACGCCGCCGGCGTCGAGGTGTCGCGCCTGAGCGACGAGGACGTGGAGACCTTCACCAAGCTGGCCGTGCCCCGCTGGTTTGCCTGGGCGAACCGCGACCCGGACGCCGCGCGGGTGTTCCGCATTCACCTGGACTTCATGATGTCCGGCAGTCTGGGCTACGTGACGCCGGAGATGTTTCAGGGTTTCCGGCTGAACGTATGATGTGGGTCGCGCGCAGCCTCGGCGGGAGCGCCCGGCGGCGGCGCGAGCCGTTCGCTTTCAGGCGCCCGCGTGCCTGGCTGCGCTCCCTCGACAGGGATCTGCGTCTTGTCGCCGCCATCGGGCTGATCGTGGTCGGCGCGCTGGCGGCCTGCCTGATGACGATCCGCGAGGTCGAACGGCACCTGCTGGAGACCACGGCGACCGGTGCGGCGGTTCATTGGGCCGACTTCCTGCAGTCGCGCCTGCGCGGCCTGGACGAGATCCTGGCCGCCGGCCTGGTCAACGAGGAGGACCAGCGCATCTTCGACTTCGCCGGCGCCGCGGGCGGCGTGCGCGACTACCAGGTCATTCGCCCCGACGGCCGGGTGGCGCTGTCCAGCTGGTCCGGCGATTTCCGCGCTGCCATCGGCCCGGAGACGCTGCGCAGCGTCATCGAGCGCAACGAGACGGTCGCCAAGGTGGTGGTCGAAAGCCTCACCGGCAGCGGCGCCGTGATCGGCCAGGCCTATGTCCCGCTGGCCTCCGGCGCCGGCAACCGCGGCGCGCTGAAGGTCGACGTCGACGTAACCGGCCAGGCGGAGCGCTACCGCCGGCTGGGCAATGCCGCCTTCGCCGCCCTCGTCGCCCTGCTGCTGCCGCCCGGCGGCCTCGCCACCTGGCTGGTCGCGCGCAACATCATGGCGCAGCGCCGTTCCGAGCGCCTGCAGCGCCACCGCGGCCTGGTGCTGGAGGCGCTGGCCAAGGGCGTCGACCTGGATCGCGTGCTGATGCGCATGGCGCGCTTCGCCGAACGGCAGCGCCCGGGCAGCCGCTGCAGCATCCTGACCGTGGATCAGGCTGGCCAGCGCGTGGTCTCCGCGGTCTCGCCGACCCACCGCGAAGGCGACTTCGAAGCGACCGGCCGCCGCGTCGACGAGTTGCCGGAACCCGTCGCCCGCTGCTTGGGCGACGGTGCGTCGACGCAGTGCTCGGAGCCCGCCGGAGAGACCGTCTGGGCGACGCCGCTGCGCGCCGCTAACGGGCGCTTGCTCGGCTGCCTGGTGCAGCGCTTCTCCGGCACCGTGCCCTCCAGCCTGCCGGATCCTCATGGGCCCGAGTCAACCTTGACCCACCTGGCGGCCTTCGCCATCGAGACGCGGCGGGCGGAGAACGCGCTGGCCGAGATGCGCCAGCGCAACGAGCTGATCCTCGGCGCCACCGCGGACGGCATCCTTGGCATCGATGCCGACGGCCGGGCAACCTTCGCCAATCCGGCGGCCATAAGGCTTCTCGGCCGCCCGCTGGAGGACCTCATCGGCGGTGGTATCAGCGAGATCCTCTGCGCGCCCGGCGGCGGCATCGGCGAAGCGGAACCGCCGATCGCCGCGACCCTCAAGGACGGCCAGCAGCGCCAGATCGAAAAAGCGGTGAACCGCGGCGAAGGGGGACAGGCGCTGCCGGTCCGTCTTGTCGTCACCCCTATCGCGCGGCGCCTGTCCGGCCTTCGCGCCGTCGTCATCTTCGACGACATCAGCACACAGATCGCCGCGCAGCACAGCCTGCGCCGCGCCGCCGAGGAGGCCGAAGCGGCGAGCCGGTCGAAATCGAACTTCCTGGCCCACATGAGCCACGAGCTGCGGACGCCGCTGAACGCCATCATCGGCTTCTCCGAGGTCATGTCGGCGCAGACGCTCGGGCCGCTCAACCACCCGCATTATCTCGAGTACGCCGATCATATCCATACCTCCGGCGCACATCTGCTGTCGCTGATCAACGACCTGCTGGACCTCTCCAAGATCGAGGCCGGCAAGCTGGAGCTCTGGGAGGAGACGGTGGATCTCGCCGCCCTGGTCAAGCGCTGTCGGGTCTTCGTCGAGGAATCGGCGGCAAGCAAGGGCGTCACCCTGACGATGCACACGGATGCCGGTCTGCCGGACTTGCGCTGCGACGCGCGCAAGCTGAAGCAGGTGCTGGTCAACCTGCTGTCCAACGCGGTGAAGTTCACGCCGGCCGGCGGACGCATCACGCTGGAGGCGAAGGCTGACGGTGCCGCCGGCGTCGTCATCGAGGTGTCCGACACCGGCATCGGCATCGCCGCTGAATACCTCGAGAAGGTGATGTCGCCCTTCGGTCAGGTCCACGAGGCGCTCAATCGCGACACAGAGGGCACCGGGCTCGGCCTGCCGCTGTCGAAGGCGCTGGTGGAACTGCACGGCGGCCGCCTGTCCCTGAAGAGCGAGCCCGGCAAGGGCACCACGGCGACGGTGCAGCTGCCCGGCAGGACAGTACCCCGGCAGACGACGCCGCCGCTGCCCGAGGCCCGCGCCGGCAGCATGGCCCGATAGCCAGGCGTCCCCCCGACAGCGCAATTCCGGCCGTCGGAACGGCACTTTTGCGCTGCCGCGAAGCGGTTCGCTGACGATGCCGGATGACGTTTTCTAAACAACTGAAAACATTGGCATTCTTTGCCCACTGTCCGCGGCGCGGGAGTTGTCGTTTGCGGGCGGGATTGCTATAGTCCTAGCGACGATTCGCGGCGGCTTTCCTGCGGGTTTCCCTGGCCAAGTGCGCGGCGACCCGGCGGGTTCAACCGGGCGCCGACGAGGACCGGGAGGTGCCCGCCCGGGCCGGCCGCTTTTCTTCGATCTGAACGGCCCGTTCGGGCCAAGCATTCCGTTGTCCGGGTACTGGGCCCGGACCCACTTGCCAAGGCAGTCCTCTTGTCCGACCCGTCACAGCCGACCTCCGATTTCGACATTACGCCGGTCACCATCGAGGAGGAGATGAAGCGCTCCTACCTCGATTACGCGATGAGCGTGATCGTGTCCCGGGCGCTGCCCGATGTGCGCGACGGCCTCAAGCCTGTCCATCGGCGCATCCTCTACGCCATGAAGGAAGCCGGCTACGACTGGAACCGGCCGTACCGCAAGTCGGCCCGCGTGGTCGGCGACGTCATGGGCCAGTATCACCCGCACGGCGACAGCGCGATCTACGACACCATGGTGCGCATGGCGCAGAATTTCTCCATGCGCCTGCCGCTGATCGACGGCCAGGGCAACTTCGGCTCCATGGACGGCGACCCGGCAGCGGCCATGCGCTACACCGAGGCGCGGTTGACCCGTGCCGCCAGCGACGCGCTGCTGCAGGACATCGACGAGGACACCGTCAATTTCCAGGACAACTACGACGAGACCACCAAAGAGCCGGTGGTCCTGCCGGCACGCTTTCCCAACCTGCTGGTCAACGGCGCCGGCGGCATCGCCGTCGGCATGGCGACCAACATTCCGCCCCACAACCTCGGCGAGGTGATCGACGCCTGCTGCGCCTACATCGACGACCCCGAGATTTCCATCGACCGCCTGATGGAACACGTGCCGGGGCCGGACTTCCCGACCGGCGGCCTGATCCTCGGCCGCGCCGGCATTCGCGATGCCTACCATACCGGGCGCGGCTCCCTGCGGGTACGCAGCGCGACCTCGATCGAGGAGATCCGCAAGGACCGCATGGCCATCGTGGTCTCCGAGGTGCCCTATCAGGTCAACAAGGCCCGCATGCTGGAGCGTATCGCCGAGCTGGTGCGGGCCAAGACCATCGAGGGCATTGCCGACCTGCGCGATGAGAGCGATCGCCAGGGCCTGCGCGTGGTCATCGAGCTGCGCCGCGATGCCGAGCCCGACGTAGTGTTGAACCAGCTGTTCCGCTATTCGCCGCTGCAGGGCTTCTTCGGCTGCAACATCCTGGCCCTGAACGGCGGCCGCCCGGAAGTGATGGACCTCAAGGCCATCATCGCCGCTTTCATCGATTTCCGCGAGGAAGTGGTCACCCGGCGCACCGCCTTCCGTCTCGGCAAGGCGCGCGACCGGGCTCACCTCCTGGTCGGCCTCGCCATCGCCGTGGCCAACATCGACCCGATAATCGCGCTGATCCGCGCAGCGCCGGACCCGGTGGCGGCACGCGATGGCCTGATGGCGCAGGCCTGGGCGGCGCAGACCGTGGCGCCTCTCATCGCGCTGATCGACGAGCCCGGCCGGCGCGTCGCCGAGGATGGCACCTACCGCCTCTCGGAGGCCCAGGCGCGCGCCATCCTGGAGCTGCGACTGCAACGCCTGACCGGGCTGGAGCGCGACAAGATCGCCCAGGAGCTCGGGGAAATCGCCGGAGAGATCAAGAACTTCCTGGAGATACTCGGATCGCGGGCGCGGCTGATGGAAGTGCTGCGCGGCGAGCTCATCGACATGAAGGAGCGCTTCGCCACGCCGCGGCGCACGCAGATCGTCGAGCAGGGCTTCGAGCAGGAAGACGAGGACCTTATCCAGCGCGAGGACATGGTGGTTACCGTGACCCACGGCGGCTACATCAAGCGGGTGCCGCTGTCGACCTACCGCGCCCAGCGCCGCGGCGGCAAGGGCCGCGCCGGCATGGCGACCCGCGAAGAGGATTTCGTCAGCCAGGTTTTCGTCTGCAACACCCACACCCCGGTGCTGTTCTTCTCCTCGCGCGGCATGGTCTACAAGCTGAAGGTCTACCGCCTGCCCATCGGCACGCCGCAGGCGCGCGGCAAGGCGCTGGTCAACCTGCTGCCGCTGCAGGAAGGCGAGTGGATCACCACCTTCATGCCGATGCCGGAGGACGAGGATACCTGGGACCAGATGTTCGTGATCTTCGTCACGTCTTCGGGAGACGTGCGGCGCAACAAGCTCTCCGACTTCGTGCGCGTCATGGCCAACGGCAAGATCGCCATGAAGCTGGAGCCGGGCGAGGGCGAGCTGGTCGGTGTCAGGACCTGCTCCGAGGACGACGACATCCTGCTCGCCACCGCCGGCGGCAAGTGCATCCGCTTCAGCGTCTCCGACGTGCGGGTCTTCGCCGGGCGCACCTCGACCGGCGTGCGCGGCATCAAGCTGGCAAAGGGCGACAAGGTGATCTCTCTGTCGATTCTGCGCTCCGGCGAGGCCGAAAGCATCGAGGAGCGCGACGCCTATCTGCGCTACGCCAACGCGCGGCGGCGCGGTGACAACGGCCCCGGCGAGAACGGCGGTGGCGAGGCGGTCAACGGCGACGGCGGCATCGAACTGTCGCCGGAGCGGCTCGACGAGCTGGCGGAGGCCGAGCAGTTCATTCTCTCGGTGGCAGACGACGGCTACGGCAAGCGTACTTCGGCCTACAAGTACCGCCTGACCGGCCGCGGCGGTCAGGGCATCGGCAACCTGGACCTCTCGCGCGCCGGCGGCCGCGAGGCCGGCGTGGTGGCCGCCTTCGCGGTGGCGCCGGGCGACCAGATCATGCTGGTTACCGACGCCGGCAAGCTGATCCGCAGCCCGGTCGAGGACATCCGCATCGCCGGGCGCACCACCCGCGGCGTCATGCTCTTCCGTATCGACGAGAGCGAGCGTATCGTCTCCGTCGCGCACCTGCCGGAGGACGAGGAGTCCGGGGAGGGTGACGACGCGGACGATGACGTGATCGACGGCAGCGAGTCCGGGGAGCCCGAGGACTCGGGGCCCGGCGCGGCGAAATAGGAAGGTCAGGAGAGGGCCCGCGGCATGAGCCATCCTTTGGTCGGGGTCTATCCCGGCACCTTCGACCCGATCACCAACGGCCACCGGGACATCATCGGGCGCGCCTGCAAGATGACCGACCGCCTGGTCATCGCCGTGGCACGCAATGCCGGCAAGGGCCCGCTGTTCTCCATCGACGAGCGCGTCGAGATGGTGCGCGACGACGTCGAGGCGATGAACACCCATGGTGCCGAGGTGCAGGTGCGCGCCTTCGACAACCTGCTGATCCACTTCTGCCATGAGGTCGGCGCCACCCTGCTGGTGCGCGGCCTGCGCGCGGTCTCCGACTTCGAATACGAGTTCCAGATGGCGGCGATGAACGCGCGCCTCGATGCCCGCATCGAGACGGCCTTCCTCATGGCCTCGGAACGCCAGCAGTTCATCTCCTCGCGCTTCGTCAAAGAAATCGGCCGGCTGGGCGGCGACATCAGCAGCTTCGTCAGCGCGCCGGTGGCCGAGCGACTGCGCGACCGCTTCGACGTGGAATTGCTCAGCGGCGATGGCACGGCCCGCCGCCGCCAGACCTTCAAGGACGAAGTCTAGGCCCTCGTCGGGCCGGCCCCTCGGTGGTTGACCGGGGCAGGGGGCGGTTCTAAGGTGCGCCCGCCGCGCCCCTGAGACCCAGGAACCGAGGCGCGCCACATCCCTCTTCAGGGGGCCCGTAGCTCAGTTGGTAGAGCACCTGACTTTTAATCAGGTTGTCGCAGGTTCGATCCCTGCCGGGCTCACCATTCTTCGATTGCGGGAAGGTGGCGGGCGTGGCGCTTTCGAGGCGGAGGGGGTCCGACCATCAGAGCGCTTGCACTCGTCATCCTCTATCTCTGCGTGACGCTGTCGCCGTTGGCGCTGGCCTGGGTCGGCGCCCGCCCGCCTCGTTCGTTCTGGGACGAGCTGGCCACCGGGGCCGGCATGCTTGCCTTCGCCATCATCCTGGTCGAATTTGTCCTGTCCGGCCGCTTCCGCACGGTTTCCGGGCGCATTGGCATGGACGTGACCATGCGCGCACACCAGCTGCTGGCGCGCAGCGCGCTGGTGCTGGCGCTGGTCCATCCCTTTCTCTACACCACCGGCTTCAACCCGCCGCTGCCCTGGGACGACACCCGCCAGGCAACTCTGACCGCCGACTTCGCAGCTCTGGCGACGGGGGTGCTGGCCTGGGTGCTGCTGCCGGTCTTCGTGCTGCTTTCCATCGGCCGCGACAGGATCGGCTACAGCTACGAGACCTGGCGCTGGATGCATGGCTTGGGCGCACTGCTGATCGCCGGCCTGCTGCTGCACCACGTGCTGGCGGCGGGGCGCTACAGCGGCGACCCACTGCTCGCCGTCCTGTGGTCCGGCCTCTTCGCCATTGCTGTGCTGTCCCTGGTCAACGTTTACATCGTCAAGCCGCTGCTGCAGCGGCGGCGGCCCTGGCGGGTTACCGGGGTGCGGCCGGTGGCGCTGAAGACCTGGGAACTGACGCTGCAGCCGGAGGGGCATACGGGCCTCGGATACAAGGCGGGACAATTCGTTTGGCTGAACGTCGGCAACAGCCCTTTTTCCCTGCATGAGAATCCTTTCTCGATCAGCTCGGCGCCCGGCGGCGAACCGGATCTGCAGTTCGTCATCAAGGAACTCGGCGACTTCACGCGCGGCGTCGGTGCCATCGCCCCGGGCACGCCTGCCCACCTCGACGGCCCGCACGGAACCCTCGTGGTCGCCGGCGTCGACGCCTCCGGTCAAGACGCCCCCGGTCATGAGGCACGGGGCATCGCTCTCATCGCCGGCGGCGTCGGTGTGGCGCCGCTGTTGGGCATCCTGCGCCAGCTGCGCCATGACGCCGACCCGCGTCCGAGCCTGCTGGTCTACGGCAACCGCATCGCCGAGCAGATCGCCTACCGGGAGGAACTGGAAGACCTGGCGCGCGCCCAGGGCACGCGGGTGATCCATGTCCTCTCGGAGCCGCCGGCCGGCTGGACGGGCCCCGTCGGCATGGTCGACGCTGCGCTGATCCGCGAGATCTTCGCGGCGCCGGAGATGAAGGGTTGGCTTTACGTCCTCTGCGGTCCGCCGGTCATGATGGAAGGGGTGGAGGACTGCCTCATCGAGTGCGGCGTGCCGGCCCGACGAATCCTCTCAGAGCGGTTCAGCTATGACTGATTGGCTGGCGAAGCTGCCCGCCCGGCACCGGGTGCTGTGTCTGTACTGGGCGCTGAACGCGGTGCTCCTGGCGGCGCTGCTGGCCTACGCCCTGCGCTGAAGCGCGCGGCCCGCCTTGTTCCAGATCAAGCCGCCGGTCCGGAATCCGGGGTAGAAAGCCGTCGGGGCATGAGGGGAGGTGGAAGGGGCCAATGGCGGGACAACGCGAAACCTGGGCGTCGGGGCGCGGCTTTGTGCTGGCGACGATCGGTGCGGCCGTCGGCCTCGGCAACATCTGGCGCTTCTCCTACGTTGCGGGGGAAAATGGCGGCGGCGCCTTCCTCGTGGTCTACCTGATCAGCGTTGCTCTTGTCGGCGCTCCCATTGTCATCGCCGAGTTGGCGCTCGGCCGCCGCTCGGAGGGTGATGCCGTGGCCGCCTACGAGCGCACCTCGGCCACCTCGCGCTGGCGGCTTGCCGGCTGGCTCGCCGTTGGCGGCAGCTTCCTCATCCTCAGCTACTATTCGGTGATCGCCGGCTGGGCCCTCAAGTACTTCCTGGGCGCCCTGACCGGGGAACTCTGGGACGCTGCGGCGGGCGGCTACGGCGGCTACTTCACCCGGTTCATCGGTAACCCGGGCGAGGCCGTCGGCTGGCAGATGGCGATGCTCGCGGCCACCATGTTCGTCGTCGCCGGGGGCGTGCAGCGCGGCATCGAGGCGGTGAACCGCATTCTCATGCCGCTGCTGGCCCTCTTTGTCGTCGCCCTGGCAGGCTATGCGGCGACCCTCCCGGGGGCGGTGGCGGGCTGGCGCTTCCTCTTCCTGCCCGACTGGTCGGTCCTGCTGCGCGGCGAGGTCCTCGTTGCCGCGCTCGGCCAGGCTTTCTTCTCCATCGGCCTCGGCATGGCCGTCTTCATCACCTACGGCAGCTACATGAAGCAGTCGACGCAACTGCCACGCTCGGCCGCCGCGATCGTCGTCGGCGATACGCTCTTTGCGATCGTCGCCGGCCTGGCGATCTTCCCGGCGGTCTTCGCCTTCGGCATGGATCCTCAGGCGGGGCCGCAGCTCGCCTTCATCACCCTGCCGCAGATCTTCCTGGCGATGCCGGGCGGCACCATCGTCGGCATCGTCTTCTTCGGCCTGCTGGTGTCGGCGGCCATGACCTCGATGATCGCCCTACTCGAGGTGCCGGTCGCCACGGTGGTGCACCGCACGCGGCTGCGGCGCTGGAGCGCGGTCACCGCGGTCGGTACCGGCGTATTCCTCGTCGGCCTTCCCTCAGCCCTCAGCTACGGCCTGCTGGCGGAGGTCCAGATCGCCGGCCGCTCGATCCTCGACTTTGTCGACCAGAGCGTGTCGAACTATCTGTTGCCGCTGGCGGGCATCCTGGTCTGCGTCTACGTCGGCTGGTGCTGGCGGCGCGACGAGGCGTTGGCCGCCAGTGGCATCGCCGGGGCCGCGCTCCGGGCTGTCTGGCTTTGGCTGCTGCGGATCGTGGCGCCGGCAATGATCCTGGTCGTTCTCCTCGACTCTGTCGGTGTGATCTAGCGGCCGTCGTCTCGCGGCTCGTGGTCGCTGCCTTCGATCAGCTTCAGGTTGCTGCCAGCGATCCGAGCCGAAGGACAGCCGCGCATGCACCGGCCGAGGCGCCTCGCTGGCCAGCGCCAGGCTGTGCGGTGCGGCCCCGCGAAGTTCCTCGGCGAAGAACAGATTCGCGGTGTATAATGCAGCCGGCTATTGGTAGAGAGCCTTTACCCACAGTCCCTTATCAGAAACGGGGAACTGAAGATGCTGAGCAGGCAGATATGGGTTGGGTCCGACAGTCCGAGAGAGAAAGTCGTCGTCAACATGGTTGTCGACGGCGCGGATGTGGTTTCAGCGAAGCTCGAGCCGTCGCAGGCGGAGGCGTTGATCGAGCAGCTCGGCTTCGCCCGCGCCTCCTTGAGCAAGCAGGTGAGTTCCGATCTGAACCCTTGCGAGACGCTTAGCTTTGCGACGATCGATCCGGCCTGGCGGACAAGTACCGACGTGATGGTCGAAGGATCCGCGGCCAACGGCATTTCGCTTGCCCTGCGCCACTCCGGCTACGGCTGGCTTTGCTTCCTGCTGCCGCATGAGGAAGCGCGGGCGCTCGGCCAGTGGCTGGTCGAAAACGCCAAGGCCGGCCAGCCGCGACCGTAACAGAGACTGAGCACGACGGCGCCTCGCGCCTGGAGAGGATCCAGGCTGCGGGAGCGGATCGTGATCGGGCGGAACCACGAAGCGGTTCCGTTTGATCACGTGAATCCGCTTTGCGTCAGATAGATAGAGCAGATTCACAGGGTCGATGGATCGCGCGTTGCGATTCCATTCGGCCCTGATTTGCTCTAAGGCGCGCGCCGTCCGTCGTCGCGCGGATCCTGCTCGCCGCGCTCCAGCAGCATCAGGTTCGCCGCCAGCGAGACCGAACCGAAGGTGATGAAGAGCCCGAAGAACAGCAGCGCAATGACCAGCCAGGATGCCTCGCTGGCCAGCGCCAGACTGCGCAGCCCGGCCAGGTCGCTGGCCAGGATGGCGATGCCGAAGAGGGCACCGGCGCCGATCCCCATGGCCAGGTGGCGCATCACGAAGTGCAGGGCCGTTCTGTCATGGGGGCGCAGCAAGGCAGGGTTCCGATCGTCGCCCGTTGAAGCTCCTGGGGCCAAGAATCGACCCCCCGGCTTCCTGGCGCAAGGGGAATCGCGGGAGGCAAGATGTCGCATTCCGGACGTGGCAAAGCGCACAGTCCCGGGGCGGAAAAAGGAGGCAGGATTCCGGCGGTTCCGGAGAAAACACGATTAGCGGTCCGGTAACCGAACGTTAAAGGAAGACGTGCAGGCTAGGAGCGTGCGAGAGCATGAACGAGGTTGAGCAATGTCTGACCGAAACATTTTCGACGCGGCGCGTTGGATCTCCGATGCCTTCAATGCAGGGATCTTCGCGCGGGTGAACAGGAACGGCGATCTGGCCCTGGACGTGGTCAACGCCTGCCCCAAGGCAACCGAAGAACTGCTCGGTCGCCTGAGCGGCAACTCCGAGGCTGTGATCCTGCAGATGCCCAAGCCGGACAGCGACGTCTTCTACATCAACTGATTGCGCTTGCCGCGAAGGCGGCAGCGCCGGCCTTCAGGCGGCTTGGGTCAAGAGGACACGCTCGGCCGGGAACCGGACGGTGACCGTCGTTCCCTGTCCCAGGACGCTCTCGATCGACAGGCTTCCGCCGTGGGCCTCGACCATGTGGCGGCACAGCGGCAGGCCCAGCCCGGTTCCCTCGTACTTGCGGCTCAGGCTGCTGTCGATCTGGCCGAAGGCCTCCATGGCGACCGGAATCTGCGCGGCCGTCATGCCGACACCCGTATCGGAGAATTTGATCGCCGCGCCGTCGCCGGCAAAGGTCAGCGAGACGCTCAACTCGCCGCCGGGCGGCGTAAACTTCAAGGCGTTCGACAGCAGGTTGAGGGCGATCTGTTTGAGACGGCGGCGGTCGGCCTTAAGGGCGGGACTTGCGGCCGGCAGGTCCGCCTGCACGGCGATGCCGGCCTCCCGGGCCTCCGGCTCGACCAGACGCAGGCAGTCCCGCAGCACTTCCCCCGCATCCAGCGACTCTTCGTGCAGTTCAAGGCGTCCGGCCTCCGCCTTGGAGAAGTCGAGCACGTCGTTGATCAGGCTGAGGAGGTGGCGGCCGCTATCATGAATGTCGGTCGCGTACTCGATGTAGCGCCGGTTCCCGATCGGTCCCAGCGACTCATTCGTCAGCAGCTCCGAGAACCCGATGATAGCGTTGAGCGGCGTGCGCAGCTCATGGCTCATGGTCGCCAGGAACTGGGATTTCGCCTGGCTCGACGTCGCCGCGGCTTCGAGGGCCACCCGAAGGTTGTCGGTCGTCGCCTGGAGCTCGTGCTTGGTAGCCTCCAACTCTGAGATGTAGCGCCGCAGCCGCTCGGCTTCCTGCGCGTTGCGATCGGCAAGATAGGTGTCGAGGATGGCGCTCACCGCGCCGATACCCAGCAGCAGAGCCGCCACGGCGGCGACGGCGACCGCCAGCGATTGCCGCTCCAGGCCGGAGCCATTCTCAGGCATGGCCAGCGGGTCGAACTCTAGGGTTGCCCCCGTCATGCCGGTGAAATGGAGGCCGCAGATCGCCAGCACGAAGAGCGTGACGACGAGAGCCCGGCCGCGCAGTCCTTCGGCGCGCGGCAGGAGGTAGAAGGCGAGGGCCGAGAGGGCGATGCCGATTACGATGGAGGCGGCGACGTAGTCAAGGTCCCACTCTATCGTGAACCAGCCCTCCGATGCTGACATGCCGGTGTAGTGCATGGCCGCAATCATCGCGCCGGCGACAGCGCCGCCGAGCACGCGCAGGCCGCTCAAGACGAGCCACAGGGCGACGCCGGAGAAGCCGATGGCCAGGGCCGCGGAGAGCACCGTCAGGGGCAGGTCGTACCCCGTCAGCAGGGGTGTGCGATAGGCGACCATGGCGATGAAGTGGGTCGCCCAGACGCCGCCGCCCATCGACACCGCGGCCGCCGTCAGCCACTGATATCTCTGCCTGGCCTGCTGCTTCGTCGCGCGGTGCAGCAGGCTGAAGGCAGTGTGGCTCGCGAGCATGCAGATCAGTCCGGCCACGACGACCAGAGAGAGATCATGCTCGTCGATGATACAACCGGCGACTTTCAGCATAAATGTAGGTAGATCCCAGCGAAATCCTTGGGAGATAATCGCAAAATTGCGTTTAGGAGGGGTAAAGGTTTCCTAGCGCCTGGCCGCTTTTTCTTAGGTTTTCGGCTCAACGCAGGCCGCTGACCTGGACGTCGTTGTCGAGGATCATCTGGCGCAGGATTTCGAGGCCCTTTTCCAGTTCCTCGTACTCCTGGCGGGCGAGGCTCAGTTCCTCGATGGCGGTCTTGCGGCTGGACAGGCTGCGCGGCATCTCCACCAGGGCGGCCAGGTAGCGGCCCTTGGCATGCGCGGCGCGGCGCACCAGCGCCTTGATCTCGCTCTGCTTCAGGTGCACCAGCACGGACATGATCTCGCGCTTGGACTGCTCCTGCATGGTGTCTTCGATCTGTTCGACGAAGGCGCCGGCGGACACCGGCTCCGGCGCGGGCTCCGGCACGGCCAGGGCATCCTCCAGCATGCGCAGGCGCTCCTGCGGCTTGCCGCTGGAACGGTGGAACCACTGCAGCGCATTGTTGCGGCTGGAGTATCCGGTCATCTCCGTCAGGGTCATTGCGGCGCTTCCTTCCTTGTCTCATGGTGTCGGCCAGTGGCTGAGACAGGAGATGCAATCCCCGGGCCAGGGATGCGGGGTGGAAAGGCCTGGATTTCTGCGGGCTGCCCGAGGCGGCGAAGCCGCCGCTGCCGGGGTCGCCCCGGCAAACCTGGCAGGGGCCCGGCAGGATCTGCCGGGCCAGGGACGCCAAGAGGTGCCGATCTAATTCAAACGGGTAGAGCAGATTCACACGGTCGATGGATCGCCGAAGGCGATTCCATGCGACCGTGATCTGCTCTAAGGGCCGGGAGTCAGTCGGCGGCGCGGCGCTGCGCCACCGCCGGCGGCAGGTCGTCGTTGGCCGCCTGCGGCACGAAGGGGGAGAGGTAGGACCCGCGATCCGGGACGGCGGCCAGGCGACGCACGCGGGTGCTTACGCGCCGCAGTCCGGCGCGGTTCTGACTTGAGCGGCGCCAGCGTCGCAGCAGGCGCCAGCCCACCACGCTCCCCAGGATGCCGAGCCACATGTAGGGATACCACCAGGGCATCAGCACGACGAAGTCGTGGAGCAGCTGGTAGTAGGGATCGGAAGCGGCCTGGGGGCCGTAGATCCATTGCAGAACTGCCAACATCGCGCCGGTTTCCCTGCTTGAGCGCCTTGCTGCGGCGCCCGGTTAGTTAAATATCTATGAAGAATATTATGGGAACTCGTCGCCAGAGATCAAGATATTTTTTACCTTTTGTTAACCATATTCTACAGTATTTGTCTAAAAATCCAAGAATAAACAAATAATAACTGTAGCGTATTGTATTGGATAACTAAGGACCGACTCTATTCTTCCGGAAAGCCGCAGGCCCAGCGATTGTAGCGCTCTTTGGCGGGCACGCCCGGCTTCGCCGGTTCGATGTGGCTGAGACCGACCACGATGCGGTCCGGCGAGCCGTCGATGGAGGCGGTGGTGTCGACGTAGTTCAGCCGGCCGCGGTAATAGAGTCGCGGGTTCTCCGGCGTGATGGTGAAGGACGGCATCTCGGAGAGCAGGCCGCTGGCCCGGTCCAGCAGGAAGATCTCGACCGGCCGCCCGGCCTCCCACACGGTGGTGCCGATGGTGACCAGCAGCATCTCCTGGCTTTTGTAGCCGCCGCTGGCGCCGTCCAGCAGGTAGCCCCAGCCGCGCCAGCACTGCGTGCGCGGATCGCCTTCCTGGGCGGGCGCCGGCACCAAGGCGGACAGCAGGAACACGGCCGCGAGCAGAGCGGCAGGCAGGCTGCGGCGGACGCAAGCAGGCGGAAATGCGGCCCCCCTCATCGCCTCAGTCTGCGTTGCCGCCGCTGGCGCAGTTCACGCAGGTTGGCAGGGTGGGATCGAGTTCCAGCCGGCGCAGGGCGATCTGCTCGCCGCAGGCAACGCAGTAGCCGTAGTCGCCCTCGTCGATGCGCTTGAGGCTCGCCTCGATGCGCTGCAACTCGAGCTTGCGGCGCCGCTCGGCTTCCAGGGACATGGCTTGGTTCTGCAGGGCATCCATGCGCGAGAGTCTGCCCACTCTAGTCTGGTCGAGCTCGACCGGCTTCCGGCTTTCAGCGCTGCTTTCCAACAATTCCAGGAGTTCGCGGCGGCGGGCGATCAGACGATCGCGGAACTCGGAAAGGTCAATCTGGACCGGGTTACCCATGCACCATGATGACCGCCCAGGTTTCGCACGACAAGGACCTTAGGAGGTCTTGCCAACGGAAGAGCGGGCGGTCGGCGACGGCAAAAGAACGTCGTGGGTGAGGGAACCTGCAGGAAACCGAAACCCCGGCCGTCTTCGGGGGTTGGTAGACATGAAGTCATACAGGGAGGCAGGGCCTCGATTCCTGCAGGCTCACCCAGGATTGAGACTAAATTCTGGATACAAGGGCCGGGGTGATTTTTTTGTGTCAAGAAGTCAGGAGCCGACCTTAGAGGTCTGGCACAAAAGCATTTGGCAGCGTGTCAGCTCTGTGGACCGCGGTGCTGCTCGTCATCATGGCCATGACGGTTTGAGTAGAAAACTAGGAACATCAAGCCGCCGCCGAGCGCCAGCGACACCAGGCAGCCGAGGGTCATCGCGATCAGCCCGTGGATACTGATGTCCACGTCGCCAAGGCTCCACCACAGATAGATGCCGGCCAGCAGGGTGACCACGAGAACAACGGCCAGCAGGGCGACCAGGGCGGCTGATTTCATGACACGGGGTCTTGGCGCATTGTTGTCGGTCGGGCCGCGGGGAAGGGGCGCTGCAAAGGCACCCGCGCAGGAGCGCGCGGGCGGAGGATGACGTCTCTGCCGGACTGTCGTCCAGTGCTTTTTGCGGCGCTCGAGCAGGCGGATTCCGGGCCGAATTTTCCGTTGTGCTTTTGGGCGGGAACGTTATAACTCCCGCTCCGAGCCGGTGGCCATGCCAGCGGACACCTGCGGCTGTGGCGGAATTGGTAGACGCGCAGCGTTGAGGGCGCTGTGGGGGAAACCCCGTGGAGGTTCAAGTCCTCTCAGCCGCACCAATCGTCCGGGCTCTGGAAATCTACAGGTGGATTCCCACCTGTGCACAGCGATGCGGCTGTGGCGGAATTGGTAGACGCGCTAGCTTCAGGTGCTAGTTTTCGCAAGGAAGTGGAGGTTCGAGTCCTCTCAGCCGCACCATCGCCGGGGAAGCACTCCCCGGCCACCTTTCCCCGTTCCACGCTCCCGTCGGACAGCTGTCGGGCAGGATCGTTGTCCGCCGTCGATTGACGCGGCGGGCGAGACGCGCGGCCCTTGCGGCTGGGGATCAGGCCGGCAGATCATCGCGAGAGGCCTGGATGTTCGAAGGATTTGAGCCGCGTCGCCTGGCGGTCGGCGGCACGGAGATCAACCTGCGCCTCGGCGGCGCCGGCCCGGCCCTCCTGCTGCTGCACGGCTATCCCCAGACGCACGTGATGTGGCACAGGATCGCGCCCCGCCTGGCCGAACGCTTCACCGTGGTCTGCCCCGACCTGCGCGGCTACGGCGACAGCGGCAAGCCGCCGGGCGGGCCGGACCACGCAGGCTACAGCAAGCGGGCCATGGCGCAGGATCAGGCCGAAACGATGACGGCGCTCGGCTTCGAGCGTTTCTCTGTCGTCGGTCATGACCGTGGTGCCCGCGTCACCCACCGCCTGCTGCTCGACCACGGCGGCCGCATCGACAAGGCGGCGGTGCTCGACATTGCGCCGACGCTGGACATGTACGAGCGCACCGACCGCAGCTTCGCCGAGGCCTACTATCACTGGTTCTTTCTGATCCAGCCCTTCGACCTGCCAGAGCGCCTGATCGGCGCCGACCCGGACTACTACCTGGAAAAGAAGATCGGTGCCTGGTCGAAGGTCGGCGGCTGCTTCGCGCCGGAAGCGCTCGCCGAGTACAAGCGCTGCTTTCGCGATCCGGCAATGATCCATGCGACCTGCGAGGATTACCGCGCCGCCGCCGGCATCGACCTGGCGCACGACCGCGCCGACCGCGATCGCAAGGTCGCGGTGCCGCTGCTGGTGCTGTGGGGCAAGTTGGGCGTTATCGAGCGCAGCTACGACGTGCTGGCGCTGTGGTCCGCGCGCGCCGGGCAGGTGTCGGGGCAAGCCCTGCCCTGCGGCCATTTCCTCGCAGAAGAGGCGCCGGAGGAAACCTTGGCTGCGCTCCTGGCCTTTCTCTAGTCTCGGGCGAGGACGTTGCGCCTGACCGCAAACGGGGACGGGGATTTGGCGGCGCTGGCATCTTGGGGGGCGGCTCCCATATCATAGGGCGCGGGAGTGCCGAGGGACGCCTGAGGCGCCCTCGGATTTTGGTCCGTCCGTCCGGACGGATATGACGGGCGGCCGGCAGCGGCCGCCAGCAGCGAGGAAGGAGCCACGCCAGGTGGCCGAAGCGAACAAGAACGGTGCGATGGCGCGCTTGCGCAACTACTTCCTGGCAGGCGTGCTGGTCACCGCCCCGATCAGCATCACCTTCTGGCTGACCTGGCGCGTCATCACCTTCATCGACAACCGCATCACGCCCTACATACCGGCGCACTGGAATCCGGAAACCTACCTGCCTTTCGGCATTCCCGGCCTCGGCCTCATTGTTGCATTGGTATCGCTCACCCTGATCGGCTTCCTGGCTGCCGGCTATTTCGGGCGCCTGATCATGCGCGTCGGTGAGCGCATCGTCGGCCAGGTGCCGATCGTGCGTTCCATCTACGGCTGGACCAAACAGGTCTTCGAGACCGTCTTGTCGAAATCTTCCGCTGCCTTCCGCGAGGTCGTGCTGATCGAATACCCGCGGGCCGGCTGCTGGGCGGTCGGCTTCATCACCGGCCAGACGGTGGGCGAAGTTCAGCGACTGACCGCGGCGACGGTTTACAACGTCTTCGTGCCGGCGACACCCAACCCGACGACCGGGTTCCTGCTCTTCGTCCCGAAAGAGGACGTCCACCACCTCGACCTGACGGTGGAAGAGGGTATCAAGCTGGTGATCTCCGGCGGCATCGTGGTGCCGGACCAGACGCACTTCGAAGGCGCCGAGACCGCCGAGGCGGCGAAGGTTCGGGTCGAGGCCCTGGCGGAGAGGCAGGCGCAGAGCCCGGAAATCTTGCCGGCGCAAAGCGCCGAGGAGGCTGCCGCGGTTGCCAAGCCGCGCCGGCGACGGCGCCGGGAAGCCTCGGCCACCGGGCGCGCCGGCATCATCACCCGGCTGCGCAACTATTTCTTCGCCGGCGTCCTGGTCAGCGCCCCGATCGCCATTACCGTCTGGATCGCCTCGGAGTTCGTGAACTTCGTCGACAGCGCGGTGACGCCTTACATCCCTGCCCGCTGGAATCCGGAGACCTACCTGCCGTTCTCCCTGCCGGGCCTCGGCGTCGTGGTGGTCGTGTTCGGGCTCATCCTGATCGGTTTCTTCACCGCCGGCTTCCTCGGCCGCAGCCTGGTGGCCACCGGCGAGCGCATCCTGGCGCGCATGCCGGTGATCCGCAGCCTCTACAGCGCGGTAAAGCAGATACTGGAGACGGTGTTCAAGGAGCAGTCGCAGGCCTTCCGCGAGGTCATTCTGCTGGAATATCCGCGCAAGAACTGCTGGGCGCTCGGCTTCATCACCGGTCCGGCGGAAACCGGCATCCAGGAACTCACGCCGCAAGACACTGTGAACATCTTCCTGCCGACCACGCCGAACCCGACCTCCGGCTTTCTGCTGTTCCTGCCCCGCAAGGAGACGCAGCCGCTGACCATGACGGTGGAGGAGGGCATCAAGATGGTGGTCTCCGGCGGTATCGTCACGCCGCCCGACAGCGAGCAGACTGTCGAGGAGCAGGCGTTCGGCCGGACCGCATAAGGCGGCGGGCAGGTCGCCAGCTCAGGCGCCGGCCTCGGAATCCGGCGGCTCCGTCGCATCGGGAAGGTGTTGGACAAGCACCTTGTCGACCCGACGGCCGTCCATGTCGACCACTTCGATCCTGAAGTTCCGGTAACGGAAACTGTCGCCGCTTTCGGGCAGATGGCCGAGTTGCTGGAGGACGAAGCCGGCGAGCGTGTGAAAGCCGCCACCTTCCGGGGCAACCCGCAGGCCGAAGCGGTCCGCGAACTCGTCGAACGGCAAGGATCCGGCGACCAGCCATGTCCCGTCGTCGCGGCGGATGACCGCCGGCTCGGTGATCTCGCCGCGCTCAGGCAGTTCCCCGGCGATCGACTCCAGCACGTCCGTCAGCGTGGCCACTCCTTCCGTCGTGCCGTACTCGTCGACGACCACCGCCATGTGGAGGCCTTCGCGCCTGAACCGGTCGAGGAGCTGGAGCACGGATGTGCGGTCCGGAACGACCAGCACCGGGACCATCAGTGCCTGCACGGACACCGGCTCGCCCCGCAGCGCCAGGGGCAGTACGTCCTTCATGTGGAGGAGTCCGATCGCATTGTCGATTGAGTTCTCGCAGACGAGCAGACGCGTGAAGCGGTTGTTCTCGACTATCTGCCGGAGCGTCTGCACGTCGGCTCGCGAGTCGATCCAGACGACCTCGGCGCGTGGTGTCATGACGACGCGCACGGGCCTGTCGGCCAGCCGCAGGACGCCCTCGATCATGCGCCGCTCCTGCGGCGCGAAGACGCCTGCCTGGGTGCCTTCGGCGATGAGCGACTTCACCTCATCCTCTGTCACGGTCTCGCTGCGGGTGCCTGCGAGCCCCAGCAGGCGAAGGACCGCTTCAGTGGAAGACCGGAGCACCCAGACCCCGGGGGTGGCCAGGCGTGAGAGCCGGTGCATTGCCCGGGCGACGATCGAAGCGACGCGCTCCGGGTTGGCGAGCGCGATTCGCTTGGGCACGAGTTCGCCGACGATGAGAGAGAGATAGGTAATGGCGACCACGACCAGGCCGATCGCGATGCTGTCCCCGTTGGGAGCAAGCGCGGGAAAGCTGTCGAGCCAGTCGCCGAGGCGGTCCGCCAGCGTCGCGCCGCCGAAGGCGCCCGCAAGGATGCCGACCAGCGTGATGCCGATCTGGATCGTCGACAGGAATCCGCTCGGGTCGTCGATGAGGCGGAGGGCCGTTCGCGCCCCCCGGCTGCCCTGCCTGGCGAGATGGTCGAGCCGGCTCCGCCTTGACGAGACCAGTGCAAGCTCGGACATCGCCAACAGCCCGTTGACGACGACAAGCGTCACGACGAAGAGTATTTCCAGATACAACATGGGAATCCCGTGCGAGGAAGCAAACCGGCAGGCTGCGGAGGATCCGTAGCCGGTGCAGCATACACGGAAACATCTTCACAGTGGGACCGCCGCGTGGCGACGAGCGGCGGTCGTCAGGCCGCCGGCTGCTCGATCCGCAGCGATTCCAGGCGGGCGCAGTTGGCGGCGCCGAGGACGGCGTCGATGTCACGGCCGTTGGAGGACAGGGGGAAGAGGGTGCCGCGCAGCCGCACTTCCTCGCCCGCTTCGTCGAAGACCTCGGCCACGGTCACCGGCTGGCGCTGTGACAGCACCTGGCCCATGTACTGCACGGACCGCGCCAGCATGGAGCCTTGCGGGCAGTCGCGCAGGCGACGCTCGGCGGATCTGGACCAGTCCTCGGGGAGCTTCGCATTCTCCAGCAGGCGCGGACCGACGAACAGGAAGATCGCGTCCAGCCCCGCCTCGCCCGGACTCACCACGAAGCAGTCGCACCAGTCGTCGCCGAGCTCTACCGGATCGATATCGGCAATGCGGGGGAAGGGGCGGTCACGGCGCAGATAGTTCCAGTAGTCCTCGATTCTGAGGACGAGGCGGCGCTCGTGGGTGACGAAGCCAGACATCGCTCGCGCGCGATCCGTGGGGAAGTGATTGATAGCGTTAGTGTCACCCGTCACGCCTAAGAAGACCTTAACCGCATGAACGCCCGGGCATCGCGATCGGCGAAACCTCCGGTTCAATAGCCCGTCGATGCGCTACCACCCTTCGTTTTGGCGCAACGTCGGCAGGCGGCGGCGTTCAGCCGGAGCGGAGATACTTTACCGCCGCGTCGCGCTCGAAGAGGTAGAGCAGCACCCGCAGCGCCTTGCCGCGTTCGCCGGCAAGTTCAGCGTCGCGGTCGAGGATGAGGCGGGCATCGTCGCGGGCGACGGCCAGGAGGTCGTCGTGCACGGCGAGATCGGCGAGGCGGAACGCCGGCAGGCCGCTCTGGCGGGTGCCGAGCAGCTCACCGGCGCCGCGCAGCTTCAGGTCCTCCTCGGCGATGCGGAATCCGTCGTCGGTCTCGCGCAGGATCCTGAGGCGCGCGCGGGCTGTCTCGCCGAGCGGCCCCTGCCACAGCAGCAGGCAGGTCGACTTGCCGCTGCCGCGGCCGACCCGGCCGCGGAGCTGGTGCAACTGGGCCAGGCCGAAGCGCTCGGCGTGCTCGATCACCATGACCGTGGCCTGGGGCACGTCGACGCCGACCTCGACGACCGTGGTGGCGACCAGCACGGCGATCTCGCCAGCGGCGAAGCGGGCCATGACGGCGTCTTTATCCGGTCCCTTCATGCGCCCGTGCACCAGTCCGACCCGGTCGCCCAGGCGCAGCTGCAGAGCGCGGAAGCGGTCCTCGGCGGCGGCCAGGTCGACGTTCTCCGATTCCTCGACCAACGGGCAGATCCAGTAGACCTGGGCGCCCTGCTTCAGCGCCCGTTCGACCCCGGCGACGACCTCCTCCAGGCGATCGAGCGGCAGGGTCACGGTCTCGATCGGCTGGCGTCCCGGCGGCCGCTCGGTGAGGCGCGAGACGTCCATGTCACCGTAGGCGGTCAGCATCAGCGTGCGCGGGATCGGCGTCGCCGTCATCACCAGCACGTCCACGGCCTTGCCCTTGGCGGTCAGCGTCAGGCGCTGGTGCACGCCGAAGCGGTGCTGCTCGTCGATCACCGCCATCACGAGGTCGTGGAAGCCGACGTCGTCCTGGAACAGGGCATGGGTGCCGACGATGAGCTGCGTCTCGCCGCAAGCCAGGCCGTCGAGGATCGCCTGCCGGGCCTTGCCCTTGTCGCGCCCTGTCAGCAGGGCGATGGCGACGCCGGCAGCGCGCGCCAGGGGTGCGATGGTGTTGAAATGCTGGCGCGCCAGGATCTCGGTAGGCGCCATGAGGGCGGCCTGGCCGCCGGCCTCGACGGCCGTCAGCATGGCGAGCAGGGCGACCACGGTCTTGCCGCTGCCGACGTCGCCCTGCAGCAGCCGCAGCATGCGGTGCCCGGCGGCCATGTCGCCGGCGACCTCCGCCAGGGCGAGGCGCTGCGAGCCGGTCAGCTGGAAGGGCAGGGCGGCGATGACCTTGTCGCAGAGGCGGCCGTCGCCCTTCAGCGGGCGGCCGCGCTGCTTCAGCTGGCGGTCGCGCACCAGGGCGATGGCCAGCTGGTTGGCCAGCAGCTCGTCGTAGGCGAGCCGGCGGCGGGCCGGCGCCAGCGGCGAGAGCTCGGCCTCCTCGCGCGGCGCATGGGCCTGGGCCAGAGCCGTGTGCCAGTCGGGCCAGCCTTCGCGCGCCTTCAGGGCCGCATCGAGCCACTCCGGGAGTTCGGGCACCCGCTGCAGCGCCGCCTGTACCGCCTTGCCGACGGTCTTCAAGGTGAGGCCGGCGGTCAGCGGATAGACCGGCTCCACGGTCTGCAGACTCGCGGCCTCCGCCAGGCCGGCGATGTGGTCCGGGTGGGTCATCTGCAGGCGGTCGTTGAAGACCTCCACTTTGCCGCTGACCACCCGGGTCTGGCCGGGCGGCAGCATCTTCATCAGGTAGTCGCGGTGGGCGTGGAAGAACACCAGCTCCAGGGTGCCTGTCGCGTCGTGGCAGTGGACCCGGTAGGGCTGGCGCCGGGTCGGCGGCGCCTTGTGCTCGCCGATCTCGACCGTGAGGGTGGCGATGCGCCCGGGCAGCACCTCCGCCAGCGGCGGGGCGTAGCGACGGTCGATCAGCCCGCTCGGCAGGTGCCAGCAGAGGTCGAGCACCGCCGGGCCGCCGGTCAGCGTCTCGAACAGCTTGGCAAAGCGCGGCCCGACGCCGGAAAGGCTGGTGGCGGGCGCAAAGAGCGGGAAGAGAATCTCGGGACGCAAAGGGAAATCCCGGCCGGGAAGGACCTGACAAAACGCATTGTTCGCTTTATATCCTAGGGCTCCATGAGCGAAACCGAAACCATCGAGAACCGCCGCAAGCGCCTGCGCTTCCGCAGTTGGCATCGGGGGACCAAGGAGATGGACCTGCTGATGGGAAGCTTTGCCGATGCCCACCTGGGCGATTTCGCCGGCGCCCAGCTCGATCGCTTCGAGGCCCTGCTGGACGTGCCGGAGCCGGTGGTTTACGACTGGCTCCTCGGCCGCAGCCTGCCGCCGGCCGACTTCGACCACGATGTGATGAAGCTGCTGCTGGCCTTCGAGTTGCGGCCGCCCGCCCGCTGAGTTCCTTCTAGCACCAGAATGCCCGAGAATTGATGACGGAATCCGTGATCGCCTCTACGCCTGTAGAGGCGGAGTCTGCCCTGCGCCCGACCCTGGCCTCCGCGCCGCCGGGCGTCGATGCCCTGACCGTCGCGAAAATGCTGGCCGAGGCGCCGGGGCGCCGCTGGCTGCATGTCGCCCTCGACGATACCCACGCGGCGCGCCTCGCCGACTGTCTGGCCTTCTTTGCGCCGGAGGTCGAAACGCTGGTCTTCCCGGCCTGGGACTGCCTGCCCTACGACCGGGTGAGCCCGCACCGCGACATCGTCGCCCGCCGCCTCGACGTGCTGACCCGCCTGCTGCAGCCGGTGGGGCCGCGCGCTCAGGTGGTGGTGACCACGGTGAGCGCCCTACTGCAGCGGGTGCCGGCGCCGGAAGCCCTGGAAGGCCGCGTCATGCTGCTGCAGGCCGGCGGCAACCTGCCGGCCGACCGCCTCAACGGTTTCTTCGCGGAGAATGGCTACTACAGGGTGGAAACCGTCGGCGAGCCGGGCGAGTTCGCCGTGCGCGGCGGCATCGTCGACGTCTTTCCGCCGGGCCAGGAGCAGCCGGTGCGCCTGGACTTCTTCGGCGACGACCTCGAGAGCCTACGGCTCTTCGACCCGCTGACCCAGCGCACCACCGGGACCGTCGAGGCACTGCAGCTGAAGCCGGTCAGCGAGGTGATCCTCGATCCCGCGGCTGTCGAGCGCTTCCGCACGCGCTACCGCGAGGCCTTCGGTACCGTGCGCGACGACCCGCTCTACGAAGCGGTCAGCGCGGCGCGCGCCCATCCGGGCATGGAACACTGGCTGCCGCTCTATCATGAACGGCTGGTGACCCTCTTCGACTACCTGCCGAAGGCCGGCATCACCCTCGACTACCAGGCCGTCGAGTCGCGCGACTCGCGGCTGGAGACCATCGCGGACTTCTACCAGGCGCGCCAGCAGCTGGAAGGCGGCGGCGACAGCGGCGGCTGGATCTACAAGGCGCTGCCGCCCAAGGCGCTCTACCTCGACGCGGCGGAATGGGAAGCGGGCCTGGCGGCGCGTTCCGGCGGCAGCTTCACCACCTTTGCGGCACCGGAAGGCAGCGGAGTCCGCGATGCCGGCGGGCGGCCCGGCCTCGACTACGCCGAGCAGCGCGCCGCGGCACAGACCAACGGCACCCAGGGCCAGATCTACGACGCCGTCGGCGCCGATGTCGAAGCGGAGCTGAAGGCCGGCCGCCGGGTCGTGCTGACCGCCTTCAGCGCCGGCGCGCTGGACCGGCTCGCCCACCTGCTGCACGAGCACGCCGGAATGGTCGGCGAACGCCTCGAGACCTGGGCGGCGGCGGGCAGGCTGCCGGCGGACAAGGTCGGCCTTGCGGTGCTCGCCGTCGAGAAGGGTTTCCGCTTCGACGGCACGCTGTTCCTCACCGAGCAGGACATCCTCGGCGAGCGCATCGCCCGCACGGCACCGCGCCGGCGCCGCGCCGAGAACTTCCTCACCGAGATTTCCGACCTGCAGGAGAAGGATCTGGTGGTCCACGTCGACCACGGCGTCGGCCGCTACGAAGGCCTGGAGACCCTGGATGTCGGCGGTGCTCCCCACGACTGCCTGAAAGTGATCTATCACGGCGGCGACAAGCTCTTCGTGCCGGTGGAGAACATCGAGGTGCTGTCGCGCTTCGGCTCCGAGAACGAGGGCGTCGAGCTGGACCGCCTCGGCGGCGTGAACTGGCAGGCCCGCAAGGCCAGGGTGAAGGAGCGCATCAAGGAGATGGCCGAGGCCCTCATCAAGGTGGCCGCGGCCCGCGCGCTCAAGACGGCGGAGGCGATGGAGCGTCCGGAGGGTCTCTACGACGAGTTCTGCGCGCGCTTTCCCTTCCCGGAGACGGAGGACCAGCTGCGCGCCATCGAGGACACCCTGGCGGACCTCGTCGCCGGCAGGCCGATGGACCGCCTGGTCTGCGGCGACGTCGGCTTCGGCAAGACCGAGGTCGCGCTGCGCGCGGCCTTTCTGGCGGTGATGTCCGGCAAGCAGGTCGCCGTGGTGGTGCCGACCACGCTGCTCGCCCGCCAGCACTTCCGCACCTTCAAGGAACGCTTCAACGGCCTGCCGGTGCGCATCGCCCAGCTGTCCCGCCTGGTCGGCAGCAGGGAGGCGGCGCAGGCCAGGGACGAGCTGGCCAGGGGCACGGTGGAGATCGTCGTCGGCACCCACGCCCTGCTCAGCAAGTCCATCGCCTTCAAGGATCTCGGCCTGCTGATCGTCGACGAGGAGCAGCACTTCGGTGTCAAGCAGAAGGAGCGCCTGAAGGCACTGCGCGAGGATGTCCACGTACTGACCCTGACGGCGACGCCGATCCCGCGCACCCTGCAGCTCGCCATGTCCGGCGTGAAGGAGATGAGCCTCATCGCCACGCCGCCGGTCGACCGCCTGGCGGTGCGCACTTTCGTCCTGCCTTACGATCCGGTGATCGTGCGCGAGGCGATCCTGCGCGAGCACTATCGCGGCGGCCAGACCTTCTACGTCTGCCCGCGGGTCGCCGACCTCGCCGAGTTGCAGGAGCGCCTCGCCAAGCTGGTGCCGGAGGTGAAGCTGGCGGTGGCGCACGGCCAGCTGGCCCCGACGCAGCTGGAAGCGGTGATGACCGACTTCTACGACCGCAAGTACGACATCCTGCTGTCGACCAACATCGTCGAGTCGGGCCTCGACATTCCGACCGCCAACACCATGATCCTGCACCGCGCCGACATGTTCGGCCTGGCCCAGCTCTACCAGCTGCGCGGGCGCATCGGCCGCGCCAAGCTGCGCGGCTATGCCTACTTCACCCTGCCGCCGGGGCGCATCCTGAGCGCGGCGGCGGAAAAGCGCCTGCACGTGATGCAGACCCTGGACAGCCTCGGCGCCGGCTTCCAGCTGGCCAGCCACGACCTCGACATCCGCGGCGCCGGCAACCTGCTGGGCGAGGAGCAGTCCGGCCACATCCGCGAGGTCGGCATCGAACTCTACCAGCAGATGCTGGAGGAGGCGGTGGCGACGGCGCGGGCCGGCTCCCGCGAGGCGGCCGAGGCGCCGGCGGAGAGCTTCACCCCGCAGATCAGCATCGGCATGCCGGTGCTGATCCCCGACAGCTACGTGGCCGACCTGAACCTGCGCCTCGGCCTCTACCGGCGGCTTTCCACCCTGGTCGACCGGACGGAGATCGACGCCTTTGCGGCGGAGCTGGTGGACCGCTTCGGGCCGCTGCCGGCCGAGGTCGACAACCTGCTGCACATCATGACCATCAAGCGGCTGTGCCGCGAGGCGGGGGTGGAGCGGCTGGACGCCGGGCCCAAGGGGGCGACGGTGGCTTTCCACAAGAACGCCTTCGCCAATCCGGCCGGGCTCATCGCCTTCATCCAGCAGCAGGCCGGGGAGGTGAAGCTGCGGCCCGACCACACCCTGGTCTACCGCCGTGCCTGGGACAGCGCCGAGGCCCGGGTCAGGGGCGTGCGCGCCATGCTCGGCGAACTGGCGAAGCTGGCTGCCTGACCCGGCCGTCTGTCCACAAGCAAAGTTGGTCGGACCAGCTAACGCCCTGCCGCAACGGCGTTTTTCGCGCTTGCGATGGGGTATGGACCGTGCGAATTGAGCGGCTACAATGCCGGAACCTCGCAAGCGAGAGCCGCGGAGACGTTCCGGGCCTCCGAAGGGGCCTATTTCAGGGAGACTTAAATTGAAGAAACTATTCGCCTGTGTCGTGGCGGCATTGATGGCCGTCACCGCCGTTCCAGCGCTGGCCGCGACGCCGCGCGACACCCTCGTCATGGCCTGGACTTTCGACGACATTATCTCGCTGGATCCGGCGGAGATCTTCGAGTTCAGCGCCGCCGAGTTCGCCGGCAACACCTACGACCGCCTCATCGGCTACGATCCTGACGACGTGTCGAACATCTACGGCAAGGCCGTCGAGTCCTGGACCATTTCCGACGACGGCAAGACCTTCACCTTCAAGATGCGCCCCGGCATCACCTTCGCCTCCGGTAACCCGATGACCGCGGAGGACGCGGTGTTCTCGCTGCAGCGCGGCGTCATCCTCGACAAGTCGCCTGCCTTCATCCTGACGCAGTTCGGCTTCTCCGCCGACAACGTGCGGGAGAAGATTCGCGCGACCGACGACATGACTTTCGTCCTCGAGACCGACAAGGCCTACGCGCCGACCCTGGTACTCTACTGCCTGACCTCCACCCTGGCCTCGGTGGTCGACAAGAAGCTGGTGATGGAGCACGAGAAGGACGGCGACCTCGGCTACGAATGGCTGAAGACCAACTATGCCGGCAGCGGCCCCTTCAAGCTGGGCCAGTGGAAGGCCAACGAGCTGCTGGCCCTGGAGCGTAATGACAATTACTGGGGCGGCGCGCCGACCATGCGGCGGGTGATCATCCGCCACATCACGGAGACGGCGACCCAACAGCTTCTCCTCGAGAAGGGCGACATCGACATCGCCCGCAACCTCGGCCCCGACCAGCTCGAATCCCTGCGCAGGAACTCGGACGTCTACCTGCAGAGCGGCCGGAAGGGCGGCCTCTACTATCTCGGCCTCAATCAGAAGCACGAAGCCCTCTCCAATCCGAAGGTGCGTCAGGCGCTCAAGTACCTGGTGGACTACCAGGGCATGGAGGAGACGGTGGTGCGCGACCTTATGGCCGTCCACCAGGCGTTCCTGCCGGTCGGCCTGCTCGGCGCGCTGGAGGCCAAGCCGTTCCATCTCGACGTCGGCAAGGCCAAGCAGCTCCTGGCCGAAGCCGGCTACCCGAACGGCTTCAAGGTGTCCATGGATACCCGCAGCATCTCGCCGATCATGGAGATGGCGCAGTCCATTCAGGCGACCTTCGCGCAGGCCGGCGTTGATCTGGAAATCATCCCGGGCGACGGCGGTCAGACCCTGACCAAGTACCGGGCGCGCAACCACGACATCTACATCGGCCGCTGGGGCCCGGACTACCAGGACCCGCATACCAACGCCGATACCTTCGCGCGCAATCCGGACAACTCGGACGACGCCCAGTCCAAGCCCCTGGCCTGGCGCAACGCCTGGGACATCCCCGAGATGACCAAGGAGGCCGATGCGGCGGTGCTGGAGAGCGACCCGGCGAAGCGCGCGGCGATGTACCAGGAGATCCAGAAGATCCACCAGGCGACTTCGCCCTTCATCATCATGTATCAGCAGACCGAGGTGGCGGCGATCCGCGCGGACACCAAGGGCTTCATCATGGGGCCGGCCTTCGACGACAACCTCTATCACGAAGTGACGAAGAACTAGGGCCGGACGAAGGAAGGTTCGATCCTTCGTGACTAACCTGACCGACAATCTGGCGAGGGCAGGGGCGGGCTTGAGAAGCCTGTCCCTGCCTTCTCCCTTGCGCATCCTCCTCAACCTGACAGCCTCCGTCGCGCTGACCTTTCTCGGCCTGCTGCTGGTCACCTTCATCATCGGCCGCGTGGTGCCGATCGATCCGGTACTGGCCATCGTGGGCGACCGCGCGCCGCAGCACGTGGTGGAGCGGGTTCGCGAGGAACTGGGCCTCAACCTGCCGCTCTACCAGCAATTCGCGATCTACGTGTGGAATGTGCTGCAGGGCGACCTCGGCAGTTCGGTGCTGACCGCCAACCCGGTGCTGGAGGACATCAAACGAGTCTTCCCGGCGACCCTTGAGCTTGCCACGGTGGCGACGCTGTTCGGCGTGCTGCTCGGCGTGCCCATGGGGGTTATCGCCGGCGTCTATGCCGGGCGCTGGCCCGACCAGGCGATCCGCGTCATCGGGCTGCTGGGCTACTCGATCCCGGTATTCTGGCTCGGGCTCATGGGCCTGCTGCTGTTCTACGCCAAGCTCGACTGGGTGCCCGGGCCCGGACGCCTCGACTTCTTCTTTGACGGGATCGTCGACCCGGTGACCGGGGTGATCCTCGTCGATTCGGCCATGGCCGGGGAATGGGAGGTGTTCTGGAACGCCGCCAGCCACATCGTGCTGCCGGCGGCCATTCTCGGATACTTCAGCCTGGCTTACATAAGCCGCATGACGCGCTCCTTCATGCTGGAGCAACTGAGCCAGGAGTACATCACCACCGCCCGGGTGAAGGGCGTGCCGGAATGGCGGGTCATCTGGGTCCATGCGCTGGGCAACGTCCGGGTGCCGCTGGTGACCGTCATCGCGCTCAGCTACGCCAACCTGCTGGAAGGCTCGGTGCTGACCGAGATCGTCTTCGCCTGGCCCGGACTCGGCTACTACCTGACCCAGTCGCTGCTGAAGGCCGACATGAACGCCGTGCTTGGCGCCACGATGGTGGTGGGCGCCGTCTTCATCGGAATCAATCTCTTGTCCGATCTTCTTTACAAACTGCTCGATCCGAGGGCGCGATGAGCAGCCAGGCCCACGACCTGCAGGGCGGCGCCGGCTGGCGCGCCTGGCTGCTCAGTTCCTCGCCGGCCTCGCGTCGTCAGGCGCGGCTCGGGCGCGCCTACATCGCCTGGCTGACCTTCCAGTCCAACCATCTCGCCATGCTCGGCCTCGCCATCGTGCTGGCGCTCATCCTGGTGGCGATCTTCGCGCCGCTTCTGGCACCCTACGATCCCAACGCGCAGATACTCGCCGATCGCCTGCAGTACTTCTCCTGGCAGCATCCCTTTGGCACCGACGACCTCGGCCGCGACATCTTCTCGCGCATCATCTACGGCAGCCGTCTGACCCTCTACATCGTCATCCTGGTGGCGATCATCGCAGCGCCCATCGGCCTGCTGGTCGGCACTACGGCCGGCTACCTCGGCGGCTGGATCGACAAGGTGCTGATGCGCATCACCGACATCTTCCTGGCCTTCCCGAAGCTGGTGCTGGCCCTGGCGCTGGTCGCCGCCCTCGGCCCCGGCATCGAGAACGCCATCATCGCCATCGCCATCACCTCCTGGCCGCCCTATGCGCGCATCGCCCGGGCCGAGACCCTCACCATCCGCAAGTCCGACTTCATCTCGGCGGTACGCCTGCAGGGGGCCGGCCGCATGCGCATCATCTGGTCCCACATCATGCCGCTCTGCACCTCCTCGCTGATCGTGCGGGTGACGCTCGACATGGCCGGCATCATCCTCATCGCTGCCGGCCTCGGCTTCCTCGGCCTCGGCGCCCAGCCGCCGCTGCCTGAGTGGGGCGCGATGATCTCGGCCGGGCGCAGGGTGCTGCTCGACCAGTGGTGGGTCGCCACCGTGCCGGGCGTCGCCATCTTCGTCGTCAGCCTGGGCTTCAACCTCCTCGGCGACGGCCTGCGCGACGTGCTCGACCCCAAGAGCGGAGGGCAGGGATGAGCGAAGGCGTGATGCGTCCGCCGTCCTCGTCGGGCAAGCCTCTCCTTGCCATCGAGGATCTGCACGTCAGCTTCCCGAGCCGCAAGGGCCTGGTCGAGGCGGTGCGCGGCATCTCCTTTTCCCTCGGCCGCGAGAAGCTCGGCATCGTCGGCGAGTCCGGCTCGGGCAAGTCGATGACAGGCCGCGCCATCCTGCGCCTGGTCGCCCGGCCCGGCATCGTGCGCGCGAAGCGGATGGAATTCGACGGCATCGACCTCCAGCGCGCGAGCGAGGCGGAGCTGCGCCAGATTCGCGGCCAACGAATCTCCATGGTCATGCAGGACCCGAAGTTCTCGCTGAATCCGGTAATGCGAGTCGGCGAGCAGATCGCCGAGGCCTACCGCACCCACCAGAAGGTGCCCCAGGCCGAGGCCAGGCGGCGCGGGCTGGAGATGCTGAAGGCGGTGCGCATCCGCGACCCGGAGCGGGTCTATCGCGCCTATCCGCACGAGGTGTCGGGCGGCATGGGCCAGCGCATCATGATCGCCATGATGCTGATCCCCGATCCCGACCTGCTGATCGCCGACGAGCCGACCTCGGCCCTCGACGTGACGGTACAACTGCAGGTGCTGGCGATCCTCGACGACCTGGTGACCCAGCGCGGCATGGGCCTCATCTTCATCAGCCACGACCTGAATCTCGTCGCTTCGTTCTGCGACCGCGTGGTGATCATGTACGCCGGGCGGGTGATGGAGATCTGCGACGCCAAGAACCTCGACGCGGCCCGGCATCCCTATACCCGCGGGCTGCTGAACTGCCTGCCCAGGATCGACGGCGACGGTAGCGACCTGGCGGTATTGCGCCGCGATCCGGCCTGGATGGAGCAGGGCCTGTGAGCAGCCAGAGCGGCCGGGCGATGATCGAGGTCGACCAGCTGGACGTGGTCTTCGGCCAGGGCGCGGACCGGGTGCAGGCGGTGCGCAACGTGTCCTTCCGGGTGCCGGAGGGCGCGACCTTCGGCCTCGTTGGGGAGTCGGGCTCCGGCAAGTCGACGGTGCTGCGTGCCCTCAGCGGCCTCAATCCGGACTGGAGCGGCCGCATCGCCGTGGCCGGGCAGGCGCAGACGTCGCGCCGCGACAAGGCTTTCTACAAGCTGGTGCAGATGGTGTTTCAGGATCCCTACGGTTCCTTGCATCCGCGCCATACCGTCGACCGCATCCTCATGGAACCCCTGGCGATCCACCGCCTCGACGATCCGGAGCAGCGCATCGAGCGGGTGCTGGGCGAGGTCGGCCTCGGCCCGGCCTTCCGCTTCCGCTATCCGCACCAGCTTTCCGGCGGCCAGCGCCAGCGCGTCGCCATCGCCCGAGCGCTGATCCTGGAGCCGCGCATCCTGCTGCTCGACGAGCCGACCTCGGCACTCGACGTGTCGGTGCAGGCGGAGGTGCTGAACCTGCTGCAACGCCTGAAGAAGGAGCGCGGCCTGACCTTCGTCCTGGTCAGCCACAACCTCTCCGTGGTCGCCCACATGTGCGACGACCTGGCGGTGATGAACCACGGCGCCGTGGTGGAGGAACTGGCCGTCGCCCAGTTGAAGCGCCACGAGCCCAAGCATCCCTATACGCGCCAGCTCATGGTGGCGAGCCTCGGCTACGATCGCGCCGCGGTCGACAAGTTCGAGGATTTCGGGCGAGAGGGGTAGGCACTTACCGCGGCGCCACGGCCCTCGTCCTTCGAGACGGCGCCGCGCGCCTCCTCAGGATGAGGACCTTGTGTTTGTTGGAAGCACGCGAGTCGCTTGATCCACCTAACTCAAGCCTCATCCTGAGGAGCGATCCGCAGGATCGCGTCTCGAAGGACGAGGCGTCTATCCGCTCTTACGCGATGCCAGCCGCCGGATCGTCTCAAAATCGCTCCTGATCAAGGCTTCCTTCTTCGCACGACTCCAGCCCTTGATCTGGCGTTCAGCGGCGATGGCATCTGTGACGTTCTCGAACTCCTGCGACCACACCAAGCTCACAGGACGTCGTGAGCAAGTGTAGCTCTTAGGCAAGCCGGCATTGTGCTCGGCCAGCCGCTCCTCAAGGGACTTGCGCGTCGAGCCGACATAGTAACTGCCGTCGGCGCAGCGAAGCATATAGACGAAGGCGGCCAGGCGGAGTCCTCTATTGCACCACGGTCCTCGTCCTTCGAGACGGCCACTGGCGCGGCCTCCTCAGGATGAGGCCCTTTGTGGGATGTTGGCAAGATAAGCTGCTGTCAGATAAGGGGCCTCACTCCACCGGCGCCGCCACTTCCTGCTGCGCGAGGTCGAACATCTGCACCAGTACCTTGGGCGGTTGGGCGCCGGCGAGGGCGTGGCGGCCGTTGAAGACGAAGCAGGGCACGCCGTCGATGCCGAGGCTGCGGGCCTGGCGGTCCTCGTCGCGGATCTCGGTGTCCAGCGCTTCGCTCTGCAGGAAGGCGCGGGCCTCCGCCGGGTCCATGCCGACGCTCTGCGCCGCGGCGACCAGCACCTCCAGCGCACCGATGTCCTCGCCGCGCAGGAAGTAGGCCTGGAACAGCGCCTCCACGGTCTCGCTCTCGCGGTCCTGGCCGGCCGCCCAGCGAATCAGGCGGTGGGAGTCCACCGTGTTGGGGGTGCGGGCGATGTCCTCGAAGGCGAAGTCGATGCCGTCAGCCTTGGCGGCGCTGCGGATGCGGTCGTAGACGTTGGCGGCGTTCTTCGGCCCGCCGAACTTCATGGCGAGGTAGTTCTGCCGCTCCATGCCGTCCTTGGGCATCATCGGGTTGAGCTGGAAGACGCGCCAGTGGATCGTCGCCTGCAGGCCGGGCCGCTCCGCCAGGGCCGCCTCCAGGCGGCGCTTGCCGATCAGGCACCAGGGGCAGATGGTGTCGGAGAAGATGTCGATCTTGATCATGGCGTGCTGCCTTCCTGCCGGGGCGCCCCCGGGGGCGCTGTGGGCTTGACCTGCCGGGCCTTCGCCTCCCACCATACCGCAGCCGGCCCCCGAAGCCAAAACGGGGTCATGAAGCTTTGAGAAACTGGGGGAATTCCGAATGGGCAGCGCCGGGGCGGGGATCTATGAGGTGGGGCTGCAGCGCCATGCCGCCAATACCGCCCCGCTGACCCCTGTCACTTTCCTGAAGCGCGCCGCCGCCGTCTATCCGCAGAAGCTCGCGGTGGTTCACGGTGGCCAACGCTTCACCTACGCCCAGTTCCACGAGCGCGCCTGCCGCCTGGCCTCGGCGCTCACCCGGCGCGGGCTGAAGCGTGGCGACTGCATCGCCATCCTGTCGCCCAACACACCGCCGATGCTGGAGGCGCACTACGGCGTGCCGATGATGGGCGGCGTGCTGAACTCCCTCAACATCCGCCTCGATGCGCGAACTCTGGCCTTCATCCTGGAGCACGGCGAGGCCAAGGTGCTGATTGCCGACCGCGAGTTCTCGGCGGTGGTCAAAGGGGCCCTGGCGCTGACCGCCGCCCGCCCCCTGGTGGTCGACATCGACGATCCGCTGGCGGAGGGCGGTGAACTGCTGGGGGCGCTGGACTACGAGGCGCTGCTGGCGGAGGGCGATCCGGAACACCGCTTCGACGAGCCGGCGGACGAATGGCAGTCCATCTCGCTGCTCTACACCTCCGGCACCACGGGCAATCCCAAGGGCGTGGTCTACCACCACCGCGGCGCCTACCTGAACGCGGTCGGCAACATGCTGACCTTCGGGCTCGGCCGCGATTCGGTCTACCTCTGGACGCTGCCGATGTTCCACTGCGACGGCTGGACCTTCACCTGGGCGGTGACCGCCGCCAACGCCACCCACGTCTGCCTGCGCAAGGTCGACCCCGCGGCGATCTATCCGCTGATCCGCGACGAGGGCGTCACGCATATGTGCGGCGCGCCCATCGTGCTGACCCTGCTGGCCCACGCGCCGGCAGCGGTGAAAGTGTCCTTCCCGCAGACGGTGGACTGCGCCACCGGTGGCGCGGCGCCGCCCTCAGCCGTGATCGAGGCGATGGAGGCCAACGGCTTTCGCGTCATCCATCTCTATGGCCTCACCGAGAGCTACGGCCCGGCCACGGTCTGCGCCTGGCAGGAGGACTGGGCCGGCTACGACCTGCAGAAGCGTTCCGCCCGCATGGCACGCCAGGGCGTCAACTACCTGACCCTGGAAGCCGCGGCGGTGATGGACCCGGAGACCATGACGCCGGTGCCGCACGACGGCGAAACGATGGGCGAGATCATGCTGCGCGGAAATACCGCAATGAAGGGCTACCTGAAGAACCCGACGGCCACTGACGAGGCGTTTCGGGGCGGCTGGTTTCATACCGGCGACCTCGCGGTCTGTCATCCCGACGGCTACATCGAAGTGAAGGACCGCTCCAAGGACGTCATCATCTCCGGCGGCGAGAACATCTCCAGCCTGGAGGTCGAGGAGGCGCTCTACCGCCATCCCAAGGTGCTGGAGGCCGCCGTGGTAGCCCGCCCAGACCCCAAGTGGGGCGAGAGCCCCTGCGCCTTCGTCACCCTGCGCGACGGCGAGAGCGCCGCGGCCGAGGAGATCGTCGCCTTCTGCCGCGACATGCTTGCCCACTACAAGGTGCCGCGCAAGGTGGTCTTCGGCCCCTTGCCGAAGACCTCCACCGGCAAGATCCAGAAGTTCGTGCTGCGGGACCGGGCGGCGGCGTTGTGAGCGGACCCTTCGACAGCTTCGACCTCGCCGGCAAAGCGGCGATCGTGACCGGGGCGTCCAGCGGCCTCGGCCGCCACGCCGCGCGCACCCTGGCCGCCGCCGGCGCCAAGGTCGCCCTTGCGGCTCGCCGGCTGGAGCCCCTGGTCGAGCTGGAACAGCAGGTCGCCGCCGCCGGCGGCCGTGCGCTTCCGCTGCGCCTCGATGTCACCGACGCGGCCTCGGTGGCCGACTGCGTGAAGGCGGCGGAGACCGAACTGGGGCCGATCTCCATCCTGGTGAACAATGCCGGCATCGGCGACAGCAAGCCGGCGCTGGAGGTCTCGGAAGCCGACTGGGACAGGGTGGTCGATACCAACCTGAAGGGCGCCTGGCTGATGGCCCAGGCGGTGGCCGAGCACATGACGCGCCTCGGCCACGGCGGCTCCATCGTCAACATCGCCTCGATCCTCGGCCTGGCGGGATCGGGTCAGGTGGCACCCTACTGCGCCTCCAAGGGCGGGCTGGTGAACCTGACGCGCGCCCTGGCGGTGGAGTGGGCGCGTCACGGCATCCGCGTGAATGCCCTGGCGCCGGGCTACATCGAGACGGACATCAACCGCGGCTTTCTGAACAGCGCGTCGGGCGAGGCCTTGCGCCAGCGCGTGCCGCTGCGCCGCTTCGGCAATGCCGACGACCTCGACGGCGCCCTCTTGCTGCTCGCCTCCGATGCCGGGCGCTACATCACCGGCAGCGTCATCGTCATCGATGGCGGCCAGTCCGCCGCACTCTGACCTTCCGAGGAACCGACATGGATTTCACCCTGGCGCCGGAAACCGAGGAGCTGCGGCAGCGGCTGCGGGATTTCGTCGAACGCGAGATCATGCCGCTGGAGGCCGATCCGGCGGCCTACGACGACCATGAGAACATCGCGCCGGACAAGCTGGAGCCGCTCCGCGCCAAGGCCAAGGCGGCCGGACTCTGGGCACTGCAGATGCCCAAGGCGCGCGGCGGACAGGGGCTCAACGTTGCCGCCATGGCGGCCTGCTACGAGGAGATGGGACGCTCCATCTTCGGGCCTGTGGTGTTCAACTGCGCCGCGCCCGACGACGGCAACATGATGCTGCTGGAAAAGGTGGCAAGCGAGGAGCAGAAGGCGCGCTGGCTGCAGCCGATCGTCGACGGCGCGGTGCGCTCGGCCTTTGCCATGACCGAGCCGGCGCCGGGTGCCGGCTCCGATCCCGGCCTGATGCTGAGCCGCGCCGCGCGCGACGGCGATGAATGGGTTCTCAACGGGCACAAATGGTTCATAACCGGCGCCGACGCGGCCGGGCACTTCATCGCGGTGGTGCGCACCTCCGACGACATGCGCAAGGGCCTCACCGCCTTTCTCGTCCACCGCGATACTCCCGGGCTGGAGATCGTCCGGCGCATCGGCATCATGGGGCCGGAGGAGCACGGCGGGCACTGCGAACTGCGCTTCGTGAACCTGCGCGTGCCGGACGCCGACCGCCTGATGAACGTCGGCGACGGCCTGAAGGTGACGCAGATCCGTCTCGGCACCGCGCGCCTCACCCACTGCATGCGCTGGCTCGGCATGGCCAAGCGCGCGCTGGAGATCGCCCGACCACACGTCGCCGAGCGCCAGAGCTTCGGCGTGCCGCTGGCCGAGCACGAGGGCGTGCAGTGGCTGCTGGGCGAGGCAGCCATGGCCATCGAGCTGGGGCGCCTGCTCACCATGCGGGCCGCGGTGAAGCTCGACGGCGGCGACTTCGCCCGCAAGGAGATCTCGATGGCCAAGATTCAGGTGGCCGACACTCTGCACAAGGCCGTCGATACCGCGATCCAGCTGCTCGGCGCCAAGGGCTACTCCAAGGACACGCCGCTGGAATGGATGTACCGCTATGCCCGCCAGGCGCGCCTCGTCGATGGCGCTTCGGAGGTCCACAAGATGGTCCTGGCGCGCGCCTTTCTCGAGCAGGGCGCGGACTTCTGGGGCTGGGAATGACGGCAACGCTTGCGGAGTCCCGCCTGGCCGAGAACAAGGCCGCGCTGGAGGCCTTCCTGACTGAGGCGGCGGGGGCGGCGGCGGTCGAGATCATCGATGCCCGGCCGCTGTCCGGCGGCGCCATCCAGGAGAACTGGCTGCTCGGCCTGAAGGTTCACGGCGGCCCCCTCGCCGGCGCCCTGGAGACCGTGCTGCGCACCGATGCGCCCTCGGCGGTGGCAGTCAGCCGCACCCGCGCCGAAGAGTTCGCGCTGCTCGGGGTCGCGCGCTCGGCCGGTGTCACCGCGCCGGAGCCGCTCTGGCTCTGCGAGGATTCCGCCGTCATCGGCAAAGCCTTCTACGTCATGCGCCGGGTCATGGGCACGGCGGTGCCGCAACGCCTGATGAAGGAGAGCGCGCTCGGCGGCGACCGTGACGAACTGGCTGGCCGGCTGGGTGCTGAGCTCGCACGCATTCATACGATCGTGCCGCCGCGCGACGAACTGGCCTTTCTCGGCGCCCCGCCGGCCGACCCGGCGCAGGCGGCGATCGCCCGCTATCGGGCTTATCTCGACGCGCTCGGCGGCGACTTTCTGACGCTGGAGTGGGGACTCAGATGGTGCGAGCTGCACGCGCCACCACCGCAGGGCCCGGTCCTGGTGCATCAGGATTTCCGCACCGGCAACTACATGGTCGATCGCCAGGGCCTTACCGGAATCCTGGATTGGGAGTTCTGCGACTGGGGCGACCCGATCAGCGACATCGGCTGGTTCTGCGCGGCCTGCTGGCGCTATGCCCACCCGGAGCTGGAGGCCGGCGGCATCGCGCCTCGGGGACCCTTCTATCGCGGCTACGAGTCGATTTCCGGCCGGCGCATCGAGCCGCAGGTGGTCGCCTTCTGGGAGGTCATGGCGCACATACGCTGGGCGGTGATTGCCCTGCAGCAGGGTGAGCGGACGCTTTCCGGCGGCGAGGAGTCGCTGGAGCTGGCCCTCACCGGGCGCGTCTATCCGCCGGAGGTCGAGACCGAGATCCTGCGGCAGACGGCACCCGATCGATGGAGAGCGAAGACATGACGCAGGAAATCGGGCGCGGCGGCGAGGCCGACAGCGCGCGGCTGCTGGAGCTGGCGCGCCGGGAGCTGCTGGACGGCCTCCTGCCGCAGCTGGAAGGCGATGCCCGTTACCGGGCACGACTGATTGCCAAGGCGATGAAGATCGCGGCGAATGACCTGCACGGCGGAGCAGCGGGGCGCGAAACGGCGGCTCGGCTCCTTCTGGACCTGGCCGCGGAGCTGCCGGAGGTCGCAGCGGCGGACCGGCTCCCCGATGCCGCGGCGTCGCTCGCCGCCGAGATCCGGACCGGGCGGCTCGACGGGCAGGGGGCGGTTTACGACCTTCTCTGCCGGCTGACCGAAGCGCGCCGGGCGACTCTGGACTAGGACTTGCTGCCTGTTCGCGTAGAAGTAGTGTCGCGCGCCCGTGGGGGCACCCGGCACGATGGGCCAGCGAGGCCATTAGCCTTTGAAGTCAAAGTTGAATTCGAGTTACCCCCAAGTTCCACAGGGCGCGAAGGGGCGGCTTCATTGACAGCCTTGCAGGCCGGTGCGAGCATCCGGCTCAACCACAAGACATAACGTCGAAAAAGCAGGGAAAACCCGGTGAAAAAGCTTGGCTCAGGGAGCCGCGCCACCTTCGTCAGCCCGTACCTCCGCCGCCCGCTCCGCCCCCTCGACAAGGTGCTGAACGAGCTCGAGGAGCGCGGTGACGACAGCACGTCGATGGCGTCGTCGCAGGACGGCGCCGATGAAACGGGTTCTGCAACCTGGAGCTTGTCAGGGAAGTCGATTGCCGCTTCCGATTGACGGCGGCTACAGCTCGGCGGGGGCCTCGGACTGGCCGGGCGGGTCGATCATGTTGCGGATGCAGATCGAAATCAGGCCGAGCGAATCTTCGGAAAAATCGAACTCGATGCCGACCTCGTGGCGGTCCTGCCAGACCCGCGCACAAGCGACGGAGCGCGCCGCGGGATGGCTGAGTTCGATGGTCCGACCTGCGGGAAGCGGCTCGTCGAACACCAGTTTTGCCCCGCCGAGCGAGACATCGGCGACGGTGCAGGGGAGCAGCCGGCCATCCACGCTGGCGGCCAGTGAAACGGGCCTCTCCGCCACGTAGCGGGGCCATTCGCGGCGGTTCTGTGTGGTGGACTTGGCCAGGGAGGCCAGTGATGCTGCCACGTCAGTGATCCAATGCAGGGGACGTTCTCGCCGGCGGGACCTGCCGGCACTTGCAAAAAAGCCTGACGGCAGATCCTTAACAATTCGTTGCCGCTTGCCTGCAGTCAAAGATCCAGGCTGTCGCCGACGATCGCTACGTCGGTCGGCAGCCGGTAGGCGGCGCCGACCACCATGTCGACCTTTTCGCCATCGCTCGACAGGGGCATGAAGAGACGTTCATAGCGAATCGTCCGCCCGTCCAGCTTGGTGTACTCCCCGGTCATATGTCCAGCAACGACCCGGTCGACCACCTGGTCGAGAATCGAAAAGGTTTCGCTGGGGCCGGCACCGAAATCGATTTCATCGAGATAGCTGCCGGAGAGGTCGCTGCCATACCAGCTGACTATTTGTGTTCCCATCAGCCGAATCCGATAGCGGCGCGGCGACTCCTCGACGTCGAAGAGCCCGATGTGGGGCAACACGGTGACAACCTTCGAAGGATCGATGTCGGTGCGCGACGGGCAGGGCCTGCCGATGCGAAGTTCCTGCCAGTAGGTATAGAGCGCTCTGAGGGCTTCTCCATGGAAACGCTGCTCGAATGCCACCGTCGCTATATGCTCCTTAACGGTCTCCAGGCCAGGGCGAGAGCGCCGTTCCGGTCCCGACTCCGCAATTTTTGCCCAGTCCACCTGCTGGCGCAAGTTGGCCCAAAGTTCGACGTGCCCGATGACGGTATAGGGCGAGTACTGATGTATGCGCCTTCGTCACCTCAAAACTGACCAACAATTGCTACAAGCCTTTGCCGGCGAAGCGGTTAAGACTTATCACGCCATTGGAACTGGAAACGACAACGCGGCCGAGCCAATCGGCGCGCAAGAATTAGCGGGCCGCTGAGTTTTGGTTGTGCCGAACTGCAGGTGGCGTGGAAAGCTACGCCGCGCCCTGCTAGGACGGTGCTCTGCTGTACAGCAGATGAATCCAGCTCGGCTTTCACGGGAGGAGGAACATAAGAGCGATACCGGCGTTGGCCGGTGTCGGGTGGTCGGCGCGTGTACGACCTGCGAGGCGAAAGCTGCAGGAACCGTCGTAGAGAACGGAGTTATCCAGCCATGGCAGAGCAGCAGCGGGCGACCTTGATCACTGGTGGCGCCGGATACATAGGTAGTCATACGGTGCTGGCGCTGCGCCAGGCAGGACGGCGCGTCGTGGTGCTGGACGATCTCTCGACCGGCTGCCGTCACGTGGTGCCGGAGGATGTCGAGTTCGTTCAAGGCGACGCCGGCGACCGGGAACTGGTGCGTGCCCTGATCGCGGAGCGCTCCATCGGCTCGGTGATCCACTTTGCCGGCAGCATCCTGGTGGAGCAGTCGGTGAGCGAGCCGCTGCGCTACTACGGCAACAATGTCGCCGTCAGCCGCAACCTGCTGGAGGCCTGCGCCGAGGCCGGCGTCAACCGCTTCATCTTCTCGTCGACGGCAGCGGTCTACGGGGCACCGGAAGAGGTGCCGATCCCCGAAGCCGCACCCAAGCGCCCGATCAACCCCTACGGCAGCTCGAAGCTGGTGACCGAGTGGATGCTGCGCGACCTGGCCGCCGCCACCGACCTGCGCTATGTCGCCCTGCGCTATTTCAACGTCGCCGGCGCCGATGCGCAGGGGCGCAGCGGACAGCTGGGACCGGTGGCGACCCATCTCATCAAGATTGCCAGCCAGGTGGTCGCCGGCCTGCGCGACTCCATCGCCATTTTCGGCGACGACTACGACACGCCGGACGGCACCTGCGTGCGCGACTACATCCACGTCTCCGACCTCGCGGCGGCGCATCTCGCGGCCCTCGAGTACCTGGAGGCGGGGGGCGAAAGCTGCAGCCTGAACTGCGGCTACGGCCACGGCTATTCGGTGCGCGAGGTGCTGCGGGGCGTCGAGCGCTGCACGGGGCATCTTCTGAACCCGCGCGTTGCGCCGCGCCGCGCCGGCGATCCGCCGATCCTGGTGGCCGACGTGAGCGCTCTGCGCCGCACGCTGCATTGGTCGCCGCGCTTCGACAACCTCGACGTCATCATCACCACGGCGGTGGACTGGGAAAAATCGCTGGGGTCCATGGTGGAGGCAGACTTTGGCCGTGCGCGTGCCTGAGGCGGAGACCGCCGCCGCGGTGGGGGAGGCGAAAACGCCGGTTCTGCAAGGCTCCGTCGCCTTCTTCGGCCATGACTGGGCGGAGAGCACGGTGATCAAGCGCATCCGGGCTTTCTCCGGCCTCGGCCTGCGCGTGTTCGGCTTCAATTTCCGGCGCGACAAGTTTGCCCGCGACTTCCAGCCCTTCTGGGAGAACGTCCACCTCGGTGTAACGGCGGACCGCGCCTATCTGCGTCGCCTCCTCGCCATGCTGCTTGCGCTGCCCCGGGTGCTGCGGCACCGACGCATTTTGCGCCAGGCCGACTTCTTCTACGCCCGCAACATCGACATGTGCGCCCTGGCGCTGGCCGCCCGGACCCTAAGCGGCTCTGCGGCGCCGCTGGTCTACGAGGTGCTCGACGTGCAGCGGGTTTTCCTCGGGCGGGGGCCGGTGTCCCGGCTGTTCCGCTGGGCCGAGCGCTTTCTGCTGCAGCGCGCCGATCTGCTGGTGATCTCCTCGCCGGGATTCGACGTGCACTACTTCCGCAAGGTACAGGGTTATCGCGGCCGCCTCTTCCTGCTGGAGAACAAAATCAGCTTTGCCCAGGCCGCCGCGGTGGCGCGCCCCGTGTTGGACAAGACCGCCGGTTGCGCGCCACGTCCGGCGCCGGAGAAGTGGGTGATCGGCTGGTTCGGCACCCTGCGCTGCCCGAAGAGCCTTGCCATGCTCTGCCGCATCGCCGAGGCCCTGCCGGACAAGGTGGAGATCTATCTGCGCGGTGTGCCGACGGAAACCGGCCTCGAGGCCTTTCAACGCGCCATCGCCGGGCATCCCAACATGATCTACGACGGCGAATACCGGAACCCGGACGACCTGGCGGAGATCTATGGTCGGGTCCATCTGACCTGGGCCTTCGACTTTCTCGACGAGGGCACCAACTCCAAATGGCTGCTGCCGAACCGCCTCTACGAAGGCGGCTACTTCGGCAGTGTGGCCCTGGCCTCAAACGACACCCAGACGGGCGAGAAGATGCGCGAGTTCGGCCTCGGCTACACCTTCGAGGCGCCGGAGGTCGAGAACCTCATCGCCTTCCTGCGCTGGTACTCCATGGACGAGCACCTGGCACGGCGTGCCCATGTGCTGTCCCTGCCGCTGCGGGAGTTCTGCGATCTCTACGACACGCGCGACCTCTGCGAGCTGGTGCTCGGGCTACGGCCGCGGCAGCGGACGGCGGTGCCGGCCTTGCAGTCCTCACTCTATGAACCGCCCGGAGCATAGCGACTTGTCGATCCTGCTGCTCGTCGTCTGCGGTCTTTGCGCCCTTGCCGTGGTCTATCCCTATGCGGTCTATCCGCTGCTCCTTGCGCGCCTGCCGGAACGGCCGCTGCGGCCCGTGGCAGTGGTGCCGGGCAAGGCGCGCGCGCCCCGACTTTCGCTGGCCTTCTGTGCCTACAACGAAGCGGCGGTGCTGCCGGCCAAGATCGAGAACCTGCGGCGCCTGCGCGCCGCCGATCCGAACCTGGAGATTCTCGCCTACTCGGACGGCAGCAGCGATGCCACGGCAGAGCTGCTGGAGGCCGAGGAGGCCTGGCTGCGCGTGTTCGCCTCGAGCGAACGCCACGGCAAAAGCCATGGCATGAACACCCTGGTGCAGGCCGCGGAGGGCGACATCGTCGTCTTCACCGACGCCAACGTGATGGTCGACCCACAGGCCCTGGCCGCCCTGCACCGCGCCTTCGCCGACCCGACGGTCGGTTGCGTATGCGGGCACCTCGTCTACACCAACCCGGAGGAGGGCGCGACGGCGGCGGCGGGCTCGCTCTATTGGCGGCTGGAGGAGCGCATCAAGGCATTGGAGAGCCGCAGCGGCTCCACCATGGGCGCCGACGGTTCGATCTTCGCGGTGCGGCGCCGGCTCTATCGGCCGGTGCCGGCGGACATCATCGACGACATGTTCGTCTCGCTCTCGATCCTCTGCGACGGCTACCGCGTGTTGCGCGACCCGGACGTGGTCGCCTACGAGCGCAGCGCGACAGACAGCGGCGACGAGTTCAAGCGCAAGATCCGCATTGCCTGCCAGGCCTTCAACTGCCACCGGCTGCTGCGCCCGCGGCTGCGTCGCCTGTCGAGGCTGGACCGCTTCAAGTACGCCTCCCACAAGGTGCTGCGCTGGTTTGGCATCTACTTCCTCGCCCTGGGGTCGCTGGCGGCCGGGATCTGGCTGCTGTTGCAGGGCCTCGGCCTGGTGGCCCTCGCCGGCCTGCTGGCGGCGGTGCTGCTCTACGCCGCCGGGCGGGCGGGGGTGCCGGAGGCGCTTGCCAAGATCGTCGAGATCCTGCGTGCCATGGCGGCCACCGGCATCGGACTCGTAAAGTCGCGCCGCGGCGAGCGTTTCCAGACCTGGGAGCTGCCGGCGAGCAGCCGGAGGGCAAGCTAGCGATGGCGTCAGGGAGCGCAGCCGGGCCCGGTATCGTCCAGTGGACGGAACGCGACGCAGGCGAACTCCGCTACCAGCGGATGGCCAGGATAGCTGACCCGGCCGAGCCAGCCGTCGAGGTTCTTGCCGGCCCAGACATGCAGGAAAATCTTGCCGGGAAACGAGGGCAGGGGACCACGCTCGCCGGTTTCCTCGTGGACCAGCCGGCCATCGACGAACCAACGGATGCTGTCCGGACGCCACTCGAAGGCGTAGGTATGAAAGTCCACGGAGGCATCGAAGCCGAGGTCGATCATCGTCTCGCGGCCGCCGACGCCGCCGGTGTAGTAGTTCAGCTGCACCTGGCGCGGCGACTTGCCGAGGAACTCGAAGTCGATCTCGTCATGGGGTGCGCCGTCAAAGCTCGGGCCGGTGTAGGTGAAGAAGCCGGTGACCACGCCGGGCGCGGCAATCGCCTTGAGACGAGCCTCGAAGCGTCCGTAGCCGAAGAAGCGGCGCGACTGGTACTCGCCCGATGCGAAGGTGCGACCGGAAGCGCCGGCATCGGTGAGGCTGATCGCCATGCGGCCGTTGGCGATAGCGATGTTGCGCGCCACCCAGCCGGTATCGTTCTTCTCCCACTCGTTGGCCCAGCCGTTCGACTTGCGCCACAGGGTCTTGTCGTGGGTCTGCAGGTCGTCAACGAAACCCGGTTCCGCCGCGGCTGGCGCTGTCAAGGCGAGAAGCGCCGCCGCCAGCAGCGCGGCGCCGCGATGTCGATTGTTGCGGAAAGGGGTCATGCCGTTTCGGTCTCTCTGCCGGCTCAATGGATGTCGCGCGCAGTCTATCGGCCGGATCGGCAGGAGGCTGTGATATGCGTGTAGCGCTTTGCGCAGCGACATTCCGGCGGCCCGAAGGCCTCGGCCGCCTGCTGGACGCCCTGGCGGCCCTTGAACGGCCCGGCGGCATTGAGCTCGATCTCCTGACTATCATTGTCGACAACAGTGCGGGCGCAGAAGCTCGCGCGCAGGTCGCCGCCGCGGTGGAGCGCTTTCCCTGGCCGCTGCACTACGTTTCGGAACCGCGTCGCGGCATCACCTTCGCGCGCAATGCGGCGTTGGAGAGGGCGACGGCGCTGAACAGCGACTTTGTCGCCTTCATCGACGACGACGAGGTGCCGGCGCCGCGTTGGCTGGCGGCGCTGCTGGCCGCGCAGCGTCATAGCGGGGCGACTGCCGTGCTCGGCGCGGTGGAGCCGGTGTTCCCGGCGCACACGCCCGACTGGTTGATCGCCGGGCGCTTCTTCGAAACCCATGCCTTCGCCGACGGTGCCGAAATCGACGATGCGCACACCGCCAATGTGCTGATCGACCTCAGGCGCCTGGCTGCACTCGGCCTGCGCTTCGACCACCGCTTCGCGCTGACCGGCGGCGAGGACACCATGCTGTTCCGTGATTTGCGCGACGCCGGCGGGCGTATCGTCTATGCCGCCGACGCCGTGGTCTACGAGACCGTGCCGGTGAGCCGCACCCGCCTTAGCTGGCTGCTGCGGCGCTGGTATCGTACCGGCAACGTCGAGGCTGCGCTCTATCTGCGCGGCCGCCGGCGGGGTGTCTGGCGCCGCCCGGTCAACCTGCTGCGCGGCTTGCTGCGGGTGGCTGCCGGCGGCGGTCTTTTCCTCGCGAACCTCCTGGTGCTCGGCTTCGGCCGCAAGCATCGCATCATCCGGCCGCTTTACACCCTCTGTCGCGGTTGCGGCATCCTCTCCAGCACCTTCGGCTGGAACTACAGCGAGTACCGCGAGGTGCACGGCGCATGATCCGGTCATATGCACTCGGACATTGGTCTGCCTCCGATTTCTTCGGGCGCTTGTGTCTTTTCTCGGCTTTTGCCGGTGCCCCGGAGCAACCTGGGCGCGTCTTTGGTAGGCTCCCGACGTTCTGCAATGGAGGACTCATTCGTCGATGACGAACCCGCAATCTCTGAACACCGAGAGCCGCGTTCCCGCTGGCCTGATGAGCCTTTCGATCATGCAGGTCCTCGGTGTCGTCTGGCGTCGCAAATGGATTGTCGCGGCCTGTGTGATCGTCGCCGTGAGCGGCGCGATCATCGCCAACGGTGTAATCACCCCGCGATACACTGCGAGCGCCTCGATCATTGTCGAGCCGCGTCAGCAGAAGCTCGTGGAATTCGATCCCGGCGCGAGCAACCTGCCGGTGAGCCTGGAGACCATGCAGAGCGAAGTGCAGGTCATCAAGTCGCCGACGGTTGCCAGGCGCGTGATCGATTCCCTGAGGCTGACCGAGCTGGCGGAATTCAACCCCGCTCTCGAGCCTTCGGAAGACAGCCTGGTCGACGAAGCCAAGGCGGCGGTGAAGAGCGTTTTCGAGCCGGTAATCGCCTGGTTGCGGGAGGAGCCGGCCGGGCGGCGTGGCGTCGAGCTGGCGCAGGGACCTGGCGCCTGGGACCTGCCGCCGGACGAGTTGCACCGCGGTCGCGGCGAGACGCGCGTGATCGGCAGCTTTCTCGGCAAGCTCGACGTCGCCATCCAGGGCGGCTCGCGAGTCATCACGGTATCCTACACGACCACCGATCCGCAGCTTTCCCAGCAGGTCGCGAATACTGTGGCGCAGGAGTACATCAAGGACCAGGTGCGCCTGAAGAACGAGACGCTGGCCGGTGCCAACACCTTCCTCGGCAGCCGTATCGACGACCAGCGCGCGGATGTCGAGGCGGCCGAGCGAGCGGTTGAGGAGTTCCGCGAAACCACGTCGATCATCTCCGAGAACGACGGGCAGCTGCTCGCCGAGCAGATCTTTGCGATGAACCGCAATCTGATCGAGGCGCAGCTCGAACTGGACACCGTCAATGAGCGCCTCGCGCGCGTCAGCGCCGCGATGAATTCGCGGGGCGGCACGGCAGCCTTCGAAGGTGTCGCGTCCACGGTGATCGACTCGCTGCGGCTGGAGGAGATGCGGCTGCGCCAGGTCGAGTCGGAGCTGCTCAGCACCCACGGGCCCAGGCACCCGAGGGTCGTCACGCTGCGATCCGAACTCGACAAGCGGCGTCAGCAGATGCTGGAGGAGGCCCAGCGCCTGTTGTCCAATCTGTACAGCGAGAAGCAGGCTGCCGAACAGCGGCTGGCCTCGATCAGGACTTCGGTCGCCAGCCTTCAGCGTGATGCCGATCAGCTCAATGCCGCGCAGATCCAGCTGCGCGCCCTGCAGCGGGAGGCCGAGGCAACGAGGGAGGTCTTCGAGGCTTTCCTGGGTCGCTACAAGGAGACCGCGCAGCTCGACTACGACCAGTCACTGTCGCGCATTCTCTCCTTGGCCAGCATCCCGACCGGACCGTCCTTTCCGAAGACCAATCTGAACTATGCCATCGCCATGGTGCTGGGCTGCGGCATCGGCGCACTCATCATCCTGCTGCTGGAGCTGTCGGTGCGCGGATTCCGCAGCCCCGAGGAGCTGCAGGAGGCGCTCGGCCTGCCGGTGCTGGCCGTGATTCCCAGTGTGGCGCCGCGCAAGGTCCTCGGCATCGGGCTCCAGAACTTCCTGGAGGCGGAACCGAATTCGGCTTTCGCCGAGGCGCACAAGGGCGTCTATACCGCGCTGCGGGCCGACCGCCGCGCGCGCGAACTAGGCAATGTGCTGTTGGTGACCTCCTCGGTGCCCAACGAGGGTAAGTCGATCTTCTCGCGCAGCCTCTGCACATCGCTGGCCAGCGGCGGCCTCAACGTACTGCTCATCGACTGCGATCTGCGCGCCTCCGAGGAGGAGCCGCGGCTCGGCCTGTCCGACTACGTACTGGGCGACTGCCCGCTGGAGCAGGCCGTGCGGGTGGACGAAGACACCTCGCTGTCGACGCTGACGCCGGGTACCCCGGTGGAGGATCCTCTGGCGGTGCTGCGTTCGCCGAAGCTCGCCAAGTTCCTGCAGGCGGCAGCGCAGCAGTACGACCTGGTCTGCCTCGACGCGCCGCCGGTGCTGGCGGTCTCCGACGCTGCCACCCTGGCGGAGATGGCCGACCAGACCCTGATGATCGTGCGCTGGATGCGCACGCCGCGGCACTTCGCGACGGCGACCCTGGAGCGCCTGCGCCGCAGCCGGGCGCAGCTCGCCGGCGTGGTCGTCACCCAGGCCAAACTTACCCGCAGTGCCAAGACGAACCCCTACCTGGTGGGATATGCCGATCGCAGCTTCCGACGATACTATTGATCGAATGACCGCAAGCCCCCCGAAAGTCTCGGTGATCCTGCCGGCCTACAATGCGGCCGCCAGCCTGCCGGCGACGCTGCGCTCCGTGTTGAATCAGAGCCTGCGGGAGATCGAGGTGATCGTCGTCGATGACGGCTCAGTCGATGGCACCGCCGAGATCGCCACAGCGCTGGCTGGGCAGGACGGGCGTATCAAGCTGTTGCGCGCCGGGCGCAATCGCGGCGCGGCGGCCGCCCGCAACCGGGCCATGGAGGAGGCGCGTGGCGACTGGCTGGCACTGCTCGATGCCGACGACCGCTGCGCGCCCGACCGTCTGGCGCGTCTGGTGGCGCTGGGCGAGGCGCGCGGGGCCGACGTGGTGACCGATAACCTGCGCCTGGTCAGCGCCGACGGTCGCCTGCTCGGCGTGGCACTGCGCCGCGACGACGCGCTCTTCAGTGAGGGCCTGACGGCGACCGCCTTCGTGCGCCGCAACCACTTTTTCTCGGGCGGCTTCAAGCTCGGCTACCTGAAGCCGCTGTTCCGCCGCAGCTTCGTCGCCCGCCACGGTCTGCGCCAGGACAAGCGGCTGCGCATCGCGGAGGACTTTCACTTTCTGTTGGATTGCCTGATGGCCGGTGCCTCGGTGGCTGCCGATCCGACGCCGGGCTATGACTATCGGCAGATGCCGGGCTCGCTGTCGCGGCGGCTGTCACAGCAGGATCTGCTGCGCCTGGCGGCCATCAATCGCACTCTGCTGGCGCAGGCCGAAGCCCGGGGCGATGCCGGGCTGAGCCGCGCCCTGCGCCGCCGTCAGTGGTCCGCCGACCTGAACGTCAATCTGCTGCGTTTTGTCGAGGCGGTGAAGGGCGGACGGGTGCTGGCGGCCAGCTCGATTTTCGCGCGGCGTCCAGACCTCACACCCTTTCTTGCCTTCTATGGCTTGCAGAGCCTGCGCAAGCGGTTGCCTGGAGGTCATCGCCTTGTTTAGCGCGGGCTCGATGAAGATCCTCTTCGCCACCGGGCACGGCTATGCGCCGCAGCGCGTCGGCGGCTCGGAGACCAGCAGCCACGAGCTGATCCTGGCCCTGCAGGAGCTGGGGCACCGCTGCGCCGTGCTGGCCCACCTGCAGGGTAACGGCTGGCTGGCGCTGCGCAACCGGGTGCTGATGAAGCTCGGTCGCCGGGACCTGGTGGCGGACCGCCTGCCGGGTTACCGCGTGCACCGTGCCTGGTATCCCGATCGCCAGGTGGCGGCGGCTCTGGCGCGCGAGCGCCCCGACGTGGTGCTGGTGCAGGCCGGCGAGCCGCTGCGCATGGCCAAGGCACTGCGCGCGACCGGCGTGCCGACGGTGGTCTACCTGCGCGACGTCGAGTTCCACGAACTGGGCGGCGATCCGTCGGAGCTGCCGGGGCTGCGCTACATTGCCAATTCCCGCTTCGTCGCCGAAAAGTTCCGGGCTGCCTACGGGCCCGAGCCGCAGGTCATTCGGCCGCTGTTCCGGGCCGAGCGCTACGTCACGTCGCGGGCCCCGAAGGAAGTCACCTTCATCAACCCGCATCCCGTGAAGGGGGTCGACCTGGCCTTCGAGATCGCCGCGCTCTGTCCTGAGATTCCCTTCTGCTTCGTCGAGGGCTGGCCGATGAACGCCGAGGAGCAGGCAGCCCTGGAGAGGCGCGTCGCGGCGCTGCCCAACCTGCGTCTGCGCGCGCGCACCCACGATATGCGCGCGATCTACCGGACGACCCACACCCTGCTGGTGCCGAGCCAGTGGGAGGAGGCCTGGGGACGCGTCGCCACCGAGGCGCAGTTCAGCGGCATTCCGGTCCTGGCCAGCGATCGCGGCGGCCTGCCCGAGGCCGTCGGGCCGGGCGGGCGCGTGCTGCCGCACGACGCGCCGGCAGCCGTGTGGGCGGCGGCGCTCAGGGAATACTGGGGCAACCCGGAAGTCTATCGGACAGCCTCCGAATCGGCGCTGTCCTACGCGAACCGGACCGAGATCGACCCGGCGCGTCAGATCGCCGTGCTGGCGGCCATCCTGGCCGAGAGCCTGCAGGACGGACCGGCGGCGGTGGAAAGAGAACTGGCATCGGCATGAGTGGACAGCCCATCAAACTCATCTTCGGAGTCGACGGCAGCTACAGCCAGCATCTGGCGGTAACCCTGGTCTCCCTGCTGGAGAACAACCCGGGCAACCGCTTCGACATCCTGGTGGTGACCCTGAACATGGCGCAGGACGACAGCGACCGGATCGTCGCGCTGGCGGCGCGCTTCGGCAACGTGATGCTGCGATTCCAGGCCTTCGACATCGGTCGCTACAATCATTTCCGCACCGACGGCCATATCTCCCACGCTTCCTACCTGCGCATCTTCATCCCGGAGATCCTGCCAGCGAGCGAGGAGAAGGTGCTCTACCTCGACTGCGACATCGTGGTCCGCCACGACATAGCGCCATTGTGGAACCTCGATCTCGGCGACAAGGTGCTGGGGGCGGCGCGCAATCTCTACTTCGTGCGCCACGACGATCTGGATATGCCGGCAGGCGCCGACTACTTCAATGCAGGCGTCCTGCTGATGAACCTCAAGCGCTGGCGCGAGGCAGACGGCACGGCACGCGTCGTCCGCTTCATCGAGGCACACCACGATCATCTCTGGGCGCACGACCAGGACGCCCTCAACGCAGTGTTCTGTGGAGAATTCCTGGAGCTGGCACCGACCTGGAACTTCCAGACCTCCATGCTGTGGACGGAGCCGGACGGCCTGTCGCTCAGCTATCCCCAGTTTCGCCGGCTGTTGGCGGACCCGGGGATCGTGCACTACACCTCGCCGTCGAAACCCTGGCATTTCAGCAATACGCATCCCTACAAAAGTGCCTATTATCATTACCTTGAAAAGACTCCTTACAGGAACTTCTCACCACGTGACGTCAACGTCGGCAGCCTGTTGAAGCGTACGGCCGCGATGCCGCAGACCGCGTTCCGCGACCTGCTGCCGGATGCCTACTACCCGACCCGCCGGCTGTTCCGGCAGCTGAAGGCGGCGAGCCTGGGGATGAAAGCGTGAATACCGTGGAGAAGCCCGAGCCGCTGGTCAGCGTGGTGATCCCCAACTTCAACCGCGAGGCCGAATTGCAGCGGGCGGTGGACAGCGTGCTGACCCAGGACTACCCCGAGCTCGAGGTGATCGTGGTTGACGATGCCTCGACCCGCCCGATCCGGCTCGACCTGGCTCCCGCGGCTCGGGAGATCGTTCGCTGGATACCGCTGGAGCGCAACGGCGGTGGCGCGACGGCGCGCAATGCCGGCATCGATGCGGCGGCGGGCGAGGTGATCGCCTTCCTCGATTCCGACGACGTCTGGACCTCCGACAAACTGACGCGGCAGCTGGCCGCCTATATGGCCGACGGGCGGCCGCGTGACGCCGTGTACTACAGCCAGGTGGTGCTCGATCGCGGCAGCGAGCGGCTCACGCTGCCGGAGCGGCCGCTGGCGGAAGGCGAGAACGTCGGCGACTATCTCTTCCCGTGGCGTGGCAACCTGATCCACACCTCGTCACTGCTGATGCACCGCGACCTCGCCGCCAAGGTGCGCTTCACCGACGGTCTGCGCATTCATCAGGATGTCGATTTCTGCCTGCGCCTGCAGCAGGCCGGCGCGCGTTTTCGCTTCCATGCGGAGCCGCTCAGCCGCTGGCATGCGGACGACAGGGCCGATCGCATGAGCCACCGGCCGAAGTTCCTGTTGTCGCTCGACTGGCTGGAGACCACCCGAGAGACGCTGCCCTGGGCGACGCGGAGGAAGTTTGCCGCGCAGCTTGCCGCCAAGGCGCCACCGTACTTTTGGCAAAGCCCGGGAATCGTGCTGCGGACCCTCTGGCGCTGCCACCTTGAGCGTTATATTTCAACGCCCTATGCCCTTCGCCTGATCTCTCAGATCATCGTACCGCAGCGCTGGAGCGATGGCTTGGCGCGCACGCTGAAACCGAAGGCACGACGCGTGGTGGTCGATCCATGACGACGACGATCAAAAATGGCGATCCGGCAAGCGGCAGCGGTGTCGGCATGATCTCCATCATCATGGCCTCGCACAACGGCGGGGCGACGCTAGCCTTGACCCTGGAGGCCTTCAGGGGCATTGCGTCGCCCGCGGGTGGGTTCGAGATCATCGCCGTCGACAATGCGAGCAGTGACGGCACGCGCGACATCCTCGAGCAGTACCGCGATCGCCTGCCCCTGACGGTTCTTTCGGAGCCGCGCCAGGGCAAGAGCTTCGCGTTGAACCAGGGCATCGGGGCCGCGCGGGGCGATCTCGTCGTCTTCGCCGACGACGACATCCTGCCCGACCCGCAATGGCTCGAAGCCTATCGGCAGGCGGCCGCGAGGCATCCCGCGGTCGACCTCTTTGCCGGGCAGGTGCGCCATCATTGGCAAAAGCCGCCGCCGCTATGGCTGCTTCGGCTGGCCGAGGAGGGACGTTCCTACGCGGGAACCCCGGTCGGCGAGCCGGAAGGGCCGGTAGGCGCGATCTTCTTCAAGGGCGTGAATTTCATGGCGCGGCGCTCGGTCACCGAGGCCGTTCGCTTCTCTGAGCGGCCCGACGTCAACTTTGCGGGCACCACTGTGTCCGCCGGCGGCGAGGACACCGCTTTCGTGAAGGAGGCCTTGTCGCGAGGCCACAAGGCGCACTACGTGCCGGATGCCTGCGTCCGGCACATCGTGCGCCCCGCACAGGTCGGGATCCGGCCTGTGTTCCAGCGCTACCTGCGGATCGGACGGTCGATGACCTTGAGCGACCCCGGCCAGTTCGATCCGGAGGGCGCACGGCTTCTCGGCTATCCGCGCTACCTCTTCAGGACCGTCCCGCGGGATGCCCTGCGTGCGCTGCGCTACTGGGTTTCCGGAGATTCTCATGCTGCCGCCAGCGAGCTTATCGGCGTGGCGATGACCTGTGGCCGCGCCCAGCAATGGCGCAAGCAGCCGGCCCGCCGCCGGCAAGGCGGGCCAACGACCGGAATGGAGGACAGTGCGTGACAAAGAACTACGTGTTTTTGCTGGGGGCGCCTCGCAGCGGGACAACGTGGCTGCAGATCATGCTGTCGAAGCACCCCGATATTGCAACCTGCCAGGAGACACACCTCTTCAGCGGCTTCCTGTCGGGCCTGCAAAGGAGCTGGCGCCATCATGAGAACGATCGCCGAGGCATCGGCCTGCAGGCGGCGATCTCGCGCGAGCAGTTCGTCGCACTGCAACGGGACTTCGCGCTCGCGGTGCTGGAGTCCATCGGTGATACGCCGATTATCCTGGAAAAAACACCGGCGCACATCACGGTGCTGGACGACATCAGGGAAGTGCTGCCGGAGGCGCGGTTCATCCACATCATCCGGGATCCTCGTTCCGTTGCAGCCTCGCTGGCCGCTGCCGGCAAGGATTGGGGGCGCAGCTGGGCCTCCACCAGCGCCGTGCACAATGCGCGCCGCTGGACTTCCAACGTGACGGCCGGCATCCGTCTGCGGCAGGCAGATCCGGCAACGTACTTTGAAATCCGCTATGAAGACCTGCTGGACGATACGGCACGGAACCTGGAGCATATGTTTTCGTGGCTGGGCATCGATCGGTCCTCGGAACTGTGCCAGCGCGTGGCGGAGGAAACGCAGATCAAGAAACTCCAGCAGGCCAGCTCGCCGGCCGCCTGGGATCTCGCGAAGGAGCCGCAGGGCTTTTTCCGGAAGGGCAAGTCGGACGGATGGAAGGAAGATCTGAGTGGCCGCGAGATCGCGGTAGTGGAGGCGATCGCCGGTCCCTTGATGGAGGAGCTCCACTACCAGCGGGTGACACCGGGCATGTCGTGGCGGCAGCAGTTCGAAATTCGTGCCCGTGAAGGACTCGCGCGACGCCTGACAAGCCTGGCGTTGAGGCTGCAATGACTCGACAGGCAGCCTAGACAAAGGAACACTTTCTTGTCGATCCGGACTTCGATGGCTTGGACCTTCAGCGAGCAGACCCTGCAGCAGCTGCTTCAGCTGGGGGTGGCGGTCATCATCGCGCGCCTGCTGACGCCGGAAGAACTCGGCATCTTCGCCTTGGCGTACGCGGCCGCGGCCGTGCTGACGGCGCTGCGCACCTTCGGGATCGGGAACTACCTGATCCGCGAACCGGACCTGAACCAGGAGAAGGTCCGCTCGGCCTTCGGCGTCATGCTCGCGATGTCCTGGTCGCTCGGGCTGGTCCTGGTTCTGAGCCGGCATTTCATTGCTGAGCTCTACGACCAGCCCAACATTGCTGAGGTGATGGGCCTGCTTGCGCTGAGCTTCGTCATCGCGCCTTTTGGCGAGCCGGCGACCTCCCTGCTGACCCGCGAGATGCGCTTCCGCGCACTGCACAACATCGGCCTCGCCTCCGCGATGGTGGGGGCGGCGCTCAGCGTCACCTTGGCCTATGCCGGCTACAGTTACATGGCACTTGCCTGGGGGCTGCTGGCGAACTCCTGCCTGAACACGGCCCTGGCCATGCTGGCCAATCCGCGATACGCGCTGCTGCGGCCCTCCTTTACCTATTGGCGCGACATAACCAGCTTCGGGGGCCTGCTGTCGCTGACTTCGCTCATCGGGACGTTAAATACCGAAGGGGTGCGCTTCATCCTCGGATGGTTCACCAGTCCGGCAAGCCTGGCGCAGTTCAACCGGGCAGCGCAGGTGCCCAACGTATTCCGCCAGGGCATCTTCCAGCCGATTGCCCGGGTTCTCACCCCGGCCTGGTCCAGCGACGTTCGGGCCGGGCGCTCGATCGGGCCCGCCGCCGAGAAGCTGGTCGCCATCAATACCGTGCTCGTCTGGCCGGTGTTCCTGGCGCTGAGCTTCGTCTCGATTCCTTTCATCACCCTGGTGTTCGGCGAGAACTGGCGCCCGGCGGGCGAGATCTTCCCTTGGGTTCTGCTGTCGCAAGGGATCATCGCGACGCTGCCGCAACCCGAGCAGGTACTGGTGCCCCACGGCATGGCCCGCCGCGTTCTTCTCGTTCGCTCCCTGGCATCGGTGTTCTCGGTGTCCTCCGCAATCTACGGCGCGTCGCTGGGCCTGGAGGCCTTTGCAATCTCCCGGGTTGTGGCGGCCGTCTTCATGATCACGCTCACCTTCCTGGCCATCCGCTCGCTCATCGAATTCCAGCTCTGGCGCTTCGGGCGCCGCTACCTGCGCTCGGCCGGCGTCGCGGCACTCGCCGCAGTCCCGGCGGCGACCTTCCATTTCACCCAGCACGACGGCATGAGCCTGCTTGAGCTGCTGATGGTGATTACCGCCAGCGCGCTGCTATGGCTGCTCGGCATCGCAGTGACCCGGCACTTCGTCTGGGGCGAGCTGATGATCGTCGCCCGCAAGGCTTTTGGAAACTGAACGCATGCGCATTGGGCTGATAGCGCAGCTTCTCTGCAGCCCGGCCTCCGCCCGCAAGAAGGCGGCGGCGGCATGCCGCTATGCCGAGCGGCTGGAGTCCCAGCTCGCCAGCTTCGATACCCGCTTCGATGGGCCGGCGAAGGCCACGCCGCCGCCGGTCTGTGGCGCGGCCCCGGTCTTCATCCTCTCGGCCGGCTGGCGCTCGGGCTCGACCCTGCTGCAGCGAATGGTGATGGCGAAGAACCCGGAGATCATCATCTGGGGCGAACCCTATGCGGCGGCCTCGCCGATCCAAACCCTGGCCGACCAGTTGCGCCCGTTCTCGGAAAGCTGGCCGGATCCGGCCTTCTTCGTCGAAGAGCACGGTGCCGACCTGGCTGCGGAGTGGGTCGCCAATCTCTACCCCCCGGCGGCCAGCTTCCGTGCGGCGCATCTTGCCTACGTCGAGACCCTCTTCGCACAGCCGGCGCGAGAGCTCGGGCGCCGTCAGTGGGGGCTCAAGGAAGTGCGGTTCGGCGCCGACCAGGTGCACTATCTGCGCTGGCTCTATCCGCAGGCGAAGTTCGTCTTCCTGATCCGCAATCCGCTCGATGCCTACCTCTCCTACCGCGGCAGGCTGAGCTGGTACGCGCGCTGGCCGGACCGCATGGTTTCAAATCCCTACGCCTTTGGCGCGCACTGGGCGCGCCTGTCCCGCGAATTCCTCGCTCTCCAGCGGCAGTCCTTCGGACCGCTGGTGCGCTACGAGGCGCTCGGCGAGGAAGCGACTGCGGCGACCCTGCGGGATTACCTGGGATGGGAGATCCCGCCGCTGGAAAGCATGGCACAGGTGAAGGGGTGGACGAGCGCCAAGGCCAAGCCGCTCCGCTGGGTAGAACGCAGCCTGCTGCGACGCGCCACGGGGACGCTGGTCGAGGAACTGGGCTATGTCTGAGCATCCTCGCCAGGACACCGGCAGTGAAACCCGCAGACCGCTCGTATCGGTGGTCATCCCCGCCTTCAACGCAGAAGCCACGCTTGCCGAGACCGTTGCCTCGGCGCAGCGCCAGAGCCTTTCCGACATCGAGATCCTCATCGTCGATGATGCCTCGACGGATGCCACTCTGGCGCTGGCCCATCGCCTTGCGGCACAAGACCCGCGGGTGAAGGTGATCGCTGCCGGCGACAACCGCGGCCCCGCCGGGGCACGCAACCTCGGGCTCGCCGGCGCGACCGGCGACTGGATCGCGCTGCTCGACGCCGATGATGCTTTCGAGGCGGAGCGGCTGACGCAGCTCGTCGAGATGGCGCGCGACTGCGGCGCCGACCTGCTGGCCGACAACCTGCTGCTGGAGGATGAGGACGGGCGCACGGAGCCGATGCTGCCGCCCAGCGAGACGGGGAGCTGTGCGCCGATGAGCGCGGCCGAGTTCCTGCTCGGCAACCTTCCCGACCCGGCCCGGCCGCGCAAGAGCTACGGCTTTCTGAAGCCGCTGATGTCGCGCGACTTCCTGCTACGCCATGGCCTGCGCTACGACGAGGAGCTGCGCTTTGCCGAGGATTTCGCTTTCTATCTTGCCTGCTTGACCGCCGGTGCGCGCTTCTACCTTTCGCAGCAGCCGCTCTACCGCTATCGCCTGCGCGGCGATTCGCTGACCGCCCGCCATTCGACGGAGGACCTGCGGCGCCTGCAGGGCGTCGATCATCGCCTGCTGCGCGATCCGGGCCGGGCAGGTGGACGCGACTTCCTGGTGGCGCTCAGGCGTCACAAGCAGAGCATCGATCAGCGGCTGCAGTGGCGTGTGGTCATCGACGAAGTGAAGCGGGGCGCCTGGTTGAGTGCGCTTGCTGCCGGCTGTAAGGGCTGGCATGTCTTCACCTACGTCGCGGGCCAGCTCGCCGTCGAGGCCTGGCGCCGGCTCGGTCCCGGGCGCGGCGCGGGCAGGGCGAGCGCGGTCGAAACGTAGAGCGCGCCGAGCAGCACCTGAATCAGAGAGTGCTGGCGGAAGAGGGCGTATTCGCTCAGCGAGTAGCACACGACAAAGGCGAGGAAGAAGGCCGGCAGCGTGGCGAGCGGCGAGCCGTCGGTCTGGAGCAAAGCCACCGCGCGCCAGGCGAACAACAGCAGAAAGCCGACCGTCAGGGCAAGTCCGACAAAGCCAAGCTGGACGGCGATGTCCAGATAGCTGTTATGGAAGTTCATGACCTTGTGCTCGATGACGCGCTGCACGTAGCGTCCGGCCGAGCCGTCGCCGCCGTTCCAGAAGGCATCCAATCCGTTGCCGAGCCAGGGCCGCTGCTCGATCAGGCCGACAGCGATTTCCCAGAGCACCGAGCGGCCGGTCAGGGTGCGCTCCTTGCCCAGCGCCTCCAGAGCCAGGCCGGCAGGATCAAGGTCGTAGGAGAACAGGAACCAGATCGCAAGCGTGGCGACGAGCAGTCCGACGATGTAGCCGATGAGGCGCAGCAGCGCCGGCGCGCCGCGGGTCAGCAGGACCGGCGCCACGGCGCAGAGCCCGAGCATCATGACGATGGCGGTACTCGATTGGCTGTAGACGATGAGGGTCAGCCCGAGCACCGCGGTTGCGACTACGGTCAAGCGTCGCCAGCCCGAGGCAAGGAGCAAGAGACAGCAGATCAGCAGGAGGACCATGTTTCCGCCGAGTACGTTCTTGTGCGGGAAGAGACCTCGCGCCACGCCGTTGTGGTCGTAGGCGACGGGGAACTTCATGAGGATCAGGGCCAAGGAGAGGAGCGCCGTCAGGGCCAGCACGACGAAGAGGGCGCGCGTCAGGTCGAAGAGGCTGAAGCGGCTGCCCAGGTAGGCACTGATGCACACTGTCATGCCGAGTTGCACCGAGCTTCGCAGAGTCTGACCGGGAACATCCGACCAGAAGTAGGAGAGCCCGGCGAGTGCCGCCCAGAGGAGCAGCGGTACCGCGATCCACAAGGAACCGAGAAAGGCGCCGTAACGCAGCAGGAAGAGTCCCAGCGAAAGGAGGTAGATGAGGTACCAGGCGAGCGACGAGAGCTGCGGCTGCAGCGCCAGCGCGTAGGATGCGACGGCCAGGACGAAGTGCAGGAACAGCCACTCCCAGACCAACAGGCGATCAGCCGCAGCGGATGTGACACCGCTCGAGGCATTGTCGTCTGTGTGCGAAAGGGTGGGGCTGAAGCTCATGTCGATCATGCCGGCATCCACGGAGTCGCGGAGCCGGTCTCCTTGCAGCAGAGATGCGTGACGATGTCGCCAACTACATCGTCGTCGCATCCGGCGTCAGCCGATTGCGAGCGTTCATCAAGGTTAGACTTCGCAAGCGCACAATTCCAGATGCGTAATAACGACATCTCGCGAGGTCTGCAAAAAGCCACAACTAAAACCATGCGAAATCACACGCTTCTGACGCCTGGGATGGTAGAAATATTGCAGTGCAGTAGAGGGGATGTCTCGACCGCCGCCCAGGTCGAGGCTTTCGCCGGTGGGAAGGATCGCGCGCAAGACCGATCCGTCGCCGAGCAGGAATGAACTAAGGATCGCAGTGCCACTGACCTGGATACCGTGGGGCGGCAGCCAAGGACTGGACAGAGGGAATTTGCGATGGAAGCTGCGCTTGATGCACTAGGATTCAAGGGAAGTCGGGCGGACGTCAGGCCGATTTCCAGGGTGGCGGTCGAACTGGCCTTTCGCATCTGCGATTTGATGATGCTGGGGCTGGTCGGACTGGTCGCTTTCTTCCTGCGGCAGACGGCTGCCGCCGAGCTTCACGACCCCCTCTATCTTGGTGCCATCGTGCTCGCAATCTTTGTCGCGATGCCGATATTTCATCGCTTTGACGTCTATCGCGAGGACTTTCTGTTCTCCAGGCGTATCCCCTACGGCAGCCTCTTCGCCGCCTGGACGGTTGCCTTCTGCATCCTGCTGGCAGTGGCCTTTCTCCTCAAGGAGTCCGACGCCTACTCGCGCGCCTGGGCGCTGAGCTGGTTTGCCGGTGGCGGCGTCGGCCTGGCCGTGGGTCGCCTGGCGCTGCGCCATTGGGTGCAGGGCCTGTCGGTTGCCGGCCGATTCGCCAACCGGACCGTGATCGTCGGTGCTGGCGACCAGGGCTGTCGGCTGGCCGGCTACCTGAAGGCCCACGGTGACGCGAACACGCGGCTGATCGGGTTTGCCGACGACCGCTCCACGCGAGTGGCGCAGCAAAGCGATGGGATGCCGCTGCTTGGCAGCATCGACCAACTCATCGACCTGATCCGTGAGGACCAGGTGGACCAGGTAATCGTTGCCCTGCCGTGGTCCGCCGACGAGCGCCTGCGCGAGGTCGTTGGCAAGCTGGAGAAGACGCCGGTGCCGATCCGCCTGGCACCGGATGTCGCGGCCTTCAGCTTTCCGGACCGGCACTTCACCACAGTCGGGCGGCTGCCGATGATGCAGCTTTTCGAGCGCCCGATTTCCGGCTGGTCCTTCGTGGCGAAGAGCCTGGAGGACCGCCTGCTGGCCTGCGGCTTGCTGCTGGCATTTTCGCCGCTGCTGGTGGCCATTGCGCTGGCCATCAAGCTCGATTCGCGCGGGCCGGTGTTCTTTCGCCAGAAGCGCTACGGCTTCAACCACAATCTCTTCGATTGCTGGAAGTTTCGCACCATGCATCACCACCTGAGCGATGCCAACGCCGAGGTCCTGACGCGGCGGGGCGACGACCGGGTGACGCGGGTCGGGCGCTTCCTGCGCAGGACCAGCCTCGACGAGTTGCCGCAGCTCTTGAACGTGCTCAAGGGCGACATGTCGTTGGTGGGGCCACGCCCGCACGCCACCTCCGCCAAGGCCGCCGGCCGCCTCTATGAGGAGGCGGTGGACGCCTATGCCGCGCGTCACCGGGTGAAGCCCGGGATCACCGGCTGGGCCCAGGTGAACGGCTGGCGCGGCGAGACCGATACCCTGGAAAAGATCCAGCGCCGAGTGGAATACGACCTGTTCTACATCGAGCACTGGTCGCTCGGACTCGACCTGAAGATCCTCCTGCGCACGGCCTTCGTCGTGCTGGGCGATCGGGAGGCATATTGATGCGGTGATGGGAACCTTTTGCCACCTGCGTTGTTCTCGTCGTTGAGCCTCGGTCTCCCGAAGGCGTCCCCCAACTCGTTCAAGGTGAAAGTCAGATGACCAAGCCGCTCCAAAAAGCCGTGATTGTCCTCGGATTCGGTTCCGCCGATCGCATTGACGGCAACCTGGACCCGCTGACACCAGCCCACAATGCCGCGGTGCGGCGGGCGGTGACAGAGGCCCTGGCCGCCGGATTGAAGGAGTTGATCTTCGTGACGTCCGACAGTTGCACGCCGGTCGAGGCGCAGCTCGGCGGCTTCGGCCGGGCGAGAGCCGAACGCGTCATCATCGCCCGCCAGTTCGCCGCCAGCACCCTGGGGCAGGCGCTCTGCGGCATCCGCCACCTGCTCGACGGGGAGGCTTTTGTTCTGCTGCTGCCGGACGAGTTGCGCGGCCAAGGAGGCGAAGATCCGACGGCGCGGTTGCTGGCGCACTACAGGGAGTGCGGCGGCAACCTGGTGGCGCTGGACGATGACACCGTGCTCCGGCACGACGGCCGCTTTGCGGCCATCGCCGCATCGCCGGCCGGCCGCTACCTGCTGCAGCCGTCGGTGCTCGATGCCCTGGAAGACGATCCCGAGGGCGGCCTTGCCGGCGCCCTGCTGACGGTGGCCGAGGCCTGGCCGGTAACCGTGCTGCCACCGCGCCGGCGCGAGCATCAGCTGCAGCCTCTGGTGCCACCCTCCGAAGCGCCGACGGTGCGTGGGCCGCGCCCGGTCGCCGTGGCGGCCGCTGCGGCAGCGACGGCCGCGGCCGAGGCCGGCGACTGACCGGCAGCCGACGGACTGAGATTTGGATGACCAGCAACAGCAATAAGGAAAAAGACATGATTGTGGGGGGAACGACGCAAAGGCTTTGCGGTGTCGTGGGAATCGTTCTTCTGCTGGCGGGTTGCGCCGGGCAGCTTTCTTCGCTGCCGCCGCTGCCGCCGTCGGAAGCGGGAGCCTACCGGCTGGGCGCTGGCGATCGCCTGCGCCTGCAGGTCTTCGGCCAGCAGGAACTGAGCCAGGAGTATGTCGTCAGCGATTCCGGCGTCATCACCATGCCCCTGATCGGGGCGGTCGATGCCGAAGGCCAGACGCTGCCCGAGCTCGAGGAGGAAGTCGCCCGTCAGCTCAGCGCAGGCATCCTGGTCAATCCCAACGTTACGGCGGAGGTCATGACCTACCGGCCGTTCTACATCCTCGGCGAGACCAGGTCGCCGGGGCAGTACCCTTACGTGCCGCGCATGACGGTGCTGACGGCCGTGTCCATGAGCGGCGGCTTCACCTTCCGCGCCGAACAGGACCTGGTCTCGATCACCCGTCTGGTCGACGGCCAGATGGCGGAGTTCCGTGCCGATCCTTTGGATTTCGTCGAGCCGGGAGACGTGATAAACGTCTACGAACGCTACTTCTAGGACAGCGGCGATTCCTGCCCGGTCGACATTTCCCGCCGCGGTTCGGCGGCAGCTGCTGCGCCCGGCGCTGGCCGGCGTCACGGCTGTCTGCCTGACCGCCGTCGCCGACTCCGCGGTGCGGGCCCAGGAGGGCGCGCAGCCGACGGCAGTCTTCGACCGGCCGCGCCCCGGCTTGGATCCCAAGGGCATCGACCTCGGCGGCTTCCGCCTCTATCCCACGCTCGGGCTCTCGGAAACTTACGACGACAACATCTTCGCCGACGAGGAAGACGAGGAGGCGGACTTCATCACCTCGATGACCGCCGCCCTGCTGGCCCAGAGCGAGTGGGCGCGCCATGATCTGAACGTCGTTGCGCGCGTGAGGCACCAGAAATTCCTCGACAACGACGAACAGGACCGCACCGAGTATCTCGTCAAGCCGACGCTGAAGCTCGATCTGGCGGGGCGCAGCACGGCAAACTTCACGGCGGAGCACAGCAGGCGCACGGTCGGCCGTGACGACCCGGAGGACGATGACGACGAAAAGCCGACGGAATTCAACCGCTTCATGGCGGGAGCCGGGCTGATCGAGCGGGTCAACCGCCTGTTCTTCGGCATCAACGGCGCCGTGCAGCGCGACGACTACATCTCCGCCAGCGACGACGACCGCGACCGCATCGAATACCGCTTCGGCCTGCCTGTCGGTTATGAGATCTCGGCCAAGACCGACGTAAAGGTGGAGCCTTTCGTACGCCGACGTGACTTCGACGAGCTGGACTCCAGCGGTATCGACCGTGATTCCCTGGCTGGAGGAGCCACTGTCGGGCTCGACACCGAAGTGACCTCCCTGCTGCATCTGAACTTCGATGTCGGCTTCGTCGTGAACGACTATGACGACTCCCGCTTCGACACCAGCCTGGACCTGATCTTCGGCGGCGAAGCGATCTGGTACGTGGCTCCCCTGACCACGGTGAAAGGCCAGGCCGAGCGGCGCGACGTTGCCACCACCGTGCCCGGCTCCTCCTCCAAGACGCGAACTTCCGTCGGCTTCGAGGTACAGCACGAGCTGCAGCGCAATCTGCTGCTCGGCGGCGGCCTGCGCTACCTGAACGACGACTTTCGCGAGGTCGACCGCAACGACGACCGTGCGGTGGCCGAGCTCGGCGTTGAATACCTGCTGAACCGCAACCTCTCGCTGGTGGCTGACTATCGCTACGAACAACGCTGGTCCGACCGCGACGGCGAGGACTTCAGCCGCAACCTCGTGACCCTCGGCCTGAAGGCCCAGTTCTAGAGCGGCCAGTGCGGCGAGTGGCTGCCGAGTGGCACGGAGGGCCGCGTCCATCGCGCCGAGGTCCGCGAGAGCTGTGCGGCGTGCCTGATGGCCCTCAGATTCCCGAAACCGGATTCGCTTTCCTCGAAGAGTTCCTCGCCCGGCGTCGGATCGGGGCAGGTCAGCCCGCCGGCGATGCGCCCGAGGCTCTGCAGCCAGTGTCCGGTGCGGGCGAGCGAGACGCGAACATGCCAACTGCCGCCGTCCTCGGCGCGACGCTTCAGGCCGGCGACTACGCCGAGCGCCAGAAGGTAGCCGGAGGCATGATCGAGCGCCTGGCAGGGTAGCTCCTTCGGAGCGTCGATGCCGGCGGCCTGCGCTTCCGCGTGGTTGATGCCGCTGGCGGTCTGCACCAGCGAATCGAATCCCCGGCGCGCCGCCCAGGGACCTTCATAGCCGTAGGCGCAAAGCGAAGCGTAGACGATTCCGGGGCGCAGCCTGGCGGCTTCCTCCGGCGAGAAGCCGCGCGCCGCGATGCCGCCGGGCCGGTAGGCCTGGACGAAGACGTCGGCCTGCTGCAAGAGCTGGCGCAGCGCCGCGCGGCCGTTCTCGCGGTCGAGGTCGGCATAGGCGGAGAGCTTGCCGCGCCCGTAGTCGACGACCAGGGGGGCGATGAAGGGCAGCTGCGGCGAGGCGATGCGCATGACCTCGGCGCCATGGGCCGCCAGCGCCTTGCAGCCGACTGGCCCGGCGACGATGCGCGTGAGGTCGAGCACGCGCAGGCCCGCCAGTGGACGTTCGGCGGCACCCAGGGGCCGCGCCGGGGCATCACCGATGCGCTCGAGCCCGATCAGCGGCTGCCCGGCCAGGGCGGCGCCCTGTGGCGAGGCGAGCCAGTCATCCTGGCTGCGCAGCATGGTGGCGACCAGGCCGCGCGCGGCCACGGCGTCCTCGAAGGCAGCCGCCTGCCAGCCGTCGAGGGCCGCCTGGACCGCCGCGCGGTCGTAGGCACAGCCGAGCAGATCGAGGATGCCGTCGCGATGGTGCGGGAAGTTTGTGTGCAGGCGCACGCAGCGGCCGTCGCCGCAGCGGTAGGTGCCGGCGATGGCATCCCACAGGCGGCCGGGGGGCTTGCCGGCGGTGGTGAAATAGCGCTCGCTGCGGAACTCCTGGGCGGCATGCAGCATGTCGACGGCGATCTCCTGCGGCTCGCCGCCGCGCCGCGTCCAGAGCTCTGCCGCCGCCGCGGCAACGGCGGCGATGGTCGCCTGTGCGACCGTGCCGACGGCGAAGGACGAGGGCAGCACCGGGTCGCTGCCGGTGAGAGCGACACCCTCGGCGAGCGCCGGGGCGTAGCCGACGCCCGCCAGAAGCTCGGCCAGCACCGCCTGCGGAGAGGGTGGCGGTCCGTTGGAAAATGAGTCGCTCACGTGCGTTCCCGGATTCCATGCCGGCGGTGCCGGATCGTTGGTGCTCGCGCAGTATGGCCGGTGCAGCGAAGCCATCGTCAAGGGCCCGCGCGACGAACTTACCGCCGATGGGGCAAAGAAGAGCTCGAGGCCCTGCTCCAGGGCGGCTAGTCGAAGCTGCCAGCTTGACCGCGGCTTGCGGCTTGTCTCTAATTCACCGAGAGAATTGTCGAAGGACGGCGCGGCTTCGGCAGACAGATCGCGGTCATTGTCTTCAGGTCACGTTCGTTTGCACGCCGCCGCAGACCATCAAGGGCGATCGGGACGTCCGCAACGACCGGACCCATCATGAAAAGGGGCAGCCATGAAAGCGAAGATGCGGAGTATTGTCGGTCTATTGGCCGCCGGCCTGACGGTGTCGGGCGCCCAGGCGGCCGAGGATTGGCGGATGGCACACAAAATGCCACCGGACAGCCCGGAGGGCATGGTGTTCCAGCGGTTCGCCGATCTGGCGGAGCAGCACAGCGGCGGTGAGATCAAGATCAGGGTCTATCCCAACGAACAGCTCGGCAAGGACGATGCCGTCCTGGAACAGCTGAAGATCGGCACGGTTCAGCTCTACGCCGAAGGCTCGACCTACATGAAGAAGTGGATCGACGAAATCGACTGGATCGGTGCCGCCTTCCTGTTCGACGACTACGGCCACTGGGACCGCTTCGTGAACGGCGACATGGTGCGCGGCTGGTACGAGAAGGCGGCGGCGGAAGCCGGCGTCGGCGTGCTTGGCGACCCGACCGCCGTGGTTCGCGGGCCCTACCGGGTCATGCTCGCCAACAGGGACGTCAAAAGCTTCGACGACATGAAGGGCATCCAGCTGCGCATGCATCCAAGCAAGCTGGCGATCGATACCTGGGTCCACCTGGGCGCCGACGTGAAGACCCTGGCCTGGACCGACACCTATCAGGCGATCGACAAGAAGATCGTCGATGCGGTGAACAGCCCCATCGCGCTGGTCGAAAGCATGCGATTCTACGAGGTGGCGCCCTACATCATCCGCCACGACGAGTACTACCAGTCGGTTGCCTTCATGATGAACCAGAAGGCTTTCGACAAGTTGCCCGAGAACCTCCAGGCGGCCCTGCTGAAGGCCCACGCGGAGGCGGGCACCTACAGCGAGGAGCTGATGAGCCGGTCGGCCGACGAGGCTATCGCGCGCATGAAGGCGAAGGGCGTGAGCTTCACCGAGATCGATCGCCGGCCTTTCATCGAGGCCATGGCCAGCTTCTATCAGAAGATGGAGCAGAGCGGCGAGCTGCCGGAAGGCTTCCTTGCCGCCGTCGAAGCCGCACGCGGCCGCTGACCCGGCCGTGACCACCGAAGGAGCGCCGGGGCAGGGCCCGGCCGTATTGTTTCGCCTGGACGGGGCGCTCGAGGGACTCGGGCGCCTCTTTCTGGTCATCGCTAACCTCTGTCTCCTGCTCATGCTGGTGGGCACGGCGGCGACCATCGTGCTCAGGCCCTTCCACCTCTCCTACTACTGGATCTGGCCCTGGACGATGCAGTTCTTCGTCTGGATGACGTTCTTCGGCTTCTATGCGGTCTACCGCTTCCGCAAGGACATCGCGGTCGACTTCATCGCCATGCGGCTCGGCGGCTGGGCCATGACGGGAACACGCTACTTCGCGGCGCTCATCACCATGACGGTGACCGGCATGATCCTCTGGCAGATGCCGACGATCATCGAGTCCCAGGTCGGGGTGATCGACGCCGTGACGTCGCCCTGGGGCGAGCTGCCGCGCTATACCCTCTCGATCCCGCTCGGGATCTCCAGCCTGCTCATCTTCGCCAACGCGCTACTCGACTTCCTGAAGGCCTGCTTCGGCTGGCCGGAACCCCACAGCCTGCCGGCGGTCGACAGCTAGGACCTTCTCCTTATGGCCTTCATTCTCTTCGCGGCCTTCATCGCACTCATCCTGTTGCGCGTGCCGGTCTCCATGTCGATCGGTGCCGCGGTGCTGCTGGCCTTTGCGACCTCGAACTTCTCCGATGCGCTTTATATCGTGCCGCAGCAGATCCTGGAAGGCGTGAACAAGCCGTCGCTGGCGGCGGTGCCCTTCTTCATCATGGCGGGCAACCTGATGAACGTGGTCGGCATGACCGACCGCATCTTCAACTTCGCCAGCGCCCTGGTCGGCCACTTCAAGGCCGGCCTGGCGCAGGTGAACGTGCTCTCGTCGATGATCTTCGCCGGCGTCTCCGGTGCCGCGGTGGCCGACTGCGCCGGCCTCGGCACCATCGAGATCAAGGCGATGAAAGAGCGCGGCTACAAGCCTGAGTTCGCCGCCGCCGTCACAGTCGCTTCGGCGGTGGTCGGGCCGATCATACCGCCTTCCATCGGCCTGGTGGTCTATGCCTTTCTGGCGCAGCAATCGATCGAGCGGATGTTTCTCGCCGGACTCGTGCCCGGCATTGTCGTCGGCCTCGGCCTGATGATCTTCAACCGCATCCTCGCCGTACGGCACGACTTCCCGACCCAGCCCCGTGCCGACCTGCCGACGGTGGTGCGGACCGGCGCCGACGGTATCCTCGCCCTGGTGGCGCCTGGCATCATCCTCGGTTCCATCCTCGGCGGGCTGGTAACGGCGACCGAGGCCGGCGTCCTCGCCTGCCTCTACACCCTGGTGCTGGGCGTCGCCTATCGCAGTCTCTCCTGGGCCAAGCTCTGGCAGGCCCTGACCGACACCATGCTGATGACCTCGGTGATCATGATCATCATCGGCTTTTCCATTGCCATGGGCTGGCTGCTTGCCATCGAGCAGGTGCCGCAGATGCTGGGCGACGCCATCTTCTCGATCACCGAAAGCCGGGCCGTCTTCCTGGCCCTGATGATCGTCTTCGTGCTGCTGATCGGCTGCGTTGTCGAGGGCGTGCCGGCCAAGCTCATGCTGGTCCCCATGCTGCTGCCGGTGGTCGACGGCTTCGGCGTCGACCGCGTACATTTCGGCATCGTCCTGCAGCTGGCTCTGCTGATCGGCATCGCCACGCCGCCCATGGGCATCGGTCTCTACATCATGGTGGAAGTCGGCAAGGTGCCTTTCGAGAAGGTCACCATGGCAGTGCTGCCCTTCCTCATTCCGCTCATCGTGGTGCTGATCCTGATCACCTACGTGCCGGCGCTGACGCTCTGGCTGCCCGACCTGGTGTTGGGTCCCGACACCTCGATCATCATGAGGTGAGGGCGACTCTAGCCTTGCTGCTTGGCCTGGACCATGGCACTGGCGCCGGTGCGCTCACCGAGCCGCTCGCCGGCCAACAGGCGGCGGTGCGTCTCCGGCTCCGCGGCGGCCTTGCCGAGCGCCCAGTCGATGTCGTCCGCGGCCTCGGCCGGCGGCATGACCAGCACGCCGCTGAAGTCGGCGAGCACCACATCGCCCGGCATCACCACGGCGCCGCCGCAGGCCACCGGCACGTTGAAGCTGCCGCCGATGTCGTAGAGCCGGGTGGTGATGGGAGAGGCACCGCGACACCAGACCGGCAGGTCGAGGTGCTCGATCTCCGGTACGTCGGTGCAGGGACCGTCGATGACCACGGCGCTGCAGCCGGTCGCCTTGATCGCCGCGGCGACGCCGCCGCCGAGGCAGGCGTGCTTCAGGTCGCCCAGGCGGTCGATCACCAGCACGTCGCTGGGGCGCAGAAACTGTATGATGTGGTGCAGCAGCGTCGAGTCCTGGCCGGGAATGGCGAGGGTGACGGCGGTGCCGGCGACGCGGCGGCCGGGCAGGACGCACTGGATGGCCTTGTCGACGAAGCCCATGTGACGGCGGTGGCCGATGGTCGCGGTCTCGGCGCGGCCGGCCTTCTCCAGCAGGGAAGCGTCGGCCTGAACCGGCATGGGATTGGTCACGTAGGTCATCGTACGGTTCTCCAAGCGTTGTCTGCCCCGCCTCTTTCATAACGGGCAGCGGCGCGGATTGCACCGGCAAGATTCGCAGGGCAGATGGCCAGTAGAGGAAGGGCGGCAAGGTGAACGACAACGTTGAGCAGTGGCGGGTCAGCAAGCGGGCGGTGACCTCGGAGAAGGGAGCGGTGGCGTCGCAGCACTGGCTGGCGGCGCGCGCCGGCGCGGCCATGCTGGCGGAAGGCGGCAACGCGGTCGACGCCGCCGTCGCCTGTGCCATGGCGTTGAACGTGGTGGAGCCCTGGATGTGTGGCCTCGGCGGCAGCGGCTTCATGGTGGTCTGGCTGGCCCGGGAGAAGCGGGCCCGGGTGCTGAACTTCCAGGGCGTGCTGCCGCAGGCCATCGACATCGCCGACTATCCGCTCGATCCCAACGAGCCCGACTCCCTGATGCTCTATCCCGGCGTGAAGGACCGCACCAACGAAAGGGGATACGGCTCCATCACCGTGCCGGGCGCCGTGGCCGGCCTTGGCCTCGCGCTGGAGCGTTTCGGGAAGCTTCCCTGGGACCGTGTGCTGGCGCCGGCGGTGAAGCTGGCCGAACGCGGCCTGCCGGTCGACTGGCACGCGAGCCTGCAGGTCGGCCTGGCCATGGACCTGCTGCGCCGCGACCCGGTGGCGAGCGCGCTCTACCTGCCGAACGGCGTGCCGGCGGCGCCGGAAAGCTTCCGGCCGCTGCCGGCGCTGACCGCCACGCTGAAAACCCTGGCGGCGGAAGGCCCCAACGCCTTCTACGAGGGACCGCTGGCGGCGAGGATCGCCAACGACCTGCAGGCCGGCGGCTCGCGCATCACCACCGACGATCTTGCCGCCTACACGGTCGAGGAGCAGGAGCCGCTGAGCGGCCGCCACCGCGGTGCCGAGGTGCATACCGCCGGCGAGATGTCCGGCGGGGTGCGGCTGCTGGACATGCTGGGCTATGTCGAACAGCACCTGAGCCCGGCAGGCGAGGTCGGACCGGAGACCTGGATCGCCTATGCCCGCGGCCTCGATGCCGCCTTCGCCACCCACAAGCGCAAGGTCGGCCTGGACCAGAAGGGCGGCTGCACCTCGCACATGAGCGCGGTGGATGCCGAGGGCAACATGGTGGCGCTGACCTACACCCTGCTGAACCGCTTCGGCAGCGGCGTGGTGCTGCCGTCGACCGGCATGCTGATGAACAACGCCATCGCCTACTTCGATCCGCGGCAGGGCAACCCGGTATCGCTCGCCGGCGGCAAGCGCATCAACTCCTCGAACATGTGCCCGACCATCGCGACCCGGAACGGCGAAGCGCTCTTTGCCGTCGGCGCATCCGGCGCCAACCACATCGTGCCCTGCACGGCGCAACTGACCGCCCTGCTGCTGGACTATGGCATGAGCCTGGAAGCGGCATTTCACACGCCGCGCATCGATGCCTCGGCACGCGGCTCCCTGCGCGCCGATCCGGCGATGGGTGAGGCGGCGCTGGCCGAGTTGCAGAAGGTGTTCCAGGTCGAGGTAGCGCAGCTCCTGGTCTTCCCGAAGCTCTATTCCTGCCCCTCGGGCGTCTCGCGCGATCCCGTGAGCGGCGCCTGCTGGGGCATGGCCGATGTCTCCTCGCCGGTGGCCGGGGCCGCCACGCCGGCGCCCTTCATCCTCGGCGGCGAGGGCGTGAAGGCGGACACGCCGCGGGCGTAGCACGCTGGTGGGGTGTCGTGCGTGGTTCGAGACGCCCGCTGGCGCGGGCTCCTCACCATGAGGTTCTTTCTTCGTGCCATGGAAAACCGACCTCATCCTGAGGCCGCGGCCGGACGTCAGTCCGGGTCGGCGTCTCGAAGGACGCGCGATGACACTGCAGCGCCTTTTCCCCGACTCTACTGCGTCGGTGCGCCCTTCAGGTTCACCAGGATGATGCGGTTGGTGCTGCTCTGGTGGATCAGCAGGTTGCCGTCCCGGGTCGGGCGCATGTGCCTGACGATGCCGGCATGGACGCCGCCGGAGGGGATCGCCCAGCTCTGGAAGCTCTCGGTCGCCGGGTCGAACCGCACCAGCGGGTCGGGCCTGACGCCGGACTCGTTGTACCAGACGATGCCGTCGATGACGGCCAGGGCGTAGGGGTGCGAGTCCGGGCCGGAGGGCGAGTCCCATTCCTTGATCGCGCCGCTGGCGGGGTCGTAGCGGCCGATGCGGCCCTTCGAGGAGTTCACGTACCAGATCATGCCGTCGGCGGCGATGTCGAGGCGGCGCACCGTGGTCGCCGGGATCGGCAGCTTCACCTCGGTGAGCGCCATGGTCGCGGGGTCGACCTTGATCAGGCAGTTGCTGCCGTTGCAGGCGACCCAGGGATTGCCCTCGGCGTCGATCTTGATGCCGTAGGGCCGCGCGCCGGCGGTCGGGGCGGTGACCAGCTTCACCTCGCCGCTCTCCGGATCGAGCCGGCCGATCATGTTGCTCTGCTGCAGGGTGAACCACAGGATGCCGGCCGCGTCGAACCTGGCCGAGTGCGGATCGCGCGCCGCCGGGTCCGGCATCGGGTAGGCGGTGATCTCCTCCGTCTTGGGATCGAACTTCCCGATGCTGGCGTTCTTGTTGCCGGTGTACCAGACGTTGCCCTCGGCATCGAGGGTCACCGTGTGCGGCATGGCGCCCTCGGGCAGCGGATACTCCGTCATCTCGCCGCTGGCCGGGTCGATCCGGCCGATGAGGTTACCCTACTGGCCGGCCCACCAGATGGTGCCGTCGGCGGCTTCCACCGGATCGCGTGAGCGCTGCCCCAGGGTCGGCACCTGCCATTCCTTGAAGGAGACTTCCGCCGTGCCGGCCACCAGCTTGGCAGCGCGGCGGTCGCTGGGCGGGAAGTGCGCCGCCAGATAGGTGGCGATCTCATCGCGCAGCTCCGGATTGCCGGAGAGGTCGATCATGGTGGAAGCGAGCTCGCGCCAGCCTTCCTGGGTGTAGCCGGAGCTGCGGGTGATCTGGTTGGTCTGGTGGCAGGCCGTGCAGACGCTCTCGACCAGGTCCTTGCCGGCGCCCTCGGGCAGGGCGGACTGGCCGCGCGCGGCGCCGGGCAGCACTCCGGCAAGCAGGCCGGCGGCGAGGGTTGCGGCGAGAACGGCAAGCAACAGCCTGGTCATGGCGGACCTCCCCATCGCGTTGATTTGTTGCTGGCATGCTTTCGCCCAGGCCCTTGGCAAGTCAAGCGGCAACAGTGGGGCTCTCTGCAACGTGACCGTGCATCGGCGGGCTTGCACGGCGGCGCGGAAAGGCCAAAACTCAGTGTCTTGAACAGCTTGCCCCGAGAACCTGGAGTGCTTTCATGCTGCTGCGCCGTCCCTTCGCCTTGTCCCTCCTGGCGCTCGCGCTTGTCCTGCCGGCCGCCGGGGCGACGCTGCCGCTCGCGGCCCAACCCGCCTGCGCGGAAGGCGCCTTCGCGATGGCGCGCCTGGAGCTCTACTTCGGCACCCAGCGCCCGGGCGGCGCGCCGGTCACCGACGCCGAATGGGCGGCTTTCCTCGACGAGGAGGTGACGCCGCGCTTTCCCGACGGCCTTACGGTGCTGACGGGCAACGGCCAGTGGCGCAACAGCCAGGGCATCGTCACCAAGGAGACCTCGGCCGTGCTGGTTATCCTCTACGAACCGTCGGCCGAGAAGGACGCCGCCATCGAGGACATCCGCGCCGCCTACAAGGACCGCTTCGACCAGGAAAGCGTCATGCGCGTCGACGGCCCCACGCAGTGCGTCTCGTTCTGAAAATTTCTAGTCCGCCGCGATCCGTCGGATCACCTTCGCCGGATTGCCGGCGACGACGCAGCCGGCCGGCACGTCCTTGGTGACCACGCTGCCGGCGCCGACCACGGCGTCGTCGCCGATGCTGACGCCCGGCAGCAGCACAGCGGCGCCGCCGATCCAAACGTTGCGGCCGAGGGTGACGGGCTTCGCCGTCTCCACGAAGGCGGCGCGCTCGACCGGGTCGAGCGGGTGGATGGCGGTGTAGATCTGCACCGCCGGGCCGAGCAGGCACTTGGCGCCGATCTCGACGCGCGCGCAGTCGAGGATGACGCAGCCGGTGTTCAGGTAGACCCCATCGCCGATGTAGGTGTTCACGCCGTAGGCGCAGCGGAACGGCGTCTCGATGAAGACGTCCGCGCCGAGGCCGCCGAGCAGTTCCTTCAGGATGGCGCTGGGCGGTGCGTCCTCCAGCGGGTCGGAGCGGTTGTAGGCGTAGATTGCCTGGTGCGCCCGGCGGCGCAGGGCCTTCAGCTCGGCGTCCATGATGTCGTAGGGCAGGCCGGCCAGCATCTTCTCGGCCTCGGTCAACTCGCCGCCGATATCGCGCTTCATGCTACCGCCAGAGGGCTTGCGGGTTGTTCAGGAGCTTGGGCGGCACGGCGAGGCAATAGATGCCCAGGTCCTGCAGGTGCCGGCAGGCGCCGCCGGCTTCCGCCTCCGGCAGGCCGACAAGCAGGGCGCTGTAGCTCGGCGGGGTCTGGCGCCGCTTGGCGACGATGGCCGGGCGTCCCTGGCTGATGACGTCCTTCAGGGCGTCCTGGTTTCCCTTGATCGTCGCGCGAGCCTCTTCGCGGTCGACGAAGGAACCGAAGATCAGGCCCCAGCCCGGCAGCTTCCCCTCGACCATGACGGCGGCACCGGGACTGGGTGTCACGGGACAGTGGCCGTCCGCGAGCACGTAGGGAACGGCGGTGAGCGCCTGGCCGCGCAGCGCGGAGAGGAGAACGGCGCCCGAGGCTTCGTCCGGCGCCGTGGTGAAGCCTTGGTCCATCAGCTTCGTCACGCGGGCATTGCGCTCGCCGCTGGTCCTGGCGCCCAGGACGACGGCGATCAGCCGGCGGCCGTTGCGCGTCGCGGCGCCGAGAAGATTGTAACCGGAGCCGCAGGTGAAGCCGGTCTTGATGCCCTCGGCGCCGGGATAGCCGCGCTGCCAGCCCATGACCGTCGGGCGGGCCTGCCTGTTGAACGTGACCTGTTGCTTGCGGAACAGGTCGAAGCGGTCCGGGAAGTCGGCGATGAGGGCCCGCGCCAGGATGGCCAGGTCGCGGGCCGTGGTCACCTGTCCGGGATCCGGCAGGCCCGAGGCGTTCCGGAAATAGCTCTGGGACATGCCGAGCGCGCGGGCCTGGCGCGTCATCGAGATGGCGAAGTGGTCCTCGCTGCCGCTCACGGCTTCGGCGAGGGCGACCGCGGCGTCGTTGGCCGAGCGCACGATCATGGCCTCGAGCAGGAGGTCGACACGGACCTCCTGGCCGGCGGCGAGGCCGAGCCTGGTCGGAGGCTGCGCAGCCGCGTAGGCGGAGACCGTGACCTTCTGGTCGGGCGCGAGCCAGCCCTTGTCGATGGCCCGGAACACCATGTAGGCGGTCATGACTTTGGTGAGGGAGGCGGGATACCAGGGGTGGGTGGCATTCTCCGCCGCGAGCACCGCACCGCTGCCGGCGTCGATCAGCAGGGAGGCGGCCTGCGGCACGCCATCCTGCGCCGCCGCCGGACTCAGCCAGAGGACCGCGGCGAGCATGACTTCTAATCCCCTGACCCCCCGCATGGTGTCTCCCGCACCGATTGCCCGAGCCAGGAGGATAGTACGCCGGGCGGCGATGGAGAAGCCTCGCGGCAGGCTTAGTACCCTTGCGCGACATCGACCATGTCGGGCACCGGCCTGCCGGCCATGAAGAGCTTCAGGTTGCCGGCGATCAGGCGGCTGCCGACCGCGGGGTCGATGAGGCTGGCGATGTGCGGCGTCAGCAGGATCTTGGGGTGGGCCCAGAAGGGATGGTCCTCGGCCGCCGGCTCGACGTGCAGCACGTCGAGGGTGGCGCCGCCGAGCCGGCCGGAGTCCAGTGCCGGGATCAGGTCCTCCTCCACCAGGTGCTGGCCACGGCCGGCGTTGATGACGCAGGCGCCTTCGGGCAGCTGGGCGAAGAGGTCCTTGTTCAGGATGCCGGTGGTTTCGGGTGTCAGCGGCAGCAGGCAGACCAGGATCTCGACCCGCTTCAGCAAACCGGCGAGGCCGCCCGGGCCGCTGTGGCAGATCACCCCCTCGACGTTCTTGGGCCGGCGCGACCAGCCGTGCACCTCGAAGCCGAGGTGGACGAGGTGGCGGGCGCAGTCCGCCCCCATGTTGCCGAGCCCGAGCACGGCGACCGGGCGGTCCGGCGCCACCGGCGTGATCAGCTGGTTCCATTCCCTGCGGGTGAAGGAGGCCTCGATCTCCGGCAGCCGGCGGTGGAAGCGCAGCACATGCAGCAGGACATACTCACGCATGCGCTGGCGCAGGTCCGGCCCGACGGTGCGGATGATCGGCAGGTGCCGCGGCAGCTCCGGGTCGCGCAGCACATGGTCGATGCCGGCCCCCATGGAAACGATCACCTTGAGGTTCGGAAAGGTCTTGAGGCCGCCCGGCGGTGGCTGCCAGACCACGGCGTACTCGACCTTCGACTTGTCGCCGGGGTCATCCCAGAGGCGCACCTCGACCTCGGGCAACAGGGACTGCAGGGTGTCGCGCCACCAGGGAGCGCGGGTGCCGCCGACACGAACCACAAGGGACATAGGGCTTATCCGGTAGGGGTGAAGGGATGCTCGTCGACCACCAGGCGCTTGCGTGTCTTTACGTGGGCCAGGGAGTCGGCGGCCACTGCCTTGCCGTGGTCGGTGCCGTAGGCGGCCAGCATGGCGTCTTCGCTGTCGAACCACAGCTCGGCGACGCCGTCGTAGTCGCCGTCCGGGTCGCGCGCGATGTTCACCTGGTAGCGCTTCAGCCCGTCGAGCTTCAGCGCCATCGGCACGTGCTCCTTCAGCATCCAGTCGGCAAAGTCCTGGAGGCTCATGCCGTCCTTGCGCTTCAGCAGGATCACCGCCTTGATCATGTCTTGCCCGCCTCGTATCGGATGCCGCAGCTGCGCAGCACCATGCGCACGATGGTCTCCGCCGCCTCGTCGTAGTCGCTGGCGGTCAGCTGGCGCCGCCCGAGCAGGGAGCCGACCTGCACCTCGAAGTCGGCGTAGTGCTGGGTCGCCGCCCAGATCACCGAGAAGAGATGCACCGGATCGACCGGCTCTATCTTGCCCGCCGCGGCCCAGGCTTCCAAGACCTTCGCCTTCTCCGTCACCAGGTTGCGCAGCTCGTTCTTGAGGAAGTCGCGGGTGTGGCGGGCGCCGCGGATCATTTCGTTTGCGTAGACCTTGGAGGCGAGGGGGCGCTCGCGGGAAAGACGGATCTTGGCGCGGATGTAGCCGGCGAGCGCCGTCGCCGGGTCGCTCGTCTCGGTGATGCGGTCGAGCTCGCCGAGCCACAGCCCGAGAATGTCCTCCAGCACCGCGGCGTAGAGCGCCTCCTTGGTGCCGAAGTAATAGTGCACGTTGGCCTTCGGCAGGCCGGCCTTCTTGGCGATGGCGGCGGTGGTGGCTCCGCGGTAGCCCTGGGTCGCGAAAACCTCCTCGGCGGCGGCCAGGATGAGCGCCCGGTTGCGCACCCGGATGTGCCCCGGGGAGGAGTCGTCCTTCGCCTCGGCTTCCTTCAGCTCGCTGCCTTTGGCAAGCGCATCTGACATTCGCACTCCTACATTCACGCGAAGATCGGCAGCTAACTCCCAGATTCGCCGCGATTATTTCCTGTCGCGCCGCGGGAATCAAAACCTGACCGTTTGGTCAAATTTAATTGACCGCTTGGTCAGGACAACGCTACAGTCTTTGGCGACAAGGACGCAAGATGCCGTAAAGAGCATTTGCATCCAAATGATCGGGGAGATCGAGGATGGGAAACCAGCCGGACATCCGCGCCGGGCGTTTGGCGGACTCCGCCTACGCGGAGAATTTCAGCGACGTGCATCCACCGCTCGACCGCAAGGCGGCGCTGGTCGAGGCCAGCCGCTGCTATTTCTGCTACGACGCGCCCTGCATCGAGGCCTGCCCGACGGGCATCGACATCCCGAGCTTCATCCGCAAGATCTCGACGGACAACGTCCGCGGCGCGGCGCAGGACATTCTGGAGGAGAACATCCTCGGCGGCGCCTGCGCGCGGGTCTGCCCGACCGAGGTGCTCTGCCAGCAGGCCTGCGTGCGCAACGCGCAGGAGGCCAAGCCGGTGCAGATCGGCCTGCTGCAGCGCTATGCCACCGACGCGGTCATGGACTCCGCTGCGCACCCCTTCAGCCGCGCCGCGCCGACCGGCAAGCGGGTCGCGGTGGTCGGTGCCGGGCCGGCGGGCCTCGCCTGCGCCCACCGCCTCGCCATGCGCGGCCACGACGTGGTGATCCTGGAGGCGCGGCCGAAGCCGGGCGGCCTCAACGAATACGGCATCGCCGCCTACAAGGTGTCCGACAGCTTCGCCCAGCGCGAGGTCGGCTTCCTGCTCGCCATCGGCGGCATCGAGATCCGCAACGGCCAGGCGCTCGGCCGCGACTTCTCGCTTGGCGACCTCCGGCGCGACTACGACGCGGTGTTCCTCGGCCTCGGCCTCGGCAGCGTCCGCGCCCTCGGCCTGCAGGGCGAGGACCTCGAAGGGGTCTACGACGCCGTCGACTTCATCGCCGAGCTGCGCCAGGCGGCGGACCTCAGCGCCCTGCCGGTCGGCCGCGAGGTGGTGGTGATCGGCGGCGGCAACACCGCCATCGACATCGCGGTGCAGTGCAAGCGCCTCGGCGCCGAGGACGTCACCCTGGTCTACCGCCGCGGCCCGGAAACGATGTCGGCGACGCACCACGAGCAGGACTTCGCGCAGACCAACGGCGTGAAGATCAAGCACTGGGCGCGGCCGCACGGCCTGGCGGGCGAGGGCGGGCGGCTCAAGGCCGTAACCTTCGAGTACACCCGCCTGCAGGGTGACCGCCTCGTCGGCACCGGCGAGACCTTCACCCTGGCGGCCGATATGCTGTTCAAGGCCATCGGCCAGACCCTGAGCCCGCTGCCGCAAGCCAACGGCGGCAGCGAGGTGCTGGAGATGGTCGGCGACCGCATATCCGTCGACCAGGCGCGGCGCAGCTCGCTGCCCGACGTCTGGGCCGGCGGCGACTGTGTCGGCATCAGCGAGGACCTGACCGTCGCGGCGGTGCAGGATGGCAAGCTGGCGGCGGAGGCGATCGACGCCTTCCTGCGCCGCTGAGTCAATCAAGGGAGACGAGAGATGGCTGATCTGCGTTGCGACATCGCCGGCGTGAAGTCGCCCAATCCCTTCTGGCTGGCTTCCGCGCCGCCGACCGACAAGGAATACAACGTGGTGCGCGCCTTCAAGGCGGGTTGGGGCGGCGTCGTGTGGAAGACCCTCGGCGAGGATCCGCCGGTGGTGAACGTCTCCTCGCGCTACGGCGCCATGAGCTACAACGGCACCCGCATGGCGGGCTTCAACAACATCGAGCTGATCACCGACCGGCCGCTGGAGGTGAACCTGCGCGAGATCAAGCAGGTCAAGCGCGACTGGCCGGACCGCGCCATGGTGGTCTCGCTGATGGTGCCCTGCGAGGAGGAGAACTGGCGCGCCATTCTGGCCCGGGTCGAGGAGACCGGCGCCGACGCGGTGGAGCTGAACTTCGGCTGCCCGCACGGCATGTCGGAGCGCGGCATGGGATCTGCCGTCGGCCAGGTGCCGGAATACATCGAAATGGTGACCCGCTGGTGCAAGGCGCACACCCGCATGCCGGTCTTCGTGAAGCTGACGCCCAACGTGACCAACGTCCTCGGCCCGGCGCGCGCGGCCAAGGCGGGCGGTGCCGATGCGGTCTCCCTCATCAACACCATCAACTCCATCATGTCGGTCGACCTCGACCTCATGGCGCCGACCCCCGTCGTCGGCGGCAAGGGCACCCACGGCGGCTACTGCGGCCCGGCGGTGAAGCCCATCGCCCTGCACATGGTGGCCGAGATCGCGCGCCACCCGGACTGTGCCGGCCTGCCGATCTCCGGCATCGGCGGCATCTCCAACTGGCGTGATGCGGTGGAGTTCATGACCCTGGGCGCGGGCTCGGTGCAGGTCTGCACCGCGGCCATGCACAAGGGCTTCAAGATCGTCGAGGACATGATCGACGGCCTTGGCTACTGGATGGACGAGAAGGGCTACAAGACCCTCGGCGACTTCCGCGCCGCGGCGATTCCCAACGTCACCGACTGGCAGTATCTCGACATGAACTACGAGATCATTGCGCGGATCGACCAAGACCTCTGCATCAAGTGCGGTCTCTGCCACATCGCCTGCGAGGACACCTCGCACCAGGCCATCGCCGCCGGGAAGGCGGAGGGGCTGCGGCGCTACGAGGTGATCGACAAGGAATGCGTCGGCTGTAACCTCTGCATGCACGTCTGCCCGGTCGAGGGCTGTATCACCATGGTCGAGGTGGAGAACGGCAAGGGCTACATGAACTGGAAGGAAGACCCGCGCAATCCGATGAGTCAGAAGGCAGCAGAGTAGGGAAGGCAAGCGATGAACGTGAAGAACCTGAAGGTCAACGGCGACCGTCTGTGGGACAGCCTGATGGAGATGGCGAAGATCGGCCCGGGTGTGGCCGGCGGCAATTGCCGCCTGGCGCTCAGCGACTTCGACCGCGAGGGGCGCGACCTCTTCGTGCGCTGGTGCCAGGAGGCGGGCTGCTCCATTACCGTCGACAAGATGGGCAACATCTTCGCGCGGCGGCCCGGCAGCGATCCCTCCCTGCCGCCGGTGACCACCGGCAGCCATCTCGACACCCAGCCGACCGGCGGCAAGTTCGACGGCGTCTTCGGGGTCTTGGCCGGGCTGGAGGTCATTCGCACCCTGAACGACAACGACATCGAGACGGCGGCCCCCGTCGAGGTGGCGGTCTGGACCAACGAGGAGGGCTCGCGCTTCGCCCCGGCAATGGTGGCCTCCGGTGTCTTCGCCGGGGTCTTCGACCTCGACTACGGACACTCGCGCGCCGACGTCGACGGCAAGACCATCGGCGACGAGCTGAAGCGCATCGGCTACCTCGGCGACGAGACGCCGGGCGCGCACCCGATCCGTGCCTTCTTCGAGGCCCACATCGAGCAGGGGCCGATCCTGGAGGCGGAGAAGAAGACCATCGGCGTGGTGACCGGGGCCCAGGGCCAGCGCTGGTTCGAGGTGACCCTGACCGGCTCGGAGTCTCATGCCGGCACCACACCGATGAACCGCCGCCGGGACGCTCTGGTCGCCGCCTCCAAGCTGATCACCACGGTGAACGAGATCTCGCTCGCCCATCCTCCGCACGCGGTCAGCACCGTCGGCATGATGCAGGTCAGCCCGAACTCGCGGAACACCATTCCGGGCAGCGTCTTCCTGACCGTCGACCTGCGCCATCCCGACGACGAGATCCTGAGCAAGATGGAGGCGGAGCTGCACGCCGCCTGTGCCCAGATCTGCGGGCCGGCGAAGATCGAGGCCGACGTCGACATGATCTGGTATTCGCCGCCCATCGTCTTCGACAAGGACTGCGTCGCGGCGGTGAAGCAGGCCGCCGGCGCGGCCGGCTACGGCAACATGGAGATGATCTCCGGTGCCGGGCACGACGCTTGCTACGTCAGCCGGGTGGCGCCGACCGCGATGATCTTCGTGCCCTGCGAGGAAGGCGTCAGCCATAACGAGAGCGAAAGCGCCACCCCGGAAGACCTGGCGGCGGGCTGCAACGTACTGCTCTATGCCATGCTGGAGCGGGCGAGTGCTTGACCTTTCAGCTAAGTCTGCGGCCGTCGCACCAGCGGTTCCATCTACTCCTCTCGTCACCCTCGGGCTTGTCCCGAGGGTCCATGGCGCCGTCTGGCGCCCCGCCTCTCAGATGGACCCTCGCAACAAGTGCGAGGGTGACACTTTGGGAGTGTCGGCGTTTGCGCGATACCTGCTCTCTTTCCTTTGCGCGCCGCGCAACAGATGTGTGAATGTCGTAGCCGCCCTGGGAGGGAGCTAGGCAATGGCAGTCGAGGCGGTGATGCAGCAGGAAAGGGCGGTCGCAGTGCCGGCACCGGCAGCAGAGGCCGGAAAACCTGTCATAGAGGTTGAAGATCTCTCGCTAACCTTCGAAACGGCCGACGGTCCCGTCTTCGCACTCTCCGAGGTGAACCTCACCGTGCGAGCCGGGGATTTCGTCTCCTTCATCGGTCCCTCGGGCTGCGGCAAGACCACCCTGCTGCGCGTCATCGCCGACCTCGAGCGCCAGACGGCGGGGCGGATTTCCGTCAACGGCGTCTCGCCGGAGGCAGCACGGCTGGCGCGCGCCTACGGCTACGTCTTCCAGGCGCCGGCGCTCTATCCCTGGCGCACGGTGGACCGCAACGTCATGCTGCCGCTGGAGATCATGGGGCTCAGCGCGGCGGAGCGGCGGGAGCGGGCCGCGCGCTACCTGGAGCTGGTGAACCTCAAAGGCTTCGAGAAGAAGTTCCCCTGGCAGCTGTCCGGCGGCATGCAGCAGCGCGTCTCCATCGCCCGCGCGCTCTGCTTCGAGCCCGAGCTGCTGCTGATGGACGAGCCCTTCGGTGCCCTCGACGAGATCACCCGCGACCATCTGAACGAGCAGCTGCTGCGCCTCTGGGAGCGTACCGGCAAGACGGTGGTCTTCGTCACACACTCGATCCCGGAGGCGGTCTTCCTTTCCTCGAAGATCGTGGTGATGTCGCCACGCCCGGGCCGCATCATCGACGTCATCGACTGCAACCTGCCGCGCGACCGCACCCTCGACATCCGCGAGAGCGGCGACTTCGCGGAGATCGCCCAGCGGGTCCGCGCGGGACTGCGTGCGGGGCACAGCTATGACGACTGAGGCGCTGTCAGCGCCTCGTGCCGGCGGACAGGGACTGCTCGCCCGCGCCTTCGCCGGCCGCGGCGGCCCGATCGCCGTGGTCTGCCTGGCGATCCTGGTGCTGTGGTATCTTGGCGCCGTGTGGCTGAACGCGCCTGTGCTGATCGACGGCTACGAGCGGCGCGGCGAGGACTGGACGATGACGCGGCTCGCCGGTGACGCCATGGCCATGGAGCGACCGATTCTGCCGGCGCCGCACCAGGTGGTGGCTGAGCTCGACAAGTCCATCCTCGGCTATCCCGTCACCTCCAAGCGCAGCCTCCTCTACCATGCCTGGGTGACGCTCTCCTCGACGCTGCTGGGCTTCGTCATGGGCACGGCGCTGGGCGTTGTCCTGGCCGTCGGCATCGTCCACGTGAATACCCTCGACCGCAGCCTGCTGCCCTGGGTGATCGCCTCGCAGACCATCCCCATCCTCGCCATCGCGCCGATGATCATCGTGGTGCTGGGCAACATCGGCTTCACCGGCCTGGTGCCCAAGGCGCTGATCTCCATGTATCTCTGCTTCTTCCCGGTCGCCATCGGCATGGTCAAGGGGCTGCGCTCGCCCGACCCGCTGCAGCGCGATCTCCTGCGCACCTACAGCGCCAACACCAACCAGGTGTTCTGGAAGCTGCGCTGGCCTTCCTCGATGCCCTTCCTCTTCGCCAGCCTGAAGGTCGCCATCGCGATCTCCCTGGTCGGCGCCATCGTCGGCGAGCTGCCGACCGGCGCCCAGGCCGGGATCGGCGCGCGCCTGCTGGTCGGCTCCTATTACGGCCAGACGGTGCAGATCTGGGCCGCGCTCCTGACCGCCGCGGCCATGGCCGGCCTGCTGGTCGCCGCCATGGGCTGGCTGGAGCGTCTGGCGCTCAAGCGCATGGGGGCGCAGCCATGAGCCTTGCCCTCGCCTGGCGCGAAGAGCGTTCCGCCCTGCTGGCGGCGCTCTGCATGCTGCTGGCGCTTGCCCTGCCGGTCGGTCACGACGCGGCCGGGGCGTCGCTCGGCTGGTTCGCCCGGGCGATCCTGCCGGTCGCCTGGCTGCTGACTTTCCTGGCGGCGGCCGGCCAGGCAGCGCTGGTGGGACGGGGCCTCGCCGTGGGCCTGCTGCTGACCCTGGTGGCGATTCTGGGTGCCGCGGCGCCGCTGGCAGCGATCAGCCTGCAGGCCTCCGAAGGCGGCGTCATCGGCTTCACCGCGCCGGGCATCTGGGTCTTCGTCCTCGGCCTCGGCTTCCTGGTGTGGCGGGCGCTCGGGCTGCTCTCCGACGCCGCCTCGCAGAAGGAGGCGCCGCGCGCCCTCGGCCTGCTGGTGCCGGCGCTCTTCGGCGCCTGGCTGCTCTACCTGTGGCAGGTCGGCGTCACCGGCTTCGGCGTGCCCTCGGTGCTGCTGCCTTCACCGGCCCTGATCGGCGCGGTCTTCGCGGCCTCGACCGGCACCCTCTGGGCCGACTTCTACCAGACCTTCCTGAAGTCGGTGCTCTCCGGCTATGCGCTGGGCTGCGGCAGTGGCTTCCTGGTCGCGCTGCTGGTCGACCGCGTGCCCTTCCTGCAGCGCGGCCTGCTGCCGCTCGGCAACTTCGTCTCGGCGCTGCCCATCGTCGGCGTGGCGCCGATCATGGTCATGTGGTTCGGCTTCGACTGGCAGTCCAAAGCGGCGGTGGTGGTCATCATGACCTTCTTCCCGATGCTGGTGAATACCATCGCGGGCCTGCACGCCACCCAGGCCATGGAGCGCGACCTCATGCGCTCTTACGCCGCCAGCTACCTGCAGACGCTGGTGCGGGTCAGGCTGCCCAATGCGCTGCCGTTCATTTTCAACGCCCTCAAGATCAACTCGACCCTTGCGCTGATCGGCGCCATCGTGGCCGAATTCTTCGGCACGCCCATCGTCGGCATGGGGTTCAGGATCTCGACGGAGATCGGCCGCATGAACGTGGAGATGGTCTGGGCGACCATCGCCGTGGCTGCGGTCGCCGGTTCCCTGTTCTACGGCCTGCTGGCGCTTGCCGAGCGGGCCACCACCTTCTGGCATCCGTCCTACCGGCAGTGAGGCGCATGGCCGTGCGGGGACAACCCAGGACCAGGTATTGCAACGAAGCTTCACGAAGAAGAGGAGAGGCTAAATGAAGAATCTGTTTTCGAAGGCGCTCGGCGCGGCGGCAGGGGCGGGCCTGCTGCTGACGGCCGGCGCTGCCGTCGCCGCCGACGCGGTGACGATCCAGCTGAAGTGGGTGACCCAGGCCCAGTTCGCCGGCTACTACGTGGCCCAGGACAAGGGCTTCTACGAGGAAGCCGGGCTCGACGTCACCATCAAGCCGGGCGGCCCGGACATCGCCCCGCCGCAGGTCATCGCCGGCGGCGGTGCCGACGTCATCATCGATTGGATGCCCTCGGCCCTGGCGTCGCGCGAGAAGGGCGTGCCGCTGGTCAACATCGCCCAGGTCTTCGAGAAGTCGGGCATGATGCTGACCTGCCGCAAGGACAGCGGCATCACCAAGCCGGAGGAATTCGCCGGCCATACCCTTGGCGTCTGGTTCTTCGGCAACGAGTATCCCTTCCTGTCCTGGATGGCCAAGCTCGGCATCCCGACGGAGGGCGGCGAGGACGGCGTGACGGTGCTGAAGCAGGGCTTCAACGTCGACCCGATCCTGCAGAAGCAGGCGGCCTGCGTCTCCACCATGACCTACAACGAGTACTGGCAGATCATTGACGCCGGCCTCACCGAGAACGATCTCATCGTCTACAAGTACGAGGACCAGGGCGTTGCCACCCTCGAGGACGGCCTCTACGTGCTGGAGGACAGCCTCAAGGACCCCGCCTTCGTCGACAAGATGGCGCGCTTCGTGAAGGCTTCGCTGAAGGGCTGGGACTACGCCCGTCAGAACCCCGACGAGGCGGCCGACATCGTGCTGGAGAACGACGCCACCGGCGCCCAGACCGAGAAGCACCAGAAGCGCATGATGGGCGAGATCGCCAAGCTGCTCGGCACCGAGAAGCTCGGCTACCTGGATCCGGCCGACTACGAGCGCACGGTCGACACCCTGCTCTCCAACGAGTCGACCCCGGTCATCACCAAGAAGCCGGAAGGCGCATGGACCCACGAGGTCTGGGACAAGGCGACGATGTAAGGTTTTCCCGAAGCCGATTGCGGCGGACGGAAAGGGGGAGCGCCTGATGGTGCTCCCCCTTTTTTATTGATCTTTTATGGCTCAAGTATCTGATAAAACAAAAAAGCCCCTCATCCTGAGGAGGCCGCGCAAGGCGGCCGTCTCGAAGGATGGGCCGTCCCTAGCTCGCCTTCTGCAGCGTCACGCCGGCCTGTTCCATCAGCATGGTCTTGTTGAGGAGCTTCACGCAGGCGTAGACCGCCTCGATGGCCGGCGAGGGGACCTCGACCAGCTTGCCCATCTCCAGGATGGCGCCGATGAGCGCCTCGGTCTCCAGCGAGCGGCCGGCCTCGACGTCCTGCAGCATGGAGGTCTTGTGCTTGCCGACCGACTGCGCGCCCTCGATGCGTTTCTCAATGGTGTGGCGGAAGGTGACGCCGAGCTTCTCGGCGATGGCTTGCGCTTCGGCCATCATGCTGGCGGCGAGGCCGCGGGTCTCCGGAAAGGTGCAGATGTCCTCCAGCGTCGCGTGGGTGAGCGCGCTGATGGGGTTGAAGGAGAGGTTGCCCCAGGCCTTCAGCCAGATCTCCGAGCGGATATCGTCGAGCACCCGCGAGCGGAATCCGGCCGCGACCAGCAGGTCATGGAGCTTCTGCACCCTTGCGCTCTCAGAACCGTCGAGCTCGCCGACCGGGAAGCGGTCGCCCTCGACGTGCTTGACCACGCCGGGTTCGGTGACAGCCGCCGCCGGATAGACCACGCAGCCGACGATGCGATCGGACGGGATGTGGCGGGCGAGCAGGCCGGAGGGATCGAGGCTCTTCAGCTGGGTGCCGTTCAGCGGTCCCTTCAATTTGTGGAAGTACCACCAGGGCATGCCGTTCTGCACGGTCACGATCATGGTGTCGTCGTCCAGCAGCTTGCCGACGTCGCGGGCGACCTGGTCGAGGAAGTGCGCCTTCACGGCCAGGATCACCAGGTCCTGCGGCCCGGCCTCCGCGGCGGTACCGACGGCCTTCAGCGTCGCGACCTGCTCGCTGCCGTCCTCCCAGATCAGCTTCAGGCCGTCCTTCTGGATCGCCGCCAGGTGCGCGCCCTGGTCGATGACCGTGACGTCGTTGCCGGCCAGGGAGAGCTTGGCAGCCATCAGGCCGCCGATGGCGCCGGCGCCTACCACACAGATTCTCATGGTCGTGTCCTCACTGGTTCACGTAGCTGTTGGTGAGCTCGCCGATGCCCTCGATGGCGATGGTCACCTGGTTGGTCGGCTCCTTCATCGATCCGACGCCGATGGAGGTGCCGCAGGCGATGATGTCGCCGGGCATCAGCGTCATGTCGTGGGACAGCAGGCTGACCAGCCTGTGCGGCGGGAAGATCATGTCCGAGACCGGGTAGTTCTGCCGCTCGTCGCCGTTCAGCACGGTGCGCACCGAAAGGCCCAGGGGATCGATCCCGGTGGCGATCACCGGCCCGAAGGCGCCGAAGCCGTCGAAGCTCTTGGAGCGGGTCCATTGGGCAAAGGTCGGATCCTTCTGGATGATCTTTGCGGCCGTCACGTCGTTCACGCAGGTGTAGCCGAAGATATGCGCGGCGGCCTCGCTCTCGGAGATCGCCGTCGCGCGCTTGCCGATGACGATGCCGAGCTCGCCCTCGTAGACCACCGGGCCGTCGTAGGTCTTGGGGCGGCGGATCGTGGTGCCGGGCGCCGTGAAGGCGTTGGACGCCTTCAGCAGGAACAGCGGCTCCGGCGGCTCGGCGACCTCCAGCTTGGCGGCCAGCGCATGGAAGTTGTTCCACAGGCAGATGAACTTGCCGGGATCGCAGGGCGTCATCAGCTCGACGTCGGCCAGCTTCACCGTCTGGCCGGTCGGGGCGGCACCGTCGAAGATGTCGCCCGAATAGACCTTGAGGCTGTCGCCTTCAAGCTGGCCGTAGCCGACAGAGCCGGCCCGGCGGAATCGCGCCCAGCGCATACGTTCCTCCCTTTGTTATTTTGGAAAAGCCTACCATTTTTATTGCCAACTGCCGACAGTCGAAGCGGCCCGAAAAGCAGACCGGTTGCTTACATTCCTGGCACCCGCAGGCGCGTCAGTGGTGACCGCACGGGCCGCTCAACCCCCAAGCTCGTCATCCTCGTGCTTGTCACGAGGATCCATGGCGCCGCTTGGCGCCCGGCCTCTCCCATGGATCCTCGCAACAAGTGCGAGGATGACATTCGGGGATGTGGCCGCGCTTGCGCGAAGCTGCCGGCGGCAGGTGGCGGCAGAGCAGGGACCAGCGTTCCTACAGCGAGGCGTCGAGCGCCTTCATCAGCTTCTCGATCTCCTCCGGCGCGGTGTAGTGCACGAAGGAGACGCGCAGGACGCCGGCCTCGGGGTCGAGGCCGAGGGCCTGGACGACGCGGTAGCCGTAGAAGTGGCCGGCGCCGGCGGCGATGCCGCGCTCGGTGAGGTCGGCCAGCACCTCGGCCGCCGGCTTGTTCTTCGTGTGGATGGCGACCGTCGGCGCGCGCTCGGCCGGATCGGTCGGCCCGATCACCCGGAGGTCGTTGCGCTGCCTGAGCCAGTCGAGCAGCGGCGCCGCCAGTTCCATCTCGTGGGCGCGCATGAGGTCGTGCACCCGGCGGCCGCGCTCGGCGGCATCGGCGTCGTTCTTGAAATGGTGCGCGTGCAGGGCGTCGAAGTAATCGGCGATGCCGGCCGAGGCGGCGATCTGCGCGTGGTCCGGCCCGGCCGGCGTCAGCTTCTTCAGGATGCTGCCGGCGTTGAAGAAGTGCGCCTGGTTGGGCAGCCGCTCGGCGAGGGCGCGCTTCACCACCATCAGGCCCTGGTGCGGCCCGTAGGTCTTGTAGAGCGAGAAGAGGTAGATGTCGGCGCCCAGCGCCGTCACGTCCGGCAGCCCGTGCGGCGCATAGGAGACGCCGTCGACGCAGGTGACCGCGCCGGCCGCCCGCGCTTTGGCACAGATCTCCGCCACGGGGTTCACATGGGCGACGATGTTCGAGCAGTGCGGGAAGGCGACCAGCCTGGTCTTCGTGCTCAGCAGCCTGTCGAGCCCGGCGGGGTCGAGCCGCCCGCTCTCAGGGTCGACCTGCCACTCGCGCACCACGATGCCGCTGTCGGCGAGGCGCCGCCAGGCGCCGGAGTTGGCCTCGTGGTCCTGGTTGGTGACCACGATCTCGTCGCCCGGCTTCAGCATCTGCCGGAAGGCCTGCGCCAGCACGTAGGAGTTCTGGCTGGTCGAGGGCCCGAAGTGCACCTCGTCGGTGGCGACGTTCAGGTAGCCGGCCAGCCTTGCGCGGGCTTCGTCCATCTCCTCGCCGGCGCGCTTCGAGGCCGGGAAGGGGCCGTAGGGCTGCACCTTGGTCTCGCGGTAGAAGCGGTTGAGACGCTCGATCACCGCACCGCAGGCATAGGACCCGCCGGCATTCTCGAAGAACGCCCAGTCCTTCAGGGAGGGCTCGGAGAAGGCGGGAAACTGGGCGCGGACGAAGGAAAGGTCGAGGGAGGGCAAGATGGTTTCCTCAGATAAGAAAGGCGTATGAAACGGTTGACTGCAGGAGGCACAGGCCGCCTGCCACCTCCCATATTGTCACCCTCGCACTTGTTGCGAGGGTCCATGGGAGAGGCGGGGCGTCTGGCAGCACGATGGATTCTCGCAACAAGTGCGAGAATGACAAGAGGAGGTGAGGGAAGCGCCGGTGCGAGACACGGACAGGCTGTAGGGCTGGCGCAGCTGGCTCATGAGACTACTTCAGAAAATCCACTGCCTCATTCCCCAGCACCTTCAACTGCGCCTGCACCGGCGGGGTCTCGGCGATCACCTTGCCGCGGCGGATGACGAAGAGGCGGGCGGGCTTCAGGCGCAGGGCCTCCAGCACGTCGCCGGCCTGCAGGATCACCATGTCGGCGTGGCAGCCGGGCGCCAGGCCGTAGTCTTCCAACTGCAGGGCTTTGGCGCCGTTCTCGGTGACGGCGGCGAAGCAGGCTTTCTGCTCGGTGACGCCGGTCATCTGGCCGACGTGGAGGCCCATGTGAGCGACCTCCAGCATGTCGTGGCTGCCGAGCGGATACCACGGGTCCATGACACAGTCGTGGCCGAAGGCGACGTTGATGCCCTGCTGCAGCAGCTCCTTCACCCGGGTCATGCCGCGCCGCTTGGGGTAGGTATCGTGGCGGCCCTGCAGGGTGATGTTGATGAGCGGGTTGGCGACGGCATGCACGCCGGCCTCATGCATCAGCGCCATCAGCTTGGTCACGTAGTAGTTGTCCATGGAGTGCATGGAGGTGAGGTGCGAGCCGGTGACGCGGCCCTGCAGGCCCAATCGCTGTGTGTGATACGAGAGGCTCTCGATATGGCGCGAGAGCGGGTCGTCGCTCTCGTCGCAATGCATGTCGACCGGCAGGCCGCGCTTCGCCGCAATCTCGCAGAGCTGGCGGACGGACTCCGCGCCTTCGGCCATGCTGCGCTCGAAGTGGGGGATGCCGCCGACCACGTCGACGCCCCTGTCGAGCGCGCGCTTCAGGTTCTCGGGCGACTTCCCATAGCGCAGGTAGCCGTCCTGCGGGAAGGCGACGAGCTGCAGGTCGATCCACTCCTTCACCTCTTCGCGCACCTCGAGAAGCGCATCAACGGCAAGAAGTCGGTCGTCGCAGATGTCGACGTGGCTGCGGATGGCCAGGGTGCCGCGGGCGATCGACCAGCGGCAGAGGGCCAGCGCCCGCTGCTTCAGCGCCTCGACGGTCAGCTCCGGCTTCAGCTCGCCCCAGAGCGCGATGCCCTCCAGCAGCGTGCCGCTCTGATTCAGCCGCGGCAGGCCGAGGCTCAGCGTCGCGTCCATGTGGAAGTGGCTGTCGACGAAGGGCGGCGAGACCAGGTGGCCACCGGCGTCGATCTCCTGCCGCGCCGGCGCGTCGATCTTCGGCCGCACCTCGGTGATGCGGCCGTCCTGCACGGCGATGTCGCGGCCGGTCTCGCCGGAGGGCAGGGTGGCATTGCGGACGATGAGGTCGAGCATCAGACGACTCCAGCGAAAAGCTTCGCCGTTCGAGACGGCCCCTTCGGGGCCTCCTCAGGGTGAGGCTCTTTTCTTACCTCATCCTGAGGAGCCGCGTCAGCGGCGTCTCGAAGGATGCGCAGCAGCTTCATCGCTCGCCCTTGCGGAACGGCACCAGCAGGGCGCGCGGGTAGGCGGCGCGCCGCGACATCACGATCATCGCCAGGATGCTCAGCACGTAGGGCATCATGAGGAAGAACTGGTAGGGAATGAAGGCGGAGGAGGCCTGCTGCACGCGGATCTGCAGCGCTTCGAAGGCGGCGAAGAGCAACGCGCCGGCCAACGCCTTGCCCGGCCGCCAGGAAGCGAAGATCACGAGGGCGATGCAGATCCAGCCACGCCCGTTGATCATGCCGATGTAGAAGGCGTCGAACACCGAAATGGTGAGGAAGGCGCCGCCGACCGCCATGAAGGCGCTGCCCAGCATGACCGCCGCGGTACGCAGGCGGTGCACGTCGATGCCCTGGGCCTCCACCGCCAAGGGGTTCTCGCCGACCATGCGGACGGCAAGGCCGAGCGGCGTGCGGTAGAGAGCATAGCCGACCACCGGCACCAGCGCGAAGGCGAGGTAGGTGAGCGGGCTCTGGGTGAACAGCACCTGGCCGAGGTAGGGAATCTCCGACAGGCCGGGGATCGGATAAGGCTTGAAGGGCTCGATCTTCGGCGGCGTGGTCACGTTCGGCAGCAGCATGCGGAAGGCGAAGTAGCTGAGCGAGGTGGCCAGCAGGGTGATGCCGATGCCGGTCACATGCTGGGAAAGGCCGAGGTAGACGCTGAAGACGGAGTGCAGCAGGCCGAAGAGGGCGCCGGCCGCGGCCGCGACCAGCACGGCGGTCCAGAGGTCGCCGCCCTGGTAGACCCAGAACCAGGCGACCAGCGCGCCCATCGTCATGATGCCCTCGATGCCGAGGTTCAGCACGCCGGCGCGTTCGCAGATCAGCTCGCCCAGGGTGCCGAAGACCAGCGGCGTGGCCATGCGCACCAGGGCGCTCCAGAAGCCCAGCGTGACGAAGATCTCGAGGAGGTCCATCTGTCGATGCCCCTAGCGCAGCCGCGGCCGGAAGCGCACGAAGAGCACGCTCGCCAGCACCAGCAGCAGGGCCGTCGCGGTCAGCACGTCGGCCAGGTAGTTGGAGATCGACATCGCCCGGCTCATGGCGTCGGCGCCGTTGTAGATGGCGGCCACGAAGATCGCGGCGGCGATGACGCCGAGCGGGTGCAGGCCGGCCAGCATGGCGACGGCGATGCCGGTGTAGCCGAAGCCCGGCGAGAGATCGAGCGTGAGATAACCTTTCAGCCCGGCCAGCTCGCAGACCCCGGCCATGCCGGCGAGGCCGCCGGAGAGCAGGGCGGTGCGCAACACCGTGGCACCGATGGGAATGCCGGCGAAGGCTGCCGCCTCCGGATTGTGGCCGACGGCGCGGATCTGGAAACCCCAGCGGGAAAATCGGATGAAAGCCCAGGCGAAGATCGCGAAGGCTACCGCCCAGATCAGGCCGGAATGCATGCGCATGCGCGGCACCAGCGGGCTCAGCACGCCCTCGTCGATGATCGGCGCGGCCTGCGGCCAGCCCATGGCGAGGGGATCCTTCCAGGGCCCGAACAGCAGGTAGTTGGCGAAGAGGATGACCACGAAGTTCAACAGCAGGGTCGTCACCACCTCGTCGACGCGCAGTTTCAACTTGAGGATCACCGGCAGCAGCAACAGCAGTCCGCCGGCGACGGCGCCGACGAGGAAGAGGAAGGGCACCATGAGCAGCGGCGGCAGGGTGACCAGGCCGGTGCCGAAGTAGGTGGCCGCCAGGGCACCGGCATAGAGCTGGCCTTCGCCGCCGATGTTCCACAGCTTGGCGCGGAAGGCGACGGCCGCGGCAAGGCCGGTGAAGATCAGCGGCGCCGCCCGGGTCAGCGTCTCGGTGACCGCGAAGACCGATCCGAAGGCGCCCCTGAGCAGGGCCTGGTAGGCCTCCAGAATCGGTGCGCCGGCCCAGACGATGAGCAGGGCGCAGAAGGCGAAGGCGAGGGCGACAGCCGCGATCGGCGCGGCGATGTTCAGCCAGAAGGGAACATGGGCGCGCGGTTCAAGCCGCATGGCCGGTGTCCTCCCGGTAGGCGTGGAACTCGCCGTGCCCGGACATCAGCAGGCCGAGTTCCGTCACGTCGGCTTCCTCCACCGGCACCGGGTTTGAGAGATGGCCGCGGTAGAGCACGGCGATGCGGTCGGAAATCTGCAGCAGCTCGTCGAGATCCTCGGAGATCAGGATGATGCCGGCGCCGCCCGCGCGTGCGTCGAAGAGGAACTCCTGCACCTTGGCGGCAGCGCCGACGTCGAGGCCGCGGGTCGGCTGGTTGGCCAGGATGACGCGCGGCTGCTCGCTCAAGACCCGCGCCAGGATAACCTTCTGCATGTTGCCGCCGGAGAGCGCGCGGGTGGCGGTGGTCGGGTCGGCGCCGCGGATGTCGAAGCGCTCGATCAGGGCACGGGCGTGGCGCCGGATGACGCCGCCGCGCAGCAGGCCGAAGCTGCAGAAGCGCGGATCGCCGGAGGTCTCCAGGATGAGGTTCTCCTCGACGCTCAGGTCGCCGACGACGCCGACGGCGTGGCGGTCCTCCGGGATGCGGCCGACGCCGCGGCGCTGCATGGCCAGCGGCGAGGTCTGCTTCACCGCTTGGCCGAGCAGCTCGAAGCTGCCGCCGTCGGGCAGGCGCAGGCCGGAGACGAGAGCCGCCAGCGCCGCCTGGCCGTTGCCGGAGACCCCGGCGATCCCCAGGATCTCGCGGCCGTAGAGCAGCAGGTGGAGGTCTTCCAGCAGTGGCCGCCCACGGCCGTCGTGGAGCGATACCCCCGCCAGCTGCATGACCACCTCGCCGGGCGCCAGGGGCTCGCGCTCGGGCGGCGCGATGGGGCGGCCGACCATGGCCTGGGCGAGGCTCTGCTTGCTGGCCCCGGCGATGGGCAGCTCCGCGACCAGCTTGCCCTGGCGCAGCACGGCGACGCGGTCGGCGACGGCCATGACCTCGTTCAGCTTGTGGGAGATGAAGATGATCGACAGGCCCGCGGCAACCATGGTCTCGAGGGTGGCGAAGAGGGTCTCGACCTCCTTGGGTGCCAGCACGGCGGTCGGTTCGTCGAGGATGAGAACGCGGGCACCACGGTAGAGCGCCTTCAGGATCTCGACGCGCTGGCGCTCGCCGACCGAGAGATCGCGGACGAGGCGGCGCGGATCGACGGCGAGCCCGAAACGGCCGGCCAGCTCGACCACTTTGGCGCGGGCTTTGGCGCGCTGCTGGCGCGGCGCCCACAGCGGCTCGGTGCCGAGCACGATGTTGTCGAGCGCGGAGAGGTTTTCGCCGAGGGTGAAGTGCTGGTGCACCATGCCGATGCCGGCGGCGATCGCGGCCTTGGGCTTGCCGGGCGGCAACAGCCGGCCGAAGGCTTCGATGCTGCCTGCATCGGCGACGTAGTGGCCGAAGAGGATCGACATGAGGGTGGTCTTGCCGGCGCCGTTCTCGCCCAGCAGCGCCAGAATCTCGCCGGACATCAAATCCAGGGAGATAGCATCGTTGGCGGTCAGCGCGCCGAAGCGCTTGGTGATGCCCGCCAGACGCAGGACGGGCGGTGCGCCGCCGCCGGCACGCGCTGGCTCATCGACTTCTGGCATCACCAGATTCCCCCGCAGGCAAAGACGGCCGGATCATAGCGCAAGCAGGCCGGCAGAGCGCAAGTTCTTGCAGAAAACGGGGACGACGCACCGCCCTTGCCACCCCACAATTGTCATCCTCGCGCTTGACGCGAGGATCCATGGGAGAAGCCGGACCCCTGGCCTTGCCATGGACCCTCGGGTCAAACCCGAGGGTGACGAGTGGAGTAGGTCGTATCGTTGAACGCGATGGCCACCAGCCGTGTGTGAGGCATGCAGGCGTCGACCCGTAGAGACTGCAAAGCGACAGTCTCGAAAGGTGAGGCAAAATCCACGACCGCCCTTGCGCAGCCGCTCAGAACGTCGACTTCGGCTCGTCGTCGTTGATCGTCACGACCAGTTCGCCGGCCAGGATCTGCTGACTGAGGGCCTCGACCTTGGCCTTGATCTCCGCCGGGATCTTGTCGTCGAACTCATAGAAGGAGGACAGCGAAGCGCCGCCGGCCTTCATCATCGTCCACTCCTTGTAGTCCTCGGCCTTGAAGCTGCCCGCCTTGATCTGCGCGAGGGCATAGTCGATGGCCGGCTCCATGTGCCAGAGGGCGGAGGCGACCACGACATTGGTGCCGTTCTCCGCCTTGTTCATGTCGTTCACGTTGCCGAAGGCGATGATGCCCTTCTCGCGGGCCGCGTCGACCACGCCGGCACGTTCCGCGTAGAGCACGTCGACGCCGGACTCGACCTGTGCGAAGGCGAACTCCTTGGCCTTCGGCGGGTCGTACCAGGAGCCGATGAAGGAGACCTTGAACTGGACGTCGGGGTTGACCGAGCGGGCGCCCTCCATGAAGGCATGGAACAGCCGGTTCACCTCGCCGATGGCGTGGCCGCCCACCATGCCGATCCTGTTGGTCTTGGTCAGCGTGCCGGCGATCACGCCCATCAGGTAGCAGGGCTCGTGGATCCAGTTGTCGAAGACCGAGAAGTTGCTGCCGTGCGGCCCGCCGGGATCGCCCATCAGGAAGGCGACCGCCGGATAGTCGTCGGCCACCTTGCGCGCCTCGCGGCTGATGCCGAAGGCTTCGCCGACGATGAAGTCGGCGCCGCCCTCTGCATATTCCCGCATGACGCGGACGTAGTCGGTGTTCGGCACCTTTTCGGAGAAGTTGTACTCGATCTCGCCGCGCTCCTGGGCCGCCGTCAATGCCCGGTGCAGCGTGCCGACCCACTTCTGCTGGATCGGCACGGTGTAGATGCCGGCCACCTTGAGCTTCTCCTGCGCCCAGGCGGGTTCGCCCGTCAGGCCGAAGGCGGCAACCGTCGCCACGGCGAGGCCGCAGACTTTCAGCACAGTGCGCCGGCCGAGACCTGCCTGATCCACTGCGTACCCGATCCTCTCCTTGCGAGAAGTCATGCCCCCATACTCCCTGTCTTGCTGGATTGTTACATGCGATCGACCGCCACCGGCGTCTTGGCGTCGTGCTGGCGGTTCAGGGCCTGGTAGTAGGACGGGAAGGTCGGTCGGTCGACGTAGCGGCCGGCGCCCTTCACGGTGCGGATGTCGCCATCCTGGTAGACCACCTTGCCCTGGCTGATCGTGATGGTGTTGATGCCCTTGACGGTCATTCCCTCGAAGATGTTGAAGTCCACGTTCTGATGGTGCGTGTCCTTGGAGATCGTGCGCTCCTTCTCGGGGTCCCAGATCGCGATGTCGGCGTCGGCGCCGATCGAGATGGATCCCTTGCGCGGGTAGATGTTGAAGATCTTGGCCGCGTTGGTGGAGGTGATGGCGACGAACTCGTTCATCGTCAGCCGCCCGGAGTTGACGCCGTGGTGCCAGAGGACGTGCATGCGGTCCTCAACGCCGCCGGTGCCGTTCGGAATCTGCGTGAAGTTGTTGTGGCCCATGCGCTTCTGCGGCGCGCAGAAGCAACAGTGGTCGGTCGCCGTGGTCTGCAGCATGCCCGCCTGCAGGCCGTGCCACAGAGCCTCCTGGTGTTCCCGGGGCCGGAACGGCGGACTCATCACGTGGGCCGCGGCATAGTCCCAGTCGGGGTGGCGATAGACCTCGTCGTTGACCAGCAGATGGCCGGCCAGCACCTCGCCGAAGACCCGCTGGCCCTCGTTGCGCGCGCGGGTGATCGCCTGCAGCGATTCCTTGCAGGAGTTGTGGACGATGTAGAGCGGCACGTCGAGCACCTGGGCCACGCGGATGGCGCGATTGGCGGCCTCGCCCTCGACCTCCGGCGGGCGGGAGAGGGGATGGCCCTCCGGCCCGGTGATGCCGTGCTTCAGGATCTCGTTCTGCAGATGGAACACCAGTTCGCCGTTCTCGGCGTGCACGGTGCAGATGGCGCCGAGTTCGCGGGCGCGGGTGAAGGAGTTCACCAGCACCTCGTCGTCGGCCATGATGGCGCCCTTGTAGGCCATGAAGTGCTTGAAGGAATTGACGCCGCATTCGGTGGTCAGCGTCTCCATGGCGGCCTTCACCGTCTCGTCCCACCAGGTGATGGCGACGTGGAAGGAGTAATCGCCGGCGGCCTTTTCGGCCCAGCCGCGCCAGGTGCGGTAGGCCTCCATGACGTCCTGCTTTGGGCTCGGGATCACGAAGTCGATGATCATGGTGGTGCCGCCAACCATGCCGGCGGTGGTGCCGGAGTAGAAGTCCTCCGAGGCCACGGTCCCCATGAAGGGCAGCTCCATATGGGTGTGCGGGTCGATGCCGCCGGGCAGCACGTAGGCGCCGCCGGCGTCGATCACCTCGGCATCGCCGGGCGCATCCAGGGACTCTCCGATGGCGACGATCTTGTCGTTCTCGGTCAGCACGTCGGCGCGAAAGGAATGGTCCGCGGTGACGACGGTGCCGCCCCTGATGAGGATCGCCATGATGCCTGTCCCTCCTGCTTCCCTGTTACTCGCTTTCCGGATCTGAAACTTGTCCGATTGGTCAATTTTGCACCATGTCGAAGAGCGATGCGAGTCCGCTTTTTGCGCCGCGAAGTCCTTTTCCGCTGTGGGTTACACGCGAACGAACGACCTCGCCGCGACAAGCCCCTTGCCAGCGATCCTGACCAAATGGTCAAATCCCGGCAAGCAGGCGAAACGCTTCCGACAGGGGAGAAGATCACATGGCGATGGTGCGGGCGGGCCTCATCCAGATGGCCCTCAAGGCGGACACCGGCGATACGCCGCAGGCGATCCGCGACCGGATGAACGAGGCGCACCTGCCGCTGATCGACGCGGCCGGCGAAAAGGGCGTGCAGGTGCTCTGCCTGCAGGAGGTCTTCAACCAGCCCTATTTCTGCCCGAGCCAGGACGCCAAGTGGTACGCCGCGGCCGAGAAGATTCCCGACGGGCCGACGGTCAGCCTGATGCAGGACTATGCCCGGAAGCACTCCATGGTCATCGTGGTGCCGATCTACGAGGAGGACATCACCGGCGTCTACTACAACACCTGCGCGGTGATCGACGCCGACGGCAGCTACCTCGGCAAGTACCGCAAGACCCACATCCCCCAGGTCGCCGGCTTCTACGAGAAGTTCTTCTTCAAGCCCGGCAACTCCGGCTGGCCGATGTTCCAGACCGCCTACTGCAAGCTCGGTGTCTACATCTGCTACGACCGCCATTTCCCGGAGGGCTGGCGCGCCCTCGCCCTGGCCGGGGCCGAGTACATCGTCAACCCCTCGGCCACCGTGGCGGGGCTCAGCCAATACCTCTGGAAGCTGGAGCAGCCGGCCTCGGCGGTGGCCAACGGCTGCTACATCGGCGCGGTGAACCGTGTCGGCACCGAGGCGCCCTGGAACATCGGCAAGTTCTACGGCTCCAGCTACGTGGTCAGCCCGCGCGGCGAGTTCCTGGTGGAGGCCAGCGAGGACAAGGACGAACTGGTCACCGCCGACATGGACATGGACAAGGTGCGCGAGGTGCGCAATCTCTGGCAGTTCTTCCGCGACCGTCGGCCGGAGACCTATGGTCCCCTGACGCAGGTGTAGGGCGGGGCGGTCTGCTTTCGCCACGAAGAAGCCAAAATCATCGGACAGTGTGTCCAGCCTTCGTGCTGGGAAAGGGCGCCCTTTTGCCCCAATTGTCGGGAGCACATCGATGGCTTTGAAGCACCTGCGCCTTCTTGCGCTCCTCGTGCTGGCTCCTTCTGAGACTCTAGCAGGCATATCTCACGCGACGTGCCGAGTTTACACCGAGCACGACAATGACATCCCTCCGGAGGTCAGGAGCCTCTTTGAGCAGTGCCCTGGCACCATAGCAGAAGCGTGCGTGCTCTTTGGCGATTGGGAGAACGCAAGATTTCAGGTGGTTTTGCCCCCAATCCGCGGGGATCTGGGAGCATGTCAGGTCGTTTTCCGCCCGATTTTCAATGAGAACGGAACTTGGACATATGAGAGTCCAAAGGGGCTGCCCTTTAGATCCGGCGCCTCGGTCTTCATGATAGCCTCCACCGGGGAGTGCCCACCCCCCAACGATCCACGATACGTTTTAACAAACGAAGTCACCGAGGGGACCTTCATCGCCGCGACCCGTTTCTGGGACCAGATTTCATCGGGTGAGAACCGCGGGATGTTGCGGGACGTTTCGCCCGCTGAAATTGTATCGACTGAAAAATTCCAGAAGTTCGAAAATGATCTCAAATACAACTTGCAGGTTCCCGCATCTTTGAAACTCCTCAGTGTCAGTCGAGTGCCTTCTGACCCGGTTGGGGAAATGGCACACTATGAACTCCTTGTTGATGGGCACCGAGGCGCGTGGGCTGTTGTTGTAGACTTCGACGGAGGTCGATTGCGCTTGTTGAACGTTCATAGTGTTTTGTTCTAGCGCTCTTGAAGATG
>CAYYIV010000012.1:0-119079 GCA_964472095.1 uncultured Pelagibius sp.
ATGCGGAATCGGGCTCTCCGTCGGCCGCGTTCTGGGAAGCAGCGGAATCCCGAAAAATCGAAAAGGGGTCATCGCCGGGGAAGCCGGCGCGAGCCCAGGCCCGGAACCCTTCACGGCAAGCGGCGAAAGCCTGCGCACGGTCGAGCTTGCGGGCCAGCTCCATGAAGGGTTCTGCCTCCATGCGAGCAGGGCGCTGGTTGCTGAGGGAGTGGCGATGCTTGGACATGGGACTACCTGTCTCTGTGTTGTAGGTCTGGCGGCGTTGCCGCCGTAATGGTGCAAAGGAAAAAGGGGCACCGCCGGAGCGGTGCCCCTATCAGGCTTAGGCGGCTTCGTCTTCGCGGCCCTGCTCGGTCATCTTCCGCTCGGGGAAGCGAACCACGGCGCCGCGGACAAGAATGATCTCGGTGGAATAATGCTTCTGGCCGTCCTTCTCGTAGGAGCGGGTGCGAAGCTGGCCCTGCAGATAGACCAAGTTGCCCTTGGTGCCGTGCTTTTCGATCAGAGCCACGAGGCCCCTACCGAAGACGGCAACCTGGTGCCACTCGACCCGCTCCTTCCACTCGCCGGACTCCTTGTCCTGCCAGACCTCAGAGGTAGCGACACGGAAGTTGGCAACGGCCTCGCCACCGTTGGTCTCGCGGATATCGGCATCAGCACCAAGGCGGCCAAGAAGGGTAACATTGTTAATCATCGAAGTTCTCCTAGTGGGTTGTTCAATCAGAGCTGGGTTGCAGCTGCTGCTGTAACCCTGCCTCGCGGCGAGCAGCGGGTGTGCAAGGGGCAAGGAGGGTCCACGCAGGGGGTGGTGCGGGCGCGCAGCGAAGCGGAGCAACACGGCCCCGCGAGGATGCCTTGCCCCGCGCTGAGGGCAGGGCCCTAAGCTGTTGGTTCATCGGAAATCCTCCAGTCTACCGGCAGTTCGCTATCGGGCGTTCCGGCTGCAGCGCTCTGGCGACACGGCAGCGGTAGCCCTCGGCTCGATCGGCGCGACGTGAGTGGTAGGCGCCAACGGCTGCCGACCAAGATCCAAGTGCGTCGTAGAGAGAGCGCAGATAGGAGGCCGCGTAGAGGGCGTTTGTGAAGGGGTCGAGTGCAGCGTCGGGGCTGCCGAGCTTGTCACCGTGCCAGTGCCAGTTGACCTGCAGGCAGCCGATGTCGAGGTTGGTTCGGCCACGCTTGATCTGCTCGCGCAAGTAGGCGGAGGCCTCCGCGCGGGTGTCGAAGAAATGGCTAAGGCCGGCGTCATTGACGGCCCAAGGATGGCCGGAAGACTCGACGGTGCCGATGGCGTGGAGAATGCTGCGCGGGGCGCCAGCCTTGGCCGCGGCCCGGTCGATCGCCGCGGCACAAGGCGCCGCTTCGGCAGCTCCAGAAAGACTCAGAGTCGCGAGGGCGCTAACCGTCGCGACGATACCCGCTGCTAGATAGCGGGTCCTCGATCTAGGCATGAAAGGACGACTGCCCCCAGGTCAATTTTCTTGGCGGAAAACTCATTCTCCAATGCGGCCTTGGCCCGTTCACACCCAGCCTCGGTGGTAAAATCCACCTGACTGATTGCAGGGTTGGCTCCGTCCAAGAAGAGGATGATCAGTAGTCCGTATCGCATAAACCTAAGGTAGCAAGCAGCCCTTAACAGAAGGTTTAAGGGGCACAAGGTCTAGGGGGTTGGCCAGCCTGGGCGGGGCAGAGCTTGTGCCGCCACGAGGAAAGCGAGTGGTTGCCTTGGCGCGGCGGTCTAAGGTTGTAGAGGTGCGAAGCAAGCGTCGGTAGTGCAAGCGAACAGATTGCCAGAGCCTGAACTGCCTGGATCTGGTCGACGAGCGCCGGGCGCAACGTGCCGCGCCAAACCAAAGTGAAGCCTGCAAGGAGCCGCATTTGAGGCGGCGGGAAGCGGCGATCGGCGGAGCGTGGTTCCCGGCGGCCCCGCAGGAGCGATGCGAGGAACGAGCGCAGCGGGACCGAGGACGCCCCTGCGCAGCCGTCAACAATGGGCGCGAGGGATCGAAGCCGGATGGCCGGGACTACAGGCCCGGTTCCCGAGAGCCCGGTCCGGCGAAAGCCGGACGCGCTACAAAACCGGAAACCAACAAGCAGGTTACCCGACAGCGATTTTGTCCTGACGTACCTGTAGATTGGCAATCCATCCCCGCAAGGCGGCGATTTCCTCGCCGATCTGATCTGGCGTCGGGACTGTGGGGTTTAATGCCTTCGATGCGCTGTGGAGGAGGTCCGAACAGCGCCCAAACGCGGCACGCATGTCTTCTACATCCTGAATGGTTATTGCAGAGAGTTTAGCAAAGCCCTTGGTATCGACCTTATTGGCAAAGCGGCTGAGCACAGGCGCAAGCGCAGCCTCGACCGCGCTTTCCCAGGTTTCCCTGATCTGGACAAGCATGCCCTTGGCCGTAAGGAGCCAGACCCATTCGGGATCTTGCCGGTATTGGATGCGGGCGTTGACGAGATGCTTTTGCAATGACTCGGCGCGGCGCAGAATATTCCGCAGCGCCACGGGGGTGTCCTTTTCCCTGCATGCCTGTTCAAGAAGAAACAGGAAGGGAAGATCGTGGGTGAAAACGAGGATCTGACGGCCCTGGCCTTGCTAGTTCTTTCCCGACACGATTACCACAGCTCGATTTGCGGCTTTCGCAGCGCTTTCAGTGCAGCCAGGTAGGGAGAATCCCTCGTCGCTCCCTCCTGTGTGAACCGCGGCCAAGCGCATTGCGTTGCCGTCGAGGATAAATACAGGACTACCTGACATCTGCTTCTCTGTCTCACAATTGTGCAGAAGCGCCCCATCCTCTACCCCGTAGATTCTGCATGGGGTTCCCAACGACACAGTTACTGATTGCTCGAGCAGGTTGGGTGCAGTCGTACCATTTGCTTTGTTCAGGGCGAGGACCACTGGGTTGACGCCAAAAATATAGAGCGGTTCCCATGCTTTGAGTGAATCCTTCGAGGCGATTGCGAAGCCAGGCAATTCGAAACGGTCATTTTCAGCGGCCAAAGGAATGACGGCCAGGTCGTGGCGATCTAGATAGATCCAGTCACGGAGGTCGGGATCAACTTCGGCAAAGAATGGTTGCCCCGTTAGTGGTCTGAATTCAATTCGCTCAGAAACGGACAAAAGCTGCCTGCTGCTTGTGCCGACCGAGCGAGTGGCGCCGAGACAATGCGCGGCTGTCACGAGGGCCACCACGTCGCCGTCACTTTCGGTAGGCCACTGGACGACAGATGCCATGCATCTGTGTTGCCCGTTGGTGACGAGAATGCCTAGATTCTGAAGTAGTTCCTCGTGGAATGCAGGCTGGAACAAGCGCGAAAAGCTTTGGCTCTCTCCGTACTCTGTCAAGGTCTGTAAGCACGCGTCTTTGTACGATTCTAGAAGTTGAGGAATGATGTAGGAGCGTATCGGCTGCCCGGCAAGAAACGCAAAATACTCCTGAGATCTCTGTTGCCGCGCTTCGAGAAGCGGCTGAACAGCGTTTTGGCACGTCTGCAGTGTGCGCCTCTGCAAAAGGGCTTCTCTCCACAAGCTGGGTCCTGTGGCGTCGAACGAACTGCAGATCTTGGTTTCTCGATCGATCAGCTTCAGGCTATCTTCCAACATCAACCTGTCAGCGAAGAACCTGGCGGGCGGTTCCGATGCACCGGCCGCTACTGCACTTGGTGGTTCAGTGACGCTGGGGAGCGTTTCGATGTCACCAAAGTTGACCAAGGTAGAATCAAAGCCGTACATCGTCAGGCCCACGACTCTCTCGCAAAGCGGTGAATCGCCGCACCCAATTGGTCTTTGGATTATAATGTCGGGAAATTTTTTTCCCAGACCTCCATCGCCGACCGGTGCTTCTTGTCCTGCTATTGGGCTTGGTGCGGCTGCGAGAACTGCCGTCGCTAGCGCAAGGTGTTTGAGCATCGCGGTCTTCCTTCAGTGAGACGGATCGAACGTGGTTATGCTCAAGAGACCAATTTGGTCGTGTGCAGGGCTAGAGAATCTATGGAAGCCTTGTGCCGTTCTGCTTTGGATACAAAAATCCCACAAGAGATTTGTCGGCGCGAGACAAGTCAGTGTTCCACCCTACAACGTCTTCTTTCTTTTTTACGAATTCAACTGGAATCGGATAATGCATAATTGACTCTTGATCGTATCCTGTTCCGTTGATTTGTGAGAATCTGTACTTCGAGAATATGTTTCGTTGCACGTCGGTGTTGTTCCAGCCGTACCGTTTGTAGTAGTCAACGACTGCTTCCTCGTTCCATGATACGGAGCTGGCTGGATGCTGATGCTCATGCACGAGAGACAAAGCATGGCCGAACTCGTGGAGTACAGTCCGACGGAATTCGGAGTCATCTGTATTGGCGCTGAACCACCCAAAATTCATAGAGACGCGGCCATTTCGGGCATAGTAGATGCTGTCTGTGCCGATGAAGCTCCATGATCCACCTGCATCAAATGCGACAAGAAGTTCTGGCTCGCCGCGTCCGAAGCGGAATCTCAACCCCATATGGTCTTCCCAAGCACGAGCATATTGTATCACCTTGTCGATGTACGGCGGCTCGGATAGAAAATCGACATCTAGGACGCGTCGCTCTGGATTCCATTTTTTCTGGTAGAGGGATGCGGCTTCGGCGTTATCGGCCCTTGGGTCGATAGGGGTGTTCCGTGGGTTCTCTGCATAGGCAAAGCCCGAGGCAAGCGCAATATCAGCCAAGACTACTTCTGTGCAGATATGTAGATGGCTTAAGTCAGATGCGGCGAACGCTGGTCTGAATGCCCCGTAGGCGCAACCGCTACAGACTGCTGTGGCACTTACAGCGCTGACGAAATGCCGTCGGGTGATGTGCATGTCGGTGCCTCCCATTCGTTCTTCAACGTTTTCTAACCGACCTCGTCTCTAGCGTAATGCAAGTTTCTGTTTGTCTCCGATTGAATGCGAGATCGGCGGTAGAGCGGAGTCATCCGCTCGCTTGCGCTGCAGTCGAGCTATTGCAGAAAAGGGGGTACCCCGTAGACCCGGTCTTCACCTGGTGCTGCCGTGTTTGATCGACAGACGTCCTCAGCGTTATAGGAGAAAGTGACTGCCTGAGTGGCAAATGCGAGCGGCCGCTCATAGATGTCACGCAGTGTGATTCCCCTCGCGTCGACATAAACAGCAGAGAGTGCGACGCCAGGGCTGTTTGTTCCAGTGACTTTGGCCCGAAGGGCAGCTACGAAGTCCGCTATCTCCTTGGCTTCGGCCCCCGCGCTTGATTCACTCTCGGGAACGCTAGGAGAGGATGCTTGTGAGCTTCCCAGTGCGTTGGAAAACTTGGCCAGCTCGCTCAATCCTGCGATCACGGCAGAGACATCGGCCGAGTAACCCTCCTCTGTCCGGAAGGTAAAATCGATAGTTCTCGTGTACAGTACCCGATTGAGGATTGCGATCTGCGGGTTCGATTTATCTGAGGTGGTTCCTTCTGCGGTCATGATGTTCAAAGAGCGTTGAATATTTTCGCCATGTAGTCGTCCGCTTACGCTTTCTTTCGCGCAGTATTCCGAAAAGCCCTGGAAAATTGTAAAGTCATCCGGAGCACGTAGTTCTTCAAGTCCCGCAAGGCTAATATCGAAAAGTTTTCCTTTTGAAGCGGAGGCCGCGCCCCCAATTCCGATCGCGCCCAGTAGGCCTTGTCCAGAAAGCGATCCTTGGAAGACTGTCGCGACTTTTATTGCAGGAAGGGCCATCATACGGAGCCGTTTAGTGTCGGCACCGTTACTCTGGAATAGGCTGCCATTTGCGACCGGCTGAACCCATGGTCTCGAACCATCTGCAGGAATCGATAGATTGTTGTCAGCCGGGTAAGACGGGCGCCGTTGGTAATAGGCTTCCATCTCTGCGTTAAGGTCGAGGAAACCAATGTCGCGAAATGGCAGTTGGTTAGGGGCTGCTGTAGATGGATCGATCGTTAGCTTTATGTCGCCGACTCTAACATCCTCTCGAAGTGGATAGATCGGCTGTAAGGAGTAATTCTCGATTGTATCGGCCCATTGCTTGGCGACCGATACTGTGGGGATTTCAGATGTCCCGCATGCTCCCAGTACGCCGCATGTTGTAAGTATAAGCAATAGTGACACAAGAGGATGTTGCATGGCTGCCGTCCTTTTTCTCGTGACAAGGGAAAAGTCGCACAGCCATTGCGGGATTTCTAGGGAAATGTCGATCATACTACTTACGCGCAGAATTTTGCCGTCTCCCAGGCCGTTCTCCTTCGGCGTCCATTAGCAGAGCAAACTACGGCCGGGCATCCCAGAAACCTGGCGCGAGCTTGGCGGAGTTTCCGGTCGTGGCAAGCTAATGACCCAGCCCCCTGATCCGGGCCGTTTGGTAGTAGAGTCTGTTCGCCTTTTGCGCTGCTCCCCAGCACACCCTCGGTGAGTGTTAGAGTTTTCCAGCTTTTGCACTGCTCCCCAACGCACCCTCGGCGGGCGTTAGAGTTTTCCGGCCTTGTGCACTGCCCCCCAACGCACCCTCGGCGGGCGTTAGAGTTTTCCGGCCTTGTGCACTGCTCCCCAACGCACCCTCGGCGGGCGTTAGAGTTTTCCGGCCTTGTCAGGAACACGGGCTGGCTGCATGTCCGACACCGCAATGCCACCGAACCGGGCCTTGTACTTGTAGAAGGTCGCATCCGAGATGCCGTACTTGCGGCAGATCTCCGCGGTCTTCACCCTGGCATCGTGCTCGCGGATCATCCCGATGATCTGCTCCTCCGAAAATCGGCTCTTTCTCATGGTCCATCCTTTCTCTCGATGGACTCTACCATCTCATGGCCGGATTTCAGGAGGCTGGGTCACCTCACACCTGCTTTACGACGACACTCTCATTCCACACTTGCCGCCACGTCTCGTATTCGGCAGGCCTAATCTGATAGCGCGCATAGTTCCCTCCATGGAGGGCAAGAAGGTCGTTCTCGGCAACTTCGCGAAAGCTCTCTCGGTCGGCAGCTCTTATGTTTTCCTTTGCGAAGTTGGCAATGTAGGCAGAAGCCTCTTTGCGCCCTAAGCTCCGTCGCACGATTTCTCCGACAACGGCGCGGATGGCTTGCCGATGTTGCAGCCGGAAGGGATCGGGCTCGCCCAGCGATTGCCGGACAGCTGCGTACCGGGCCGCGGATCGTTCATAGGCCCAGATGAATACGTCTTTCAAAAGTTCGATCCTGTTCAGCTCATACACGCCGAGAATAGCTTCGGTGTAGATGGAGCGCGGCACGTCGGTGAAGGAGAGCGGCGCAAGGTTTCTCCTAATAAGCGGAATGTTTGCCGCGATGCGCGAGACGCGCTTGTTCACATCATCAAAGGGCTGGAGGTAGGGCAGCTGCACCATGAAAAAGAAAGCCTGCTCAAACGGGTCTTCAATGGCACCGGTTGTTGCCAGAATCTGGTCAAAGCACTCCTCGATGAGCTGCGGCACTTCGAGAGGATGAAATGCCGATTTCTCAATCCCGACAGCGATATGCCGCAACCTTCCGGCCGCTGTTTCATCAGGCAAAAGGTTGTTGGCCAGCATGGCGTGAAGATTCAGGATCGTATAACGGTTGAATCCGATCCCGTCGGCCTCACTGACCAGGAATTCAATGGCGTCCTTGTGATTGAGGATCATCTGTGCTTCCAGGCGACCCCGCCCTTCAGCTTCCTCGCCAAACTCAATGAGCCGCCTGGTATCGAGAAGCGAATAGGTGTTGCCCTCCAGGCGACTGGAGTTCCAGGACAGGTCAATCAATAGCCGGTTCAGAATCTGCTTGGCATATGTTCCCGCCGGCTGTTCGGCGATTTGCGGCTTGCCCACCTTTGCCAGGTGCGCACGCTCTTTGTCTGTGAGATAGGCGCTGACATTTGGTCGATAGGAGTCCAGGAAGTCACGGTTGTAGCCGGCCGGCTTGCGCGTCTCAAAGGGCTGGCTCAGATAGTCCCGGATCGCAGCGCTGTTTTCGGAAAGAGGGACAATATCCCGCCCCGCTTCTGCGATGTCCGGCCCAGCGGCAGCGCCTTCCCCGCGCCCTTCTGCAGGGAGACGATATTTCGTCCATCGCCTCTGACCTTCCTTGGCGAGCCTTCCCTCCTCGACAAGGCGCTGCAACCGGTATTGGAGCGTGCGCAGCGGCATGCCGGCGGGCAGAACCTCGGCGATTTCCTGGGCCGTGACCCCGCCCGGATGGCTGCGCACTATCTCCACTATTGCCGCCAGGTCTTCTTCGGGAATGGGTTTGGCCACCAATTGCTCCTTTGTTGCGCATAGACTCTATACGCAATTAAACCGCACCTATGCGCAACTATCAAGTTTATGCGCAACTATGCCACTCTATACGCAAGAAATCGCTGCGCATAGCCTCTATACGCAAAGATAACCCGCCACCGGAATGGTCGGCTGCATTTATGGTCGAAGGGGTGCTCACCTCTCATAACTCCTGGTTTAACGGGATAGGGGGCTCGTCAGGCGCCTCTTAGGGCTACGGAGAGAGTCGCCGGCTTCGGCCGGCGGCCCCTCGCTTTTCTGCCTAATGCCCCATCTTGTTCCCTTTTCGTTCTCATGCCAGGATCAGGCATGGACGAGGGGCTGCAGGAGATCGACGGGGAGGATGTGGCGCATAGCGTGGCCTATGCGCTCAAGCGCGACCGCAAGGCCTTGCAACGGCTGCAGCCACGCGACGATGAAGGACACTTCCGGGCCGCGCGCCGGATAATCGATCAGCTCAAGCTCTCAGGCGTCCGCTTCTTCCGGCGGCCGGCCGACTGGTCCTCCCGGTATCCAGCCCCGGCTAGCACCAGATCCGATGACGAGAGCGGCACCTAGGCCTCCAGGGGCTCGATCAGGGACGGGTTGTCGTTCTTGACGGAGCCAACGGCTTTGGAGACTGGGTAGGCCGTCATAGCGCCCGCATAGGGGCGGAGGAGGGCCTTGGCCTCCTCAGCCGCGGCGTCCGGCGACAGCCAGTCATCCGCAAGATGTGGGTGGTAGTACCACGCCATCTTGGCAAGGGGGCCCGCTGGCGCGCCCCCGTTGCATCCGCCGGCCTCTGGCACTTCACCGGCATCGAGCCGGATCAGCGCCATGCAATCGTTTCGCCGACTGATCACGCGTCAGGGTAATGCCCCCGACACCCGCCAGACAGAGGGAGCGTTCCAGCTCCTCCGACACCTCCATGACCAAGAGGGCTTTCGCGCCGCCCTGGACCCGACGACCGGGTGTTTCGGCACCGGCTTCGACCGGGGAGACTTCGGCTCTCCCCTGGACCCCATCGAGCAGGGCGGAGATTTCGCTCTCCCCTAGCACCGCCATCGACCAAAGGGCCTTTGCGCCCTTTGGGGACCCCAACCGAGCCAGCGGGGTTGGAGGGGCTGACATTAGGTCGTCGGAGCATCGTTGGATGCATTCTTCGCGACCCCCGCATCTAGCCCCGCCTTCTCAAAAATGCCCACATCTCGATATTTGTTCTTCGTTTGTTCGCGTTTTTCGGATAGGATGGTTCTGGTATGAACATGTCGAATCAATGTAGAAGAAGAAATGTCATATCGCGTTATCGACCTTTTTAGCGGTGCAGGGGGAATGTCCCTCGGATTTGTAAATCCACAATTTTGTGGTGGATTTGAGGTCGTGCTTGCAATTGACAACGACCCGGCAGCCGCGGCAACACATGAAGAGAATTTTGGCGGTGTAACCGTTTGCGGCAATATCGAGGAGTGGCTGTCGCACAACGACGTGCCCGAAGCCGACGTCGTAATCGGCGGCCCGCCGTGCCAGGGCTTTAGTCTCCTGAACAAAAACCGCGATGGCGATGAGAGACGCGCCCTGTGGGAGCCTTTCATCGAGATCGCACACCGGTCCGGGGCGCAAGTTTTCGTCATGGAGAACGTCGCCGAATTGTATCGCTCGCCCGAGCTTGAAGAGATCACGAAGAAGGCGGCCGAACACGGATTTACCACGAAAGCCTGCATCGTCAATGCAGCCGACTACGGCGCGCCGCAAACTCGCAAAAGGACGATCGTTTTGGGAAGGCGTGGAACCATTCCAGCCACCCTCTTTCCCCCGCTTCCGACCCATGCTGAGCCGGGAAGCGATAGTAACTTGCCGCCTTGGAGAACCGTTCGCGACGTCATTTCCGACTTGCCGCCTCCAACAAGAACCGAAATTGAAGGCGACTGTCCGCTAGACATTCACATTAAGCGCACTCCCACGGAAAAGAGTCTCAAGCGCTATAAGGCCGTGCCGCCCGGCGGCAACAGGTTTGATCTTCAAAAGAATGCACCCGACATCACCCCGCAATGCTGGATTAGGAAGAAGAGCGGCGGCACTGATTTGTTTGGCCGTCTTTGGTGGGACCGCCCGTCCGTAACGATCCGCACCGAGTTTTTTAAACCAGAAAAGGGACGTTATCTGCATCCGGATCAGCACAGGCCAATTACACACCGTGAAGCGGCTCGGCTGATGGGATTTCCGGATGACTTCAAGTTCGTCGGGACCAAAGTTGAAGTCGCGCGACAAATTGGAAATGCCGTGCCACCGCCCCTTGCCGGCAATCTCGGGCGCATGGTTTTGGAAATTCTCACCCCCATGAAGAAAACGGCGTGAGAGGTTAATGGCGCGTCGTTCTCAAGCAGCAGTGGATTTTCCTAAGCAAGTTAACGATATCAAAACTTTGCTCGATACGTTCCTAGATCGGATCGAGCATGACGACATGAGGCAACAAGTAAGAAGCCTCATCCCTGCCATTCACGCCCTTAGAGATTTGGGAAGCGGGCTGATCAAGGGCGAAGGCATCGCGGCGGGGCGTGATCGCATTTTGGCTTATCTTCGGAAATATCCACGAACCGTCATTGAGGGCGACGAATTGATGGTCGTTGGCGGCATAGGTGAATGGGCCAGGAGAGCCCGCGAGCTTCGTGTCGAACTTGGATGGGCTATCTATACCGGAGCGACGTTCCGTGACCAAATTGAAGAAACGCCCGAACTTATCGAAGACCTCCAGAAAATTATTGGCCAGGACCCGCGCAAACTTAAGCCCACCGATTACGTGCTGATGAAAGATGAGCAGGATCGAGAAGCTGCTCTTCGCTGGAATCAACTCAAGACTATTCGCAATAAAGGCGGAGGCGTAAAATCCAAGATTTTGGAGTATTTACGTTTGAATGTTGGTCGCGTCGTCACCGGCGAAGAGTTGCGCTATTTGGCTAAAGATCGAAAAGAATGGGCAAGGCGCTCAAGAGAGCTTAGAACCCAAGACGGCTGGCCCGTCTTGACCCGCATGCAAGGCAGGCCCGATTTAGGGGTCGGGGAATACTTGCTGGAAGAAGACCGCCAAGCACCGGAGCATGACAGAAGAATTTCCGACGATGTTCGTGTCAAGGTTCTCGAGCGAGATAAGTTTCGGTGCGTATTTTGTAAGTGGGGCCGCGAGGATCTGAGGCCGGACGATCCACGAAAATTCTTAGAGCTCCATCATGTGTATGACCACGCAAAGGGCGGAGAAAATACGGTCGATAATCTCGCTACGCTTTGCAATGTGCATCACGACCAAGTGCACAAAGGAAAGTTGGAATGGACCGGAGGAAAATGGGCTGAAAAGTAAACTCTTTTCACCGAGCGCTATGCACTTTCTTCAAGAATTTTCAGCAACGGGTGCTCGGCCAAATTCTTGATCTCACATTCCCAGATGACTACTACGCGCCACCCCAGGGCGCTCAATTTTTTGTAGTTCGCTTTATCTCTTTCCAAATTTCCGAGTAGCTTTTTGTCCCAGAATTCCGTGTTCGTAGCCGGGCGTTTGCCTCTTCGGCATGAATGTCCGTGCCAAAAACATCCGTGCACGAAAATAGCCGCGCGGTGTTTTGGCAAAACAATGTCCGGGTGGCCCGGAAGGTCTTTGCGATGCAGCCGAAATCGGTAACCGTTACCGTGAAGGAATTTTCGAACCACCATTTCGGGTTTGGTGTTCTTTTGTCCTACACGGCGCATGAGGGCGCTGCGCTGTTTTTGCGAAATTGAATCCATGCTTAAACCATGTCGGCAGTTCTATTCGGGTTAAACAACAAGGTAATAAAAGGAAAGGTGAAGGTATCGTTCCTCCTCTGTGCATACCCATCAGGAGGGACTAAGCCATTGCGTCTGCAGCGCTCTCCCTTGTCTTTGCTGACCCTACTCTAGACAGGGCTAACCAGGGCAGAGCCAACCTTATTCCAAATGAAGGGATGAAGCCGGACCGCAACAAAGCGATCCGGCCCGGTAACGCTCACGCGCTACGGTCTTGTGCAGCTCTCCAGAATGGCTCGGGGAATATATCGAGCGGCGTTGCGCTGCATTCCGGGCAGTGCCACATGTTCGCGGCCATTTGTGCGCCCGTGGAGGCTGCATCGCAATGCAGACAGTGCCACTCGCTCGAAAGCCCGCGCTCCCGAAACAATGGATGAAGTGCGCGGCCTTCTTTGTCCGGCTTTGTTGACCGGCGCGGCCAATCGGAAGCAATGCGGGCACGGAGAGTTTTGGCGGCTTCGTTGGCAATCTCCAACGCCTTCTCCAGAAACTTCGCATCCCGGATCGGATTGTCTTCGGACTCGTCGTACATCTCGATCACAGGCTTTTCGGACGATGCCTGTTCCACGCAGATGGCCCAACCTTGCCCGTGCATAACCACCTCGAGATCGATCTCGATTGTGTAGTCGTGACCGTCGATACTGCCGTGTTCCTCGGTTGGAAATCCGAGTCCAATAGGAGGACGCGCCCGCAGGGTGGCATCCTCGGCATTTGAGGCATGAGTGAAAGCATCCAGTTTTTCGGGGTCGGGCCGCCAGCCTTTTGCCCAAGCGGCGGTCAGCGCATTCCAGTGCGGCATTTCAAGCGCGCGTGCGAGCGCATCGAGAGCCTCGTGGTGCGCAATGCGTTGCCGGCGCGCGAACCGCTTGGCGATGGTTCTGAGAGATTTTAAGGTGTTGTCGTTTGTCATGGTCCATTCCTTCGATCACGGACCTGACTAGGTGCCCACTGCCAATCAAGTCCGCCCAGAGGGAACGGTCATGAAGATGATTGGAAAAGCACCGCATGGCTTCGCGCAGGTGGGCACACCGGCCTGTGCTTAGAGGCCAAGTTAAGAATAGAAAAAGTCCCTCACCTGGTCAAGAGGAGGGTGTGCGGCAGGTTGTCTGATCTGGTCCTGGCCGCGTCCGGCTGAGCCGGACCGGGTTCTCGTGAACCGGGCCTGATCGTCCCGGCCATCCGGCGTCGATCCCTCGCGTGATGCGCTGGCGCGCCATTTGCTGACGGCTGTGCGGGGGAGTCCTCGGTCCCGCTTTCGCTCTTGCGGGGCCGCCTTCGAACCCCGCTCCGCCGTTCGCCGCTTCTCGCCGCGAGTACACGCGGCTCCTGGCAGGCTCCTCTTGGGCACTATGTTCGGGAGTGGATGTGGCCGACTACGCTTTCAAAATGGTCTTCAGCCGCTGTAGGTTTTGCTCGTAGTTCACCACGTACGAGCCGAAAGCATGCGTAAGGGATGAACCCTTGGAGCGCCAGGAATCAAAATCCCAGCCAAGCTCGATGAGATCCGAGGCGGCGAATACGAATTCGAGCGTCTCGGTCAGGAAAGCAAGGGCGTTGATCTCCTCGCGGTAGTCGAAAGCCGCTTCACTGCCGTGGACAAAATGGTTGCGGCAGAGCACCGCCTGACTGCAAGGCAGATGCAGCTCTGAAAACTTTTGCGGATAGGCCGCCATAAGAATGTTGGCGCGGTGGCATGCCTTGTCGCGCAGGCTGGCGGTGCCGACGCGCCCCAGTGCAGAGAGCACGGACTGGCGCGCAAAGCTCTCGGGCAGCGCCTTGAATAGCCTGCGACAGTCGCCGACCGCGTCTTTGGTAGATTGATCGAGCGATACTCTTTTGGGCACATGGCTTTCGGGAAGAAGATCGAACATGTTGGCCGCCCCGACGATGCGATCGATGCCGTAGGACTCGGTATAAAAGGCGCTGCCAAATCTTCCTCGGGCCTCAACCATGCAATGTGCGCTATCCAGCCAGCCGGAGAGAACCTTTGCGAACTCGGCCTTTTGCTTGCCAATATCAAGGAGGACATCGCCGTAGCTGGTGGGTTGGGTTTCGCCGGAAACTTGATCGTTGCAATAGCTCCAGATGAGTTCGAAGAGTGGGGGCGGATGACCGTCCTTCTCCGGCTTTGCAGTTGTCAGCTCGGCGTCGATCTTCAGATAGCGCTGGCGTCTCCCCAGACAGAGCTCAAAAAAGCTGTGAAGTGTCCAGAGGGCATTGATTGCATCTTCCACCGTCCTGGGGGCCGCAAATTCGAGGCTGACAACAATCTCATTGTCTATGCCCACGCCCTTCGAGCTGCCCATGCTATGCGAAGCGCGGTTGGTCAGCGTAACCGTACCGATCTGGGCCAAACACTTCGCAATCTCCCAGCGATCAGCGTAGTAGAGCAGGAGAGGGTGCTCTCCGACTTCGGGAGCGAATGGCGCTTTCGTACGGCCACGCTTTTCGGCAATCCGTGCGGAGCGTTCGTGATTGGCTTTGAGAAGTTCGAGGAGTTCGTCCCGCTCAGGGTGAATGGAGCCGAATGTCCCGAAGTTGTGCACGAGGCAATGGATATTCTCGAAAGTGTAATGCAGCGCGCGAACAACGGCATCCTGGGAACTGATGAACGCCTCACCGGCCAGGATGTAGTGCGGGAAGAGTTTCACCTCGTACCGCGCATTTTCATCCCAGCGGTGATTGATCCTCCCTGCCGAAATGCAGCCAAGGAGTGATGCCTTCGTTCCGTCAGTAAGGACGCCGTGATGATCGCGGAATTCGGCCTCGACCTCCTTCCAGGGCTCTTTGTCCACGAGCGTGAGCAAGGTGTCTGCTCCCGCAATGTGAAGGTGTCCCGCGCCGACCCCATCATTGGGCATGTAGATGCCGCTATAGTCCTTCTTTGAGTTAAGGGGCACCGTACCAGGTTCCTTTGCCCGTTCCGTGCTGGGCGAGGTGATTGGCCTCCACGAGCGCGGCAAGATGTTTCTTGACTGTATTCCGGTTTGCGCCCGTCACCGTGACGGCATCGCTGAGGCTGCACAAAGCCTCGTAGCCCCTCGGCTTCCTGCAGTCACGAGGGGCCGCGGAGAAGGTCCTGACGCCGGGGCGCGTTGCACAATATGTGGTAGCGTTTTGGCTAACATTCCTTTCTTGGCACAACATATGGTGCCTTAGCAATCCTTCGTTAAGAAACTAGCTGCATCCTAGCCTGGCGCGATCCGGATTACCGATCATCCAGTTGTTGGACGGAGTAGTGGTCTTCGGGGGTGGTCTCCTTGACCGTCGACGTCGACGTCCCGAGGGCCAAAGAAACCCATAAAGAAGACTACTCCGCCATTGAAGCAGACGAGAGGACAGGAGGGGAGCATGAAAGGACAACAGGGCATCCCGACAACGCGCCAGCGGCCTGTGGCCGATTGGCTCTGGTTGGTGACGGCCTGGGATCCTACCAGCTCATGCATTGCTGGAAGCAAGCGGATGACGCGGAGGCCGAGAACATGAAGCTCTCCGACGACCTGCTCGATAGCGCCGAGGCGATCGCAAGCGAATTGGGCTGGGTGAACGGCAGTGGTAAGCCGCAGGTCCGGCGCGTCTATCACCTGAGGGAGAAGGGCTGCCCGGTGATCAGGAAGCGGAGCGGGATTGGCATCTACGCGTTCAGATCGGAACTGAAGGCGTGGCTTCGCGGCAGCGACAGTACCCCTGGTCAACCTTAGTCAGGGTTGAGTTGCGGCGCTTAGGATAATGCCGCAGTGACGGCGGACGACACAGCCCGGACACTGTCAATCCATAGTATGGCTCGATCAGCCAGCCGGCAAAGACTGACGCGCTACTCAGTGCTGGCGCCCCGCCACTACCAACACTCCGTATGGGAAAGCGCATGTCCGGCTTGACAAGCGGAATGCTTGCGACATATCGATGGTGGCTGGCAGTGGGAGGATCGCGCAGTGGCTATCAGGAAGCGGGCTTGGAAGACCGGCAAGGGCGAGGCAAAAGAGGCGTGGGTGGTCGACTACAAAGACCAGCACGGCGTGCGCCGGCTCAAGACGTTCTCCCGCAAGAAGGACGCCACCGATTGGGCGGTGACCACCGGCCATGAGGTCAAAACGGGCGTGCATACGGCGGCGAGCGCCAGCATCACTGTCCGCAAGGCCGGCAACCTGTGGGTCGATGCCGCCGAGAAGGATGGCTTGGAGCGCTCCTCGGTGCGGCAGTACCGCCAGCACGTCGACCTGCATATCGCCCCACGCCTCGGCGACGTGAAGCTCTCCGACCTCACCGCGCCGATGGTGAAGGATTTCGAGATCTGGCTGCGCGACAACGGGCGGTCGCCCGCCATGGTCCGCAAGGTGATATCGAGCCTTGGTTCGCTGCTGGCGGACGCGCAGGAGGCGGGCTTGGTCGCCCGCAACGTGGTGCGGGAGCGGCCCAAGAAGCGCCGCCAGCAGGTGCAGCAGAGCCGCCACCGGGCCCGCCTGGAGGTTGGCCGGGACATTCCCACCGCCGAGGAGGTCAACGCCGCCGTGGCGCCGCTGCAGGGCCAGGCGCGGGCCCTCTTCCTGGCGGCGGCCCGGGCGGGCCTGCGGGCCTCCGAGCTGCGCGGGCTGCGCTGGGCCGATGTGGACTTCGCCAACAAGCAGCTGCACGTCCGCCAGCGCGCGGATCGCTACAATCAGATCGGCCCGCTGAAATCGGGCGCCGGCCGGCGCGATATCCCCATGACGGACATGCTGGCGAGCGCGCTGAAGGAATGGAAGCTGGCCTATCCGCGGCCGTTCTCGGGCGCGGCCGATGACGAAGGCAAGCCGCTGCGCCAGGCGCCCCGCTCCGAGCACTTGGTCTTCCCGACCGGCGCCGGCACTGTCGAGAACCACGGCAACATCTACAGGCGGATCTTCGCGCCGGCCTGGATCGCCGCGGGCGCCACGGTCGACACCGGCACTAAGGACGAGGACGGCGAGCCGATCCTGAAGGCCAAATACGGCATCCATGCCCTGCGCCACTTCTTTGCGTCCTGGCTCATCAACGAAAAGGGCAGGGGCGGCCTCGAAATCTCGCTGAAGCGCGCGCAGGTGCTGCTCGGGCACGCCTCGCTGCAAATGACGGCGGACACCTACGGCCACCTGCTGCCGGCCAAGGGCGACGAGGCGGCCGAATTCAGCGAGGGAGAACAAGCACTTATCGGCTAGGATAAGCGGATTATAAAAAGCAAACTTCCCTCTGCCTTGAATCTCAGATACTTGCGTCGTGCGACACAGACGCGACATGCGTAACCTAAGTATATGATAACAAAGGCGTGACGAGAGACATCATAATCCGCGTGTCGGGGGTTCGAGTCCCTCCCCCGCTACCAATGAAATCAAGGCCTTGGCGCGACGGCGGCAAGGCCTTGATTGCGTTTGGAGCTTACCGATGCTGCTCGGGAGCTACGGTCACTCGGGCTCCATGAAGAAATTCGCCGTGTTGGTTCCGGCCTCGACCACCAGATAGGTCGGATCGGCGCCCAAGTCGACGTAGTCCGGATGCGTTACGGCGGCGAGATAGCGCCCGGTGTCGAGCGTCAGGCTGTACCGGCCGGCGGCGTTGGTAATTTCGCGATGGATTTCCACGACCCCTTCGGGCGCGAAGGTCACCGAGGCGCCTTCGATCGGGTCGCCGATCGACCCATCGGGATTTCTGACACTTACCACACCGGAAACGTCGCCGACGCATCCGGCCAAGAGCGAAATAAGGGCGAGAGACGCAAACCGCGCCTGCCAACGATGGTGAGTGCTGCTAAACATTGCTCGTCTCCTCGAGAGTTGGCGACCTTCTAAATCGAGGTCGCAATTGGCCGCCGCTTGCTTGTTGTGCGAGGTCATGCCGGTGCGGCCGGCTGAAACCCCGGCGGCGACAAGCGGGGCCGTGAGGTGCCGCAGACCGACGTCTGCTCCTGTCCGCAGGAGTTCTCTCTTGGCCGGTCACCGCGGGCCTTTGCGCATCCATTAGATCAAGGATGCATCTGCGGATCAGTGGCAATTGCCACCTTTTGGCCGCTCGCTGCTCTGATCATTGTCGGGTAGCTCAACGCCGCGGCGGTTCAAAGAAGGCGGTCGCATCATTCCCTTGATGGACTCCGCCCGCTCATGGCGTCGCTCCCGCTCAGGAGAAATTGGAGCCCCCGCTTCGGATATCCGGTTGGAAATCACCAGCCGGAGCGGCAACCATCGGCGTCTTGGGGCATTGTCGAGTCTGTGCCACGATACGCACCGGATTGGGGTGTGGTTCGGTCGACAATGGAAAACGGCAGCTTCTTCGGTTTCTCTCCCTACCAAGTGTTGATGGCCGCCATAGGCGCCAGCATCTTTGTCGCTTATTGGCTCCCTCGCCTGGCGTTCTCGAATGCGGCCTCGTCTTCCGCGCTCCTGATGATCGGTGGGCTGGTTACCTACACCATCGTACCGGAAGTGCCGGAGGCACTCGATCCGACAATCTCGCCGCGTCTGTGGGAGATGATCAGCGAGATCGTGCTGATCATTGTGCTGTTCGCCACCGGCCTGCGTATCGACAACATCGGAAGCTATCGGCACTGGCGGCCCACCTTGCGTCTGCTGCTGATTGCGATGCCTCTCACCATTGCTGCGGTCGGCGGCCTGGCCTGGGGGCTTGCCGGAATGACGGTGGCCGGTGCCGTGCTGCTGGGTGCGGTGCTCGCTCCGACCGACCCGGTACTTGCCGGTGACGTACAGGTGGGGCCGCCGCAGGAAGGCAAAGAACACCCGGTCCGGTTCACCCTCACCGCGGAGGCGGGCCTGAATGACGGCCTCGCCTTTCCCTTCGTCTACCTCGGCCTGCTCATCGCGGCACGCGGCGCCGATCCATCCGGCTGGCTAACCGAATGGCTCCTGCGCGACGTCCTGTATCGCATCGCCGTTGGTGCTGTCCTGGGCGCTGGCGTGGGCTGGCTCCTGGGCATGAGCCTCTTCTCGAGCTGGGGCCGCAATGCGATCGAGAAGAGCGGCCCGGGCGTCATCGCCTTGGCGGCGGTGCTGCTTTGCTATGGGATCGTGGAACTGGCCGAGGGCTATGGCTTCATCGGCGCCTTCGTGGCCGGTCTCGCCTGCCGAAGGGTTCAGAGGAAGCATCATTTCCATCGCCGCCTTCATGCCTTCAGCGAGGCGATCGAGCACGCCCTGACGGCAATCCTGCTGGTTCTGATCGGCAGCACGCTGCCGGCGCTGTGGCCGGCGCTCGACTGGCGCCACTCCGTGATCGGATTCAGCCTGCTGCTCGTCATCCGCCCCGTCGTCGGCTGGCTGGCGCTAAAGGGAACGGACCTTGCGTCCGGAGACCGCTGGATCGTCGGCTTCTTCGGCGTTCGCGGCGTCGGCTCGATCTACTACATCGCCTATGCATCCGGCCATATGGAACTGGTCAACGAGAACCAGCTTTGGGCGCTGGTCGCCTATACGGTGTTTGCCTCGGCGGTGATCCACGGCACGACCAGCTTTCTGGTCGACCGCTTCGCATCGAAGCCGGAACGGGGATCGCTGCGCTCCAGGCGCTGAAGTGCCGCGTGGCGGGATTTTCGGCGGCGGCGCGACGTTGTAGCGCTGCCCGAGGCTCAACGTTGACTGGTCGTAGAGTGCCGCCGGCTGATCGCCCCCCGGGAGCGCCGAAGGAAGGCTTCGCAAAGCGGGAAAAGCATCCTATACTAGGCACTTGGGGGAAGGCGACGCTTCTGGAGCACGGTACGATGTCCAAGAGCGCGAAGATGTATATCGGGGCGGCGCTGGTCCTGATTGCGTTTCCGTTGGTCCTTGCTTTGTGGAACGGCACATCGGCGATCGTCGCGATCCTGTTGATCGGGGTCGGTGTCTACGCCTTCGCCGTATGCCTCCTGGTCGCCAGCTTCTGGCACCGGCACCACTTTGGCACCTGGCCCGTCGAGATCGCAGAGGACCCGACCATGTCGTGGCGGTATCCGTATTCAGAGGACGCCGCGCTTGAGAATGCCGGACCCGCCGAGCGGGCAGGAGCCGGCGACGCCGACGAAAGTGGAATCCGCTACCGGGTCAGCCACGCCATGCTGGGCTGGCTCCGACGGTTCTCCTCGAACGTCTAGCGCCGCCGGCGTCACGCGTGCGCCGCCGGCCCTGCCCGGCGCGAGCTCCTTGTGCGCTGTCTGCCAATTCCTCAATCAGACGCGGCTTGTCGGTCTTCGGCATCTCGAACGCTTCGCCGTTTCAAAGGGCCGCACCTCAATGCGATTCCACTTCACCTTCGGTGATCTGCAGGATCTGGCGGCCCAGCACCTCGACCTCGGCTTTGAGTTGATCGATCTGGCGCCCTTGCGAAATGACCATCTCGCTGAGGTCGTTGATCATTTTCTCATTGTAGGCGACGTGGGCCTGGAGCTCCTCAATCGTCTCGCCGTTGCTGGCCATGTCGATTCTCCTTGCGATTTCTGTCGTGCGGCGCCCTGCTTCCGGTTCGGCGCATCCACTGCAACCCGCACTGACCCATCTAGACAGGCGCGCCAACGCGTCAAGGCCGGGGTCGCCTCGCGCTCCAGAAAGACCGCCCGCCCGCCGCGGACCGAAGCGATTGATCCGCCTCGATGGGGTTCATACATGATTGGAGAGGCAGTGTTGCCCGATTGCATGGTGCCATGTCGTGGAAGGACGCAAGCTCAATGGAAACACCTCTGGAAATCACTTTCCGTAACCTCGATCACTCCGACGCCGTCGAAGCGAAGGTGAGGGAAAAGGCTGCGAAACTGGAACAGGTCTTCGATCGCATCACCTCCTGCCGGGTGACCATCGAGGCCCTCAACCGCCAGCACGTCAAGGGCAACCTCTTCCACGTCCACATCGAGGTCGGCGTGCCTGGCAAGCAGGTCGTGGTCGATAATTCCGGCAAGAATCAGGCCCACGAGGACGTCTACGTCGCCTTGCGAGATGCCTTCAACTCCGCCCGTCGGCGCCTGGAGGATCGTTCACGGCGGCGGTCCGGCCGGGTGAAGACTCATGTGGTGCCGCCGCACGGCAAGGTCGCCCGCCTCTTCGCCGAAGAGGGCTACGGCTTCATCGAGACGCCTGACGGGAGCGAGATCTACTTTCACCAGAACAGCCTCGTCGACGCCGAGTTCGGCAAGCTGGAGACGGGCCAGGAAGTGCGCTATGTCGCGGCCGAGAAGGAAAGCGACAAGGGCCCCCAGGCCAGCACCGTCAAGCTGATCGGCAAGCATCACCTGCAGGGGTGAGCCTTGCGAGGGACTGTCCGCCCCTCGAAGGGGCCGGGCGGGCCACCGGTTTGCGGGCTGGCTCCATAGGGCCACCCTATCTGGCCCTTTAGGGCCGCCTCGCCGATGTCGTATATCGGGTAGGTTGCTGGCACGGCTGCAGGTTTCCGGGTTTTCCATGAACTGACCGGGCGGAGATCAGGGGCAGGGTGGTTTACCGCCCCCTGAGACCCGCCCCTGCGCCATCGGCAGCGGCCCGATCCTGCTAAGGTCGGCGAAACGGCGGAATGCGGTCGCGCCCGGGCGATGGGCGGCACCTACCCAAAGGAAAAAGGGATCTCATGCGATGAAAATGACAACCGAGGAAGCCTTCGTGAAGGTCCTGCAGATGCATGGGATCGAACACGGCTTCGGGATCATCGGATCGGCCTTCATGCCGATCTCCGATCTCTTCCCGCAGGCGGGGATCACCTTCTGGGACGTCGCTCACGAGACCAACGGCGGGCTGATCTGCGACGGCTATACCCGCGCCACCGGCAAGATGGCCATGGCGATCGCCCAGAACGGCCCCGGCGTCACCGGCTTCGTGACGGCGGTCAAGACCGCCTACTGGAACCACACGCCGATGCTGCTGGTCACGCCTCAGGCCGCCAACAAGACCATCGGCCAGGGCGGCTTCCAGGAAGTCGACCAGATGCCGATGTTCCGCGAGATGGTGGGCTATCAGGAGGAGGTGCGCGACGCCTCTCGCATCGCCGAGGTGCTGAACCGGGTGATCGAGAAGGCCTGGCGCGGCTCGGCACCGGCGCAGATCAACGTGCCGCGCGACTACTGGACCCAGGTGATCGATGTCGAGCTGCCGCAGATCGTGCGCCTCGAGCGTCCCGCCGGCGGCAAGCGCGCCATCGCCGAGGCGGCCGCGATTCTTTCCAAGGCGAAGTTCCCGGTGATCCTGAATGGGGCCGGCGTGATCCTCGCCGGTGCCATCCCGGCCTCGCGCGCGCTGGCCGAGCGCCTCGACGCGCCGGTCTGCTGCGGCTACCAGCACAACGATGCTTTCCCCGGCTCGCATCCCCTGTCGGTCGGTCCGCTCGGCTACAACGGCTCAAAGGCGGCCATGGAGCTGATCGCCAAGGCCGACGTGGTGCTGGCGCTGGGTACCCGGCTCAATCCCTTCTCGACGCTGCCCGGCTACGGCATCGACTACTGGCCGAAGCAGGCGGCAATCATCCAGGTCGACATCAATGCCGACCGTATCGGCCTCACCAAGCGGGTGGGCGTCGGCATCCAGGGCGATGCCAAGCTGGTGGCCGAGCAGCTGCTCGACCAACTCAGCCCCGATGCCGGCAACGCCGGCCGGGATGAGCGCCGCGCCCTGATCCACCAGAGCAAGTCGGCTTGGCTGCAGGCGCTGTCCTCGATGGACCATGAAGACGACGATCCCGGCACCACCTGGAACGAGCGGGCGCGCCAGCGCGACGCCGACCGCATGTCGCCGCGCCAGGCCTGGCGCGCCATTCAGGCGGGCCTGCCGAAGAACGCCATCATCTCCTCCGACATCGGCAACAACTGCGCCATCGGCAACGCCTACCCGACCTTCGAGGAAGGCCGCAAGTACCTGGCGCCGGGGCTCTTCGGTCCCTGCGGCTACGGCTTTCCCTCGATCATCGGCGCCAAGATCGGCTGCCCCGACGTGCCGGTGGTGGGCTTCGCCGGCGACGGCGCCTTCGGCATCTCGATGAACGAGATGTCCTCGATCGGGCGCGAGGAATGGCCGGCCATCACCATGGTGATTTTCCGCAACTACCAGTGGGGTGCCGAGAAGCGCAACACCACGCTGTGGTACGACGACAACTTCGTCGGCACCGAACTCGACCCGCACCTGAACTATGCCAAGGTGGCCGAGGGTTGCGGCCTGAAGGGCATCACCGTGAAGACGCAGAAGGAACTGACGGAAGCCCTGGCGGCCGCCTGCAAGGCGCAGGACGACGGCGTCACCACCTTCATCGAGGTGATCCTGAACCAGGAACTCGGCGAGCCCTTCCGCCGCGACGCCATGAAGAAGCCCGTCGTCGTCGCCGGCATCAGGAAAGAGGACATGCGCCCGCAGTCGGGCGCCTGAGCGGCCACAACCGTTGAAAGCAGGGCCCTGGCGTCATATCGCCACGGCCCTGTTTGCGTCTGGGGCCGAAGTGCGCTGCTTCACCCCTGGCCCTTGCGAAGCTGGACGAGATCTTTCTCGAAGACCTTCTTGCAGAGCTGTTCGGCGAAGCCCTTGCTGAGGGAGACCTCGGCATCGGACATCATCGCGGCGCCGATAAATCCGCCCCACGCAAAGCTGTTCTCCACGAAGTAGGCGCCAGTCTGCTGGCCGCTCGCCAGCTCGGTGAACTCGGCGCGTCCCTCCAGCTCGATCTCGTCGCCGAGAAAGATCGCCTTGCCGACGTGCTGCGATTCGAAGTCGGTCACGATGACGTCGAGGCGATGCTCCACGGTGCCGGTCGCGCAGAGCGGCATTGCGCTCTCCAGCTCCTCCCGCAGGGCGGCCTCGAGGGCATCGTTCGGCTTCGGCGTGGCCAGGGTGACGTTCACTTCGGAAACGCGGATAGACTGAATCTCGTCCTGGCTGGCAGCCTTGATGCTCGAGACATCGGAGGAGGCGCAGGACGCGAGCCCGAGCAGGGCCGCTGCGCAGAGCAGGGCGGGCAGGACGGCGGCGATGGGGGTGGAACCGGCGATGGACATGTCGGCCTTTCTTCAATCCAGGGTAACTTAAGATGACATCCCAGGCGCGCGATAAGTGCAAGGGAAAAGACCGGCGCCGTTTCTCCAAGGCCCCCGTCCTTGGGGCGCCGGTCTCGCTCCCGGCCGGCTGGGCGTGCTACACTCCGGCCAACGAGGCGGCGTCATGCCGGCACTCCCGGATCGGCATCGCCGCTTCCGATCACAGGAGGACTTGGCCATGAAAGTCAGGCAAGCCATGCATGCTGGCGTCGAGTGGTGTGCCCCCGACACGCGTCTCTCCGACATTGCGAAAATCATGCGCGACGCCGATGTCGGCGCTGTGCCGATCGGCGACGACGACAGGCTGATCGGCATGGTGACCGATCGCGACATTGTCTGCCGCGGCTTCGCCGACGGCAGGGACCCGGCATCGCTCACCGCGCGCGACGTGATGACCCAGGGCATCGTGTGCTGCACCGAGGACCAGGACATCGAGGATGCCATCCACCTCATGGAGAAGAGGCGGATCCGCCGCATGCCGGTGCTCAACGACAAGAAGCGGATGACCGGCATGCTGAGCCTCGGTGATCTCAGCCATGCCGCGGGTCATGAGCTGACCGGCGAGCTAACCGAAGCGGTCTCTGCGCATCACTGAGCTGCGCGCTACAGGGCCTTCGTCGCCTCGGCGCGGATGGCACTGCGCAGGTCTTCGGGCAGGCCCCAGGAGTAGCGCGTGAGGATCTCGCGGTAGAGCTGTTGCCAAGCCGTGCTGGCAGGGTCCTGCAACTCGTCCTGCCGGTTGCGCAGGGCGCGGCCGAGTTCGGCGACGTTGTGGTATTCGGGCCAGATGCCGCGCGCCTCGTCGAAGGCCCTGAGGGCGGCGGCGAAGTCGCGAGCGATCAGCGCCTCGAAGCCGCGCCGCTCGGCCGCCGCGGCAAGGCTGGAGCGGCTGCTGGCGGCATCGAGGGTCGCCGAGCGCTGTGCCGGCGCTGCCGCCTGCACCGTCTGCTGGGCGCTCTGCACCTGAGAGATTTCGCGCGAGAGGTTGCGCTCCAGGCTGTTCAGCTTGGTGTCGATGTCGGCGGTGAGTTGGGGGTCGGGGACGTCGGTGGTCTCCGACACCTGTTTCTGTGCCTCCAGCAGCAGACGGATGTCCTCGATCTCGGCCATGGCCTGGGTCTCGATCTGCTCGACCTTCTCGCCGATGCGCAGACCGAAGATGTCGACCTGGCGCTCCGAGAGAATCTGGCGCACGTCGTCCTGGTAGATGAACACCACGAAGAGGGCGACCACCGGCCAGAGGAAGGCCTTGATGTAGTCGAGAACGAGCCGCCCCAGCGCGTAGCCGCCGCTGCTGTTGTCGGTCATGGTTCGGTGCCTCCCCGTGATCTGGTTGCAGGAGGTGAGCGCTCCCGAGAAGAACAGCTTGCGCCGCCGGCGGCCGGCGGTCTGTGCGCTACCCCACAATCCGGCTCGATCGCGCTCCGTGCCGGCTCTGCGCGATCGGCGCTAGGCGCGCTGTGGTGGAGAGGTTAGGATCGCCGCCGCGTCAAAGGTTGATCCCCGCGACAGATACCGCAGCACACAGAGCGCCCTGGTTTGACGGGCAGGGCGCCGGCGCGGGTCTGTTTGCAAGATCGGAGCGTTCAGGGGCCGGTGCAGAAGAACCTCAGCAGAGCGGTCGCCGTCGCCCTCGGCGGTGCCTTCCTGGCTTCGGTAGCCGCCGGCGGGTCGATGCTGCTGTCGACGGCACTGCTGGCGGTGATGACGGCCTTCCTCTGGGCCACCCTGGCGATCCCGGCAGAGCTGACCGCCCTCCTGTTCTTCACCGCGCTGCTGCTGACCGGCCTGGCGCCGGACCACGTGGCGCTGGCCGGCTTCGGATCGAAGGCGATCTGGCTGGTCTTCGCCGGACTGGTGCTGAGCGAGGTGATCGGCCGCCACGAAATGGGCCAGGCGCTCTTCGACCGCCTGCTCGGTCGCCTCAAGACCTACCCGGCGCTGATCTGGCTGGTCGCCGTTACCGGCCTGGTGATGGCGATCCTGATTCCCTCGGCCATGGGAAGGGTGCTGCTGCTGGCGCCGCTGGTGCTGGCGCTGGCCGACCGCCTGGGCTTCACTGCGGACGATCCGCGCCGACACGGTCTTTTCATCGCTGCCGTGCTCGGCACCGTGGTGCCGGCCTTCACCATCATCACCTCCAATGTGCCCAACCTGGTGCTGATGGGATCGGCGGAGGCGATCTACCAGCGCACCCTGACCTATGGCGAATACCTGCTGCTGAACTTTCCGGTGCTCGGGCTCGGCGCCTTCGCGCTGATCCCGCTGCTGGTGCTGCGCCTGTTTCCCGGCGAGCGGCGGATCGCCCTGCCGGAGAGCCGCACCGCGCCGTGGACGCGCGATCAGGTGAAGATCGGCTTTCTGCTGGCGGTGACGCTGGCGTTCTGGACGACCGACACGCTGCACGGCATCTCCGCGGCCTGGATCGGGCTGGCCGCCGCGGTGTTCAGCCTGATGCCGGGCATCGGCCTGCTGCCGCCGCGGTCGCTCGGCAAGATCAATTTCGGGCCATGGTTCTTTGCCGCCGGCTCCATCGGCCTCGGCGGCGTGGTCAGCCACAGCGGCCTCGGCGACCTGCTGTGGGGTCAGGTCGCCGCCGTGGTGCCCTTCGACGGCCTGCCGGATCCGGCCAAGTACGCCGTGGTACAGATCAGCGCCATGGCACTGGCCTGCATCACCACGCTGCCGGCTCTGCCGGCGGTCTTCACGCCGTTGGCGGGCTCCATCGCCCAGAACCTCGACTGGCCGCTCGACGCCGCCCTGCTGGCCCAGGTCGCGGCCTTCGTGATCTTCGCCTTCCCCTTCCAGGCACCGCCGGTGCTGGTGGGATTGACCTTCCTCGGCGTGCCGCTGCGGGCGGCGATGAAGCTGATGGTGCGATTCTTCCTGGTCGCCGCGCTGGTGCTGTCGCCGCTGCATTATCTCTGGGGCCGCCTGCTCGGCGTGTTTCCCTGAAAGGGAGCGGGCAGGTCAGCCCGCGGCGCTGTCCCGCAGACTGCCGCTGGCGGCGCCGATGCGCGAGGGTGGCAGGCGCAGGGTCACCGTGGTGCCTTCACCGAGACGGCTCTGCACCGTCAGGCTGCCGCCGTGCAGCTCGACCAGTGCCTTGGTGAGCGGCAGGCCGAGGCCGGTGCCCTCGTACTTGCGGTTCAAGGCACTGTCGATCTGTCCGAACTGACGCAGCGCCGTCGGGATGTCTTCGTGCGCCATGCCGATGCCGTTGTCGCTCACCTCGAAGACGTAGCCTTCCACGGTGTCGCAGTGGATGGCGAGGCGCACCATGCCGCCGCTCGGCGTGAACTTGATAGCGTTGATCAACAGGTTCAGCAGTGCCTGTTTCAGCTTGCGCTCATCCGCGCGCAGGGGTGGCAGCCCGTCGTCATCGCTGCGCTCGATACGCAGACCCGACTTGTCCGCCCGCTGGCGCACCACGCGCAGCACGGAGGTCGCGAGTTCGCCGACGTCGAGAAGATCGTCGTCGAGATTCTCGGCACCTGCTTCGATCTTGGAGAGATCGAGAATGTCGTTGATGAGGCTCAACAGGTGCAGGCCGGAGGTGTGGATGTCCTCGAGGTAGCCGCGGTGCTGCGGTGTCCCTGGCGCCAGGTCGCTGGCCAGCATGAGCTCGGAGAAGCCGATGATGGCGTTCAGCGGCGTGCGCAGCTCGTGGCTGACGTTGGCGAGGAACTCCGACTTGGTACGGTTGGCCGCCTCGGCTTCATCCTTGGCGGTCTGCAGGGCCCTTTGCGTCGCCATCTGGTCGGTGATGTCGCGCCCGGTGCCGCGGTAGCCGCGGAAGTGGCCGTCGCGGTCGAACCAGGGATTGCCGTTGATCGACAGCCAGACCGTGTCGCCGCCGGGCTTTTGGCGCGGATGGATGAAGTTGCGGAAAGGGCGGCGGGCGTGCAGGTCGCGGAGGTGCTGCTGCCAGATCAGAGGATCGACGCCGGGAATGCCGGTCTCCTCGCGCGTCTTGCCCATCAGCACGCTCTCGGCAACCCCGGTGACGGCGGTGTAGCGGTCGGAGAAGAAGCAGAAGCGCAGGTCTTCGTCCATCTCCCAGAACCAGTCGGAGCTGGAGGCGGCGAAGTCCTGGAAGCGCTCCTCGCGCTCGCGCACGGCGCTGCGGCGGACGGCGGAGAGGCGGCCGAGCAGGGTGTTCAGCGCGGTGACCGTCTCGCCGATCTCGTTCTCGGACTGGATGTCGAGCTTGTAGCGCTCGGCGTTCTCCGGATCGCCGTGCGCCGCCGTCAGGTTGCGGTGGATCGCCAGCAGTGGGTGCAGCACGCTGCGCCCGAGCACCGCCACGGTGAAGCAGGAGACGCAGAGCGAGAGGATGAGCACCAGCGCGCCGATGCGCAGAACGTAGGCTTGCAGGTCCTCGGAGATCGCGGTCGTGCTGAGGCGCGCAACCACGGTGAAGGGCAGTCCGCTGACGGCGGGCGGCCAGAGGATGTCGTAGCTGTCCTCGCCGCCGGGGAAGTGCCGGATGGTGGGATCCTCGCCACGGGCCAGCGAGCGGCCGGCCGCGGTCGGGCCGGGTCGCGGACGTAGTTGCGGGCGTTCGCCGCGGCTGGCGAGCAGGCTGCCGTCTTCGGCATAGAGCGCGAGGCCTTCGACGCTGACCTGGCGGAAGGTATTCCAGCTCTGCTGCAGTATCTCGGTCGGGCTATGCTGTTCGTACCACCCGAGTGACGCCTGAGAGGTCAGCAGCGCCTCCATCTCCATGTCCTCGCGCAGCCAGGCCTGGCGCCCCAGGTAGGACGGCAGCAGGAAGGCTGCTTCGACGACCAGGATGCTGAGGCAGACCAGCAGCGTGATCCGCCGGCATAGCCGGCTGGACAGTAGTTCGCGAGCCTGCGACAGTGAAAGAAGCCCGGATGGCATGGTTCGGCCTGCATGGCGACATTCGACAGCGTCAGTTGTAGCGCCTGACCATTCAATCTAGGTTAACGACAGCATATTTTGTTCACGCTATGGTCGTGGTGGGTTGAAAGCGTCGTCAAAGGCTTGAAACCATTACAAACTGCGTGCCAAAGCCCTGGAAAGCATGATCCTTCCCGGCCCGTCGACGGCCCGGTCTATGCGACTTTAGTAGGGTGGGCGCCTTCCGGGGTTGCCGTTAACATGGCGCCACGATGCCCGAAGGACCGCCGGTCACGGTTTTGTGTTCCCCGGCCCGGGGTCATCACTGGTCTTCGCCCATGGCGGGGACCTTGCGAGAGGTCGAAAAGAAGGGCCGCCGGGCTGCAATGCCAGAGGCCACATCCCTCAGAGGAGGAAAGCATGAATTGGACTACCCCCAAGATTGTCGAGATCTCCGTCGGCATGGAAATCAACAGCTACGCTTGTGCGGATCTGTGATCCTGCCCCTTAGGGGACCGCGATAAAGGGCCGGGACGGCTGTCGAACGCGTTTCGGCGGCGCGCCCGGCCTTTTTCTTTCCCCCGGGGGGCGTTTTCTCGCCCAGCGGCGGGATGCGGTGCCCGCGTCTCAGGAAATCAATCCCGAGGGTACTGTGCTACAGGTCCTGGTGCTCGGCGCGGCCGCCGGCGGCGGCTTCCCGCAGTGGAACAGCAACAACGAGGCCTCGCAGCGCGCCAGGCGCGGCGATCCTTTGGCGCGCCCTTCGAGCCAGTCCTCCGTGGCGGTCTCCGCCGACGGTGAGAACTGGGTGCTGCTGAACGCCTCTCCGGACCTGCGCCAGCAAATCTTCGAGCGTCCGCAGCTGCATCCGCGTGCCGCCGTGCGGCACAGCCCGATCCGCGCCGTGGTGCTGACCAACGGCGATGTCGACCATGTGGCGGGTCTGCTGACACTGCGCGAGCGCCATCCGCTGGCGGTCTATGCCACCGGCCGCGTGCTGGCGGTGCTGCAGGACAATGCCATCTTCAACGTGCTGAACCCGGCGTTCGTCGACCGCCGCCGGATCCGTCTCGGCGAGAGCTTCATCCCGCAGAGCAAGGAGGGCGAGGGGCTCGGCCTCACCGTCACGCCCTTTGCTGTACCCGGCAAGGTCGCGCTCTACCTTGAAGACGAGAAGGCCGAGGCCGGCAACTACGGCACGGTGGAGGAGGACACCATCGCCCTCAGGATCGAGGCGGCGAGCGGCAACGGTCACGGGCCGCGCCGCTTCCTCTACGTGCCGGCCTGCGCCGCCCCCGCGCCGGCCCTGAAGGCAGAGATGGCGGACGCCGACCTCATGCTGTTCGACGGCACCCTCTGGCAGGACGACGAGATGCCGCGCCAGGGTGCCGGCAGCAAAACCGGGCGGCGCATGGGACACATGAGCCTCTCCGGGCCCGAGGGGACACTGGCGGTCTTCGCCGACAGCCCGGTCGCTCGCAAGGTGCTCATCCACATCAACAACACCAATCCCATCCTGCTGGCGGACTCGGTCGAGCGCGCCGCCGTCGAGGCGGCAGGCTGGGAGGTCGCCTACGACGGCATGGAGATCACGCTATGAACCTGGCTTCGGCTTCTCCCGCGGTGACGCCCCTCGCATCGCCGTCGCCCGGCCGCCTGCTGGCGCGCGAGGAGTTCGAGGAGCGCATCCACGCGATCGGTGCCGAGCGCTATCACTCCCTGCACCCCTTCCACAAACTGCTGCACGGTGGCAAGTGCAACCACGGCCAGGTGCAGGCCTGGGTGCTGAACCGCTATTGCTACCAGAGCCACATCCCCCTGAAGGACGCCGCCCTGCTTTCGCGCATGGAGGAAATGGAACTCCGACGCGAGTGGCGCAAGCGCATCGAGGATCATGACGGCTCGGCCGGCAACGAGGGCGGCATCGAGCGCTGGCTGGTGCTGGCGGAGGGCGTCGGGCTCGATCGTGCCTACGTGATCTCTGGCGCCGGCATGCTGCCCGCCACGCGCTTTGCGGTGGAGGCCTACGTGCACTTCGTGCGTGAACGCTCGCTGCTGGAGGGCATCGCCTCCTCGCTGACCGAGCTTTTCGCACCGAAGATCCACAAGGAGCGCATCGCCGGCCTGCTGGAGCACTACGACTTCGCCAACGAGCGCACCATCGCCTACTTCAAGCGCCGCCTCAGCGAGGCGCCGCAGGATGTGAAGTTCGGTCTCGACTACGTACTGCGCGAGGCGCGCACGCGCGAGCAGCAGGAGCAGGTGCTGGCAGCCGTGCGTTTCAAGACCGACGTGCTCTGGGCGCAGCTCGACGCGCTCTACCATGCCTACGTGGCGCCCGGCCACATCCCACCCGGTGCCTTCGTGCCGGAAGGCTGCGTGCCGGTCACGGAGCTGGATCTGTGACCCAGGCGGCCGCAGGGCGCGTCACCATTACCGAGGACTCCGTCCCGGGCCTGCCGGCCGGCGTGAAGCTGCGCTTCGACAAGCAGCGCGACCAATGGGTCATTCTGGCACCGGAGCGCCTCTTCGTGCTCGACGCCGTCGCCCTGGAAATCGTCAAGCGCTGCGACGGCCAGGCTTCGGTGGCGCAGATAGTGAATGACCTGGCGGAGGCCTACGCGGCGCCGCGCGACATCATCCTGAAGGACGTCGGCGCTCTGCTGCAGGATCTCGCCGACAAGCGGATTCTGGCGGCATGAGCGATCTCGGCTTTCCCCTGGCGATCCTGGCGGAGTTGACCCACCGCTGCCCGTTGCAATGTCCCTACTGTTCCAATCCCCTGGCCCTGGAAGCCGCCAGCGCGGAACTCACCACGGCCGAGTGGAAGGCGGTGATCGCCGAGGCGGCCGACCTCGGGGCCCTGCAGATCCACTTCTCCGGCGGCGAACCGACCGCGCGCCGTGATCTGGAGGAACTTGTCGCCGCCGCTGCAACAGCCGGTCTCTACAGCAATCTCATCACCGCCGGGGTGCTGTTGAGCCGGGAACGCCTGGCGGCGCTGGCCGCGGCCGGGCTCGACCATGTGCAGCTCAGCTTCCAGGACAGTGAGGCGGCGGGGTGCGACCGCATCGGCGGCTTCGCGGGCGGCTTCGAGAAGAAGCTCGACTGCGCGCGCTGGACGGTGGAGCTCGGCCTGCCGCTGACCCTCAACATGGTGGTGCATCGCCAGAACCTCGCGCACCTGCCGCAGATGCTGGCGCTGGCCGAGCGGCTGCAGGCGCGCCGGGTGGAGATCGCCCATGTGCAGTACTACGGCTGGGCCTACCTGAACCGCGCAGCTCTGATGCCGACGCGCGCGCAATTGGAAGCGGCGACGAAGGTCGTCGAAGCGGCGCGCGAGCGCCTCAAGGGGATCATGGTGATCGACTACGTGGTGCCCGACTACTATGCACGGCGGCCGAAGTCCTGCATGGGCGGCTGGGGCCGGCAGTTCCTCAACATCTCGCCGGCCGGCAAGGTGCTGCCCTGTCATGCGGCGGAGTCCATCACCAGCCTCACCTTCGACCGCGTGGGCGAGAAGAGCCTGCGCGAAATCTGGGAACACTCGCCGGCCTTCAACGCCTACCGCGGCACCGACTGGATGCCGGAGCCCTGCCGCTCCTGCGAGCGCAAGGAGATCGACTGGGGTGGCTGCCGCTGCCAAGCCTTCGCCCTCACCGGCGAGGCGGGCACTATCGATCCCGCCTGCGCCCTGTCGCCGGCCCACGAGGCGCTGCAGGCGCTGGCCACCACGGAGTCGGCGGCTGCGGCAGGTAGCTTCACCTACCGCAGCCGCAAGGCCGGCGAAGCGGGGGTGAAGCAGGTCGCAACGCCATTAGTTTAGCGGGTTCTTGCCGTCCCTGGTGCGGAAGCCGCCGAAGCCGAGCGCCTTCGCCTTCTCGAAATCCTGCAGTGCCAGCTGGCTTTCCTGCAGGCGCTGGTAGGCAGTGCCGCGATTGGAGTAGGCGCCGGCGAAGTCGGGATCCAGGTGGATGGCCACCGAGAATTTCAGGATCGCCTCGTCGTAGTGGGATTGCTGCAGCAGGCCGCGCCCCTCGTCGTTGAACTGTTTGGCCAGGGCCGCACGGGTCAGACCGCCGTCCTGCAATTGCGTACGGTAGGGCGCCAGTTCGGCATCGATGCGGGCCTGCGCCGCGGCCACAGGGTCGGCCGGCGGTTCATCGGCGCCGTGGACAATCGGGTCGTTCAGCAGCTCCGGATCCAGGATGATGTCCGGCGGGAGTTCTTCGTCCGTCGCGGGCTCATCCCAATCGGCCGGCGGCAGCTCCACCACCTGGCTTTCCTTCTCCTCTGCCACCGCGAAGGGTTTCAGCTTGGGCGGTGGCGGGGGCGGCGGCACGATCACCTTCTCGGACAGCACTGCGCTTTCCGACGCGGGCGGGTCTTGCGCTTCCGGAGCGTCGACGCCGAGGTCGGGCGACGGGGCGGCGACCGCCTCCGCCTTACCGGCATTCAGGGCCGCAAAGGCCGTGGCGACCCCGCGCAGTTCGTCCAGCAGCCGGGCATCGGGCGCCGCATCGCCGGGCAGCGAGGCGAAGTCCTGGTAAGCTCGGATGGCGGCCAGGGTGTCGTCGTCCACCACGCCGTCGATGATCCCGGGATCGAAGCCGAGATCGCGCAACAGACGCTCCAGCTCCTCCAGGGAGGCCTGGTCGAGGGCCAGGGCCACGCTGGCGGGAATCAGGAAAACCGCGCCGAAAACGGCAAAGAGAGGATATCGCCAGGGTCCGCGCATCCGGGCATTCTATCGCGTCGCGCGAGAGAATCGAGCCGCTTCCGCGGCCTCGTTGGGCGCAAAGGGTTGGCCTATTCCGGCATGGTGGCAGTGATCTTGATGGAGGCGTACCAGGCCGAGAGGTCGGCGATGTCCGCGTCGCTGAGGTCCTTGGCGACCACCGACATGATTTCGTGCTCCCGCTTGCCGGAACGGAAGGCCTTCAACTGGGTCTCGAGGTAGATCTGGCTTTCCCCCGCGATGTGCGGCGCGATGGGAATCGTAGCGATGCCGTCGATGCCGTGGCAGGTCTGGCACTGCCGCGCCTTCTGGCGTCCGGCCACCGCGTCGGCGGCCGCGGCCGGCGCGATCGGGCCCAAGGTCACGACGGCGCCGGCGGCCAGGGCGAGCAGCAGGCAGGTGGATTTCTTCGCGGTCATGGAGGGTCCCGTTGGATCGCTGCAAGAACGGCGGCCAGGCTTATCTGCCCGGCCGCCGCAGGCTTTTGCTCCGTCAGGCTCAGTCGCCGTAGGAGATGCGGTAAATGGCACCGGCGAGATCGTCGGAAACCAGGATGGAGCCGTCGCGCAGTTCGACCACGTCGACGGGGCGGCCGAGGTACTCGCCGTTCTCGTCGATCCAGCCGTCGGCAAAGACCTCGGTCTCACCGGCGGAGCCGTCCTCGTTCAGCGGCGTGAACATCACCCTTGCGCCGATCGGGGTGGTGCGGTTCCACGAGCCGTGCTGGGCCGAGAAGATGCCGCCGCGGTACTTCGCCGGGAACTGGCGTCCCTTGTAGAAGTGCATGCCGAGGTCGGCCGCGTGGGCGTCCATGGCGACCTCCGGGAAAATCACGTCGGCCGGCGGTTCGGAATCGGCGTACTCGTTGGTGCGGGTATCGCCGCCGCCGTACCACGGGAAGCCGAAGTGCTGGCCCTTGGCGGTCTGACGGTTCAACTCGCCCGGCGGAATGTTGTCGCCCATGCCGTCGACCTGATTGTCGGTGAACCACAGATCGCCGTTGGCCGGATTGAAGTCGAGGCCGACGGAGTTGCGGACGCCGTAGGTGTAGACCTCCCGTTGCGTGCCGTCACGGTTCATGCGGATGATGCCGCCGATCCCGTGCTGGGTGTAGAGCTCCATCTTCTCCGGCGCCGGGACGTTGAAGGGCTGCCCGATCGCGATGTAGAGCTTGTCGTCCGGCCCGATGGCGCAGACCCGCGCTGTGTGGTTGTAGCTCACCTCCGACTCGGGGATCAGCTTGCCGCCGGCCACCACCTCGAAGGCCGCAACGTCGGGGCTCTCGTAAAAGAACTCGGCGGCCGGATAGACCAGCACCCGGTTCTGCTCGGCTATGTAGAGGAAGCCGTCCTCGGAGAAGCAGGGGCCGTTGGGAATGGCGAAGTCGATCGAAGGCGCAAAGCTCTTCACCTCGTCGGCGACACGGTCCTTGTTGCGGTCGGTGACCGACCAGGCCTTGGTCTTGCGGGTGCCGACGAAGGTCACGACGCCCTGCGGGCCGACCGCCATGTGTCGGGCATCCGGCACCACGGCATAGAGGTCGATCTTGAAGCCGGCAGGCAGGTTGATCCGCTCGAGATTCTTGCGGATGCCGTCAGCGTAGGCGCCGCTCTGTTCGATCACTTCGAACTCGGTCACGCCGGTGGTCTGGAAGGCACCGAGCTTTTCGAGATTGCTCTGCGCCAACGCGGGTGTCGCCAGTATGAGGGCGGCCAGCGATACAAGGGGTAGGGATTTTCGCATTTGAACTTTCCTCCCACTATTTGTTGTTATGCCGCGAGCCTAGCGGCTTTGGGCAGCGGTCGGTAGTAGGAAGATAGTTGATGAACTGCCGCTAAGGGTCGGACGGATAAAGTGGATTGGTCGCAATACCACTGGTCATACCACTGGCGGGAATCGGCCCGGCGGGCGTCGGGTCGGAGCGGTGGGAGGCGGCCGGTCAGTCCGCTGCCGGCGCCCGACTTTCCGCCCGCGTGGCGACATAGAGCGCGGCTAGGGCGATGACCGCGAGGGTGATCAGCATCGCCGCCAGGGGAAGTGGCGTCAGCGCCACGATGACGCCGGCCAGGGCCATGCCGAGCAGGGCGCTGACCTTTGCCTTGCGGGCGATGATGCCGTGGCTGAGGAAGGCCTCCACGGCAGGACCGATGCCGGGCCAGGCGTAGATCTTGCGGGCCATGGCCGGGCAGCCCTTGGCGAAGCAGGCCGCTGCGATGATCCAGAAGATGGTGGTCGGCAGGACCGGCAGCACGGTACCCAGCAGGCCGACGGCGAAGAAGCCATAGCCGGCGGCTGTCCAGGCCCAGGCGTGGCGCCGGCGGGCGGTGGTTTCACGATCGTCCTGGGCGGCGGTGTGGCTGGTCATGCTTGGCTGCAGTTTCGATAGGGCCTGCGGGGACCCGTCCTGGCCCTGGAGATAAGCCGAAGCCGGCGAATTTACCAAGGCTTTCTTTACGTTGGCTTGACGGCTCCAGGGGCTGGCCGGAGATCCGGCGCGCCAAGGTCATTGCCAAGGCCGCCCTGCCATCGCATCTTGCGGTTCAATCCATAGGGAGGAATCGCGATGCCGAGCCGTTTGCTTGCTGCCGCCATGCTTTTGCTGCTGGGGGCCTGTGCCGGCCTGCAAATGCTGACCGAGCGCAACAGCTCCGCCATCCTGACCACCGAAGTTCAGCAGCAGCTGCAGGCCGGTAAAAGCGACCTCGCCCCCGATCTCTACTACACCAGCGAGAGCGCCGAGGGCCGCAGCTTCGACAAGGTGATGATCGACCCGATCATTTACTTCGCACCGCTGGAAGACCAGCGAACGATTTCTCCCGACGACCGCCAGACCCTGCTGAACAACTTCCACATCCTCATGGGACGGGAACTCGGCAAGGACTTCCTGCTGTCCACCGAGCCGCAGCGCGGCACCGTGCGCGTGCAGTTCGCCCTGCTGCCGGAAACCCGCGAGGAAGTGGCCATGGACACCGTCGCGATGGTCGCGCGCGAGGACCCGGAAAAGCAGATGGTGTTAGACAATCTCGCCAGCCCGCTGGCCCAGGGTGCCGACCTGCTGGTCGAATCCCTGTGGACCGATGCCGTCACCGGCGAAGTGCTGGGGGCGACCGTCGACCGCCACTTCGGCCAGGCCAGCTTCAACGGCTCGGGCTTCAAGAGCTGGGCCGACGTAAACCGCTACCTGGAGGCCTACGCGGTGCTCGTCCGCTATCGCCTCTGCAGCTACCGCGGCGCCACCGACTGCGTCGCCCCGCCGCCACCCCTCAACTGACGCGCCACGTCCTGGTCGGCAGGCCGCATTTCTGCGGCCGGAAGCGGCTGGAGGCTGCCATTTTGGCAGCTTTGGGGCCGCCGGCAGATAATCAATACGTTAAATTCAACTAATCGAATAAACGACTTCCGTTAGTCGTAATACTGCCGGCTGCGCAATCGAAGAGCGCAAAATACAGCCTTTTGGAGAAGTTGAAGTAAATAATCTCCTATAAGAGGCGTTATAGTGAGTCAAGGATAGCTAATCTGCGTAGTACCTGCAGTGAAGCTATGTACAGATAAAACCAATAAGCAAGAGCAACTCTCCAATTAACCAATATTTAAAGGAAAACTGCGCGAATACGTCTACGCATTGTCTCGGTACTGGGGGACGTTCTTTGCCGGGCATGAGTGAACAATTCAAATAAGGAAGAGAGTTGAACAATGAGGGCTTTCACGAAAATTGCGGCGGCTGGCGCCGTCGGCATCGGCTTCGCACTGCCATCGTCGACCGCATTCGCCACGGACGAGACCGGTAATGCCTCGGCCCAGATCCAGCAGGCGATCTCCATCACCGAGGACACTCAGATGGACTTCGGCACCGTTGCCGTGGACGGTTCGGGCGGCACGGTGACGATTTCCGCAGCCGGCGCCGTCAGCGGCCCCGGCGGCTACACCTTCTCCGGTTCGCCGGCGGCGGGCGCCTTCACGGCTTCTGGCGATGCCAGCACCGCCGTGACGATCGGCTTCACCGCGGGTTCGCTGACCGGCCCGGGTACCGCCATGACGCTGAACAACTTCACCCACGATGCGGGCGGCACGCCGACCACGGACGGTTCGGGCGATCTGACCTTCAATGTCGGTGGAGACCTTGTGGTCAACGCGGCCCAGGCCTCCGGCTCCTACTCGGGCACCTATACGGTGACCGTGAACTACTGAGCAGCAGCTTGCTCATGGTTGCTTGGTGACGGGTCGGCTTTCGGGGGAAGGCCGGCCCGTCCTCGCTTTGATTGGGGGATTCAATGTTGTTCTGTCATTCGCTTCGGCGCGCCTTGCCGCTTGTCCGGTCGCCGCGCGTCCAGCTCATTGCCGTTGTTTTGACCCTGACTGCCGGCTGCTTCTTCCAGGTTCCCGCACGGGCCGCCGGCGGGCTGGTGGTGACGCCGCAACTGGTGGAACTGGACAGCCGCACCCGCAGCCAGGTGCTGACCCTGGCCAACCGCGGCAGCGAGACCGAGACCTACCGCATCTCGATCGTCAACTACCGCATGGACGAAAGGGGAGACCTTCACCCGGCGGAGACTCCGGCGGAAGGCGAAGGCTTTGCCAATGCGCTGTTCCGCTACGCGCCGCGCCAGATCACCCTGGAGCCGGCCAAGCCCCAGACGGTCCGCATTCTCTATCGCCGGCCGGCCAACCTGCAGGAGGGCGAATACCGCTCGCACCTGCTGTTCCAGCAGGTGCCGCGGGCGGAGACGCCCAGTGCCGTCAGTACGGCCGGCACCGGCCTATCGATCCAGATCCAGACGGTCTTCGGTGTGACCGTGCCGGTCATCGTCCGCCACGGCGCGTTGCAGGCGGCAGGCTCCATCCAGGCCCTGGAGCCGGCGAAACTCGGCAACGGCGATCCGGCCATTGCGCTGCGAATTACCCGCTCCGGCGCGAAATCGCTGCGAGGAGATCTGGTGGCGACCATAGGTGACGAGGAAGTGGGGCGCCTCAACAACGTCGCGATCTACCTTTCCACGCCGCATCGCGATGTCGTCCTGCCGCTGGATTCAGAGAGCCTCTCCGGCGCTGCTGACCAGGATGTCCGGGTCGAGTACCGCGAACGCCCGGAGCGCGGCGGCGCATCGCTCGCCAGCGGGCTCCTGCGTCTACCCTGACGTGGGCCCGCTGAGACTGCCTGTGCACGTCACGCGGGCCGCACCCCTTGTGCTGCGTCGTCACCCGGGGCCTCCTGCCCATCGCCGGCCTGTTGGCGGCGGCGCTGCTGTCTTGCGCAGCCGCCGCGGCCGGCGCGGATTGGGCCGAGCGGCCGGACGAGGAGCTCTACGTCTTCGGCCTGCGGCTCGACCGCTATGTGCTGAGCGACGCCGTGGTCGTCCTCTACGACGGGAAGGAAGCCTTCGCGCCGCTAGGGGCGGTCGCCGACCTGCTGGAGTTCCCCATCGCCGTGGACCCGGCGGCAGGAACCGCCAGCGGCTGGTTCCTCAACGACGACAGGTCCTTCCGCCTCGACCTCTCGGTGCTGGAAGTGCAAATCGCCGGGCGAAGCCTCGCGGTTGATCCTGCGGCTCTGGAGCGCCATCCGGACGACATCTACGTCTCCCTGAAAGAGCTGGAGCGCTGGTTCCCCCTGCTGCTTGAACTTCGCTTCGCCGAGCTTGCCATCGCCGTGACGGCGTTGGAGCCGCTGCCGCTGCAGGAGCGCATCGCGCGCGAGGAGCGCCGGCGCCATCTGCGCCGCGCTGCCGGCGGCGATGAAAACCAGCGGATCGAGCCCGAGGACCGCTGGATCGACTGGCCCTTCATCGATACCAGCATAGATCTCTCCGCGCGGCGGCAGACCGAGGGCCTGCACGGCCGAGGCAGCCTGACCAGCACGGTCGCCGGCATCGTCGGGACCCTCGATGCCGAAGCGACGGCGATCGCCGACAGCGACCAGGAGGCCCCCAACATCCGCCTGCGCCTGGGGCGCCGTTCCCTCGATGGCGGCCTGCTCGGGCCGCTCGATGCCCGCGAGTACGCCCTGGGCGACGTCAGCACGCCGGACCTCCCGCTGGTGGCGGAGAACACCGCAGGGCGGGGTCTCCAGATTTCTTCCTTCGACCTCGACCGGCTGGAGCAGACCAACCGGGTGACCCTGCGCGGCGAGCTGCCGCTCGGCTGGGAGGTGGAAGTCTACCGCAACGGAGAACTGATCGACTTCCAGACCGACGGCGACGTGGGCAACGGCCGCTACGAGTTCGCCAACCTCGATACAGTGTCCGGCCTGAACGAGTTCCGCCTCGTCTTCTACGGTCCGCAGGGCCAGAAGCGTGAGGTTGTCGAGAACTACTTCGTCACACCGGAGTTCGCGGAACCCGGCCGTACCGATTTCCGCCTCGCCATGAACCAACGCAACAAGGACCTCATCGACTTCGACGAGACGACGTCGCGGCACCCGGACGACGGCGAGAACCGCTTCGTGTTCCAGCTCGAGCATGGCATCGACGAAACCCTTTCGGTCGGCGCCGGTATTGCCAGCCTTTCAGTCGACGGCCAGCGCCGGCAGTACGGCAGCGCCAATCTGCAGAGCTCCGTCTTCGGGGCGCTGGGCCAGCTCGACCTGGCGGTGGATGACGGCGGCGGCCTGGCCGTCGGCAGCCGCCTGCAGACCCGTCTCTGGGGCTGGTCCTTCTTCGGCGAGCAGAGCTTCTTCGAGGACTTCCATTCCGAGCAGACCGACAACGGCTCGGTCTCCGGCCATCTGCGCAGCCGCAGCATCCTGCGGCTCAACGGCCACCTGCCGGACTTCGGCCTGGGGCACCAGCCGCTGTCGGCCTCCGTGACCCACGACATCTCGGAAGGCGGCGACTGGCAGACCGATTTCTTCGGCAGGGTTTCCGCCATTGTGCGGCCCTTCAATCTTGCGCTGTCCAGCAACACGCGGCTGCGCCGGGACCGCGACAGCGACAGCGATGCGCGGCTCCTGGTCGGCACGCTGATGGGCGACTTCCGCCTGCGCGGCGAGATTGGCGTCAACCTTGCCCCCGAACCGGGCTTCGACCAAGTCGTGCTGAGCGCCGACTGGCGCATCGACGACGATTTCGGTGCCCGCTTCGGCCTGCGCCACTTTGGCGGCGAGCAGGAACTGACCAGTGCGACCGTGGGTCTGAACTATCAGTTCGAGCATTTTGCCGTCGGCCTCAATCTGGAAGGCGACAGCGAAGGCGATTACAACGCCCGCCTCGGTCTGTCCTTCAGCATCGGGCGCGATCCGCGCGACGGCCGCATCGCGGTGAGGCCGCGCCCCTTCGCGCGACGCGGCGCCGTCAGCGCGCAGGTCTTCCTCGACCGCAACAACGACGGTGTCTTTGATCCCGACGAGCCGGCGATCCGCAACGTCGGGTTCTCCGGGCCGCGGCTGCCGCGCAATGTGCGGACCGACGAGAGCGGCGGTGCCTTCATTGTGGGCCTGGAGCCCTACCGGGAAATCGAAATCGGCCTCAACGAGGGGACGCTGGAGGATCCCTTCTGGGTTTCCGCCAGCCGGCCGGTGCGCGCCGTCACCCGGCCCGGCAGCGCCACCATGCTGCTGTTCCCGGTGATCGAGACCGGCGAAGTGGACGGCACGGTGATGGTTGGCGGGGTCGGCGAAGCGGCGCTGCGGCCCGGGGCGTCGCTGAGGATCATGCTCAGCGATCCGGCGGGCCGCGTGGTGGCGGAAACCGTCACCGCCTATGACGGCTACTTCTTCCTCGAAAGAATTCCCTACGGCCGCTACCGCCTGTCGCTCGATCCCGCGCAGCTTGAGGCGCTCGGCTACGTCGCGGACCTGCCCCGCGATATCGTCGTCGATGCCGCGGAACCCTTCGTCATCGGCCAGGACCTCTTCGCGCCGCCGGCCCCCTCGGTCACAGCGGCAGGTCGTAGTACCACGGAGCGAACAGAGTGAAGACGATCCACACCAGCAGGATTAGCGGCGTGCCGGTGCGCACGAAGTCCATAAAGCGGTAGTTGCCCGGCGTCATCACCACCAGGTTGGTCTGGTAGCCGATGGGCGAAGCGAAGGAGCAGTTGGAGGCGAAGATCACCGCCACCGCAAAGGGCTCCACCGGGACCCCGAGCGCGTGGGCGAGGTCGACGGCGATCGGCGTGAAGAGTACCGCTGTCGCCTTGGTGCTGAGCACGTTGGAGAGCAGCGCCAGCAACAGGAAGAAGGCGGAGAGCATCTGACCGGGCGAGGCGCCGGCCAGGGTTTCAATGAGCAGTTCGGCGAGCAGAGTGGCACCGCCGGTCTCCTGCATGGCCGAGCCCAGCGCCAGCGCCATGGCGATTGTAAGGACGATCTTGCGGTCGAGCACCCGGACGGCATCGCCGATCGACAGGATGTTGATGGCGATCATAATGGTGGCGCCGCAGAAGGCGGCCAGCGCTATGGGCACCAGGCCGCTCGCCGAGACAGCGATGACTGCCAGGAAGATGAGCGCGGCATTGCGCTTGTGCTCTGGCGTCACCAGATGCTGGCGCGACCACTCCATGAGAACGACATTGCGTTCACCACGCAGGCGGTCGACATCCTCCGGCTGTCCCTGAATCAGCAGCACGTCGCCGTCCTTCAGCGGGATGCGGGTGATGCGCTCGCGCAGCATGCGGCTGCGCCGCTCAATGCCCAGCACGATGCAATGGTGCTTGTACCGGAAGCCGATTTCTTCCAGCGTGCGTCCGACGAACTCGGATTCCGGGCGCACCATGACCTCGGCCTGGGTCTGGCCGCTGGCGGTCCAGGGCGCGCGTCGCTCGCCGCCGCCGGTATCGCCTTCCGCAGTGTCGCGCATGGCACTGGCCATAAGGTCCGGATGCAGCAGTTCCGGCTGGCCCTTGGCCAGTTCCGCGAGCGCCTGCCGGGTGGCGGCGATAATGACCAGGTCGCCGACCTCCAGACCAATGTTGTCGAAGGGCGGCACCGTGGCGTGCTCGTCGCGCTGGATCATCAGCACGGTCACATCCTTGAGACCGGGGAAGACGCCGCCAACTGGCCTCAAGCCAACCAGGCGGGAGCCTCGTGTGACCGAAATCTGCGCGATGAAGTGACGGCTGCGTTCCTCGACCACCCCGGCCATCGGCGCCCGGTCGGGCAGCAGCCGTGGGGCGACGAAAAACAGATAGAGCAGACCGCTGCCGGCCAGCACCAGCCCGGGAATGGTGAAGTCGAAGAACCCGAAGGGCCTCTCCCCGAGGTCGGCCAGCTCCAGCGACACCAGCAGGTTGGTCGAGGAGCCGATCAGCGTGGTCATGCCGCCGAGTACCGAGGCGAAGCTCAGCAGCATCATGTAGCGGCTGGGCGACTGCCGGAAGCGGCGGGTCAGCGCCTGCATGATGGGAATGAACAACACCACCACGGGAATATTGTTCAGCACGGCGCTGAAGGCGACCACCACCACCAGCATGAGGGCGATGGCGAAAGCGCGGTTCTGCTTGGTAAAGACGATGACCGAGTTGGCGGCGTCGTCGAGCAGGCCGGTGCGCGTCAGTCCTTCGCCCAACACCAGCAGGGCCAGCACGGCGATGAGGGCCGGGTTGGCGAAGCCGGAGAAAAGGGAGCGCAGATCGAGCTTGTCCTCGCCGTCTGGGCCGATCACCGGAAAGAAGTGGAAGAACATGACCAAGGTGGCGATGACCGCCAGCGCAGTCAGCTCGATCGACAGCGCCTCGGTGGAGAGGACAGCAAGCGCGACAACGATCAGCAGGAAGAGAACGCCCATTTGAAAGGGCGCGAGAAGCTCGGGGGCGATCATGGGCGGAGCTTAGCCGGGTTGCCGGCCGTCGGGCGCTGGGGTGGGGCGGGCGAACTGTCCTCCCGCCGGCGCCGCACCGGCCGCGCAGATTGCAGAAGGACTGCCTGGGATGACGCCTGAGAGCAAAGGAAGCCTGCCGGTTTTGCTGCCGAATCGAGAGGTCCGAGGTGGTGACCGCGAGGGTATCCTACATGAAACCGCCTGATGTCAGTACGGCGTAGACCGTGGCGGGCACGGCCAGAGCCACCTGCGTATAGGCCAAGTTCCACTTCCAGGTCAACTCGACACCGCTGTCGCCGGAGGCGCGCGCCAGCATCAGGGTGCCGGAGGCAGCCGTCACGATCCGCCGGCCAGCCGGGGCAGGAAACGCGCGGCAGCGGCGAAGCGCTCGCCCGGGCCGAGCACCCGCAGGCCGGTATCCTTGCGCCCGGCCGCCGCCAGGTTCACCGCATCGGTGCAGTGGCTGACCGGCTCGACGCAGAAGAAGTCGGCATCCGGTGGCGTATAGACGACGAGGAAAGCCAGCGCCGGGTCGGCTTCCAGGGTCAGCGACGCACCGCGCCCGGGCCAGTCGATGACGGCGCGCCCGGAAAAGCCGGTGAAGCAGTTGTCGAGCACCGCCAGCTCGGGCTGCAGACCTGTCGACGGATCGGCCGTCGCTGTTGCGGCGACCAGCGCCGTCGGCATGACCTCGTCGTCGGTCGCCCACATCTGTACGACCCCTGCGGTGAGGCGGCAGTCGGGCGTGCGGGGAAAATAGGGGTGCAGGCCGAGTCCGGCGGGCATCGCCTCATCGCCCAAATTTGTCACGGCGACTTCGACCGTCAGCGCGCCGCCGTCAAGTGTGAAACGCTGCTCGGCCCGGTACGGCATCGGCCAGTCGCTGCCGTCGTGCTCGTAGGCCAGCGCGAGGTCGGCCGCGCGGTGCTCGCCGACGCGCCAGGGCAGCTTCCAGCCGTGACCATGGATGCTGTGGCGCGACGGGGCAAAATTTGGCGCCAGGCGATGGTCGCGCCGGCCGAAGCGGAAGCGCCCGTCGCGAATGCGATTGGAGTAGGGCACCAGCGGAAAGCAGGCGCTGGCGTTGGGGGAGAACGCGTCCTGCGCCGGGGCCGGGCGCAGCCAGTCTATGGCGCCGCGATCGCTGCGCCAGCGGAACGCGGTCAGGCAGCCACCGTGATCCGGCGCCACCTCCGCCTCGGCGAGACCGTCGGTCAGGTGCAGCAGGGAACCGTCTGAGCTTGCGGGCATCGCGATGGCGGGCTTCCTCAGGCAAGGGCGGGATGCGGCGACGAGGCCGACCTTGCCCATTCTATGGGGTTTTCAAGGGCCCGGACCACCCCCTGTTGCATGGCTGCTTTGCGGCGAGACGACGATCCGCCGCCCTCGCGTTACGGCCGATCGCTGCCCGCGCCACCACCATTCCCCCCACGGCAATCCTCTTAATAGTCGCTGCCGATTGGTGGATATCTGCTTGCAGCGGGCGTAGTCTTCGGCGACCGGCGGGCAGCGCGACAGCCGCTGCGGTCGCCGGTTCCGGCCGCCAGAGATGGCGCGACGTTCTTCCTCTGCAGGTAGGCTCGAATGAATTCGGCTTGAGGAGTGGCCGCACGGCGGCCACTCAAGGGGAGACGATGAGATGCCGACTTCGGTAACCGACACCCTGTTCGACTGTATCGTCCTCGGCGCCGGGATCAGCGGCGTGACCGCGGCCCGTAACCTGCAGCAGGCAGGGCTCAAAGTGTTGCTGCTGGAGGGTTCCGACCGCATCGGAGGCCGCATGAAGTCGCTGCGCGACTTCGTCAGTAAAGACGGCAATGCGGTGCCGGTCGAAGCCGGAGCTGAATACATTCATATCGCCGAGCAGGACCGCTACCTGGAATTCTGGCGCGAGATCCGCAAGCACGGCTTTACCACGTCTCCGTTGCACAAGTGCGGCATGGGCGCGTTGAAGATTCCGCGCAACCGCATGTACTTCAGCCCCTGGGTGCGCACGAAGATGTTAGCCGAGGTGATCGTGCAGCCGGAGTTCTGGGACCTGCCCAAGGCTCTGGAAGCGATCCAGGCCTTCGATGCGGAGATCACTGCGGACATGACGGCAAAGACTTTCGCGGAGCGCTTTGCCGCCAGGAAGGGCATGTCGGACCGGGGTCTGGCCCTGCTCACCTATACGCTCTCGGCCCACACGCCGGGTGCCCTCGACGTCATCTCCATCGCCGGACTGAAGACCGATGCCATCATCGACCAGCTGATGGAGCGCAAGGAGCTGCGCATGCAGCATGGCAGCGCCAAGCCCTTCGGGCTCTGCGGCTTCGATACGCTTCCAACGAAGATCGCCGAGGAGTTCAAGGCGCTGGGCGGCACTGTCGAGAAGAGTCGGGCCGGCTCCACGGCGCGCAAAGTGCTGAAGGTGGAGCGGCTTGCCGACGGCAAGGTCATGGTGACCACGCAGGGCGGGCAGAGCTTCACCGGGCGCAGCGCTCTCTGCACCTTTTCCGTCGGCATGCTCAATCCCGACAGCGGGGAAGGGGAGGAAATCTTCGGAACGCTGCTGACGCCGCGCAAGAGAGAGGCGCTGGGGCTGGTGCGCATGGGTGCCATCACCAAGTTCAGCCTGGAGTTCAAGGAACGGGTGTGGATCGACGACGGTGGCGAGTCCTCGGGTCACATGACCGTCCTCAGCAATCCGCTCGGCAAGGCGCGCACCTTCTTCTCCTCCTTTCCCAAGGAACACCTCGGCCCGCACGTCCTGACCGGCCTGCTGATGAACCAGGACCACGACCAGATCGCCGAAATGAGCGACGAGCAAGCGCTCGCCCACGTCTTCGAGGCGCTCGGCAAAATCTACGGACGCGGACGGCGCTGGACGCAGAAGACCGTCCTTGCCGGCAAGACCGTCGGCGGTACGTTCAAGCCCAACTTCCTGCGCGCGGACTGGTCGAAGGACCCCTTTGCCAAGGGCGGCAACTCCTACCTTGCTTTCGCGCCGCGCCGCCAGGGCAGGATGCTGGCCAAGGAGGCGCGCGAGGCGCTGAAGGACCCGCGCGAGACCCTGCCGCTGTTCTGGGCCGGCGAGGCCGTGGCCTCCGCCTACGACCGCAAGTATCAGCCGCTGGCGGTGCACGGCGCCTACATCAGCGGCGTGCGTGCGGCCGATGACATCCTGCACTACCTGAAGGATGCCGGCAGCGATGCGGCGCGCTTCGATCACTACTACAGACTGCGCTACCCTCACTAGGCGCGAATCCATGCCTTGAGATGATGGTTTTGATCGCGGCGCAAAACCCGTATTCTGCGGTCAAGCGATCAACGGCGCAGTGGGGAAAGAATGTCGGACGTGCGATGCCTCTGGGAGGCCGCGGCGATCCTGGGCGAAGGCCCCTTATGGTCCTCGCGCGAAGCCGTACTCTACTGGGTGGATATCAAGGCACCGGCGCTGCACCGCTATCGCCCGTCGGACGGCGACAGGACCTCCTGGGTGATGCCGGAGCCGATCGGCTGGGTCATCGAGCGGGCCAACGGCGAGGGCCTGGTCGCCGGCTTCAAGGACCGCGGCTTCGCCTTCCTCACACCCGGCACCTTGACGCCGGAGACCATCGGCCAACCGGAGCCCGACTATCCGGACAACCGCTTCAACGACGCCAAGGCCGATGCCGCGGGGCGCATCTGGGCCGGTACCATGGACGACGGCGCGCGCGAGGCCAGCGGTGCGCTCTACCGCCTCGATCCCGACCTCGACTGGCAGCGCATGGACAAGGGCTATGTGGTGACCAACGGCCCGGCCTTCAGTCCAGACTACCGCCGGCTCTATCACACCGACACCTTCGAGGGGACGATCTATGTCTTCGACCTCGCCGAAAGCGGTAAGCTCTCCGGCAAGCGCGTTTTCGCGACCATTCCGGAAGGCGACGGCTATCCCGACGGCATGACCTGCGACGCGGAAGGCGGCCTCTGGGTCGCCCACTGGGGCGGCTGGCGTCTGACCCGCTTCACGCCCGACGGCAAGGTCGACCGCGTCATCGAGATGCCGGTGGCGCAGGTCACCAGCTGCACCTTCGGCGGCGCCGATCTGGACCGCCTTTTCGTCACCTCGGCCAATATCGGTCTCGACGAGTCGGAGCGCGAGGAGCAGCCGCTGGCCGGTGGCCTCTTCGAGATCGTCCCCGGCGTCAGAGGCTTCCCCGCCGGCCAGTTCGGGGGGTAGCGTAGCGGAAGCGCGGTGCCGATCGACCTCGTGTTTCGAGACGACGGCTCTGCCGCCGCCTCAGCATGAGGTCAATACTGGAGCCTCACCCTGAGGAGGGCAGTCAGGCCCGTCTCGAAGGGCGAGGCGGGCAGCGGCGCGGACGCTACTTCTTTTTCTTTTTCTTTTCCTTCTTCGCCTTCTCGGCGCCCGGCGGCTGCAGGGTGACGCCGTTGAAGTTCGCCACGGCGTCGCAGAGCATCGGCATGTTGCGCTCGCCGCGGCCCATCGCCATGGCCATGGTGTAGGTCTGCTTCACGGCGCTGGCGACCACCGTGGTCAGCTTCTCCGCGTCGGCCAGCTGGTTGAAATAGCGCACGTCCTTGTCGCAGTTGGCGATGGTGAACTCGTGCGCCTTGGGGTCGCCACCGATGACCCACTTGCAGACGTTCTGGAACATGCCGCTGTTGAGGCCGCCGGCGGAAATGACTTCGTGGAACTTCTCCAGCGGCACGCCGGACTTTCTCGCCGCGGTAAAGGCTTCGGCATAGACCGCGACGTAGCTCATGGCGACGAAGTTGTTGATCAGCTTCATCTTGTGCCCGGCGCCGACCGGGCCGACGTGGATGACGTTCTCGGCCCAGGTCTCGATGAGCGGGCGCACCTCCTTCAGCGTCTTGTCGTCGGCGCCGATGAAGGTGTTGAGCAGGCCCGCTTCGGCCTCCTTGGGCGAGCGGCCGAGCGGCGCGTCGATCAGGCGCACACCGAGCGGCGCCAGTTCCTCTGCCAGGGCCAGGGTCGAGTTGGGATCCGCCGTCGAACAGTCGATGACGATGAGGCCTTTGTGGGCGCCGGCCTTGATGCCGTCCTTGCGGCGGATCAGGTCCTCCACCTGCACCGAGGAAGTGACGCAGAGGAAGATGACGTCGCTGTTCCTGGCCATCGCCGCGGGGCTCTTGGCCTCCTTGGCACCCCGCTTTACCAGGTCCTCGACCGGCTTGCGGTTGCGGTGCCCCATTACCGAAAGGGGATAGCCCTTCTGAACGATGTTCTTGGCCATGCCGTGGCCCATCAGGCCGACACCAATGAAGCCGACGCGCTGCTTGCTCGTGCTCACGAAGAAGCCTCCTTGCGATCGAATGAGTCGGGTGTCGTCAGTCCGCGGCGACGACGTGCTGGCGCTGTTCGCCGAGGCCCGCGATACCGAGAGTGATGACGTCGCCCGGCTTCAGGTAGGTCGGCGGTTTCTGGCCCATTCCGACGCCCGGCGGTGTGCCCGTGGTGATGATGTCGCCGGTCTGCAAGCTCATGAAGCGGCTGACGTAGCTGATCAGGTGGGCCATGGTGAAGACCATGGTCCTGGTGCTGCCGTCCTGGTAACGGTGGCCGTTCACCTCGAGCCAGAGCTGCAGGTCCTGTGGATCTGGTACCTCGTCGGGGGTGACCAGCCAGGGGCCGACCGGGCCGAAGGTGTCGGCGCTCTTGCCCTTCACCCACTGGCCGGTGCCTTCCAGCTGGAAGCCGCGCTCGGAAACGTCGTTCACGATGCAGTAGCCGGCGACGTGCTTCAGGGCGTCGGCTTCCTCGATGTACTTGCCGGGCTTGCCGATGACGCAGGCCAGCTCGACCTCCCAGTCGCATTTCTGCGAGCCGCGCGGGATCGCCACGTTGTCGTTCGGCCCGCAGATGCAGCTCGTCGCCTTCGTGAAGATAACCGGCTCCTTCGGCACCTCGACGCCCGATTCGGCGGCGTGGTCGGCGTAGTTGAGGCCGATGGCGACGAACTTGCCGACGTTGCCGACGCAGGCACCGAGGCGCGGCGAGCCCTCCACCGCAGGCAGGTTCTCGATCTCCAGCTCATTCAGCTTCGCGAGGGACTCGGGCAGCAAGGTCGAGTCGCTGAGATCGGCGATGTGGCCGGAGAGGTCGCGCAGCGTCCCCTTGCGGTCGAGGGCGCCCGGCTTTTCCTGGCCGACAGCCCCATAGCGCAGCAGTTTCATGGATTCCTCCCCTTGGAGTGCGGTTTTCTTCAGTCGTTTGCGGTGGCCGTCGGCGGATCAGACCGGTGTCAGCACCGGCTTGCCGGCGAAGTGAGCGCGCAGGTTGTCGATCACGAGATCGCCCATGGCGCGGCGGGTCTCGTGCGTGGCGCTGGCCGCGTGCGGCTGCAGCACCACCTGCTCCATCTTCAGGAGGGCCTCGGGCACCTTTGGCTCTTCGGCGAAGACGTCGAGGCCAGCGCCGCCGAGGCGGCCGTCCTGCAGGGCAGCGACCAACGCCGGCTCGTCGACCACGGAGCCGCGCGCCACGTTGATGAAGACCCCCTCGGGTCCGATGGCGTCGAGGACCGGGCGGTTGACGATCTTGTCGGTGGCCGGCCCGCCCGGGCATATGGCGACCAGGTAGTCGCTGTCACGCGCCATCTCGACCAGGTCGTCGTAGTAGCGAAAGGGCACGTCCTGCTTCTTGCGGCCGTGGTAGGCGATCTTGATGTCGAAAGCTTCGGCCTTGCGGGCGATGTCCTTGCCGATGCGCCCGAGGCCGAGAATGCCGAGCTGTCGGCCGCGGATCGCACGGGTCAGGTGCATGGCGCCCTTCAGCCACTTGCCTTCGCGCACGTAGCGGTCGCCGTTGCAGATCTCCCGCGATGTGGCGAGCAGCAGAGCGATGGCCATGTTGGCGACGTCGTCGTTCAGGACGTCGGGCGTGTTGGTGACGATCACCTTGCGTGCGGCGGCGTGGCCAAGGTCGATGGAATCGACGCCAACGCCGTAGCAGCTGATGATCTCCAGCTTCGGCAGGGCATCCATCATGGCAGCATCGGCGCCGAGGTGGCCGCTGGTGGCGATGGCGCGCACCTTGTCGGCCACCTGCTTCAGCAGGGCTGCGCGGTCTGTGGATTCCCACAGACGATGGACTGTGAAGTCGCTGTCCAGCGCTTCCATGACATGCGGCATCATCGGGCCGACCATAACGAGTTCCGGCTTCACGCTTGTTTCTCCAGCTGCTTGTACGCCTAAGGCAAGGAACGCCCGTCAGCCGTTTCGGAGCGCGGGCGGATTTTTTCTTTGAGGACGCCATCCTTCTTCATTGGACAGCGCTACCCATCAATAGCAAACATGGGGCAGACCGCCAAGCTGGCACATGCAGCCCTTCTCGTCGGCTGCTTGCCGCCGTCGGCGGCGAGGTGCATTGCGCAACGGCGGCTGTGCCGTCAAAATCGGGCGCAAAGCAGCGGAAACCGGGGACAATTGGGTTACGGCAGCAGAGGGGAGGTAAGGTTTGAAGGTCGTCATTACCGGGGGGACCGGCTTTGTCGGGCAGCGCTTGGCGCAGGCCCTGCTGCAGCGCGGCAGCCTGACGGCGCCCGGCGGCGCACAGGCACCGATTGAAGAAGTGCTGCTGTTCGACGTCGCGGTGCCGACGGAACGTCCGGCCTGGGCCGATCAGCGGGTAACCCTGTGCGCCGGCGACATCTCCGATACTGCGGCGGTCGCAGCCCTGGTCGACCGCGACGACGTTTCCGTGTTTCACCTGGCCTCGGTGGTGAGCGGCGGTGGCGAACTGGATTTCGACCTCGCGATGCGCGTGAACCTCACCGGCGGGCTCAACGTTTTCGAGGCTTGCCGTGCCCGCGCCGGCCAGCCGCGGCTGGTTTTCGCCAGCTCCATCGCCGTCTTTGGCGGTTCCGCCATGGTTCCGATGGTCGGCGACCATGCCAAGCAGACGCCGCAGACCACTTACGGCGCGACCAAGGCGATCTGCGAGCTGCTGGTGAACGACTACACCCGCAAAGGTTTCTTCGACGGCCGCTCGGCGCGCCTGCCGACGGTGATCGTGCGGCCCGGCAAGCCCAACGCGGCCGCCTCCAGCTTCGTCAGCGGTCTGTTTCGCGAACCACTGAACGGGGAGGCCTGCCGGATCCCGGTTTCGGAAGACACCGTCATGCCGCTGCTCGGCTACCGCTCCATTGTCGGCGGTCTCATTGCGCTGCACGAAGCCGAGGGCGCCGCTCTCGGCGACGACCGCGCGGTCAGCCTGCCGAGTTTCACGGTCACCGTCCGCGAGATGATCGACGCCCTCAGGCGCGTCGCCGGCGACCGCAAGCTGGGCGAGATCGTCTTCCAGCCCGATCCCTTCATCCAGCGGATCTGCGACAGTTGGCCTCGGGACGCCTCCTACGAGCGTGCCACCAGGCTCGGCCTGCCGCGCGACGCCAGTCTGGATGCCATCGTCGAGAACTACATCGAGGATTTCCTGTGAGCGGACCCGTCATTGCTGTCGATTGGGGCACATCGTCGTTTCGCGCCTACCTGTTGGATGCGGAAGGCGGCATCACAGAGCGCCATGAATCGCCCGGTGGCATTCTGCGCGTGCGCGGCGGCGACTTCGCCGCGGCGCTGGAGGCCGAGATCGGCCCCTGGCTCACCGCCCAGCCGGATGCACTGGTCGTCATGAGCGGCATGATCGGCAGCCGCCAGGGCTGGCGGGAGGTGCCCTATGTCTCTTGCCCGGCCGAGCCGGAGGAGATCGCCGCGGGGCTGGAGCGCATCGACTGGGGCTCCGGCGAGGCCTGGATCGTACCGGGCCTGCTCGACGAATCACGGGCCGGGCAGCCGGACGTGATGCGCGGCGAGGAGACCCAGGTGCTGGGTGCGCTTGCCGCCCTGCCGGCCGGCGGCGGCCTGGTCTGCCTGCCCGGCACCCACAGCAAGTGGGTGCGCGTCGAAGACGGGGTGCTGCAGGGTTTCGCCACCTACATGACCGGCGAGGTCTTCGACCTGCTGCAGGGCCACTCCATCCTCTCCCGCCTGATGACCAAGGGCGCCGTGGCGGTCGACCGCTGGTTCCTCGAAGGGGTCGCGGTGGGTCAGCAGGGCGGCCTGCTGAACCGGCTGTTCTCGGCGCGCAGCCGCGCGCTTACCGGCGACCTGCCGGAGGACGAGGTGCGCAGCTATCTTTCCGGCCTGCTGATCGGCGACGAGCTGGCCTCTGCAGTGCCGGCCGAGCCCACAACGGTCCACCTGCTCGGCGCGCCGAGCCTGGCCGCTCTCTATGAGGCCGCGCTGGAGAAGCTCGGCCACCGTGTGGTGCGGCTCGACGCCGACGCAGTCGCGGCCGGCCTTTACAGCCTGGCGCAGCAGCTGAACTCCTCGGACCGCGCACCTTGAGCGGCCTCGCCCCCTGGCTCGACGGCCTGCCCCTGGTAGCCATCCTGCGTGGCGTGAAGCCCGATGAGGTGGTCGCCATCGGCGAGGCTTTGATAGCGGCCGGCATCACCATGATCGAGGTGCCGCTGAACTCGCCACAGCCGCTGAAGAGTATCGCCGCGCTGGCGGCCGCCTGCGGCGAGCAGGCACTGATCGGCGCCGGCACCGTGCTCGATCCGGAAGAGGTGGGCAGGGTCGCCGCCGCCGGCGGGCGCCTTGTGGTAACGCCAAGCGCAGAGCCCGCGGTGGTGGAGGCCTGCAAGGCCGAGGGGATGTTCGCCGTGCCCGGCTTCGCCACGCCGACCGAGGCGCTGCGCCTAGTGCGTGCCGGGGCCGATGCGCTGAAGCTGTTTCCCGCCGAGGGCAATCCGCCGGAGGTGCTGAAGGCGATGAAGGCGGTCTTCCCGCCCGATCTTCCGGTGCTGGCGGTCGGCTCCATCACGCCGGAGAAGATTGCCGCCTACTGGCAGGCCGGCGCGTGCGGCTTCGGGCTTGGCGGCAGCCTCTACAAGCCGGGCGACGGCCCCGCCGAGGTGGCAACGCGCGTCGCCCCTTTCCGCGACGCCATCGCTATGGCGCGGGCGGGGAAGGCGTAGCTGGCGGCTACTCGCCTGCGGCCTGGGTCTGCATGGCGGGATCGCAGTTCTCGATATAGCGCAGCACCGCTGCCCAGTCCGCGCGCAGGTCTTCATTCTGCTTGCCGGACAGATCGAAGACGCTGAGGCCGCGTTCGGCGATGTCGGGGTAGACCAGGCGGTGGCGCAGGCGGCCGACACCAGTGTGGCCGACGCCCAGCATGAACTTGTCGAGCTTGGCCGCGGTGCGCGTGCCGGTCTGCACGCGGTTGCGCAGCACGGCCACCGCGGCCTTGCATTTGCGGATCGGTTTCAGCGTTTCGAGCTGCTTGAGGAAGGCGCCGGTGACCGGCTCGTCGAAGCCCGAGGGCAGCACAGGCACCACGATGACGTCGGCGAGGCGCAGCAGGTCCTCGATCTTCTTCACTTTCATGGCCGCCGGTGCGTCGATGATGAGGCGGTCGATGTCCATCGGCAACTTCGCCGGGCCGCCGCGCCAGTCGAGCGCCCGGATCGCCGCGGCATTCCCGGGCCGCGCCTGCAGCCAGCCGAGGCTGCTGCCCTGGCGATCGGCATCGGCCAGCGCAGTACGCAGGCCGGCGGCGGCGAAGGCGGCGGCCAGGTGCGTGGCGATGGTGGTCTTGCCGCAGCCGCCCTTGGGGTTGGCGACGAGCACGGTGATCATGCGGTCAGGCCTTGTTCCAGAACGGCTCGGTGGCGGCGAAGGACTTCCAGGTGCGCCGCATGTCGGGTTCGAAGTCGAGCAGGGCGCGCGCGTACCACCCGATGACCTTGCCGGCGGCACGCTCCAGCTGGCGGGCACCGCTGCCGGGTGGCGATTTTTCCGTGAGGTCGGCCAGCAGGTGCTCTGCGACCGCCACATCGTTCAGGTGGCCGAGGCTCTCCTGCAGGGCCCGCAGGGCGGCCAGATAGCTCTTGCTGCGCTTGGCCGGATAGAGACTGCGGAAGAACTCGGTGGTGTAGCGCAGCTTCTTCACCGCGATGCGCAGCTGGTGACGCTCAGCGGTGGCGAGATGCTTGAAGCCCTTGCCGCGCTTCAGCACTTGGCGATGCCGCTTGGCGAGCAGCTTGTCGGCCAGTTCGAGCAGCGGCTGGTCCAGGGCGGTTCTCTGCGCCGCCGTCAACTCCGACGACCGCCAGCCGCGGTCCTCAAGCCAGCCGCCGAGGCGCAGCAGGAAGCGGGTGTAGCGCGGCGTCGACAGCGCCTCGCGCAGTTGTACGTAGGCTTCGGCCTGGCGCTTGCGGGCGGCAGCGCGCAGCGCGCCGAGATCGTCGTCGTCGGCCCGGTCGGCCTCCAGGGGCGCCAGCAGGTCGGACTGGAAGACGTCCCAGTCGCGCGCGGGGCCGAGACAGTCGAGCGCCCATTTGCCCTCCTCCTTCAGCCACACGGCCTGGGTGGCCGGCAGCAGGTCGCCGAACACCGCAAGCGCCGAGTGGAAGCGCCGGAGACCGATGCGCATCTGGTGTACGCCTTCCGCATCGCTGCCGTCGAGGGCGGCGGCTTCGTTGGCGCACCAATGCCGCAGGCAGGTCTCCAGCACCGCCGCCAGGGCATCGTCGACAGGCATCTGTGCCGTGAGGACCAGCGCCTCGGCGCGCAGCCAGGCCGGCCGGCGGCCGCTGGCCAGGGCATAGCCGCGCGCCGACTTGCTGCGCGTTTCGATCTGCGTGGGGGCGATGTCCTGCAGGGCCAGCGCCAGTTCGAAGAGGGCGGCCGGCGGACCCTCGATCAGTTCGAGCTCGATTTCCGCCAGCGCCTCGCGGGCCCCCGCGGCCTCGATCTCGCCGCGGTCGAAGGCAGCCTCGATCACCTTCAGCCGCCCGAAGGAATCGGTGCCGTTCAGCTCCATGACTTCGCGGTGGACCCGGGTGGTAAAAATCGGGCGCAGCTCGCCCGGCAGCAGCAGGCCAAGGGTGGCACGGATCGCCGGATCGCCGACGAGTTCGGGCTGCGGCTCCAGCGAGGGGACCTCGGCTTCCCACTCTCCGCGGCTCAGCACGGCGGAGGCGGCGGTGTCGCCTGTCTTCACAGTCTGGATGAAGCGGGTGCCGTCGCGGCGGATGCGGAAGGCGAGGCCGCGTTTGTGCAGCCGCAGGTCGGCGGTGTCGTAGTAGACGCTCTCCAGGTCCTTGATGCGCGGCGGCTCAGCCTCCGGGCCGCGCAACGGCGGCGCCTGCCAAAGCCGTTCCAAGAGCTCCGGGTCGGCCCGCAATTTCAGCTCGGTTTCCACCGGAGCCGATGACTCTATCGTCACCTGCTTGACCATCCGCCGTCCGCCTCACGCCTGCGGCCGGGTTGGCCCCGGCATCCCGACCGGCCCGGCCGGGTCCGCGTGATTGCGCCCGGCTGCCCGTCATCAGGTCCCTGTATTCGGCCGGCGGTGACGCCTAAGATCGCGACCCGCCGTGGCCTTTCTTCGTCGACGGTGTAGCTTCGCGAAAATGTCCCCGCTGCTGCAAGCGCCATATTATGACAGTTATGTTGCAGGGGCCGGGCGTTTTGCCGGAGGAACAGGCAGGCTGGGAGTGGTGATGCCGGAGTTGCTGCTGCTGCGGCACGCGAAATCGGATTGGCAGGACCGAAGTCTTGACGACTTCGACCGTCCGCTGTCGCCGCGCGGCCGCCGGGCAGCCCCGCAGATGGGCCGTTTTCTGGCCGAACAGGGCCTGGAGCCGGACCTTGTCCTCTGTTCCCCGGCGCGGCGGGCGGTGGAAACTCTCGAGCTGCTCTTGACAGCGCTAGCATCGGCGCCTGAAATTAGTTATTTGAAGACACTCTATCTGGCGCCACCGAGCCGCTTGCTCGCCGTGCTGCGCCGCCAGAGCCAGGAACGCGGCCGTATCATGCTTGTCGGCCACAATCCGGGGCTGCACCGCCTGGCGCTGGAGCTTGCCGGGCGGCAGGGCGGGCCGGCCGGGCACCGATTGGCCGAGAAGTTCCCGACCGCCGCGCTGGCGCGGTTCCAGGTTGCCGAGTGGTCGACCCTGGGGCAGGGTCCGGCAAAGCTGATGGGGTTCGTCGGTCCCCGGGATCTGACCGGGACCCGAGGCGAAGGGTGCGATAGCGAGTGAGGAGCAGTCCGCACACGGCGTCTTGCCGCGTGGGAAAAAATCGACGGAAGCGGCCCAGGGCGCGGGATTACCTGCCGGCTGTCTGCGATAGAAAATTCAGGAGGAAGTTACCCGTGAAGATCACAAAGATGGACCGGCGTCTGCGCAGCCAAAGCTGGTTCAACGACCGGGAGAACCCCGGCATGACTGCGCTCTACCTGGAGCGCTACCTGAATTACGGCCTGACCCAGGAGGAACTGACCTCCGGCAAGCCGCTGATCGGCATCGCCCAGACCGGCAGCGATCTCTCGCCCTGCAACCGCGTCCACCTGGACCTTGCCCGCCGCATGCGCGACGGCATCCGCGATGCCGGCGGAGTCGCCTTCGAATTTCCGGTGCATCCGATCCAGGAGACCGGCCGGCGCCCGACGGCGGCGCTGGACCGCAACCTCGCCTATCTCGGCCTGGTGGAGATCCTGCACGGCTACCCGATCGACGGCGTCATCCTCACGACCGGTTGCGACAAGACCACGCCGGCCTGCCTGATGGCGGCGGCCACCGTCGACATGCCGGCCATCGCGATCAACGGCGGGCCGATGCTCGACGGCCACTGGAACGGCAAGCTGGTCGGCTCCGGTACCGTGGTATGGGAGGCACGGCGCCTCTTTGCCACCGGCGAGATCGGCTACGACGAGTTTCTCTCCATGGCGGCTGCGGCGGCGCCCAGCCCCGGGCACTGCAACACCATGGGCACGGCGCTTTCCATGAACTCGCTGGCCGAGGCGCTCGGTATGATGCTGCCGGGCTGCGCGTCGATCCCGGCGCCCTACCGCGAGCGCGGCCAGATGGCCTACGAGACCGGCCGGCGCATCGTGCAGATGGTCTGGGAGGAACTGACACCTTCCAAGATCCTCACCCGCGCCGCCTTCGAGAACGCCATCGCCGTCAACTCCGCCATCGGCGGCTCCACCAACTGCCCGGTGCACGTCAACGCCATCGCCCGCCACATGGGCGTCGACCTGGTGATCGAGGACTGGCAGACCCACGGCCACGACATTCCGCTGCTGGTCAATTGCCAGCCGGCGGGCGAACACCTCGGCGAAGGCTATCACCGCGCCGGCGGCCTGCCGGCGGTGATGGGCGAGTTGATCCGTGCCGGCAAGATCAACACCGGCGCCCTGACCGTCGCCGGCAAGACCATGGGCGAACTGCACAGCGATAGCGTGGCCAGCGACCGCGATGTGATTCGCGCCTACGACAACCCGATGATGGAGGAGGCCGGCTTCGTGGTGCTCGCCGGCAACCTCTTCGACGCGGCGATCATGAAGACCTCGGTGATCAGCCCCTCCTTCCGCGACCGCTACCTGTCGAAGCCGGGCCAGGAGAACATCTTCGAGGGGCGTGCCATTGTCTTCGAGGGGCCGGAGGACTACCACCACCGCATCAACGACCCGGCTTTGCAGATCGACGAGAACTGCCTGCTGTTCGTGCGCGGCTGCGGGCCGATCGGCTATCCGGGCTCGGCCGAAGTGGTGAACATGCAGCCGCCCGACGCGCTCATCAAGGCAGGCATCTTCGAGTTGCCGACCATCGGCGATGGCCGTCAGAGCGGTACCTCCGGCAGCCCCTCGATCCTCAATGCCTCGCCGGAATCGGCAGCGGGCTCTGGCCTGGCGATCCTCGAGACCGGCGACCGCGTGCGCATCGACCTCAACAACAGGCGCGTCGACCTGCTGCTCAGCGAAGCGGAGATTGCCGCGCGCTGGCAGGCCTACACGCCGGCGGAGGTGAAGAACCAGACCCCCTGGCAGGAGATGTACCGCGGCGCGGTCGGTCAGCTCGCCTCCGGCGGCTGCCTGGAGCCGGCCACCCACTACCACCAGGTGGTGAAGCAACTGCCCCGGCATTCGCATTGACGCTGTCACATTGAAGCAATCGCTGGAGCGTAGTATCCGGTAAGCCTTCGCGCCGCCGGCTGCGCGCCTGCGCCAACACTGAAAAACAGGGAGCGGACACGATGGGGGACAGCCTGGCGGGCAAGCGGGCGCTGGTGACGGCGGCGGCGCAGGGCATCGGGCGGGCGACGGCGCTCGCCTTCGCGGCCGAAGGTGCGGAGGTTATGGCGACCGACATCAACCTCGACCGGCTGGAGGAGCTCGCCGGCACGCCAGGGATCTCCGTCAGGCGCCTCGACGTGCTCGACGCCCAGGCGGTGAATTCCCTGGCCGCCGAGATGCCGCCGCTCGACGTGCTCTGCAACGTCGCCGGCTATGTGCATCACGGCTCCATCCTGGACTGTCCGGAGGAGGACTGGGATTTCTCCTTCGACCTCAACGTGAAGTCGATGTACCGCATGATCCGCGCCTTCCTGCCGCCCATGCTGGACGCCGCCGGCGGCTCCATCGTCAACATGGCTTCGGTGGCTTCCTCGTTGCGCGGCCTGCCCAACCGCTGCGTCTACGGCGCCAGCAAGGCGGCAGTCATCGGGCTCACCAAGTCGGTGGCGGCGGATTACATCCAGCAGGGCATCCGCTGCAACTGCATCTGCCCCGGCACCATCGAATCGCCTTCGCTGGACGAGCGCATCAATGCCTTTGCCGACCCGGTGGCCGCGCGCAAGGCCTTCATCGCCCGCCAGCCCATCGGCCGCCTCGGCACGGCGGAGGAGATCGCCGGCATGGCGGTCTACCTGGCCAGCGACGTTGCCGCCTACACCACCGGCACCGCGATGATCGTCGACGGCGGCGTGACGCTGTAGAGCTTTCGGCAATGCGCCGGAATGCTGTTGTGCGTGCTTCGAGACGCCTGCTTGCGCGGGCTCCCCAGCATGAAGGATAGCGGTTCAATTGGAGTTTCGACGATGCTCTTGATGGATGGGCCGGAGGCGATAATGCGGGCTTCATTCGAAGGTTGGATGCATGGCTCTTTACGACAGCATCGGATGTAGCTACGCGGGGTTTCGTCGGCCGGATCACCGGATCGCATCGGCTATCGATGCGGCGCTCGGAGACGCCACGAGCGTGGTGAACATCGGCGCCGGGACTGGCTCATATGAACCGCTCGGCCGAACTGTGCTGGCGGTTGAACCATCCGAAGTGATGATACGGCAACGTCCCGCAGGTGCAGCACCCTGTCTACGGGGATCGGCGGAGGCGCTGCCTCTGGAAACCGCCTCTGTCGATGCGGCAATGGCGATTCTCACCATTCATCATTGGACAGACCTTGATCGCGGTCTCGGTGAGATGGCGCGGGTAGCACGGAAGCGTGCCGTTCTGCTGACATGGGTTCCTGATGCCGCGCCATTCTGGCTGACGGAAGACTATTTTCCCGAGATAGCGGCCCACGACCGCAAGATTTTCCCCAGTTCCGCCGCCCTCAGCGCGATGCTGGAACGCACGATCGGGCCGGTGCATATGGTGCCGGTTCCCATCCCGCATGATTGCATCGACGGCCTCCTCTGCGCTTATTGGCGCAGGCCGGAATCCTACCTCAGCGCCGAAGTACGAAGCGCCATGTCCAGCTTCGCGCGGATAGATGCCGGGGCGGGCTTGGCAAGGCTCCGCGCCGACCTGTCAAGCGGGCGCTGGGCTGAGCGTAACCGTCATCTCTTGGCTCTGGATACGCTGGATTTAGGCTACCGCATCGTTTGTTGCGAAATTGGCGGCAAGCACGGCTAAACGCACCACCCCCGCGCGCGCGTCTCGAAGGTCGCACGGCGTCGCTGCAGCGATGCTCGAGGGCCTGTTTGCCTGCTACAACGCGTCCTGGTAGTGGTCGCGGGCGGAGACCGCAGTGCGGATGTGCTCGACCGTGAGGCCGCAGCAGCCGCCGATGATCTGCGCGCCGGCCTCCATCCATTCGGCATAGAATTGCTCCAGGCGCGCCGGCGAGATGACGTCGTGGAAATGCCAGTCGGGCATCTCGAAGTAGCCGCTGTCGGGATAGGCCGTCAGCGGCCCGTGGAAGCGCTTGCGGATCCGGGCCAGGGCAGCGCCGGTGATCTCGGCGCCGCTGTGCATGCAGCCGGCGGCATCGATACCCTGCTCGGGGATCATGTCGACGATCCTGCCGAGGGGGACGTCGGCCTCGCTGAAGTAGCTCAGCAGGCTGCCGTCGGCGCCACGCCGCGCCGAGAGGCCGAACCACACCGGCAGGCCGGTCGCCAGCGCCGCCTCGACCGCCAGCGGTGTGCGCGTCGGATGGTACATCATCTCCAGCAGAAGCAGATCGACTCCGGTGTCCTTGAGGATTGCGGCCAGCTCGTGGAAGGACTCCGCCGCTTCCGCCTCCGTCGGCAGGGCGGCGGGTCTCGGGACCCGGTCGCTCGCGAGGTAGACCGTGTGCGAGAGCGAGCCGGCGACCACCACGTCGTGGTCCGCGGCGTCGCGGGCGCGCAGGGCGGCCTCCACCGCGGCGCGGTTGATCTCTGCCACCTTGTCGCCGTAGCCGGCCTGCTGCAGCACCACCCGGGAGGAGGCGAAGGTGTTGGCGGTGATGACCTCAGCTCCGGCGGCGATGTAGTCGCTGTGGATCTCCGTCAGCAGGGCCTGGTTGCCGAGACTCGCCACGCCGCACCAGGCGGAAGGGTCCATGGCGACGCCGCGGCGCTGCAGCTCGGTACCGGTGGCGCCGTCGAGGATTACGATGTCACCATCGTCGAGGCGCTTCTTCAGGGCTGCGTAGGGCATGGTCCGGCTCTCTTGAAGTCCTTGCGGCGGCGCATCTTGCTTGCAAAGGCCGTGTCCCGGCAAGGTTGACGGTACCGGTCAGCGCTCCGGCAGGGCGGAGGGAGGCTTGCCTGGCTTTACCTTGCGCTCGCGGTAGAGCAGGTAGAGCCCGCTCGACAGCACCACGCCGGCGCCGATCAGGGTCCAGAGGTCGGGGAAGTCGCCGAACACCAGGTAGCCGAGCAGGATCATCGGCAGCAGCTGGATGTAGTTGAAGGGCGCCAGGATGGGCGCCGGGGCGAGGCGGTGCGCCAGGATCAGCATCCAGTGGCCGAAACCGCCGAAGGCGCCCAGACAGAGCATCAGCAGGACGCCCTCGAGGTCCGGGGTCTTCCAGAAGAAGGGCACCAGCGGGGTGATCGCCACGGCGCCGATGAGGGCGCTGTAAAACTGCGTGGTCACCGCCCGGTCGACCCCGGCCAGCTTGCGGGTGGTGATCTGGTAGCCGGCGCCGAAGAGAGCGCAGAGCAGCGACAGCCCGGCCGCCCAGTGGACCAGGCCGAGGCCCGGGCGGATCACGATGAGGACGCCGAAGAAGCCGATGATGACGGCGGCCCAGCGGCGCGGCCCGATGTGCTCGCCGAGCAACGGTATGGCCAGCACCGCGACCATGAGCGGCGCCGAGAACATGATTGCGGAGGTCTCCGCCAGCTGCAGGTACTGCAGCGCGGCGAAGTTGGCGCAGGTCGAGCCGAAGAGGAGCAGCGAGCGGATCACCTGCAGTCCTGGGCTCTGGCTCTGCAGCAGGCTGCGGCCGTGGCGTGGTAGCAGGATCACGGCGGCGAGAAGCACGTGGCCGACATAGCGCGCCCAGACCACCTGCGCGGTCGGGTAGGTCTGCACCAGGTACTTGGCCGTGGTGTCGAGCAGCGAGAAGATACAGAAGGCCGCGATGATCAGCAGGATGCCGCGCAGGGGCTCGTGGCTGATCGGCTCGATGCTGAAGGAACGCGGGGCGGCCATGGGGAAGCGGCTGGGCTCACGGCTGATGAGTCAGGGGGAGGCGGGCGCAATGTTACCGCTGTCCATGCTAGTCGCCGCGGACCGCCGATGACACCCCCATCTCCGCAGGCCTTCCATGCCGAAAGCGGGCAGCCGGGGTCTGGCCGCGGCGCTGGACGCCCGCGGCCAACTGCCGTACATCCATAGCCCATGAACCAGACCGAATCGCATGCCTCCTTCCGCTACCTGGCGCCCCAGGCGGCAGCCGCCCCGGTGGTCTTCGACAGCCCGCACAGCGGCGCCGACTATCCCGACGATTTCGGCAGCATCGCCCCGCTGTCGGTGCTTCGCCGCGGCGAAGATGCCTTCGTCGACGAGCTCTTCGGCTCCGCGCCGCGGCACGGCGCGCCGCTGATCGCCGCCCGTTTCCCGCGCATTTACATCGACCCGAACCGCGATCTCATCGACCTCGATCCCGCCATGCTGGACGGGCCCTGGCCCGAGCCGCTGACGCCGAGCCGCAAGACCGAGCTGGGCGTCGGCCTGATTTGGCGTATCATGCCGCCGGATTTGCGACTCTACGACCGCCTGCTCAGCGTGGCGGAGGTGCGCGGCCGTATCGAGCGCTGCTGGAAGCCCTACCACCAGGCCGTAGCGGCGGCGATCGACGAAACCCATCGCCGCTTCGGCAAGGTCTGGCACGTCAACTGCCACTCCATGCCGGCGACGGGCAATGCCGCCAGCGAGGACGGACCGGTCGCCCGCGCCGAGTTCGTCCTCGGCGATCGCGACGGCACCACTTGCGAGCCCGCCTTCACCGCCTTCGTCGCCGGCCAGCTGCGCGCTATGGGCTACGACGTGAAGATCAACGAGCCCTACAAGGGTGTCGAGCTGGTGCGCCGCTACTCCGATCCGGCGCGCGGTCGGCACAGCCTGCAGCTCGAGGTCAACCGCAAGCTCTATATGGACGAGAAGCGCATCGAGAAGACCCCCGGCTTCAGCGAGCTGCAGGCCAACCTGGACAAAGTGGTGGCCGCGATCTGCCGCTACGCCAGCGAAAACGCCGGCTGAGGTTCTGCCTCGCCTGCCTTCGTCCTTGCCGCTGAAGCATAGACCCTCGCTGCGTCCCTACCAGCTGTTGCGCAGCTCGCGCAGCTTCAGGAAGACCTCTTTCGGGCTCGGCTGCTCCGACAGGTCGGGGAAGGCCTCGCGCAGGCGGGCGATGACCGTCGGGCTGTGCAGGCGGAAGAAGGTGTTGATCTCCTTCTCCTGCGCCAGGGTCGTCACCAGGGCGCGCCCGGTGTCCTGATCGTCGACTTCGGTGAGCAACGACTCCGCCTTGGCATTGTCCGGCTCGCGGTCGAGGGTGAAGCGCAGGTTGTTGGCGATGTAGTCGTGGCCGGGGTAGACCAGCGTCGCCTCGGGCAGCTTCGAGAGCTGCTCGGCAAAGGTGTGATAGAGCTCGTTCGGGTGGCCGCCGTTGTGGCAGTTGCCCGCGCCGGCGTTGAACAGCGTATCGCCGCAGAAAAGCCCCGGCTGGTCGGTCCGTGAGAGCAGGCAGACGTGGCTCATGGTGTGGCCCGGCGTGTCGAGCACTTCCAGTTCCACGGTCTTGCCGACCTTCACCACGTCGCCGGCGCCGAGGCCGCGGTCCATGCCGGGGATGCGGTCGTGCGCGTTCCTGTGCGCCAGGATCTTCGCGCCGGTCGCCGCCACCATGGCTTTGTTGCCACCGATGTGGTCGCCGTGCTCATGGGTGTTGAGGATCTGGGTGATCTCCCAGCCGCGCTCCTTTGCTGAGGCCAGGCACTTCTTGTGGTCGAGCGGATCGATCGCCAGCGCCTCGCCGCTTTCCGGGCAGGCGATCAGGTAGTTGAAATTGCGATAGGCGTTTGCGGTCCAGATCTGCTCGACGATCATGTGGCGTTTCTCCTGGCGATCAATCTCGGTTCCCACCATAGAAGATCGAGGCCGCCGCCGCCATCGGCGCAGCGACCTACCTGATGAGCTTGATGAGGTCGCGGAAGGCTGGCGTGGCGCCGCGCTCCAGCCACTCGAAGACCACCATCTCGGCGGTGACCGGCGTCGCCGCCATGCCGGCCCAGGCGCTCTCGGGCGGCCGCTGGTCCTCGGCCAGGCAGTCGATGACCTGGAACATCGCGGTGCCGCGCGGCAGGCTCGCCGCTTCCGCCTCGCCGAGCAGGCCGGCGGCCACCAGCTGGTTGCGCCCGGTGGCGAGGCCGAGGCGCCAGTTTGGGCTCTTCGCGCTCACCATCGGCACCTGCAGGCGCCCGGCCGCGGCCTGCAGCAGGGTCAATTTTCGGGCCGGCGCACCTGCCGGCGCATCGCCCGGCAGCAGCAGGAGGCAGCGTTTGGCGTTCAGCAGCATGACGTTCCGGCGACAGGAAGCTTCGCTGCACGATACGGCCAGACCCCGGTCAGGCCAAGTGCCGCGGGAAGGGCCGCACCCAGAAGCTTGCATCGCCGTTCGGCCCGAAGCTAAAGTTGTCGACACAACGAAGAAGCGGATGGAGGGGCCGGCCGCGAACGCCGGAAGCCCCTCCGTTATTGGGAGGAAGACCATGAAGAATATCCTCGTGGCTGCCGCATTCGTGGCGGCCGGCCTCGCCGCCTTGCCGGCTGCCGCCGAGACCACCCTCAGGATCACTTTGCAGCTGCCGATCAAGTCGCACCTCGGACAGAACCTCGAGGCCTTCGAGCAGGAGGTCGAAGCCGCCAGCAACGGCGAGCTGCAGGTCGAGATCTATCCTGCTGCGCAGCTCTATAAGGACAGCGAGGTTCCGCAGGCGGTGGGTTCCGGCGCCATCGAAATGGGAGTTGCCTCGATTACCCAGTTCGCCGGCACCATCCCGGCGGTCGACATCTTCTACGTGCCCTTCATGTTCACCAGCGAGGAGATGGTCCGCAAGGCGGTGGCGCACGACAGTCCGATCCGCTCGGCGCTGGACGAGGCGATCCTCGGCACTGGTACCCGCGTGCTGTGGTGGCAGGCCTACGGCGGCGCCATCATGCTGAGCAAGGATTCGCCACTGAAGACCCCGGCCGACATCAAGAACAAGAAAGTGCGCGTCTTCGGCAAGACCCTGGGCGAATTCGTCTCCGCCACCGGCGGCGTGCCGGTGATGACCTCGGGCTCGGAGCAGTATATCGCCTACCAGCGCGGTACCGTCGATGCCGGCATGACCGGCGTCTCCGGCGTGCAGTCGCGCAAGCTCTGGCAGGTCATGGACCACATTACCGTGACCAACCACGCTGACGTCGAGTTCCTCGTGCTGATCAACGAAGACTTCTGGCAGGGCCTGTCGCCGGCGCACCGCGAGATCCTCACCGCCGCTGCCCGCAAGGTGGAGGACGATCTGCGCAACACCATGGCGAAGATCGAATCCGACGCCTTCGACGCCGCCAAGGCGGAAGGCATGGGCATCTACGTGCCGACCGATGCCGAGATGGCGGCCTGGCGCGAGGCCAGTGCGCCGGTCATCGAGCAGTATAAGCAGGCTGCCGGCGACCTCGGTGCCAAGCTCGTCATGGAGGCCGAGAAGCTGCGGAAGTAAGCGGCAGTCCGTTCATTTCCCCTCACCCAGCTCCGGCTAGGCTCGCGCTACGCGCTCGCCAAGCCTGCACAACCCTCTCCTCCAAACGGGGGGAGAGGGTAGGGTGAGGGAGCCTTGCCATTGGCACAATATCGCATGCTGAAAGCCATCGACCGCCTCAATGACGCCTTCGGCTGGCTGGCTGCCGTGGCCTTCGTCGCCGTCGGCGCCATGATCACCTACGAGGTGGTGATGCGCTACGTCTTCCTGGCGCCCACCATCTGGGCCGAGGAGCTCTCGCGCTTCCTGCAGATCTGGGCCACATACATCGCTGCCGCCTACGTGCTGCGCCACCGCCAGCTGATCGCCATCACCCTGCTGGTGAACAAGCTGGGCGCGAAGGGACGGCGCCTCGCCAACGCCTTCGCGCTGGTCTGGATCCTGCTGTTCTGCGCGGTCGCCATCTTCTACGGCATGGAGATCATGCTGGATTCGATCCGCCTGGGCCGCGCCAGCGCCACCATGCTGGGGGTGCCGAAGTGGATGACCGAGGCCGCAATTCCCTTCGGCTTCACGCTGCTTGCCCTGCAGGCGCTGGCCGAGCTGATCCGCCTGCAGCAGGACCCGCCCGCCCTGGGCGGCGAGCGCGGCGAGGTCTAGGGCAGGGGACGCACGGTGGAAGCTGCCCTCATTCTCGTTGCCCTGGTGTTGTTGCTGGCCAGCGGCCTGCCGATCGCCTTTGCGCTGGCCGGCCTTGGCCTCGCGCTGCTGGTGTTCGGCGGCTTTTCCCCCATCATGGTGGCCCAGGGGCTCTACAGCAGCACCGACAACTTCATCCTGCTGGCGGTGCCACTGTTCCTGCTGATGTCCAATGTGCTGCTGAGGGGCGGCGTGGCGAGCGATCTCTACGCCGCGGTGCAGTCCTGGGTTGGCCACTGGCCGGGCGGCCTCGCCGTGGCCACCGTGGTCTCCTGCGCCATCTTCGCTGCCATCTCCGGCTCTTCCGTCGCGACCGCGGCGACCATCGGCACCGCGGCCATCCCGGAGATGAGCCGGCGCGGCTACAACCGCAGCTTCGTGCTCGGGCTCCTTGCCGCCGGCGGCACGCTGGGCATCCTCATCCCGCCGTCGATCCCGATGATCGTTTACGGCGTGATCACCGAGGAGTCGATCATCGACCTCTTCCTCGCCGGCATCGGACCCGGCCTCATGCTGGCCGGCGCCTTCATCGTCTTCTCGGTGATCTATGCCCGCTTCGGGGGCGCCTATCAGCCGATGGCGCGCGCCGGCTTGACCGAGCGGTTGCAGGCGACCCGCCGTGCTCTGCCGACCCTTGCTCTCGCGGCCGTCATCATCCTCGGGCTCTATCTCGGCGTCTTCACGCCGACCGAGGCGGCCGGCATTGGCTTCGCGCTGGCGCTGCTGCTGACGACGGTGCTGCTGCGCAGCCTGACCTGGGAGGGCTTCAAGGAAGCCGCCATCGACGCGATGGGCACCACGATCACCATCTTCCTCATCTTGGCCGGCGCCAAGATCTTCGGTAAGGCGATCACCCTCTATCGCATTCCTCAGGACATCTCCTTCCTGATCTCCAGCAACATCACGGAGCCCTGGGTCTTCATCCTCATCGTCTGCATCGTGCTGTTGCTCATGGGCTTCTTCCTGGAAGCCCTTTCCATGATGCTGATCATGATGCCGGTGCTGCAGCCTTCGCTGATGCCGCTGGGGATCGACGCCATCTGGTTCGGCATCGTCTTTGTCATCATGGTGGAGTGCGCGCTGATCACGCCGCCGGTCGGTCTCAACCTCTTCGTCATCCAGGCTGTCGGCAAGGCGGAGATCGGCGAAGTGGTGGCCGGCGTCTGGCCCTTCATCCTCATCATGCTGGCCGCCGTGCTGGCAATCTACTGGCTGCCGGATATCGCTCTATACATTCCCTTCAAGCTTTGAGGACCTTAGCCATGACCAAGGGCACCAGCCGCGCCGATGTTCTGCGCCGCCTGCTCGCCGAGCCCGGGCTGGCAGTGATGCCTTGCTGCTTCGACGCGCTGTCGGCGCGCCTCATCGAGCAGGCCGGCTTCCCGGTCACCTTCATGAGCGGCTTTGCCGTCTCCGCCGCGCGCCTCGGCCTGCCGGATACCGGATTGATTTCTTACGGCGAGATCGTCGATACCGGCCGCAACATCTGCGCGGCCACCACCATCCCGGTGATCGGCGACGGCGACACCGGCTATGGCAACCCGGTGAATGTGAAACGCACGGTGCGCGGCTATGCCCAGGCGGGCTTCGCCGCCGTGATGATCGAGGATCAGATCTGGCCGAAGCGCTGCGGCCACACCCGCGGCAAGGCGGTGGTCGACTGTGCCGAGGCGGTCGCCCGCATCCGCGCCGCCGCCGACGCGCGCGATGAGGGGACGGATATCCTCATCCTGGCGCGCACCGATGCGCGCGCCACCGACGGCCTGGATGAGGCGCTGCGCCGGGTCGTGGCCTTTGCCGAAGCCGGCGCCGACATCCTCTTCCTCGAGGCGCCGAAGTCGGAAGAGGAGATGCGCGCCTTCTGCCGGGCGACCGACCGCCCGACGCTCGCCAACATGGTGGAGCAGGGCGAGACGCCGTTGCTGCCGCCTGCCGTGCTGCAGGAGATCGGCTACAGCCTCGCCGCCTACCCGCTGACGCTGCTCTCGGCGGCGATGAAGGCTATGCAGGACGCCCTGGCCGCCTTCAAGGCCGGTGAGCACCCGAAGGACCTGCTTGACTTCGCGACCCTGCGCGACGCCGTCGGCTTCAACGCCTATTACGAAGAGGAAGGACGGTATCGCAGTTGAGTCGTCAATCGATGCGTTGCTGACGATCGGCGGCAGCCTCGTCGCGCCGCCGGTTACGCACAGTTGCCGCCGGTACTGCCGTGGGAGGCGCGGATCTTCAGGATCTGTACACGCTCGGGCAACTCGATGAGGAATTCCGCGTCCCGTTCCAGGTGGTGCACTCGCTTTGGGTCGCTGCCGGTGAAACGCGCCATCGCTTCGACGCTTTCCCAGTAGGAGATCGTCATGAACTCAGTCTCACCCTCGCGGTCCTCCCGGAAGGTCTGCACGCCCAGCGCCTTCTCGATCAATGGCTTGATGCCGACCTCGTAGTTGTAGGCCTCGTATTCGTCGGCCATATCCGGCTTGGTGCGGCCGCGCCAGATGCGGGCGATGGCTGGTGGGTCGGAGACGGATTTGCTGTTCATCTCCAGGCCCCCGTTTACGAATTGACCTGTCCGGGCAAAGCGGCAAGGGAGCCGGCGGTCCCCTCGGTTCCGGCCTGTGCAGGGGCCTGGAGCAGTTCCGGCAGGGTGAAAATCTCGCGGCTCTGCGCGACGCCACGCAGGCTGTGGCGGCCGACGGAGACCAGGGTGCCGGGCACGAAGCGCGCGAACTCCTCGGAAACCAGCACGCCGATGCCCAGTTCTTTGGTCAGCGTGTCCATGCGCGCCGCCTCGTTGGTGGCCGGGCCGATCACCGTGAAGTCGAGCCGGCTGGCCGAGCCGATGTTGCCGTAGGTGACGTTGCCGAGGTGCAGCGAAAGGCCGAAGCGGAGCTCCGCGCTGCCCTGGGCAGTGATCTCGGCGTTCACCTCGGCCATGCGCCTGAGGGCGTCGCGCGCGGCCCCGATGGCACGGGTGCAGGCAGACTTCCCGCAATACATCCCGTCGTCTTCCGGCGCCGCTCCCGCGGCGCAGTAGAGCTCTCCGGGATCGTCGCAGGGGTTCACCTTGTTCATCGGGAAGATGGCGAGCAGTCCGTCGCCGATGAACTTCAGCACCTCGCCGCCACGCTCCAGCACGGCGCCGGCCACCGCTTCGAAGTAGCGGTTCAGCAGGTCGAGGTAGTCGGCGCGCGACAGGCTGTCGGCCAGCGCGGTAGAGCCGCGCAGGTCGCAGTACCAGATGACCGCCGGAATGTCCTCGCCGTCGCCGCGCTTCACGAGGCCGTTCAGCACCCGCTGGCCGGTGTGTGCGCCGAGGTAGGTGTCGAGCAGCGAGCGCGCCGTGCGGTGCAGGGACTGCACCTCCAGGAGGCGGCTGAGAATCGGCAGAGTCTCGTGGATCCAGCCGAGTTCGCGCGTGGTAAAGCCGCCGGGGCGGTCGCTGGCCAGGGTAAGCACGTTGATGCGGCCGTTGGAGAAGCGCATCGGCATGGCGACGTAGTCGCTGGCGCCCTCGGCCAGCAGGTCGTCGAGGATGGGGAAGTCCCTCGGTGGGTTCGGCCCATCGAGGCGCCGGCGGATGCCACCCTCGCCGCTGAAGATGCGGATCACCGGGCTCTTGAGGTAGGCCTCCGACAGCAGGCCGTAGTGCGGCAGGTCGCGCTCGTCGACCACGCTCTGGCCGCGGCGCCACACGAAGGCGTTGCTGGCGAGCTGCGGGTGCAGGGTCGGGATGATGACCGTGAGGCGCAGGATGCCGAAGCCGGCCTCCACGAGCTGGCGCGCGAAACGCTCGATCAGTTCGGCGGAGGAGGCGGCCTCCCAGGCTTCGCGCAGCAGCCAGCCGGCCAGCGGGTTGCCGGTCTCGACGGCGGTTTCGTCGGCATCGATTTCGACCTGGCGGTCGTCCTCGAACCAGGCCTCGACCTGGTTCCAGTAAAAGGCGATGTATCCGCGGATGCCGAGTGCTTCCTCGATGGGATCCTCATAGCTCCAGGCGGCGTTCTCCAGCGTCTTGTCGCCGACCGCCAGCGACCAGTAGTTGGCGGTGCCCTTGAAGGGGCAGTAGGTGTGATGGTCGCTGGGACGCAGGAAGTTCATGGCGACCTCCTCGCGCGGGAGGTAGTAGATCGGCGCCAGGCGTGTCTCCTTCAGCACCAGGGCGCGGCGGGTATCGGCGATGACCTGGCCGTTGAAGACCACCTTCACCCGCTTGCGGCTGGGCTCCACGGAGACGTCGTACTCGCCGGGAGCGAGGGTTTCCGGCTGTTTGGGCGCGAGCGGCGCTACCTCTGCCATTCTGTGATCCTGCAGGTCGACCGGGAGGGGGTTCGGGCCCACCGCCCCAAGTTGCTGGGAAGTCGCGATCTTCGGCTCCCAATATAGGAAGCCTGACGGAAATGAGAACTGCAGATCGGACATGGCCGCCGGTCTGCTGACAATACGGGGTCGGTAGATGTTCGCAATTTTCGGTTCCGAAAATTGCGCGCCGGTCCTATACTCGGGGCAGCAGGGAGAACGAGATCATGGCAGCCGTGAGACCTTCGGAAGCACCGGATCTGGCGGGGGCGGCCCGCAGCGAGCTGAACCAGCGCCAGGAACAGATCATCGCCCTGGTACGCGAGCGCGGCTTCGTCGCCATCGAGGCACTGGCCGAGCATTTCAACGTGACGCCGCAGACCATCCGGCGCGACATCAACCAGCTTTGCGACCTCGGCCTGCTGCGCCGCTACCACGGTGGCGCCGGCCTGGCATCGAGCGTCGAGAACCTCGCCTATCAGACCCGTCAGGTGCTGCATCAGGAGGAGAAGGCCCGCATCGCCCGAGTGGTGGCGGCGGAAATCCCCGACAACGCCTCCCTTTTTATCAATATCGGCACCACGACGGAGGAGGTGGCCAAGACCCTGGTCGACCACAAGGGGCTCCGCATCATCACCAATAATCTCAATGTTGCCAATATCTTGGCCGGGAAGCCGGATTTCGAGGTCATCGTCACGGGTGGCGTCGTGCGCAGCCGCGACCGCGGCATCGTCGGCGAGGCCAGCATCGACACCATCCAGCAGTTCAAGGTCGACTTCGGCATCATCGGCATTTCCGGCATCGACGAGGACGGCACCCTGCTGGACTTCGACTACCGCGAGGTGCGCGCCGCCCAGGCCATCATTAAGAATTCCCGCCGCGTGTTCCTCGCCACCGACCATACCAAGTTCGGCCGCAACGCCATGGTCCGCCTCGGGCAGATCGACGAGATCGACGCCATCTTCACCGACCGCGTGCCGCCCCGGACGATGATGGATATTCTCGCCGCCGCCGAAGTGGAGCTCCACGTCGCACCGGCGGACTGAGCGGCCTGCTCAAACGTCCCGTCGCTGCACCGCACGCCTCCCGGATTTTCATTTCCTGACGCCGATGTTCGGTCGAAATGGCCGTTCGTCGCCATTTATTCGATGTTAAGGGCTTCATAATCCAACGTTTTGTTCAAAAATGTTCGGAAATGAAAATTTACCATTGCCAGGTCGCGCAAGCCTCCCTTATGCTTTTCGCAGCGTAAGAAACCCGGCTGTCAGGCTGGAACGACCCGAAAACGGGCGGAAATTGGGGAGGCAGGCTTTCGGAAATGGCCGAAGTGCTGGATATCGTTGTGGTTGGCGGCGGCATCAATGGCGCCGGCATTGCGCGCGATGCAGCCGGCCGCGGCCTCTCCGTGTTGCTTTGCGAAAAGAACGATCTCGCCAGCGCCACCTCCTCGGCCAGCACCAAGCTGATCCACGGCGGTCTGCGCTATCTCGAGTACTACGAGTTCCGCCTGGTCCGCGAAGCGCTCATCGAGCGCGAGGTGCTGCTGCGCGCCGCGCCGCACATCATTTGGCCGCTGCGGTTCGTCCTGCCCCACAACAAGGGGCTGCGCCCGGCCTGGATGATCCGGCTCGGCCTCTTCCTCTACGACCACCTGGGGGGGCGCAAGCTGCTGCCGGCCTCGGCGGGCATCGACCTGCGCAAGCATCCGGCCGGCGAGCCACTGGAGGCCGATCTGCGCAAGGCCTTCGTCTATTCCGACTGCTGGGTACAGGACTCTCGCCTGGTGGTGCTGAATGCCATGGATGCGGTGGAGCGCGGCGCCGAGGTGCTGACCCGCGTCGAGTGTGTGTCGGCACGTCGCGAGGGCGATCGCTGGCGGGTCGTCCTGCGGGATCGGCGCAACGACACCCAGCGCGAGGTCGAGGCCCGCGCCGTGGTCAACGCCGCCGGGCCCTGGACGGCCGAGTTCATCGAACAACGCGCCGGCCTCAACAAGGCCACGTCGCTGCGTCTGGTGAAGGGCTCCCACATCGTGGTGCCGAAGCTCTTCGAGCACGACTATCCCTACATTTTCCAGAACCCGGACGGACGCATCGTTTTCGCCATTCCCTATGAAGGCGACTTCACTCTGATCGGCACCACCGACGTCGACTTCACCGGCGATGCCGCCAAGGTGGCGATCTCCGAGGAGGAAACGCGCTATCTCTGCGACGCGGTGAACGCCTATTTCAAGCGCAAGATCGGCCCGGCCGACGTGGTCTGGACCTATTCCGGCGTCCGCCCGCTCTATGACGACGCCGCCGAGAGCGCGGCCTCGGCGACACGGGACTATGTGCTGGAGCTCGACCACAGCCCCGGCCGGGCTCCGCTGCTCAGCGTCTTCGGCGGCAAGATCACCACCTTCCGCAAGCTGGCCGAGCACGCCCTCGCCAGGCTGGAAGAGGCGCTCGGACCGCTGGGGGAGCCGTGGACCGCCGGCGCGGCGCTGCCTGGCGGCGACATGCCGAACGCCGACTTCGAGGGTTGCCTCGCGCGCTTTTGCCAGGCGCACCCCTGGCTGCCGGCCAAGCTGGCGCGGCGTTATCTGCGCAACTACGGCACCCGCGCCGAGCGCCTGCTCGCCGGTGCATCGACCCTCGACGGCCTCGGCGATCACTTCGGTGGCGGACTCTATGCCGCCGAACTCGACTACCTGACGCGCCATGAGTGGGCCGAGAGCGCCGATGACGTGCTGTGGCGCCGCTCGAAGCTTGGCCTGCACATCGATCAGGGGATCAAGAGCAATCTTGATGCCTGGTTCACGCGCCGGATCGCTGCGCTGCAGCGGCAGGAGTCGGCGTGATGGCCCTGGAGCTGCGCAACGTCAGCAAGCGGGTCGGCGTGGAAGAACACCTCCGCGACGTGGACCTGACCCTGGAGAGGGGCTCGCTGAACGTGCTGCTCGGCCCCACTTTGTCGGGCAAGACCTCGCTGATGCGCCTCATGGCCGGGCTCGACCGCCCGACCGCCGGCGATATCCTGATCGATGGCAAGAGCGTGGTCGGCATGCCGGTGCAGAAGCGCAGCGTCGCCATGGTCTACCAGCAGTTCATCAACTACCCGACCTTGAGCGTCTACGAGAACATCGCTTCGCCGATGCGGGTCGCCCGCGTCGATGCGGCGACCATCGACAGGAGGGTGCACACGGCCGCCGAGCTGCTCAAGCTGACGCCCTTCCTCGACCGCACGCCCTTGCATCTCTCCGGCGGGCAGCAGCAGCGCACTGCCATCGCCCGCGCGCTGGTGAAAGACGCGGAGCTGGTGTTGCTCGACGAGCCCCTGGCCAATCTCGACTACAAGCTGCGCGAGGAGCTGCGTGTCGAGTTGCCGCGCCTCTTCGGCGAGAGCGGCGCGATCTTCGTCTATGCCACCACAGAGCCGCACGAGGCGCTGCTCCTCGGCGGCAAGACGGCGACCCTGGCAGAGGGAAGGGTGACCCAGTTCGGTTCCACCATCGATGTCTACAGCCGGCCCAGCGACCTGACCACGGCTCAGACCTTCTCCGACCCGCCGCTGAACGTGGTGCCGATGGAGAAGGCCGGCGACCGGTTGACCTACGACGGCAAGTCGATCGCCGCGCCGCGGGGCACCGAAGGCCTCGCCGACGGCCCCTACAAGATCGGCGTCCGGCCGCATCACCTGCTGTTGAGTGCGCCGGAGCGCGAGGTGCTCGAGGTCCAGGCCGAGGTCTCCACGACGGAGATCACTGGCTCCGAGAGTTTCATTCATGTGGAGCACGGCGAATCGCACTGGGTCGCGCTGATCCATGGCGTTCACCCGGTCGAGATCGGTGACCGCGTGCCGGTGTTCCTCGATCCGGCAGGCTTCCTGGTCTTCGACACCGAGGACCGCCTGGTTGCCGCTCCGGCAGGGAGGGCCTGAACATGGCGCAGATTTCTCTCGACAAGCTCGCCCACTCCTATCTTCCCAAGCCCAAGACAGAGGCCGACTTTGCGCTGAAGGAGATCGACCACGTCTGGGAGGACGGCGGTGCCTACGCCCTGCTCGGCCCCTCGGGCTGCGGCAAGACCACGCTGCTGAACATCATCTCCGGCCTGCTGGTGCCGTCTCGCGGGCAGATTCTCTTCGACGGCAAGGACGTGACGCATCTGGCGCCGGAGCAGCGCAACATCGCCCAGGTGTTCCAGTTCCCGGTCATCTACGACACCATGACCGTGGCCCAGAACCTCGCCTTTCCACTGGTCAATCGCCATGTCCCCAAGGACGAGGTGAAGAAGCGCGTCGGCGAGGCACTCGAGATGCTCGGCCTGGCGGCCAAGGCCGACCGCAAGGCCCGGCGCCTGACGGCCGATGAGAAGCAGAAGATCTCGCTGGGCCGCGGGCTGGTGCGCTACGACGTCAACGCCATCCTCTTTGACGAGCCACTCACGGTCATCGATCCGCACATGAAGTGGCAGCTGCGCACGCAGCTGAAGGTCCTGCACCGCCGCTTCGGCCACACCATGATCTACGTCACCCACGACCAGACCGAGGCGCTCACCTTCGCCGACAAGGTGGTGGTGATGTACGAAGGCGAGGTGGTGCAGATCGGCACCCCAGCGGAGCTCTTCGACGAGCCTGCGCATACCTTCGTCGGCTATTTCATCGGCTCCCCGGGCATGAACGTGGTGCCCTGCGAGGTCGCCGGCGACCGCCTGCGCCTCGGCGGCAAGGAGATCGCCCTGCAGCGCAGCTATCCGCAGCTGGACGGGCGTACCGAGGTCGGCATCCGTCCGGAGTTCGTGCGACTTGCCGCGCCGGGGGCCGGCCTGCCCATCGCCGTGACCAAGGTGGAGGACATCGGCCGCTTCAAGATCGTGCGTGCCAGGCTGGAGGGCTACAGCTTCGATGCCATGCTGCCGGAGGGGGCCGAGGTGCCCGAAGGCGCCAGCGCGGTGATCGATCCCGCGCGCATTAATATCTACCAGGACTCCCACCTCGTGCGGGCCCAAGCGAGAGAGGGGGCCTGAACCATGGAGAAGACACTCAACAACAAGGCCTGGTTCATGGTTCTGCCGGTGGTGGCTCTGGTCGCGCTGAACGCCATCGTGCCGCTGATGACCGTCGTCAACTACTCGGTGCAGGAGACCTTCGGCAACAACATCTTCTTCTTCGAGGGCCAGCGCTGGTTCAGCGAGGTGCTGGCTTCCGATCGCTTCCATGCGGCGCTGCTGCGCCAGTTCTATTTCACCGGCGCCATTCTCGCGATCGAGATCCCGCTTGGCGTGGCGATCGCCCTGACCATGCCGCGCTCGGGCTTCTGGGCCTCGGTCTGCCTGGTGCTGATGGCGCTGCCGCTGCTGATTCCCTGGAACGTGGTCGGCGCCATGTGGAACATCTACGCGCTGCCCGACATCGGCCTTCTGGGCTATGGGCTCAACTGGCTGGGGTTCTCCTACGACTTCACCCAGAACCGGACGTCGGCCTGGTTCACCGTCATCCTGATGGATGTCTGGCACTGGACCTCGCTGGTGGTGCTGCTGGCCTATGCCGGACTGCAGTCGATCGACGAGAACTACTACCGGGCGGCGCAGATCGACGGCGCCTCGCGTTGGGCGGTATTCCGCTACATCCAGCTGCCGAAGATGAAGCACGTGCTGACCATCGCGATCCTGCTGCGCTTCATGGACTCTTTCATGATCTATACCGAGCCCTTCGTGCTGACCGGCGGCGGACCGGGCAACGCGACGACGGTGCTGTCGATCGACCTCGTAAAGGCCGCGCTCGGCGAATTCAACCTCGGCATCGCGGCGGCGATGAGCATCATCTACTTCCTGATGACCCTGCTCGTCTGCTGGCTGTTCTACACGATCATCATGCAGGGAGAGAAGAAATGAGAGGTCACCGCTGGCTGGTGCCGACGCTCTACATCATCTTCCTGATGCTGCCGATCTACTGGCTGCTGAACATGTCGTTCAAGACTACGAACGAGATCCTGGCCGGGTTCTCGTGGTTTCCGGCGCAGTTCACGACGGCCAGCTACGTCAAGATTCTCACAGATCCGACCTGGTACAGCGGTTACATCAATTCGATCATCTACGTCGGGTTGAACACGGTGATCTCGGTCTCTGTCGCCCTGCCGGCGGCCTACGCCTTTTCGCGCTATCGTTTTCTCGGCGACAAGCACCTGTTTTTCTGGCTGCTGACCAACCGCATGGCGCCGCCGGCGGTCTTCGCGCTGCCCTTCCTGCAGCTCTACTCCGCGATGGGTCTGTTCGACACGCACATCGCCGTAGCTCTGGCCCACTGCCTGTTCAACATTCCCCTGGCGGTGTGGATCCTGGAAGGCTTCATATCGGGCGTGCCGAAGGAAATCGACGAGACGGCCTATCTCGACGGCTATTCCTTCCCGCGCTTCTTCGTGAAGATCTTCATGCCGCTGATCGGCAGCGGGATCGGCGTCACGGCGTTCTTCTGCTTCATGTTCTCCTGGGTCGAGCTGCTGCTGGCCAAGACGCTGACCTCGGTCGCGGCGAAGCCGATCGCCGCGGTGATGACGCGCACCGCCAGCACCTCCGGCTACGAGTTGGGGCTGCTCGCGGCGGCGGGCGTGCTGACCATCATTCCGGGCGCGATCGTGATCTATTTTGTCCGCAACTACATCGCCAAGGGCTTCGCGATGGGGAGGGTTTGACCATGGGTCTCACATGGATGGCATGGACCTGGCAGACGGCCACGTTCTTCGCGGTGATCGGACTGCTGCTGGTCGGCATGACCCTCTGGGAACTCAAGCAGCCAGGCGGCGATCCGCGCCACGGTGTGCTCGGCCTCCATACCACCCGTGGCGACCGGCTGTTCATCTCGCTTTTGGGCAGCGCTTACATCCATCTGGCTTGGCTGGCGCTGGCCGCCGGGCCGCTGTGGTGGGCGCTTGGCCTGTCCCTGGTCTATGCGTTCTTCGTGTTTCGTTATGTCTAGTGGCTTTTTTTGGTAGGTGCGGCGCCGTGCCGCATTGAGTGTCGTCAACAAAAACGCAAGGGAGGATATCGCATGAGAAGGTATCTATTAACGACGGCGACGGTTCTTGCCATGGTGGCAAGCACGGGCGCCGCCAAGGCGGACATGGCTGCCGCCGAGCGATGGGTGGACAACGAGTTCCAGCCCTCCACGCTCTCCAAGGCAGAACAGCTTGCCGAGATGGAATGGTTCATCAAGGCGGCCGAACCCTTCCAGGGCATGGAGATCAACGTGCTGTCGGAGACCATCCCGACGCATAGCTACGAGTCGGAAGTCCTGACCAAGGCATTCCAGGAGATCACCGGCATCAGGGTCAACCACCAGGTCCTCGGCGAAGGCGAGGTGGTGCAGGCGGTCCAGACCCAGATGCAGACGGGGCGCAATCTCTACGACGCCTACATCAACGACTCGGACCTGATCGGCACCCACTCGCGCCTGCAGCTCGCCCACAATCTGACCGATTGGATGGCCGGCGAAGGCAAGGACGTGACCAACCCGGGTCTCGATATCGATGATTTCATGGGCAAGTCCTTCACCACCGGTCCGGACGGCAAGCTCTACCAGCTGCCGGACCAGCAATTTGCAAACCTTTACTGGTTCCGCAAGGACTGGTTCGACCGGCCCGAGCTCCAGGCTCAGTTCAAGGAGATCTACGGCTACGACCTCGGGGTGCCGGTCGACTGGTCGGCCTACGAGGACATCGCCGAGTTCTTCAGCGTGCACGTGAAGGAGATCGACGGCGTGCGCGTCTACGGCCACATGGACTACGGCAAGCGCGCGCCAGACCTCGGCTGGCGCATGACCGACGCCTGGCTGTCCATGGCCGGCGCCGGCTCCAAGGGTCTGCCGAACGGCGTGCCGATCGACGAGTGGGGCATCCGCATGGAGGCGGGCTCGTGCAACCCGGCAGGTGCATCGGTGACCCGCGGTGGCGAGACGAACGGCCCGGCATCCGTGTACGCGATCCGCAAGTGGGACGAATGGCTGCGCAAATTCGCCCCGCCGGGTGCGGCTAGCTACGACTTCTACCAGTCGCTGCCGGCGCTCAGCCAGGGCAACGTGGCGCAGCAGATCTTCTGGTACACGGCCTTCACCGCCTCGATGGTGGCGCCGAAGTCGGAAGGCAACAACACCGTCGACGATGATGGCAATCCGCTGTGGCGGATGGCGCCGAGCCCGCACGGCCCCTATTGGGTAGAAGGCCAGAAGCTCGGCTATCAGGATGCCGGTTCCTGGACCCTCCTGAAGTCGACTCCGGTCGATCGCTCGAAAGCGGCCTGGCTCTATGCTCAGTTCGTCGTCTCCAAGACCGTGGACGTGAAGAAGAGCCATGTCGGCCTGACCTTCATCCGCGACTCCTCCGTCCGTCACGAGAGCTTCACCGAGCGGGCGCCGAAGCTCGGCGGCCTGGTGGAGTTCTACCGCTCGCCCGACCGCGTGCTGTGGACGCCGACCGGCATCAACGTGCCTGATTACCCGAAGCTGGCCCAGCTCTGGTGGCAGCAGATCGGCGACGTGAACTCGGGTGCCTTCACGCCTCAGGAGGCGATGGACCGGCTCGCGGGCGAGATGGACCAGGTGATGGCCCGCATGCAGGCGGCGGACGAGCAGGCCCAGGTCTATGGCGGCTGCGGCCCGCGGCTGAACGAGGAGAAGGATCCCTCGGAGTGGCTGGGCAAGGCCGACGGCCCCAAGGCCAAGCTCGACAACGAGAAGCCTCAGGGTGAGACCATCGCTTATGAGGAGATCATCAAGCGCTGGCAGTAAGCCGAGCCGAGAGATCAGCCACGGCTGATGGGCCCGGGCAATGCCCCGGGCCCGCCGCTTGGCGCAGCCGACTTGCGCTCAAGCAGCATTTTCCTCCAGAGACTTTGTGGGGGCGGTCTCACGACCGCCCCCGATTTTCTTGCGCGCTAACGCCCGCTGCGGGCGGCGGCGTTCACCAGGGCGGCGAGCAGCGTGATGTCCATCTCCTCGCCGGGCGGCAGGCCGTTGTCGCGGCGAAATGCGGCAACCGCCTTGCCGAGCTTGCCGGCGGAGACGTCGTAGCCGAGCGCGGCCAGCAACCGCGCGGTCGTCGCCGTCGGCTGCCGGCCGATCACGCCGTCGCGCGCCGGCGGCTGCGCACGGCCCATGCGGTTGTTGCTGATAGGCGTCGCCGTCAGCCTCGCCAGGGCGCTGCCCTGGGCTGCCGAGTGCAGATAGAAGTCGGCCAGGACGCGCAGTTCGCCGGCCGACATGACGAAAGGCGGCAGCGCGAGTTCGCTGGGCGTTGCCTCGCAAAGCCTTACCAGGCTGCTCGCGCGCTCGTTGCAGCCGAAGTGGAGGCTGACGGCGTGCGGCCAGTCGCTGCGGTAGCCGGCCCGCAGGTAGGCGGCCTCGCCGCGCTCCGCCGCTGCCTTCAGGGCGCCGTTGTCCCACTCCAGGCCGAGCCAGCCGGTGCGGCCCCCGATCGGCTCCTGCAGGGTGACCAGGGCCCAGTTGTTGGTCAGGTTGGCGAGGCTGGTGCCGCCCTGGGGGTTGAAGCCTTGCGCCACGGTGAAGTCGGCGATCCTGGAGTCCGCGAGGAATCTGTCCTTCTGGTAGGCCGCGATGAAGTGCAGCTCCTGCGCCTGGAACCAGCGGTTCTCGCGCGCCGCATAGAGGCAGCGGGCCTGGGTCAGCACCTGCCGCGGGCCGATGAGCACCCCGGTGCAGAAGCCCTGCCCGGCGAGATTGACGCGGCCGAGGGCGCTCCAGGGATACTCATGAGCATCGGCGATCATGCGCCCGCTGAGCGCCGGCGCCTCGGCGGTCGGCGGTGCGGCGGGTCGGGTCGGGGCTTCGGGTGACGGCTGCTGCGCCGCGCAGGCGCACAGGAGCAGCAGCAGTCCCACCGCCAGGGCGCACTTCTGCGGCCTGCCGGCCGATTGCTTCGGGGCTTTCGGCATGTTGGGCTCCTCCCTGGGCTGCGCCAGAAGGATGGAAAAGGCGGCAGGATGTCCGTCCTACCGGGCGCCTGTCCGGTTCATCGTCGCGAGGGTAGTCCGATTTGCCGCCGACGTCGCGCAAAGGTGCTGTTTCCGCCACATTTTTTGGGTCCATGAGGTCGCCACCGCATGGCATACTCCGCCGCGCTCGTACTGCGAACAGGTTCAAGGAGTTCACGATGAAGCCGTTGCAAAGCTGCCTCGCCGCCGCCGTCCTGCTGTCGACGGCGCTGGTGTCTGCCGCTGGGGCTCAGACCGAGGTTCAGCCTCCGTCCCGCGTGATCGGTGGCCCGCTCGCCGCGGTGAACGTGGTGCAGATGAGCGTCGCGCCCTTGAGCGACCAGGCCCGCGGCTGCGGGCTGGACTCCGACCTGATCCTCGATTCCTTCCAGCTGCCGCTGACCGAAAAGGGCATCGTCGTGCAGCAGTCGGCGCACGTCTGGCTCCAGCTGAGGGCGACGACCCTGCGCTACGAGGGCGACGTCTGCATCACCTACGTTGAGGCCCTGGCTGTCCAGAACACCCGCTATTTCGACCGCAAGACCGAATCGGAGCGCAGCGGCCGGGTGCTGCTGTGGAGCGACGGCGGCCTCTTTGTGACGGGCGCCTCGAATCACGGCGTCACCACCAACATCGGCTGGCGCGATCTCGCTCGCAGCTTCATGCGCAAGTGGGAACTGGATCAATAGAAGCCGCGGAAAAGCGCGCTTGCCAAGGCTAATCCATATATTTACGAATTACTAACGAGATCGTCCGGATTCTCTTTCTCCGGCGTTCTCCGTTCCAAGCAATGAACCTGGACGCCCTCGCCGAGTCCTCCCCGGCGGGGGCGTTTGCTTGGGGGCCGGCGGCGTCTAGACTCCCCTGGACGGAGGATTTCCGGCCGCCGCCGCGGTTAAGGAACGATTCAGCAAGAATTGCCCCGCTAGAGTGGCGGCGACGCAGAAGGTACGAGAACGATGAAGCGACGCGACAAAGAAACCAAACCGGCCGATGCGGCCGTCAGCCAGCCGCTGGGCAAGGCACCGCAGAAGGCCTACCGCGATCTGGATTTCCTGGAGAGCGCTCCCGCGCGCTCGCTGCGCATCCTCTCGGAGTACATCGAGCCCGATGCGCGCTTCAAGCACTACAAGATCGACGACACCATCATCTTCTTCGGCTCGGCGCGGATTCTGCCGCGCGAGGTGGCGGAGCGCGGTCTCCAAGCCGCAAAGGAGGAGGGCGGCGACCTTACCGTCGCGCAGCGCAATCTCGAGATGTCGCGCTACTACGAGGCGACCCGTGAGCTGGCGCGCCGTCTGACCGAATGGTCGAAGAGTCTGCCGGAAGACGACCGCCGCTTCGTGGTCTGCTCCGGCGGCGGGCCGGGCATCATGGAGGCGGCCAACCGCGGCGCCTCGGAAGCGCGCGGTCTCAACATCGGCCTCAACATTTCGCTGCCGATGGAGCAGATCGACAACCCTTACGTCAGCCGCGAGCTGAACTTCGAGTTCCACTACTTCTTCATGCGGAAGTTCTGGTTCGCCTACCTGGCCAAGGCGGTGGTGGTGATGCCCGGCGGCTTCGGCACCCTCGACGAGTTCTTCGAACTCTTGACCCTGGTGCAGACCGGCAAGATCCGCAAGCAGATGCCGATCGTGCTCTTCGGCAGCCGCTACTGGTCCGAGGTCATCAACCTCGAAGCCCTGGAGCGCTACGGCACCATCAATGCGGAAGACCTCGAGCTTTTCTTCCGCACAGATTCCGTAGATGAAGCCTTCGACTTCATCACCGAGCAGCTGGCTTCCTTCGCCATCGACATCCCGGGCCCGCGGCTGTAGCGTCGCAGCAGAAGCAATCTGCTGCCGCTGCATCGGGTATGTCTTCCATGAAGCCTCAGGACTACCTGCTGGCGCAGGCACAGAACTCTGCCTGGGCCAACCATCGCCTGCTGGAGGCCTGCGCCGGGCTGGCGCAGGAGGAACTCGAGGCGCCGCGCGTCGGCTTCTTTCCCTCGCTGCTGGCGACGCTCAACCACATCCTCATCGTCGACTGGCTCTACGTCGATGCGCTGGAGGGCGGCGACCTCGGCCCGGCCGCCTATGCCGACGAGCTTCCCTGCAAGAACCTTGCGGACCTCAGGCGCGAGCAGGCCGCCGTCGACCAGCGCCTCGTCACCTTCTGCGGCGGACTCGACGATCAGGCGCTCGGGCGTAAAGTTCGGCTGATCCGCGAAGACGGCGACCGCTTTGAGCGCTGCGACCGTGTGCTGCTGCATCTCTTCGAGCATCAGATCCACCACCGCGGCCAGGCCCACACCATGCTGTCGGGTACTCCGGTGGCACCGCCGCAGCTCGACGAGTTCTTCCTCCACCAGGACGCCGAGATCCGCCGAGGCGATCTCGCGGCACTCGGCTGGACGGAAGCCGCGCTCTGGCGCAACTGGCCGCCGCCACGCTGATGACCGGTGTCAGACGCCCTGCTCATCGGGGGATCGCGGATAGCGCCCCGAGTAGACATCGGAGGCCGGTTGACGCACTCGGCGATCCCGCATAGCGTGGTTCTCAGGTTGCGGGAGTGTTCCGACATGAAGCAGGCCATCGTAGTAGTGGGGATGAGGCGCTTGGACCGGTAGCGGACTCCGAACTCGTTCCCCATGCGCCCCCGAAGATCTCGGGGGCATTTTTTTTGCTCCATTCGGACTGTCACTGATGCTTCCGCCCGCCACCACGCCGCCGAGACTGATTACGCTGGTTCTGCTCAGCGCTCTCTCGGTCGTTTCACTCAACCTGTTTCTGCCGTCCTTGCCTGGCATCGCAGCGGACTTCCGGGCCGACTATGCTCTGGTGTCTCTCTCGATCGCCGGCTATGCGGGCATGACGGCGATATTGCAGCTCGTCACCGGGCCTCTGTCGGACCATTTCGGTCGCCGGCTGGTCATTCTTGCAGCGCTGGCGACCTTTCTCCTCGCATCGCTTGGCTGCGCGTTGTCCACCGACGTCTGGACGTTCCTGTTTTTCCGCATGCTGCAGGCGGCGGTCATTTCCGGCTATGCGGTCTCCTTGGCGGTCATCCGCGACACGGCGCCCCCGCAGAAGGCGGCGAGCCTGCTGGGCTACTTGGCGACGGCCTGGGCGATCGCGCCGATGCTGGCGCCACTGGCCGGTGGGGTGCTCGATGCACTCTTCGGCTGGCGAGCGAGCTTCTGGGCCTTCGTGGTTCTCGGCAGCGCCGTCTTCGCCCTGTGCTGGGTCGATCTGGGGGAGACCAACAAGGCGCCGTCCACGTCCATCGCACGGCAGTTCCGGCTCTATCCGGCGCTGCTGCGCGCGCCAACCTTCTGGGGCTATGCCCTCTGCATGGCGTTCTCGACCGGCTCCTTCTACATCTTCCTGGTCGGTGCGCCTCTGGTGGCGGCCGGCGTCTTCCGCATGCCGCCCGCGATGCTCGGCTTCTTCATGGGGACGACGACGGCGGGGTTCGTTCTCGGCAGCTTCCTCTCCGGTCGCTTCGCCGCCCGCTTTGCGCTGACCACCATGATACTTGCCGGCCGCCTCGTCGCCTGCGCAGGTCTCGTCGCTGGGCTGCTGCTGGTGCTGGCCGGTGTGGTGCACGAGGCATCGCTGTTCGGCGCCTGCGTCTTCGTCGGCATCGGCAACGGACTTACGTTGCCCGGCAGCAGCGTCGGCGCCATGTCTGTAAAGCCGTCCCTGGCCGGCAGTGCCTCGGGCCTGTCGGGTGCGCTGACGGTTGCCGGTGCGGCCGCGATGGCGGCGATCGCCGGAGCCGTGCTGACCGAGGAGAATGCTGCCTTCGGGCTCCTTGCGATGATGCTGTTGTCATCGCTGCTGGCGCTGCTTGCAGCTTTCTCGGTCCTCTGGGTCGACCGCAGGGAGGCCCGAGCCGCCGGGCTCCTATGATCGCACCCGCTTCACAGCCTCAGTAAGCGGTCCGGCAGGTACCCCCAAGCCCCCATAGCGGCAGCGCACCTGACCCCCATCCGTTACCGCACCTCGTTGCGGCCGTCCCCCTCATGCGAGGACGGCCGCAAACTCTTTCATTTGTTTACACCAGCGCCTGCTTGGGAAAGGCGAAGAGGCCGTTGCGGCCGAGCAGTGTGGCCTGGAAGCCCTTCCCGAACAGTCCCGAGATCGCCGGGTCGAGCACGTTGAGGCCGCCGGTGAAGGCGCCGAAGGCGGGCAGGATGAGGCGCCGGCCGTCGGTGACGAAGCAGGGCGCCGTGATGCGCCGGCCGCGCACAGCGACCGAAGCCTTGGGGTGGAAGTGGCCGGAGACCTCACCGCCGCGCGCGTTCCTTTCGGCCTCGTGGCGGAAGGTGAGGGCGCCCTCGGTGACATCCGCCGCAATCCGGCCGCCCCAATCCTCCGGTGGCGTGGGGTCGTGGTTGCCGGCGATCCAGGTCCAGTCGAGCCTGGCAGTGAAACCTTTCAGCCGCGCGGCCTGGGACGGGTCGAGGCGTTCGGCGGCGTCACCGTCGTGGAAGGAGTCGCCAAGGCAGATCACCCGCGCAATGTCGTGGCGGGCGATGACCGCCTCCAGCTTGTCGAGGGTCGCGGCGGTGTCGTAGGGCGGCAGCAGCTGCCCGCGCGCCGCGAAGGCGGTGGCCTTCTCGAAGTGCAGGTCGGCGACCACGGCAAGGCGCCGCGCGGGCCAGAGGAGGGCGCCGCTCACGTCGGCCTGCAGCGCGACGCCGTTCACCAGCAGGCGCCCGGAGCGATGCAGCATCTCGCTCATCCTTTGGGTCTCATAGCGGCAGCTCCGCCTGCCCGATGCCGATTTCCAGGCCCTCGGTGGCCTCGGCGATGTGCGCCTGGGCGCCCTCGTCGAGCAGTTCGTCGAGGCCGCTGCCGTAGACCTGCTCCTTGCCGATCTCCAGCAGGACAGGCACCGCAAGGGGAGAGATGCGGTCGAGGCGGCGGTGGCGGATGCGCCCCTTCACCCGCTTCAGCATCTCGGCGAGGCGGCCGATGTCGGTGAGGCCGCCGGCGGCATCGGCGCGGGTCGCCTGCAGCAGGATATGGTCGGGTTCGTGCTTGCGCAGCACGTCGTAGATGAGATCGGCGTTGAAGGTGACCTGGCGGCCGGACTTCTCCTGCCCCGGCGCGCGCGCCTCGATGAGGCCGGCGATCACCGCCACATTGCGGAAGGTGCGCCGCAGCATGGAGGACTCGGCCATCCACTCCTCCAGGTCGTCGCCCAGCATGTCCTCGTCGAACAGGGCGTCCATGTCGTCGGCGGCCTTCAGGCTCCAGACCGCGATGACGTAGTCGGTGGCGACGAAGCCGAGCGGAGAGAGGCCCGCGCGCTCCATGCGGCGGGTCAGCAGCATGCCGAGGGTCTGGTGGGCGTTGCGGCCCTCGAAGCAGTAGGCCACCAGGAATTCCTTGTCGGCACGCGGGAAGGACTCCACCAGCAGGCCGTCGGCGGGGGGAAGCTGGGACCGCCAGCGCTGCAGCCGCAGCCACTCGGCGACGGCCGGCGGCAGGTCGTGGCCGGCCTCCGGGTGTTCGAGAATATCGCGCACCCGCTCGGCCAGATGGGTCGAGAGCGGCAGCCGCCCGCCGGCGTAGACGGGCACCTTGGGGTCGCCGCCGACGGCGCGGCTGACCACCGCGGTGTTCTCCCGCAGGCCCTCGAAGGCCAGCAGCTGGCCGGCGAAGATGAAGGAGTCGCCCGGTAGCAGGCCGTTCACGAAATACTCTTCAACCTCGCCCAGTACGCGCCCGTTCCTCAGACGCACCTTCAAAACGGGGGCTTCGACGATGGTGCCGACATTCATGCGATAGCGCTTCACATGCGCGATGTTGGCAACCCGGTAAAAACCTTCCTTATCAACGCTCAAGCGGCGATAGCGCTCATAGCTCTTGAGGGCGTAGCCGCCCGTGGCGACGAAATCCAAGGTGCGGTCGAAATCCTTTTGTATCAGATGCTTATAGGGGAAAGCTGAGATGATTTCCCGGTAGAGCGTGGCGGCATCGAAGGGCCCTGCGCAGGCCGTTCCGAGGATGTGCTGAGACAGCACATCAAGTCCGCCGGGCCGCGGCGCGTCGCCGTCCAGCGAGCGCGCCTTCACGGCCTCCAGGGCGGCACGGCACTCCAGCACCTCAAAGCGGTTGGCCGGCACCAGCAGGGCACGGCTCGGCTGGTCGAGGCGGTGGTTGGCGCGGCCGATGCGCTGCAGCAGGCGGGCCGAGCCCTTGGGCGCGCCGACCTGCACCACCAGGTCGACGGCGGCCCAGTCGATGCCGAGGTCGAGGGAGGAAGTCGCGACCACCGCGCGCAGTTTCCCCGCCGCCATGGCGGCCTCCACCTTGCGGCGCTGCTCGACCGCCAGGCTGCCGTGGTGGAGGGCGATGGGCAGCGCGTCGTCGTTCAGGTGCCAGAGCTCCTGGAACACGATCTCCGCCTGGGCGCGGGTGTTCACGAAGACCAGGGTGGTGCCGGCGCGGCGGATGCGCTGGTAGACCTCCGCCAGGGCATGGACCGCCATGTGGCCGGACCATGGCAGCTGCTCCTGCGTGGTGAGGATCTCGACCACCGCCTCGGCGCCGTCGCGCCCGATGACCCGGCGCACGCCGGCGGGCGTCGCCGTCGGCGACAGCCAGGCGGCCAGCCAGTCGGGGTCGTGCACCGTGGCCGAGAGGCCGACCCGGCGGCACTTCGGACTGAGCGTCTGCAGGCGCGCCAGGCCGAGGGCCAGCAGGTCGCCGCGCTTGGTCCCGGCGAAGGCGTGCAGCTCGTCGATCACCACGCACTTGAGGGTCCCGAAGACCTGCGGGGCGTCGTAGTACGACAGCAGCAGGGCGAGGGACTCCGGCGTGGTCATCAGGATGCCCGGCGGCCTGCGCCGCTGGCGCTGGCGCTTCGACTGCGGGGTGTCGCCGGTGCGCGTCTCGCAGGCGATTGCCAGCCCCATCTCCTCGATCGGCTGGGTGAGGTTGCGGTGGATGTCCACCGCCAGCGCCTTCAGCGGCGAGATATAGAGGGTGTGGAGGCCCTCATGAGGGCTCTCCGCCAGGTCGACCAGGGAGGGCAGGAAGCCGGCCAGGGTCTTGCCGCCGCCGGTCGGCGCGATGAGCAGGGCCGATGCCCCGGCCTCCGCCGCCGCCAGCATGTCCAGCTGGTGCCCATGCGGCGCCCAGCCGCGCGCCCGAAACCACGCCGCAAAGCGCGGCGGCAGGACGGAAAGCTCGGTCTCGGGCAGGCGGGCGGGCTGGCTCACAGGGAAGAAGATAGACCGGCGGGAAGGGCGGGTGAAAGGGCGATGGTGCCGGTTTGTTCTTTTTCGCCGCGCTCCAATAGCTGGGCCAATAGCTGGGAGCGCGCGAGACGGCGCCACGCCCCCACTGTCGTCCCGGGGCTCGGCCTCGGGACCCACTGGCGTTGGTAGGGGTCGAGGACCTGCAACACTTGCATCCTTGTCAGCCGCAGGCATGGGTCCCGGCAACAAGTGCCGGGACGACAGCGGTATGTATAGCTGCTAGGAAGGCTGGCCACGAAGCAGAGGACGAGGTCCCTTCGATGACATCCCACAAGCTCCGCGCCGCCGATCTGGTGGCGCGGCGTCTCTACGAGGCGGGCTGCCGCTTTGCTTTCGGCATGCCGGGGGGCGAGGTGCTGACGCTGGTGGACGCGCTGGAGACGGCGGGGATCCGCTTCATCCTGGCGAAGCACGAGAACGCCGCCGGCTTCATGGCCGAGGGCGTGTGGCAGCGCACGGGGGCGCCGGGCATCCTGGTGGCGACCCTGGGGCCGGGGGCGCTGAACGGCATGAACGTCATCGCCAACGCCGAGCAGGACCGTGTGCCCCTGATCGTGCTGACCGGCTGTCTCGATGCGACCGAGGCACTGACCTACACCCACCAGATCCTCGATCATCAACAGGTTATGCGGCCGATCACCAAGGCGTCGTTTCGTCTGACCGCCGAGGGTGCCGACGTGATTGCCGACAAGGCGGTCGCCATCGCCACCGAGGGCCGCGCCGGGCCGGTGCACATTGACGTGCCGATCTCGGTGGCGGACGAGACCGTCGTGCCGCCACTGCTCAGGCGCCGACCGGCGGCCAGCCCCGTCGCCCCGGCGCCGGGCCACGACCTGGAGCGCGCGCGGGCCTGGCTGGCGGAGGCGCAGCGCCCGGTGATGATCGTCGGCCTCGATGCCCTGGCCGACGGGGCCGGCGATGCGATCGCCCGTTTCTGCGAAGGCTTCGGCGTGCCCTTCGTCACCACCTACAAGGCCAAGGGCATCGTCTCCGAGGCGCATCCGCTCTGCCTGGGCGGCGCCGGCCTCTCACCGCGCGCCGACGCCCTGCTGCTGCCTTTCGTCCGCCAGGCCGATTTGATTCTCTGCCTCGGCTATGACCCCATCGAGATGCGCAGCGGCTGGCGCGAGGTCTGGGACCCGGAGCGGGTCCACGTCATCGACGTCGCGGCGGCGCCCAACCGCCACTACATGCACCAGGCCGGCCTCAACTTCGTCGCCCACACGGCCAAGGCGCTGGAGGTGCTGGGCGAGGGCGTGGCGGCGCAGGCGACCTGGACCGGCGGCGAGATCGACCGCCTGCAGGCGGGCCTCGCGGCGGCATTCCCGGGCGACGAGGCTTGGGGGCCGGCCGCCGTCATCGATGTTTGCCGCAAGGCCTTGCCGCTGGAAACCGTCGCCACCGTCGACGCCGGCGCCCACCGCATCCTGCTTTCGCAGATGTGGCGGACCTATGAGCCGCGCAGCCTGCTGCAGTCGACGGCCTTCTGCACCATGGGCGGCGCCCTGCCGCTGGCCTTGGGCGCGCAGCTCGCCGAGCCGGAGCGCCCGGTGGTCGCCTTCACCGGCGATGCCGGCCTCCTCATGGTGGCGGGCGAGCTCTCGACGGCGGCGGAGCTCGGCTCTCGGATCATCGTCGTGGTCTTCGTCGATGCCAGCCTCGCGCTCATCGAGCTGAAGCAGCGCCAGCGCCAGATGGCGAATGCCGGTGTCGACTTCAGGCGCCACGACTTCGCCGCCATCGGCCGCGCCTTCGGCGGCCTCGGTCACACGGTGACCAGCCGCGCGGAGCTGCACCAGGCTCTCGACGATGCCCTGGGCGCCGAGACCTTCACGGTTATCGCCGCCGTCATCGAGCGCGGCAGCTACGACGGGCGGATTTGAGGGCTCGGAGGATGGGTGTGGCTTGGCTTCTCGTCCCCAACATCTCCCTAGGCCCCTTTGTTTTCGGTACTGAGGTTGCTGCGTACATCGACAAATTTGGCGCCCGTCTGAAGGTGGATCCGAACGCGGGGCCTTTGGAACTACAGACCTATTCACTGCCAAATACCGATGACTACTTAGGTGTCGAAAACGAGATTCTCGTCTCCGTGACGGCCCACAAAGGCGTCTTCTACAAAGGCGTGGACATTGTGGGATTGAGAATCTCCGAGTTGGAGAGCCTATTGGGAGGTCCAGCTGACGACTGTGGACCGGCTGTGGAATATGAAAGCGGCGAGGTCCAGACGCCTTATGACTACTTCGAGTTTGGGCTTCTGGTCTGGACAGTCGCTGAGAAAGTCGTATCAGTTTCTTGCCTGGACTATCGCGAGGACAGTGAGTGATGCCGAGCGCTCGCCGCACGCGGTCTCCAGGGGCGGCTTGCAGATGAGGGCCTCAATTGGGGTTTCCCCCTATAGATGACTGCCGCGTCTGCGGTCCTTCCGATGGATGCCGGTTCGTGTTAGCGTTTTTTCGGGTGTCCGGGTCGACATCCGGCATCGATACGGGGGGTGGGGCCAGGTCACCGACTTGTGGGAATTGCACCATGACAACGATAATGCAGGTGCTCGATAGCAAAGGGCACGGCGTCTTGACCGTCCAACCGGACGACACCGTGCTTCATGCTCTCGAGCGGATGGCTAGCCAGAACGTCGGCGCCGTGATTGTGACGGAGAACGATGCGCCGGTCGGTATCTTCACGGAGCGGGACTACGCCCGGAGTGTCATCCTGAAAGGCAGGTCGTCGCCGACTACTCCGGTCCGCGACGTCATGAGTTCCGAGGTGATCTTCGTGCGGCCGGAGCAGACGGTGGACGAGTGCATGGCCATTATGACCGACAAGCGGTTCCGCCATATGCCGGTCCTGGAAGAGGGAAAGCTGGTCGGCATCGTGTCGATCGGCGATCTGGTCAAGTCCATCATCGACCAGCAGGAGTTCACCATCGAACAGCTCAAGGGCTACATCGGGGGAAACGCCTGAGGCAATTGCTCCCGTCCCGCGCTCGCGATCTCCAGGATCAGCTTGCGGATGAGGGCGTCGACGAATTCTGTCTCCTGCTCGACGGCGATGGCGAAGGCGCCCATGCCGCCGATGACGTCGCGGCGGTAGTGCTCAACCAGGCTGGTGCCGCCGGGGCCGGTAAGGCCGCCGCTGCGGTAGTGCAGGGCGAGGCCGTTGATGACGATGCCGGCATCGAGCGCCAACGCGCGCGCCAGTGGCAGCGGCATGCCGCCGCGCTGGCCGGCGTCGCCGGAGACGTCGATCACCCTGCGATAGCCGTCGAAGCCGTTGCCCGCCATCCACTGCTGGCAGAAGGCGATGGCGTTGCTGATGGAGTTCCAGCCGAAGGCGCGGCGGGGCGCGGCGACCACGGCCTCGGCGAAGGCCTCGGCCTGTGCGGCGCTCCCGATCAGCGTCCAATCGACAATGGGGTGCATGGAGTCGGGCCCGCCCCATTCCATCAGCGCGATGGCGACGGCGCCCTCGAAGCCCGAGGTCATGATGTCGACCACCTGCGGGTCGCTGACCGCCAGGGCGTAGGCCTGGCGCTGGAAGACGAACTCGTCCTCCTGGATCGAGCCGGAGCCGTCGACGGCGAGGCAGAGTTCCAGGTCGACCTTCTGTCGCGCGCCTTCCTGCGCCTGAGCTGCCGGCGGTAGCAGTAAGACACCGGAGAAGATCAGCAGACAAACGAACCGCATCGCATGCGCCTCCCTTTGCTCCCTCGATGATGGCCAGCGCGCCGGCGGCCGTCAAAAGGGGATGTAGGGCGCAGGCGCGCCGCGGCGAGCGTTACGCGTTTTCGGGCAGCAGCTCCTGCACCACCTCGAAGCCCTCGAACTCCGGATGGGAGAGATAGAGGCCGCTGTTGCCGCCGGCATTGCGGTGCGCCGCGCGGAAGGCCTCCGACTTCGTCCAGGCCTCGAAGGTACTGGCCGAGGCCCAGACCGTGTGCGAGGAATACAACGTATGGTCGTCGCGCTGCGGCCCCTTCAGCAGGCTGAAAGCCTTGAAGCCCGGCACGCCCCTCAGGTGGGTGTCACGGCTCTTCCAGACGTCCTCGAAGGCGGCCTCCTGGCCGTGCTTCACCTTGAAGCGGTTCATGGCGATGAACATGGGCTTTCCTCAAATGGCAGCGATGGAACGGGCGCCATGATGGCGGTCCCTAACGGCGACCGCAAGGTTTTTGCGAATCATTCTTAAGTAAATTCAAGCGGGTTTATGCTTGGTGAAGGCACTCCCCGGCATTGTTCGGTTGGGCGTCGAAGATCACGGCACCGACGTTACGGACGGGGGGCGCCGACCATGGTGGTGCGGCCGGCGCGTCTCCCGCTCGGCCCGTCGGCTGCCGTCTCCGAGAGCACCCCCGTGAAGTGCGCGCTGCGCGTGACAGCGCGTCCCGGCCGAGCGGGCGTCGGCGCGGAGCCGTCCGCAGGGCCCGAACCTCTACTCAATGACGTGGTGTGTGATTCGCTCGACGATTGCAGTGTCGTGCTGCCGTGCTGTCGCAACCATTTCTCTATTGGTCAGGTGTTGGCGCATTTTGATGCTGGGCGTTCGAACGATCTCATGCTTAAATTCCATGCTGCCGAAGACCAGATCGCGATTCTGCCGCGATCAATTACGCGATTGGTTTACTCAATTGGTTTTTCTAGTCGGGTGAAGAGGACTTGGTTTCGGTTGCATCGTTTCCGCGGGGTCCGCACTGATTCACAATTTAAGATAGTGGAAGATGCGTTGTCGGACCGGTTAAGTGTAACAGGAGAGTTGGATGCGTTTGGCGACGGTTGATCTTGGATCCAGGACAGCGGCCGCGGTCATTCTGGCCGATGGCTCGGCACTGGTGCTCGATGCGTTGAGTGCCTTGGACAACGACCTTCCGCCCGCAGTGTCGGCAGCCTTCGCCTCGGGTTCGGCGCTCGCCGTGATTGCCGCAGGGCCCGCAGCGCTCGAGGCAGCCGCCATCGCGGTGGCCCAGGCAGAGGCCGGGCGGTTGCCGGACGCCGTGCGGCCCGCAGACGCGCTGCGGCTCCGCGCTCCCCTACCTCATCCGGCGAAGAACGTTGTCTGTGTCGGTCGCAACTATGCCGAGCACATCGCGGAGGGCGAGCGCGCGCAGAACATCAAGATCGGCGTCACCGAGCATCCGGTGTTCTTCACCAAGCCCGCGACCGCAGTCATAGGCCCCGGCGAGTCGATCCCGATCTTCCCGCACCTGTCTTCCAAGATCGACTACGAGGTCGAGCTGGCGGTGGTGATGGCCAAGGCAGGCCGCGACATTCCCGCCGAGAAGGCGTTAGAGTATGTCTACGGCTACACCATTCTCAACGACGTGACGGCTCGCGACATCCAGCGGCGTCACGGGGGACAGTTCTTCAAGGGCAAGGCCCTGGACGGGTCCTGCCCGATGGGACCATGGATCGTGACCGCCGATGAAATTCGCAACCCTGCGGATCTCGGGATCCGTCTGTGGGTCAATGGCGAGCTTCGCCAGGACAGCAACACGGGGGCGATGATCTTCGACATCCCGACGCTGATCGCCTCGATGTCGGAGGGCATGACGCTGGAGCCGGGCGATATTCTGGCAACAGGCACCCCGTCGGGCGTCGGCTATGCCATGGAGCCGCCGGCGTTCCTTAAAGATGGAGATGTTGTGACCTGTGAAATCGACGGGATCGGCCGGCTCGAAAACACGGTGAGTATCGTGGAAGCGGCGCGCCGCGTTGCCTGAAAGGCCGGGCGGAATTCAGCACTCCGTCCGGAAAAGCAAGTCAAGCTGACAAAAAACAAGTCGAACTGACAAACAAGTCAAACTGACAATGGGAGTGCGCCATGTGGATTACCAGACGTGGAATAAGCGGGCTTCGGCCTGCAACGACCGGCCTTCTCACCGCGGCATTCGTCGCGCTTGCCGGAATGCCCGCCTCGGGGCAGGACCTGACGCCGGTGACGTTCGTTCAACCGAGCCCCTCAGCCATCAACTCCTTCCCCGTCTTCGTGGCGATCGGCGAGGGTTTCTTCGCTGACGAGGGACTGCAGGTCACGGTCGAATCGATCAACGGTTCGGGTCCGGTGCTTCAGGCGCTGTCGGCCGGCCAGGCACACTTCGGACGCCCCGGACCGGGACCGGTCCTCGCAGCGCGCGGCCGCGGCGTCGACGTCGTCTTCATATACAACGTTGCTGCGCGGACAAATTTCGGCATCGTGGTCGAGCAGGATTCCGAGTTCGAGTCGGTAACCGATCTTCGCGGCAAGACGATCGGCACCGGCACGGCCGACGGTGCCGAAGTCGGCTTCGCCCGCAACGTGCTGCTCGGCGCCGGCATGACCGAAGGCACGGACTTCACCTTCCTCACCGTCGGTGACGGCGGGCCGGCCACGGCCGCCTTCACCCGGGGCGATATGTCCGCCTATGCCGCGTCGACGGCCGATGCCGCGATCCTGAACCAGCGCGGACTACCCGTGCGCGACATCACGCCGGAGGAATATCAGTCCTTCTTCGGCAACGGACTCGCCACGATGGGCGACACGATCCGCGACAACCCGGATCTGGTCGAGAAGTTCGGCCGGGCCTTCGCGCGCGGCCATGCCTTCGCCCTGGACGACGCCAACCGGGAAACGGTCCTTGCGCACCTCAAGGCGGGGAACCAGCAGGAGAGCGAGGACGCCGAGTTTGCCTCGGCGCTGTTCGACGCAGTTCGCTCGAAGACGATCCCCATTGATGCTTCGAAGGGGCTAGGCTACCAACCACCCGAGGTCTGGGCGGAATGGCAGGACAGCCTGATTGCCACCGGCGATCTGGCCGCACCGCTCGACGATCTGTCGGCCGCATACACCAATGACTTCGTCGCGGCCTGGAACGAAGGCCTGAATTGATGGGTCCAACAGCAGTCGTCTCGCCCGCGCAGCTCGCGCCGGGCGAGACGGTCTACGAGCTTTCCGGCGTGGAGAAGACCTACGCCCGGAACGGCATCCGCGCGCTGGAGGGGATCACGCTCGCCCTGAACAAGGGCAGCTTCTGCTCCGTGATCGGATCGAGCGGCTGTGGCAAATCCACGCTGCTGAAGATCATGGCGGGCCTGATTCCCCCCACGAAGGGGCGGGTCATCCTGGCGGACAGGCCGGTGACGGGTCCACGACGGGACATCGGCATGATGTTCCAGCAGGCGACGCTGTTCCCCTGGCGGACCACCATCGAGAATGTCGTGCTGCCCATCGAGATCCGAGACGGCCGCGCCGCCGCCCGCGCCGCGCGCGATCGGGGCCTGGCACTGTTGGACCTCGTCGGGCTCAAGGGATTCGAGGACGTCTACCCCAACGCGCTGTCCGGCGGCATGGCGCAACGCGCCGCGATCTGCCGGATGCTGGTAACCGAGCCCGCCGTGCTGCTGCTCGACGAGCCGTTCAGTGCGCTCGACGAGTTGTCGCGCGATTTCATGAACATGGAGCTTCAGCGCATCTGCCTTGATCGCAGTGCCACCAGCTTCCTCGTTACCCATTCGATTCCCGAGGCGGTGATTCTCTCGGATATCGTCTACGTGATGAAGCCGCGGCCGGGGCGCATCGCGGAGGCGGTAGCGATCGACCTGCCGCGTCCGCGCACACTCGATATGATCACCACGCCCCGCTTCGGTGCGCTGGTCGAACACATCCGCAGCCGGCTCGACAAGGAGGCCTTCATTTGAGCAACGTCGAACGTTTCGCGGAGCACGACTCACAATTGGATACGGTTTGGGTCGAGCAGGTCAGCTGGCTCGACCGGGTGCCGCGCGCGGTCTCCATGATCTTCGTCTTCGCGGTCTTTATCGCGCTGTGGCAACTGGTGACGCAGCTCGCCCTCGTCTCGCCGATCATCCTGCCGACGCCGGCGGAGACCTTTTGGGACCTCGTCTTTGTCGGGCGCAACCTGATCGGCGCCGACTACATGCTCGACGCGCTCTGGATCACGCTGCTCGAGGTGATGTACGGCTTCGCGCTGGCCATCGCCATCGGCTTCTCGCTGGGCGTACTGGTCGGCGAGACGGCCTTCGGCGAACGGGCGATCATGCCGTACCTGGTCGCCATCGATACGATGCCCAAGGTCGCCTTCGCCCCGCTGTTCGTGGCCTGGCTGGGCTTCGGCATTGCATCCAAGGTGGCCCTGGCCGCCTTCATTGCGACCTTTCCGATCGTGGTGGGCACCGCCGCCGGGCTGCATGCCGCCGACGAGAACGCGCGGATGCTGTTCAAGACCATGGGGGCGAGCCGCTGGCAGACGCTGTGGAAGATGAAGCTGCCGACGGGACTGCCGCATATCTTCACCGGCCTCAAGATCGGCGCGGTGGGCGTCATGGCGGGGGCGATCACCGGCGAGTTCCTGGGCGGGGGCAGGGGGTTCGGCGAGCTGATCCGGGTCGCCGCCTCGCAGCTCAACACACCGCGGGTGTTCTCGCTGATCCTCTATCTGAGCCTGGTCGGACTGGCGCTCTTCGCCTCGGTGGTCTGGACCCAGCGCAAGTTCGTGTTCTGGCACAAGGACCGCGTGCTGGGCAACGATGGCTGAACGCGTGACCGACAGCGTCCCGGCCGCCGATCTCGAGGCTTTCGTCGTCCGCGTCTTCGAGGCGCTGGGCGTGCCCGCGCCGGATGCGCGGACGGTCGCCGGGCTGATGGTCGAGGCGGATATGCTGGGCCATGAAACCCATGGCGTGTTTCGCCTGCGCCAGTACGTGAACCGCCTGCGCGACGGCGGCTGCAATCCAGCTCCCAAAGTGTCCGTGCTGAACGAAACCGCCGCAACCGCTCTGATCGACGGTGACGACGGCCTCGGCCATCTCGCCCTGAAGGCCGCATGCGACCTGGCCATGTCCAAGGCAAAGGCCGCGGGCATCGGATGGGTCGGGGTGCGGCGCGGCAACCATGCCGGACCGGCGGCGCTCTATGTCAGGCCGCAGGCCGCCGCCGGTATGATCGGCCTCTGTGCCGCCGTCGGCAGCGCCAACCACGTCGCCCCCTATGGCGGCACGGATCTCCTGCTCGGCACCAATCCCATCGCCATCAGCTCGCCGAGCGGTGGGGACGATCCCTTCGTGCTCGACATGGCGACCACCGTCGCCGCGGTGGGCAAGATCAAGGTGCTGGCCCAGCGCGGCGAGCCGATGCCCGAGGGCTGGATGGTCGGCCGCGACGGCCGCCCGCTGACCGATCCGGCGCGACGCGACGAAGGCTACCTGCTGCCCATCGGCGGGCCGAAAGGTTATGGCCTCAGCCTCGCCATCGGCCTGCTGGCGGGCCTGCTGAACGGAGCGGCGCTGGGCAGCGAGGTGGTGGACTTCACGAGCCAGACGCGCAGTTCTACGAATACCGGACAGTTCGTCGCGGCCATCGACATCGCGGCCTTCGGCGACCCCGCGACCTACGCCGCCTCTGCCGCGCGGGTCTTCGCGGAGATGCGGGCCTCGCCGCCGCTGCCCGGCCATGATCCCGTGCGGATCCCCGGCGACGGCAAGGCCGCTGCCCGCGCTCATCGTGCAGCGCAGGGGCTGGAGATGCATGCGGCGCTCCGCCGCGAGCTGGATGCGATTGCCACGGAGTTCGAAGTCGAAGGCCTTTAGATTGGCTGACCTGAAAGACTTGCGGGTGTGACTCAGCAGTGGCGGCCAGGCGCCGGCGCCGGCGCGCGGGGCCGAGGGCAAGAATTATGCGAATGGTTCGCAGCAAGGGGCCACACCACTGCTCTGCCGCAAGTGGGACTCCGAAGTTTCTCGCGTGACGAGAACCCCCCTTTCTTGCGCTCGCGGCAATAGCGATTTATGGTTTCGGATTGCGGATCTGAATGAGCATCGCCTGTTGACCATCGTCCGCATCGGCCGCGCATGGCACCAGGCCTGTACCGTTCTTGAGTGTTGCTGACCTCGAGGGGAGACGGGAGCGCAATTAACAGCTGACGACAAGGCCCGTGGACTGATGAGGGCCTTTGCCGATTTCGTCGCCGACGCCTCTTCCGAGCAAAAAAATATAATAAGCACAAGCAAAGGGAGGAACATGTGATGGAACGAATCACGACTTCGTTCAGTGGCTATGGGAATCTTTGCAGCCTCACGGTATCGGTAACCGCCGCCGCCGTGTTGATGCTGGGCACTTTCCACACAAGCCCCGCCGCCGCGGAGGAAGCGCAGCCTGTCATCATCCGCCTCGTCGCGGATCATCCGCCGCCCCCGCACCCCGCCGCGATTTCGCAGACCTACTTTCAGAAGCGTCTTTCCGAAGTGATCCCGGGAAGCGAGGTTCGCCTGTATCACGCTGGTGCGCTCTACACGATACCGGAAGCACTCGAGGCCATGAGTGAGGGCAACCTCGAAATGACCTGGGGTCAGTTCGGCAAGACCGCCGCCAGCGATCTCTGGATGAACGTCGTCGCCGGTCCGATGCTGCTGACGACCCCTGCGGCGATTGAGCAGTTCGACAGTTTGGAAACCGTTGCCATGCTGAAGGAGCGGTTCGACAAAGAACACGACGTCAAGGTGTTCGGCACCGCGCATATGAGCATGTACATGGGCGTCGGCGGCAAGGAGCGCATCCGGACTCCCGACGACCTGAAAGGCAAGAAGTGGCGCAGCATGGGTCCGGCCGAGAATGCCGCTCTTGACGCGTGGGGCGCCAATCCCGTGACCATGACCTTCGGCGACGTGCCGCCCGCCCTGCAGACTGGCGTGCTTGACGGCTTGCTCACCAGCCTCGGTGGCTGGAATTCGGTACGCAACCAGGCGCCGTTCTACACCGTTGCGGGCATCAACGGCATCGTCGGCGACTACTACTGGTTCGGCGTCAACAAGAAGTGGTGGGGCAGCCTGAACCAGGCGACTCAGGACGCGATCGAGAATCTGATCGTGGAGGAGGTCCTGCCGTTCCAACACCAGATCAACTGGTGCAATGATCAGCGGTTGCTGAAGGTGATGCAGACGGATGACCCGACCAAGCCGGGCATCTATGTCCTCAGCGAAGACGAGCGCCAGCAATTCGCCATCGCGCTCGGCGACGCAACCACCGAATGGGTGAAGGCCAACACGCCGGCCGACGCCGATGAGTGGGTGGACCGCTTCGCCAGCGAGGCGCGCGCCGCGTCCGCAGCCCATCCGATGGGCACATCCAAGATGGAAAAGACGGACTGCGATCAGTTCGCGGAGTATTTCCCGAACTAGAGCCGGCAACATTACGGCTTCGCAAAATCAGGTTTGACCACCTGAATGCGGGATGGGAGAGGCAACAGCTTCACCCATCCCGTATTGCGTATGCCGGAGGGGGGGGACGCGCATGGCAAAAATCTACAAGGCGTGGCTTTTCTTGCAGGAGCAAATCGTCGGCACCCTGGCCGCATTTGCGCTTTTCATTGTCACTGTATTCGCGGTCACTCAGGTCTTGAGTCGCTACATCCTGGGCCACACATTTCATTGGGGACAGGACACCGTAACCTATTTCCTTGTCTCAGCCACCTTCGTCTATTTCGGTGCGTCGCAAGCGAAACGGGCCCATCTGGCCGTCACTGCGCTGCCTGACCTGCTGCGTGCCAGCGGCAGGGTGAAGCTGGCACTCGCCCTGCGCGCGCTGGCTCTGTTCTGCATCGTCTTGTTCGTCTCCGGATTTCTGTATTGGGGCCTGCCGGGCGCTCACCGGACCTGGCGCATGGGCACCGTGTCGGAGAGTCTCGCGCTTCCCATGTGGCCGTTTCAGTACGCGCTGCTGATCGGTATGGCCATGATGGGGATCACGGCGCTGTTTCAGCTCTACCGGGATGTCATGAGGCTGTTCGCCAAGGATGTATTCCCCTGGGAATCGGACCATGACGAATTCGAGCTCTAGGGGGACGGCGCGCTGCAGCCTGGGCTCGACCGTCCTGCGTCGCCGGGGGCGACGCCATCAGCAAAGATGAAACGGCGCCGCTGACATGCCCTTGCTCGCGAGCACCTTTACGCTTCTTCTGATCATCTCGGTGCCGGTCGGTATCGTGCTCGCCGGTTCGGCGATGATCTTCATCCTGTTCGACCCGATGCTGGGGCCGGGCACGGTATTCCGCTCCTTCTTCAACTTCGTCAGCAAATATACGCTGATGGCGGTCCCGTTCTTCATCTATGCGGGCTTCCTGATGGAGCGCACCGGGCTGATCGCCAAGCTTTTCCGCTTCTCCGACGCGATGATCGGCTGGGTTCCGGGGGGATACGGTTTCGCCACCCTGCTCGCGTCGGTGATCTTCGGCGCCATTTCCGGCTCCAGCACCGCCATGGCGGCGGCGATGGGGGTGATCGCCTATCCCGAGATGCGCAGGCGCGGCTATCCGCCCTGGCTGGCGGCCGGGGTGATTGCTTCGGGCGGGGGCATCGCCATTCTCATCCCGCCCTCGATCCTGCTCATTCTGTTCGGCGTGCTGACCGAGACGTCGATCGTCGATCTGTTTTTCGCCGGCGTGGTGCCGGGTCTGCTGCTCGCCCTGAGCGACGCCATCGTGCTGGTCTTCTTCGCCTGGTACCTGAAGCTGCCCTCCGGCGAATTCAGCCTCAGCTATATGTGGGTCGCAACCAAGGAAGCGGCACCGGCGCTGATGATGCCTGTGCTGCTTCTGGGCGGGCTCTATGGCGGCGTGTTCACGCCCACGGAGGCGGGCGCGGCGGCGTGTGGCTACGCGCTCATCTACGGCCTGGCCGTCAAGCGCGGGGAGTTCCTGCGCGAGCTGCTGCCGGTGACCATCCGGGCCCTCAATCTGAACGCGGTAATCTTCCTGCTGCTGGGCTGTGTGGGCGTGTTCCAGTTCTTGATGGCCAACCAGGGCTGGGCCCAGCATCTCACGCAATGGGCCATCACCTTGAATCTCACGACGGTCTACTTCTTCGCCGTGCTCATGCCTGTCCTGCTGTTTCTGTCGATGTTCCTGAGCGGCATCGCCATCGTGGTGCTGACGGTGCCGGTGTTTTTCCCCGTCGCCATGACGCTTGGCATCGATCCGATCTTGCTCGGCATCGCGGCGGCGCTGGCGATGGAGATGGGAGTCATCATCCCGCCGGTGGGGCTCAACCTCTTCGCGGTCAGCGGCACAACGCGGGTGCCGCTCCCGGACGTGGTCCGGGGCTCGTTCCCATTCCTGGTGACCGACGGACTCGTGCTCATTCTGGTGCTGATGTTCCCGGTGCTGGCCCTGTGGCTGCCCAGCCACCTTGTGACGCCCGTCTTCTGATGGCCGTCGCCTGCCGCGGCCGGCTGCGGCTTCCTGAGGCGGACCAGACGCTCCCCTGCCGGGAGAGCATGCAGGGGAGGGATTTCAGCTCACCGCAAAGAGGAATCCTGCATAATGGTAGAGAACTTTCGGCGTGGTAAACTAGAAGGAGGCTCTTCGGGGGAAAGCGAACAATGAAAAGTTGGTGGAAACGGGTTCAACGCTATGATTGGCGGGTGATTGGACTCGTAGGCGCACTGGCTGTTGCCGGAGTGGCAACGGTCGTTATGCCATTGCTCGGGTACAGCGTGGAGCCAAGTACAAAGTTCGGGGCATTTTACGCTTCCTGGCTGGCCGGTGTGTTGCTGTTTGCGACGGTTGGCATCATTGTTGCTGTTGCTTCTATGGTGCGGCCTCACGAAGATTGGTTTGAGGCCAGAGCGCGCAATCTTTTCCGACGTGCTTCTGGAGAGAAGATTGATTACATCATCGATCGACTCAGGACACTGGAACATTATTCAGAAAAAACGGCTGTGAAGATAACGGTGAGGGATTTTGTCGAGTGTGATGGCGAGAAAAAATACCTTGTCGAAGACTTCGATTCGATGGAGATAAAAAGCTTCATTGACGACATAGATACGTCATTTGAATCCAGATACGAGCTGAGTGATATAACTCCTCCTCCTTCAAAGCACGGAAGTAAGAATTGTCTCGTCTATGTGAAAGTCAACCGTGCGTTCGATGTTGAGCGTGTGATTTTTGAGGGTGCAGTTGAACATTCTTATACGGTGCCAGTAAAACGCAATTCTTTTGGTGTTGTTGATACCTTAGCTTGCCTATGGGTTAGAGCGGACGATGAAGTCAATTCGCATGAACCTAAGCGGTTCACTGAACGGCTCACCGTAGACGTGGAGAATCGGCTTCTAACGCATCAACCAGTGAAGGTGCGCTTGTTTGTCGAAGGGAAGGAGCCCCAGGAGTTTGAAATCGAGAGCGCGGGCTTGAAGAGAGTTTATGAGGCGCAGGATTTGAGACCGGGTGCGATCGCTTACGATTTGCGAATTCTAGCGCCCTGAAGAGCTCCCATTCTCAGAGGCTTCTTTCCCCAAGTTTATTGTACGGCAAAAGCTGCCCGCAGTCTCTCTACACGCTCCTGCAATTCTCCTGACTCGTAAGGCACTGCCGGGCGCGCGCCCCAGACCGGGCCGGGCCAGGCGGGGTCGGTCGTGAAGCGGGCGATGACGTGGACGTGGAGCTGCGCCACCATGTTGCCGAGGGCGCCGACGTTGATCTTGTCGGGCGAGAACCTAGATTGAAGGGCGCGGGAGGCGCGGCAGATCTCCTCGGTCAGCTGCGGCCTCTCGGCCGAGCTCACGTCATGGAACTCCTTCAGGCCCGGGCGGCGCGGCACCAGGATGAGCCAGGGATAACTCTGGTCGTTCATCAGCAGCACCCGGCAGAGCGGCCAGTCGGCGAGCATGATACAGTCGGCCGCCAAGCGTTCATGCAAAACAAAATCTTCGGTCATATTCATGGCATCTGTGAAACCGGAATCCTGGCTCAAGGTAACCTCACGCGGGCTCTATTGCGAGCCGGGCGATTTCTACGTCGACCCGCACCGCCCCGTCGGCCGCGCGGTGGTGACCCACGGCCACGCCGACCATGCGCGGCCGGGCAACCGCGCGGTGCTGGCGACGCCCGAGACCCTGGCCATCATGCGCAAGCGCTACGGCGTCGATGCCGGTGGCAAGCTGGATGAGCTGCGCTACGGCAAGCGGCGGGAGATCGGCGGCGTCGCGCTGAGCTTCCGGTCGGCCGGCCACGTGCTGGGCAGCGCCCAGGCGGTGCTCGAGTGGCGGGGCTGCCGCATCGTCGTCTCCGGCGACTACAAGCGGCGGCCCGACCCGACCTGCGCGCCCTTCGAGGTGGTGCCCTGCGACGTCTTCATCACCGAAGCGACCTTCGGCCTGCCGGTGTTCCGCCATCCGCCCGACGGCGAGGAGATCGCCAAGCTGCTGACGGCGCAGGCGCAGTTCCCCGAGCGGGCGATCCTGGTCGGCGCCTACGCCCTCGGCAAGGCGCAGCGGGTCATCGCGCTCTTGCGCCAGGCCGGCTACGACCGCCCGATCTGGATCCACGGCGCCCTGCAGGGGCTCTGCGATCTCTACCGCGACTTCGGCGTCGAGCTGGGCGAGCTCAGGCCCGCAACGGGCGCCGCCAAGAAGGCGCTGGCGGGGGAGATCGTGCTGGCGCCGCCCTCGTCGCTGACCGACCGCTGGTCGCGGCGGCTGCCCGATCCGATCACCGCCATGGCTTCCGGCTGGATGCGGGTGCGCGCTCGCGCGAAGCAGCGCGGCGCCGAACTGCCGCTGATCCTCTCCGACCACGCCGACTGGGATGAGCTGACCCGGACGGTGCGGGAGGTCGGCGCGCCGGAGGTCTGGGTGACCCACGGCAACGAGGAGGCCCTGGTCCACTACGCGAACTCGATCGGCCTGCGCGGCCGCGCGCTGGCGCTCATCGGCCGCGGCGAGGAAGAGCAGGAGGGCAGCCAGGAAGAGCGAGCGGACGAGGCGCGCGGATGAGGCGCTTCGCCGAACTGCTCGATCGCCTGTCCTACAGCCCGGCGCGCAACGCCAAACTGCGGCTGCTCGTCGACTACTTCCGCGCCGCGCCGGACCCCGACCGCGGCTATGCGCTGGCGGCGCTGACCGGGCGGCTCGACTTCGCCGCCGCCAAGTCCGCCATGATCCGCGGCCTGGTGGAGCGCCGCGTCGACCCGGAGCTGTTCCGCTGGTCCTACGACTACGTCGGCGACATGGCGGAGACCGTGGCCCTCATCTGGCCTGCGGAGCCGGGAGCCAACCGGCAGCCGGAGCTGGGCGAGGTGGTCGATCATCTGTCGCGCGCCGGCCGCATCGAGGCGCCGCGTCTGGTCGAGGACTGGCTCGATGCGCTGGACGCCACCGGGCGCTGGGCCCTCCTGAAGCTCATCACCGGCGGCCTCCGGGTGGGAGTCTCGGCGCGGCTTACCAAAACCGCCCTGGCGCAGCTCGGCGACGTTCCGCTGGAGGAGATCGAGGAGGTCTGGCACGGCGTGACGCCGCCCTTCCAGCCGCTCTTCGCCTGGCTGGAAGGCGAGGCGGCGGCGCCGAAGATCGACCTGCGCCGCGCTTTCCGCCCGCTCATGCTGGCTAACCCGCTCGACGAGGCGGAGCTGGCGAAGCTCGACCCCGCCGACTTCCGGGCCGAGTGGAAGTGGGACGGCATCCGTGTGCAGCTGGCCGCCGGCGGCGGCGAGGCGCGCCTCTTCTCGCGTTCCGGCGACGAGATCACCACGGCATTTCCCGACCTCATGCAGACCGTCGTTTTCGAGGCTGTGCTCGACGGCGAGTTGCTGGTGGCGCGCGACGGCGAAATCGCGCCCTTCAACGACCTGCAGCAGCGCCTCAACCGCAAGAAGGTGACCGTGAAGACGCTGGAGGACTACCCCGCCCGGCTGCGCGTCTACGACATCCTCTTCGACGGCAGCGAGGATCTGCGCGCGCTGCCCTTCGACGCAAGGCGGGCGCGGCTCGAGGCCTGGCACGGCGAGCGGCAGCCGGCGCGCATCGACCTCTCGCCGCTGCTGCACTTCTCGGCGTGGGACGAGCTGCAGGCGCTGCGGGACTCCGCCCGCGAGAAGTCCATCGAAGGCCTCATGCTGAAGCGCGGCGACAGCCCCTATCTCGCCGGCCGCCCCAAGGGCCCCTGGTTCAAGTGGAAGCGCGACGCGCTGACGCTGGACACCGTGCTGATGTATGCCCAGCGCGGCCACGGCAAGCGCTCCTCGCTCTATTCCGACTACACCTTCGGCACCTGGCGCGAGGGCGAGGAAGGCGACGAGCTGGTGCCCGTCGGCAAGGCCTACTTCGGCTTCACCGACGAGGAGCTGCTGCAGCTCGACCGCTGGATCCGCGCCAACACGACGGAGCGTTTCGGTCCGGTGCGCGCGGTGAAGCCGGGCCTGGTCTTCGAGGTCGCCTTCGACGCCGTGCACCGCTCCAAGCGCCACAAGTCCGGCGTCGCCCTGCGCTTCCCGCGCATCCACCGCATCCGCTGGGACAAGCCCGCCGAGGAAGCCGACCGCCTGCCGACCCTGGAAAAGCTCATCGAGGGGTAGCGGGCTTCAGTTTCCTGCCGAGAAATTACACATACAACTTGTTATTGACATCTATTGGCCCTGCATCCACTGTATAAATAGCAGGGTTGCAAAAAAGGCCCTGGTGGTTTGCGCCGTGATGCGCAGAATGAGGACGACGTGCCAGCCCGCGAGTGATTATCACTTGCGGAAAATAACGAAGCCATTACATAGGCTTGGCGCGCGAGGGTCGGAGGAAAGGCACTTGGGGGCTGCGCGCCCGCAGGCGCCTTTTTCTTGTCTCGTGAAGGACGCTGATAGGAGCTCGGGTTTATGGAAGCTGAGAGCCAGGTACTGCCCCAGGGATTGCCGAAGTCGGTGACCGCGGAGAGTGTTCTTTCGGTGCGTCACTGGACCGACGAGTTGTTCTCCCTGCGGGTGACACGACCGGCGAGTTTCCGCTTCCGGTCCGGCGAGTTCGTCATGCTGGGCCTGATGACCGAAAGCCGGCCCCTGCTGCGCGCCTACTCGATCGCCAGCCCCTCGTGGGACGACGGCCTCGACTTCTTCTCCATCAAGGTGCCGGACGGGCCGCTGACCTCGCGGCTGCAGCACATCAAGGAAGGCGACACCATCCTGCTCGGCAGGAAGCCGACGGGCACCCTGGTGCTCGACGCGCTGACGCCGGGCAAGCGCCTTTACATGCTGTCGACCGGCACCGGCATCGCGCCCTTCGCCAGCCTGATCCGCGAGCCGGAAGCCTACGAGAAGTTCGATCAGATCATCCTCACCCACACCTGCCGCAACGTCGCCGACCTTGGCTACGGCAGACAGCTGGTGGACTCCATCGAGCGGGATCCGCTGGTTGGCGAGTTGGTCGGCGGCAGGCTCACCTACTACTCCACCACCACCCGCGAGGACTTCCCCACCAAGGGACGCATTACCGACCTCATCGAAGACGGCCGCATCTTCGCCGATCTCGGCATCGCGCCGCTGAACCCGGCAGAAGACCGCGTGATGATCTGCGGCTCCATGGCGATGCTGCGGGACACCAAGTCGATCGTCGAAAGCCTCGGCTTCGTCGAAGGCTCCAACGCCAACCCCGGCGACTTCGTCGTCGAGAAGGCGTTTGTGGACTAGCGCTCCGGCCGCTTGAACCGCTTGTGCGGGATGAGGGCGACCGAGGTGATCTCCACCAGCAGTTCGGGGATCACCAGGCCGGCGACCTGGATGGCGGTACTGGCCGGCGCGCCGGGCGTCTTGATGTACTTTCGCCGCACCTCCTGGATCGCCGGCAGGTGGTCGCGGTCGAGGAAATAGATCGTCAGCGCAACGAGGTCCTCCAGGGTGCCGCCGGCGGCCTCGACGATGGTCTTGATGTTCTCGAAAGTCTGCGCGGTCTGCGCCGCCACGTCGCCGCGCCCGACGACCTTGCTGTCGGCATCCCAGGCAACCTGTCCGCTGATGTAGAGCGTGACGCCCTCACCGGCGATCACCCCCTGCGAGAAGGCGCGCGCGCCTGGCGACCAGACGCCGGGAGGATTGAATCCGTAGGCCATGTCTCTGATTCCCAATCGAAGCCAAGTAGCTGTCGAGTGTGGCGCATCGGTGCCGACTGCGACAAGCGCTCCCGATCCGTCAATCTTGCCAAGGCTGCGCAACCGTCTCCCACCAGGGGAGAGGGTAAGGCATTAAAGTGTCGAAGAAATTCCCCTCTCCCCTTGCGGGAGAGGGAGGGTGAGGGGGCTTTCGCCGTTACCGCTGCTGGCTGTCCCAGTGCGGCGCGATCCACACCGGGGCGTCGGAGGCGGGCAGGGGCTCGCGGTTGCGGATGGTGTCGGCCAGCTTCTCGGCCAGCATGATGGTCGGGGCGTTGAGGTTGCCGCTGACGATGGAGGGCATGATGGAGGCATCGACGACGCGCAAGGCTTCCAGCCCGTGCACCTTCGCCTTGCCGTCGACCACCGCCATGGAGTCCTGGCCCATGCGGCAGGAGCACGACGGGTGGTAGGCGCTCTCCACGTGGGCGCGCACGAAGGCGTCGATCTCGGCGTCGCTCTGCACCTCGGGACCCGGCGCCAGCTCGGGCCCGCGGAAGGGGTCGAAGGCCTGCTGGGCGAAGACTTCCCGCGTCAGCCTGATGGCGGCGCGGAACTCCTGGCGGTCGGCTTCCTGCGACAGGTAGTTGAAGACGATGCGCGGCGCCGCCTTGGGGTCGGCTGACTTCAGGGTGATCTCGCCGCGGCTCTGCGAGCGCATCGGCCCGACATGGGCCTGGAAGCCGTGGCCGCCGGCCGGATGGCTGCCGTCGTAGTTCATGGCGATGGGCAGGAAGTGGTACTGCAGGTCCGGGTGCTCGACGCCGGGGCGCGAGCGGATGAAGCCGCCGGCCTCGAAGTGGCTGGTGGCACCCAGGCCCGTCTTGAACAGGATCCAGGAGATGCCGATGATCGCCTGGTTCCAGGGCTTCAGCGCCGAGTAAAGCGTGATCGGCTGGGTGCAGGCGTGCTGCACGTAGACCTCCAGGTGGTCCTGCAGGTTCTTGCCGACGCCCGGCAGGTCGTGGGTCACCGCGATGCCCTGCTGCTTCAGCTCGTCGGCCGGGCCGACGCCGGAGAGCAGCAGCACCTGCGGCGAGTTGATGGCGCCACCTGAGAGGATCACCTCCCGCTCGGCGCGCACCTCCACCCGCTCGCGGCCCTTGGCCAGCTCGACGCCGACCGCGCGGCGACCCTCGAAGAGCACGCGGGTGGTGAGCGCGCGCGTCCACACCGTGAGATTGGGCCGCGTCATCGCCGGCTTCAGGTAGGCGACGGCGGCGCTCCAGCGGCGACCCTGGTGGACCGTCATGTCCATGTGGGCGAAGCCTTCCTGCTGGAAGCCGTTCATGTCCCGGGTCACCGGATATCCAGCCTGGCGGCCCGCCTCGACCCAGGCCTTGAAGAGCGGGTTGCGGCAGGGCCCGGCGGTGACGTTCAGCGGCCCGTCGCCGCCGCGGTAGGCGTCGGCCCCGCCGTTGTAGGTCTCCGCCTTGCGGAAGTAGGGCAGCACGTGGCTGTAGTCCCAACCCGCCAGCCCGCCCTGGGCCCAGCGGTCGTAGTCGCGCGCGTGGCCGCGCACGTAGGCCATGCCGTTGATGGAGGAGGAGCCGCCGACGACGCGCCCGCGCGGGCAGTAGAGCCGGCGGTTGTCCACGTGGGGCTCCGGCTCCGAGTGGTAGAACCAGTTGTACTTGTCGTTGGCCAGGGGCTTGGCGAGCGCCGCCGGCATGTGGATGAAGATCGAGCTGTCGCGCCCGCCGGCCTCCAGCAGCAGCACGCTCACATCGGCGTCCTCCGTGAGGCGGCTCGCCAGCACGCAGCCGGCGGAGCCGGCGCCGACGATGATGTAGTCGAAGCTTTTAATCTCGGACATGGGGGTGCTAACTCTATCGGGTCACTGGTCGGGTCGATTGCGCCGAAGGCCCCGTCCTTCGAGACGCCTTGCTTCCGCAAGGCTCCTCAGGATGAGGCCTTTCCACTCACCTCATGGTGAGGAGCCCGCGTGAGCGGGCGTCTCGAACCATGGGAAGCAGGTTTCCTCTGACATCTCGAAGCATGAGTAGCCCCTCAGTAGGGCGAGTCGACGCCGTTCATGGCGACGTAGACGCTCTTCACCTGGGTGTAGTGCTCGATGGCGGCGCGGCCGTTCTCGCGACCGATGCCGGACTGCTTCACGCCGCCGAAGGGCATGGCGATCGGCGTGACGTTGTAGGTGTTGATCCAGCAGGTGCCGGCCTCCAGCTTCGCCACCACGCGATGGCCGCGGGTGAGATCGCGGGTGAAGACGCCGGCGGCGAGCCCGAAGGGCGTGGCGTTGGCGCGGGCGATCACCTCGTCCTCCTCCTTGAACGACAGCAGGGTCATCACCGGGCCGAAGATTTCCTCGCGCACCACCGCCATGTCGTCGCGGCAGGCGGTGAAGACCGTGGGCTCGACGAAGTTGCCCCTGGTGAGGTCCGGATCCGCGGGCCGGCCGCCGCCGACCGCCACCTCGGCGCCCTCGCGGCGCCCGAGGTCGATGTAGCCCAGCACCTTCTCCGCGTGCTCCCGGGAGATGAGCGCGCCCACCTGGGTCGCCGGGTCGAGCGGGTTGCCGATCTTCAGGCTCCTGGTCTTCTCGACCAGGCGCGCCACGAAGGCGTCGTGCAGGCGCTCCTGGACGAAGACCCGGGTGCCATTGGAGCAGATCTCGCCCTGAGTATAGAAGTTGGCGAGCAGGGCGCCGTTCACCGCGTTCTCGAGGTCGGCGTCGTCGAAGACGATGAGCGGCGACTTGCCGCCGAGCTCCAGGGTCACATGCTTCAGGCTCTGCGCCGCGTCGGCCATCACCTTCTTGCCGGTGCCGACTTCGCCGGTCAGCGACACCTTGGCAATGCCGGGGTGGCGGGTCAGCGCCTGGCCGGTCTCGGCGAAGCCCTGCACCACGTTGAAGACGCCGTCGGGCAGTCCGGCCTCGCTATAGATCTCGGCCAGCTTCAGCGCGGTGAGGGGGGTGAGTTCCGCCGGCTTGAAGATCATGGCGTTGCCGCAGGCCAGCGCCGGTGCCGACTTCCAGCAGGCGATCTGGATCGGATAGTTCCAGGCGCCGATGCCGGCACAGACGCCGAGCGGCTCGCGCCGGGTGTAGAAGAAGTCGCCGCCGAGGTCGACGTGCTCGCCGTGCAGGCTGGCGGCCAGGCCGGCGTAGTACTCGATGCAGTCGGCGCCGGAGATCACGTCGACCGCCACCGCCTCCTGGATCGGCTTGCCGCTGTCGAGCACTTCCAGTTCCGCCAGCTCGCGGTTGCGCGCGCGCAGGATGCGTTGCGCCTCGTGCAGCACACGGCCGCGCTCGGTGCCGCCCATGGCCGACCACTTGGCGAAGCCCTGGCTCGCCGAGGTGACGGCGACATCGACGTCCTCGGCAGAGGCCAGCTGCACGCTGCAGATCACCTCGCCAGTGGCGGGGTTCACGGTCTCGAAATGGCGGCCGCTGAGCGCGTCCTGGTAGCGGCCGTGGATGTAGAGCTTCTGTTCGGGCAGGTTGCGGGTCACGTTGGTTCGTCGGTCCCTATGCGGAGGTTTTCAGGAAGCGCGCGACATAGTCGCGGGCGATCAGACGGGCCTGGTCGACGGTGAGCGGGCCGTGGGAGAGCGCGCAGCGCAGCCACAGGCCTTCGATCATGGCGGCCAGGCCGGCGGCGGCCAAGTGGGCCTCGTCTTCCGGCAGCAGCTGCCGGAAGGCATGGCGCAGGTTGCTGAGCAGGCGCCGCTCGTTGATCTTCTGTATGCGCCACAGTGCCGGGGCGCTGCGCGCCTCGGACCAGAAGGCAAGCCAGGCGGAAACGGTCTCCGGGTCATTCTGCTCGGGCGAGAAGTTGGCGAGGATCACGGCGTCGATGCGCTGCTCCGGCGTCCCGGCCGCCTTCAGGCGCTTCACCGTCTCGCGCAGCAGGTCCTGCGCCAGGGAGCGCATGGTGGCGGCGAGCAGCCCCGCCTTGTCGTCGAAGTAGTGCGCGACGATGCCGCCGGAGAGGCCGGCGTTCTTGGAGATGCGCGAGATGGTCGCGTTGGCGAAACCCTCCTCATGGATCGAGGTGATGGTCGCCGCGATGAGCTGGCGCCGCCGGAGATCTTCCATTCCGACCTTGGGCATCCGCGCGCGCGGCCTCCGTTCGCTTCGGGAAATGGGGAAGGGCCGCGCCTTCTCTTGGTGCCGCCGACTGCTACAGAGGTATTTTATTTTGATTGAACGTTCAATCAAAAAAAATTAGGCTCGCCCTCTCGGTTCTAAGAAATGCATGGCGTCCGGCCGCGGCGGGGTATCCTGCTGAAAAGCCGGGGCGGTGCCGACCGGCGCAATGCCGGCGCGCCCGACCCTGCGGCCCCGACCATGAGACGACGAGACACAGGGAACAAAGGCAAGAGGAGACATGATCCGATGACAATCTCAATCCGTTCGCGCAGCGCCCTCGGCGGCGCGGTGACCGCCCTGGCTTTCGCGGCGGCGGTCGGCGGCGCCCAGGCGGCCGACCCGGCGGCCTGCAAGGAAGTGACCTTCGCCGATGTCGGCTGGACCGACATCACGGCGACCACGGCGGCCACCTCGGTGGTGCTGGAGGGCCTCGGCTATGCGCCGGAGGCGGAGGTGCTCTCCGTGCCGGTGACCTACGCCAGCCTGAAGAACGGCGACATCGACATCTTCCTCGGCAACTGGATGCCGACCATGGAGGGCGACATCGCCAAGTACCGCGACGAGGGCTCGGTCGAAGTGCTGGGCGCCAACCTGGAAGGCGCCAAGTACACCCTGGCGGTGCCGAAGTACACGGCCGACGCGGGTCTCAAGGATTTTGCCGACATCGCCAAGATGAAAGACCAGCTCGGCGGCAAGATCTACGGCATCGAGCCGGGCAACGACGGCAACCGCCTGATCCTGGACATGATCGATCAGGACGCCTTCGGCCTGAAGGGCTTCCAGGTGGTGGAATCCTCCGAGCAGGGCATGCTGTCCCAGGTCGACCGCTCGGTGAGGCGCAACGAACACATCGTGTTCCTGGGCTGGGCGCCGCACCCGATGAACAACAACTTCGACCTCGTCTATCTCTCGGGCGGCGACGACTTCTTCGGCCCTGACTTCGGCGGTGCCACGGTCTATACCAACGTGCGCAAGGGCTATACCGGCGAGTGCCCGAACGTCGGCAAGCTGCTGGCGAACCTGAAGTTCTCGCTGCCGATGGAGGGCGCCATCATGGGCGCCATCCTGAACGACGGCAAGGACGAGAAGGTCGCGGCGACGGAGTGGCTGAAGGCCAACCCCGGCGTGCTGGACGGCTGGCTGGCCGGTGTGCAGACCGTCGACGGCAAGGATGGCCTGCCCGCGGTGAAGGCCCATCTCGGCCTGTAGTCTGCAGGCCCGGAACGTGTAAGCTGGAACGGTCAGGCCCTGCGGCCTGACCGTTCTGCTTTAGGGGGACAGGGAGAGGTTCGCGCATGGACTTCCTTGAAAGAAACAAGATTCCGCTCGGCAGCTGGATCAGCGATTTCGTCAATTTCCTGAACAACCACGCTGCCTGGTTCTTCAATTTCATCTCCGACGTGCTGGGCTTCTCGATCAACGGCCTGATCGGCGTGCTGCAGGCGGTGCCGGCCCTGGTGCTGATCGCGCTGCTGGCCGGCTTCGCCTACTGGCTGCACCGCTCCGTCTGGCTGGTGATCGGCATCGCGCTGTCGCTGCTGCTCATCGTGAACATGGGCTATTGGAAGGAGACCACGGAGACCCTGGCGCTGGTGCTTTTCGCCACCGCCACCTGCATGGTGATCGGCGTGCCGGTCGGCATCGCCGCGGCGCACCGGCCCTGGCTCTACACCGCCATCCGCCCGGTGCTCGATCTCATGCAGACCATCCCGACCTTCGTCTACCTGATTCCGACGCTGATCCTCTTCGGCCTCGGCGTGGTGCCGGGCCTGATCTCGACGGTGATCTTCGCCATCCCGGCGCCGATCCGCCTGACCTACCTCGGCATCTCCTCGGTGCCCAAGAACCTGGTCGAGGCCGGCGAGTCCTTCGGCGCCACCAAGCGCCAGCTGCTGTGGAAGGTGGAGTTGCCGCACGCCCTGCCGACCATCATGGCGGGCCTCACCCAGTGCATCATGCTGTCGCTCTCCATGGTGGTCATTGCCGCCCTGGTCGGCGCCGACGGCCTCGGCAAGCCGGTGGTGCGCGCCCTCAACACGGTGAACATCGCCCGCGGCTTCGAGGCCGGGCTCGCCATCGTCATCGTGGCGATCCTGCTCGACCGCATCTGCAAGCAGCGTGACGTGAAGCAGAAGGGCGCTGACCGATGAACGGCGAGAACCCCACCACCGTCGAGTTCCAGAATGTCGACATCATCTTCGGCAAGGAGCCGCAGAAGGCGCTGACCCTGCTCGACCGCGGCGCGACGCGCGACGAGATCCTGGCGCAGACCAACAACGTGGTCGGCGTCGCCGATGCTTCGCTGACCATCGAGGAAGGTGAGATCTGCGTCCTCATGGGGCTTTCCGGTTCCGGCAAGTCGACCCTGCTGCGCGCCGTGAACGGCCTCAACAAGGTGACCCGCGGCAAGGTCATGGTGCGCGACGCGAACGGGCTCATTGACGTCGCCTCCTGCGATCCGGCGACCCTGCGGCGCCTGCGTATGAACCGCGTCGCCATGGTGTTCCAGCAGTTCGCCCTGCTGCCCTGGCGCACGGTGGCGGAGAACGTCGGCCTCGGCCTGGAGCTGCGCGGCATGGACCGCAAGGAGCGCGACGCCATCGTCGAGGAGAAGCTGGCGCTGGTCAGTCTCTCGCAGTGGAAGGACAAGTTCGCGCACGAACTCTCCGGCGGCATGCAGCAGCGCGTCGGCCTGGCGCGCGCCTTCGCCACCGACGCCGAGATCCTGCTGATGGACGAGCCCTTCTCGGCGCTCGATCCCCTGATCCGCGACCACCTGCAGGACGAACTGCTGGAGCTGCAGCAGCGCCTGAAGAAGACCATCATCTTCGTCAGCCACGACCTCGACGAGGCGCTGAAGCTCGGCAGCCACATCGCCATCATGGAGGGCGGCCGCATCGTGCAGTACGGCAAGCCCGAATCCATCGTGCTGAACCCGGCCAACGACTACGTCGCCGAGTTCGTCGCCCACATGAACCCGTTGAACGTGCTGCGCGGCGGCTCGCTGATGACGCCCATCGGCGAGCTGAAGCGGGAGGACGATGCCGTGCTGCTGGATCGCGCCGGGCGCTTCCGCGTGAAGCTCAGTGCCACCGGCGCGCCGGAATCGGTGCTGCTCGACGGCTATCTCGGCCGCCTCATGCCCTACCAGCCCGGCATGGACATAGCCGCGCTGCCCTCGACCGCGCTGATCACCGCGCCCTGCGACATGTCGATGCGCGTCGCCATCGAGCTGCGCCAGGCGACCGGCCATCCGGTGGCCCTGGTCGAGGACGGCAGGATGGTCGGCGTCTGCGGCGACGAGGAGATCTACGCCGGCATCCTGCGCCAGAGCAGTGTCGCCGAGCGACGCGGCGAGGCGGCGGAGAACGGATTGTAAGTTAGGGCGGTTACCGGTGAGAATTGAGATCTAGGTCGGACGTTGGAGACTCATTTCCAGCCGCCCCATTCCGTTCATTCTCCATTGTACAAGTCGTCAAAGAAGTCCGAGATGTTGAATCCACTTTTCTTGCTGGATTGCACTGCTGTCCCAGCTGGCGGTTTTTGGTACTTAGAGAAGACCCTTCGCTTGGTGTTGATAGATTTTGCATCCAGTATGTCATTCGCTATGAACGTTACGTTGTTCTGCAGCATTTCTTTGAAAATTGGTTCGCTTCTAATTGCGGTGACGATGCCTTTATCCTTTGTCCATCCGCGCCGGACGGCTTCGTAGAATGGGAGCCAGTCCTCTCCATAGATTCCATTCTTCTTGAATTGCGCGCGCCATTGCCACTTCTCCAAAGAAGGTTCCAGAAGTTTCCGCTCTCTCAACATTCCAAGAAGCGCGAACACAGCGGAGTTAGGGCGGGCTTCAAAGCTTTCGAAGTCTGCTGTGCAGAGGCGAACCTTTAGTACTCCCGCCAGCATCAAGCACCACGCAACTTCAAAGTCGTGTGACTGCGGCATGTGGCGCCTGATGACCGATTTGATCCATCGTTCGACTCTCGATCGGGCGTATGCCGAGGTACACATCCATTGATGATTTACCAGGTAGATGACGACATGTTTTGTGCACGGCGGGAAATCGCGGGCCAACCTTACGAGAAAGTCGACAACAAGTTCAGCGTTCTCGCGGTGTATATTTGTCCATGATATTCGTCTGCATGCCCAGATTGCGGGATTGCTGCTGCGAGATACAAAGCATGAATGCAATGCAAGCTCTAACAAGCTGCGAATTTCTTTCTTCTGCTCGTCAGGACTGATTTCGGAGATTTTTGTGCGGCTGAAATCGAGCTTCCACTTTTCCTCGAAAAGTTCGCGTGAATGGACAACTCTGGTTTTTTCTTCATTGAGTTGAAGATTGAACTTCCAAAGGGCTGCTCGTAGGGCCGTAAGTGCGGCGGTTGCCGTAGGCTCATCGTCAAAGCCAATCTTAAAATCATCTACTAGCCGAACCGCCTTCCGCTTTGTGATCAGTGCGCTGAACTCCGAATCTGATTCGACTCCGGCCATTAAAATTTCTGCGATGACTCGTGATGTATCTGGCCCTACCGGGATGCCAAACGTTTCCCGGGATTGACATGATTGAAGAGCTTTGTCGAGCTTGTCGCACCATTGGCGTGACAACGCTGAGCGGTTGGTGCTTAGAAGATGCTTGACTCTTTCTTTTCCCAAAACCGCCCAAGGTAGTGAGTGAGTATAGGCGGTGTAGAAAAATCGCGAAATATCTGCAACTAAGACATATTCGTTCTCTGCGCTCAGCTGTGCGCACTTTTCGCGCCATTGCGAGAAGTGCAGGCCGGAAAACCCTTTGCCAACACGAGTACCATCGCTCATGTCGTAGCAGCTCATCTTCTCCTTGCGATCTACGATCGAGCGAATAGACGTTCTGTTTTTCGTTAGAAGCAAGGAAATGCTTAACTGAGCCAGCGGGTGGACCAATGCTAAATGTCGACGGCCACTGGTGTTCTTTGGTGCTGTGAAGGTGTCGTAGGTGGTGCTTAGCTTTAGAAGCCGTGCTTGGTGGCCTTCAAGATGCTTGAAGTGATCGCTGCAGAACTTGGCGTAGTGCTTGCCCGTTATTGCTGGCGGCAGTTCATCTGGTAGATATGCGGAACTTAAAAGTGCATCTAAAAAGTCTTTGTACCTTGAGGCCCTGGCCATCACCTTTCCTGCGCAAATCGCTTAAGAGTTGTATTTATGGTATCATAGTTCAAGCGATGTGCATGCCCAAAACCCGGACGTAGTGGCGAGTAGAGCGAGATTGGCGGCCCAGAGGTTTTGTGCTTTACGTAACCGAGAAAAGTGACTCGGAAGGTAAACTTACTTGGTTATTCAAGGCATTCTCTTCGACAAGGACGGCACTCTGCTGGACTACCACGCCACCTGGATGCCGCTGAACCGGCAGGCGGCGCTGGAGGTCGCGGGCGGCGACGCGGCGCTGGCCGAGCATCTGCTGGTCAGCACCGGCTACGATCCGGCGAGTGGGAAGTGCATCGCCAACTCTCTCATCGCCAGCGCCAGCAACGACGAGATCGCTGCCGTCTGGGCCGGCCTGGTGGGCGCCGACCCGGCGGAGACGGCGGCCCGCGTGACGGCGCATTTCGAGTCCTGCAGCGGCGAGACGGCCGTGCCGGTGGCCGGCCTCGCCGAGACCGTCGCGGCGCTGAAGGGCCGCGGCCTCGCCCTCGGCGTCGCCACCAACGACAGCGAGGACAGCGCCTACGGCAGCCTGGAGCCCTTCGGCGTGCTGGAGCATTTTGCCTACGTTGCCGGCTTCGATTCCGGCCATGGCGCCAAGCCGGGCCCCGGCATGGTGACCGGCTTCTGCGCGGTGACAGGCCTCGATCCCGCCGCCGTCGCGGTGGTCGGCGACAGCCACCACGACATGGAGATGGGCAGGCGCGCCGGCGCCGGGCTCCTGGTCGGCGTGCTGACCGGCACCGGCGGCCGCGACGACCTCACGCCGCACGCCCACCACGTGCTCGACAGCATCGTCGAGCTGGAAGCGCTGCTGGATGCGGTGACGCGGAAGAGGGCCTAGCCCCCCGCCGCCACGCGGGCGCCGTCGCGGCGCCATTGCTCGACTCCCCAGGAGTCGGCGAGGGAATCACGGCACGCCTTGGCAAGCGCAAGGGACATCTGCTGCAGCAATTGCCGGCCGGCGTCGGAACGGAGGCCGCGCCCGAAGTCTACCATGGCCTTTTCGACACGCTTGTCCTCCACCAGCGCCAACTCGCCCCAATAGAGTTCCCAGAAGCGTTTTGCGGCGGCAGTCCGTTCCGCGGTGTCTTCAGAGGTTGCCAGCACAGCGGCGACGCGGCTGGCGTCGGTGTAGAGCGCTAGCTGGCGCTCCAAGAAGGGACGCGCCGCCTCGACACGGGCGTTTTCGATCTCAAGGCCACGCTTGTCGAAGTATTGGTAGACGCCCCAGACAAAGCCAGCAATGGCAACGAGCACGCCAATGGTCTTTAGGCCTTGTTCAACGCGCTCGGTGACGGCCATGCTGCGGCTCCTCAATGGAGCTCTGACAGTACCGGTGAAAGCAGCTGCCGTCAGTGGCAATTCCGGAGAGGCGTCATAGCACTTCCCCACCCAGCTCCGGAAACACCTTCGACACCTTGCCGAGCAGGTAGTCGCCGTAGGTGCCGGTGAAGGCCTGTAGGTCGGCGCCGTCCCAGCGCGCGACGCCGGCGTTGCCCCGGCCCTTGGCGGCCGCGGCGGGCAGCGGCACCATCTCCGCGGCGAAGTCGGGGTCGAAGAAGAGCGGGAAGGAGAGGCGCTCCTGCCCGCTGTCGTTGCGCACGCGGTGCGGCGTCGAGAGGTACCAGCCGCCGGTCAGGCGGTCGAGCATGTCGCCGATGTTGCAGACCAGGGTGCCGGGTAGGGGCGGCGCGGTGATCCAGCCCTGCGGCGTCTTCACCTGCAGGCCGCCGTGCTCGTCCTGCGCCAGGAGGGTGAGGAGTCCGTAGTCGCTGTGCTCGCCGACGCCCCAGTTCTCCTGGCCGTCGGTGGACGGTGGCGTCGGCGGGTAGTGGAAGATGCGGAAGAGGACCGTCGGCTCGGCCGTGTAGTGCGCCTCGAAGTAGTCGGCTTCCAGGCCAAGGCTGAGCGCGACGCCTTCGAGCAGGCGATGCGCCGCGCGAGTCGTCGCATCCATGTAGGCCTCGACCGCCGGTCGCAGCTCCGGCACCTCCGCCGGCCAGAGGTTGGCGCCGTGCAGCGGCCAGCCGTCCCGCACGCGCGGATGCTCGGCCGGCAGCTCGGTGCCGAAGTAGAGCCCTTCCTTGCCGTCGGGACGGCCGGAGGTGAGCTCGCCGCCGAGCGGGAAGAAGCCGCGCCAGGCGCGCCCGCCCTTCGCCATGGGAATGCGCAGCTTCACCTCTTCAGGCAGCGCGAAGAACCCGCGCGACGCGGCGTCGAGCGCGGCGATGATGCTGTCGCTGACGCCATGCCCCGTCACGTAGAAGAAGCCGCTGGCGCGGCAAGCCGCCTCGATCTCCTTGGCCACATTCGCCCGGCCCGCCGCATCGCCGCGCCGGAACAGCGGCGCCATGTCGATGACGGGCAGGCTGGCGGCCATGGCGCTAGCTGCCGGCGCGCCCGCGGCGGCGGCCGGTCCGGCGGCTTTCGCCTTCCGGCAGGGCGCCCAGGGGGCCTGCCTGCTGCTGCTCGGCGCCCTTGGAGATCTCGCCGAGCTTGGCGATCACCGTCGCCATGTCCGGCGCCGATCGCTTCGTGTGGGCTTCCAACGCGTCGCGCATGGCGCGGATGTGTATGGGCGTGGTGCCGCAGCAGCCGCCGATGATGCGCACCCCGGCATCCAGCGCCAGGCGCGCGTAGTCGGCCATCAGCTCCGGCGTGCCGCTGTACTCGATGGCGCCCGCGACGTACTGCGGGATGCCGCAGTTGCTCTTGGCGACCAGCACGTCGGCCTCGGCCTTGGCGCTTTCCAGGTTCAGCACGGCGGCCATGAGCTCGGAGGCGCCGGTGCCGCAGTTGCCGCCGAAGGCGATGGGCTGCGGGTCCAGCTCGTGGGCCAGCTTGGCGAGCTGCGCCGGGGTCACGCCCATCATGGTGCGTCCGTTGGTGTCGAAGGAGAGGGTGATGACGTAGGGCAGGCCGGCGGCGGTGGCGCCCCTCACGGCCGCCGTCACTTCGTCGACGGCGGACATGGTCTCGATCCAGGCGAGGTCGGCGCCGCCGGCGGCGA
>CAYYIV010000013.1:0-116011 GCA_964472095.1 uncultured Pelagibius sp.
GAAGCGCTGCCGAGCCGCGAGGCGGAGGTCAACCAGCTGATGGGCGTGAAGCGCAGGGGTCCGCTGCGCGAGGCGCCGGCCACCCTGCGCGCCGCCTTCGCGCGGGAATCGCGTCCGGGCGACCGCCGCTCCGTCGACATGCTGGTGAAGATGAAACTGCGCATCGAGCAGGCCGACATGCCGGGCGGTCTGGCGCAGTTGCTGGCCCTGGCCACCGAATCCAGCCGGCAGGACAGACTGGAGCCGCCCAAGTCGGACAATGGGGGGAAGAACGGCCGCAAGGCGGACGGCAGGTCCAGTCGGAGCAAGTCCGATGTCAAGTGACGGCAGCCTCGGGAGACACCGGCGATGACGGCACTGCCACCCGGGCGCATTCCCTGTCCCGACTGCGGGCAGTCCCTGGCGCTGCCCATCGAGGCGGTGCTCGCCGGCCGCCCCATCCTCTGTGCGGGCTGCGGCCTCGAGTTGCAGGTCAAACGCCGGGACTCCGAGGCTGCTCTCTCCGCCCTCGGCCGCTGGTGGAGCGAGACCGCGCCGGCGCGTGCGGCGGCCGAGGCCATTCCCGCCGAGCCCGCCGGCGGGGTCTCCGGCCGTCGGGGGCGGCGGCCACGCCGCTGAACCTGTCTTGTCCGAAGTGAGCGCTGCCGCAAGCCGATTCCGCCCCTGGCTCGACGATCCCGGCCCCTGGCCCGACTGGCGCCTCGAGGCCGGGGAGCAGCAGGCCTTCGCCGCCGCGCTGACCGCCGGGGCGGCGTTGGCCGCCGAGCGCCTGTCGAACCTCTATGGCGCGCAGGCCGAGACCTTCGGTGCCACCGCCCTGGTCCGGGCGCTGGCGGCCCAGGCCCTGTCGGAATCCGACCTGCAGTCCGCGGCGCTGGTGATCGCCGCAGCGGACCATCACCATGCCCGCCTAGACGTGCCGCGGTTGGGTGCCGGCGGCCTGACCGACCCGGCGAACCGCAAGCGATGGCATCAACTGCGGCCCTACCTCGTCGCCCGCGCCCTCGTCATGCTGCAGGACAACGCCGCCGATGCGCTGATGTGGCGCGCCATCTTCGGGCGGGTGGCGGAGGATTGGGTGCCGGTGGCGCAGCTGACCCGGGCCATCCACCAGGAACTCAGCGCCAGCGGGCTGTTCAGCGACGTCCAGGTAACGCTGGAGCTGAACCCGCCGGTGGCCGGCGGCGGGCGCTGGATTGCGCTCCAAAGCAAGGGGGCGCTGGCTGAACTGCGCCGCCGCCTGCGGTCGCGCGAGGCTTGTCTGGTCGAGCTGATCCGTGATGCCGAGGCGGCTCCGCCAGCGATCGAGCTGGCGGTGGCTTATCGCCTGGAGGACGAACTGACCCTGGGCCGCGACGGCGTCGAGCGTGTCAGGCTGTGGCTTTACGACCCGCGCCGCGGCGACGCGGCCGTGAGCCTGCGGCTCACCCTGGCCGAAGACCGCCTGCAGGCGATCGAGCTGCCGGCCGCCGAAGGGCGTCCCGCGGTGAAAGCGCTGCGCCTGGTGAAACTGGCGGTGGTCGAGGCGCCGTTCACCGGTTGGCGCCGCTGGCTCAGGCCGGTGCATCCTTGGGGTGCCCTCTGGTGGCTGCGGCGCGTCTGCCGGCTGGTCTTGACGCGCAAGCGAGAGCAGTCCTAGGACAGAGTTCCGCACGCCGCGACTCTCCCTCCGGTCCTTCGGCCTTCCCCTTCTGCAATTAAGGCTAGGAGTTCGGAATCGCCCTACCGCTTCACTTACTGAAGTTGAAGCGCGGTTCGCGAGGCAGGATGATCCCGCCGCCGCAGCTATACCCATGAGGAGGCAAAGCAATGCCCCGGAAGATCGATCTGACCGCCCTGCTCGACGAGCTCGGCCCCAAATGCGCCGCGCGGGCGGCCGAGCACGACGCCAGCGACACCTTCGTGACCGAGAACTACCAGGCCCTGCGCGCCGCCAAGCTGTTCTCCGCCCAGATTCCCTTGGAAATCGGCGGCGGCGGCGCCGGCCACGGCGAGATGTGCGCTTTCCTGCGCGGCCTCGCGCAGTACTGCCCCGCCACCGCCCTGGCACTGTCCATGCACCAGCACCTGGTCGCCGCGGCGGTCGCCAACGATCGCGCCGGGCGCCCCGGGCGCAAGCTGCTGGACAAGGTGGCCGGCGAGGAGGCGATCCTGGTGAGCACCGGCGCCAACGACTGGCTGGAGTCCAACGGCAAGGCGGAGCGGGTCGACGGCGGCTTCCGCATCACCGCGGTGAAGCCCTTCGCCAGCGGCTCGCCGCTGGGCGACCTGCTGATTACCTCAGCGGCCTACGACGACCCCAAGGAGGGGCCGCAGGTGCTGCACTTCCCGCTGTCGCTGAAGTCCGATGGTGTCAGCTTCCTCGACGACTGGCAGACCTTCGGCATGCGAGGCACCGGTTCGCAGACCGTGAAGCTCGACGGCGTTTTCGTTGCGGAGGCTGCCGTTGCGCTGCGCCGGCCGCGTGGCCCCTTCCACCCCGCTTTCGCGGTTATCCTGACGGTGGCCATGCCCCTCATCCTTTCTACCTACCTCGGTGTCGCACAGGCGGCCGCCGCCATTGCGCGCGAGCGTGCCAGGCAACGCCCCGACGATCCCGTTATGCCTGTCCTGGTCGGCGAGATGGAGAACCTGCTGGCGACCGCGGAGATCGCCACGGAGGACATGATTCGCCTCGCCAACGGTTTCGACTTCACGCCGTCGCTGGACCTCGCCAGCAAGGTTCTGGTGCGCAAGACCATTGCCGCCAATGCCGTCATCGCCACGGCGGAGAAGGCATTGGAGGTGGCCGGCGGCGCCGGCCTGTTCCGCAAGCTGGGGCTCGAAAGGCTGCTGCGCGATGCCCACGGTGCGCAGTTCCATCCGCTGCCGGAGAAGCGCCAGCAACTCTTCACCGGCCGCATTGCCATGGGCCTCGATCCCGTCAGCGGGCAGGCCGCGGAGGAGAAGCGCCAGGCGGCATAGGGTCGGCAGCAAGGGGCCTCGGGCAGGCAGGAGCCCGCCCGCGGCCCCTTGCGCGCCACCCCGGTGAGCGACAAGCTGCGGACCGGCAGAATCGCAGCGTGGAGGCGGCCCCGGTGACCGTCGACTTTTCGGACCTCGGTTTCCTGGAAAGCCACATCCGGCGGACGCTGGCGTTCTATCGGCCAAACGTCTTCGATCCGGCTGGCGGCTTCTTCCAGCACTTCCGTGACGACGGCAGCGTCTACGATCGCGACACCCGGCACCTGGTGTCATCCACCCGCTTCGTCTTCAACTATGCCATGGCTGCCCGCCGCTTCGGCGATCCGGAGCATCTGGACTGGGCCGCCCATGGTCTCGCCTTCCTCGAAGAGCGCCACCGCCAGCCCTCGGGCGGCTACGCCTGGGTGCTCGACGGCGACAGCGTGAAGGACGCCACCAACCACTGCTACGGACTTGCCTTCGTGATGCTGGCCGGCGCGACGGCGCTGCTGGCCAGGCTGCCGCAGGGACGGGCGACGCTGGAACGCGCCTGGGACCTCCTTGAAACCCACTTCTGGGATGCCGAACACGGCCTCTACCGGGACGAGGCCAGTCCCGACTTCGCCGTCATCAGCCCTTACCGCGGCCAGAACGCCAACATGCACGCCTGCGAGGCCCTGCTCTGGGCTTTCGAGGCGACCGGGGAGCGGCACTACCTGGAGCGCGCGGCGCTGCTCGCCGACAACATCACGCGGCGCCAGGCGGCGCTCGCCGGCGGGCTCGTCTGGGAGCATTACGGTCCCGACTGGTCGGTCGACTGGGACTACAACCGCGACGACCCGAAGCACCTCTTCCGCCCTTGGGGCTTCCAGCCGGGCCACCAGACCGAGTGGGCGAAGCTACTGCTGATCCTCCACCGCCACGCACCCACCGACTGGCACCTACCGGTCGCGCGGCGCCTCTTCGACCGCGCGGTGGAAACCGCCTGGGACGAAGAGCACGGCGGCCTCTGCTATGGCTTCGATCCAGAGGGCCGCATCTGTGACGGCGACAAGTACTTCTGGGTGCAGGCGGAGAGCTTCGCGGCCGCCAAGCTGCTGGAAGCCGCCACCGGCGATTCCCGCTACCGCGACTGGTACGACCACCTCTGGCAATACAGCTGGGACCACATGGTGGATCATTGCTACGGCGCCTGGTTCCGGATTCTCACGCGCGGCAACCGGAAATACGACGACCTGAAGTCCCCCGCCGGCAAGACCGACTATCACACCATGGGTGCCTGCTACGAGGTACTGCGGGCGCTGAAAGGCGGCTGACACCAAGTTTTCCCTTGGCTTGGATGGTCCTCTGGTACTAGGTGAAGACCATGCACGATTCCCTGTTCCGCCGCATTGAGGCGAAGCGCGACGACCTGATCGCCCTGACCCAGAATCTCATTCGCTTTCCCACGGTGAACCCGCCGGGCGAGGCCTACACGCCCTGCGCCGAGTTTCTCGGCAGCCGTTTGCTGGCGCGCGGTTTTGACGTCTCCTATCACCGCGGCGAGGGCGAGGCCGGCGATTCGGATCGTTATCCGCGCACCAACGTGGTGGCGCGCAAGGAGGGCCGGCGGCCGGGTCCCTGCGTGCACTTCAACGGCCACATCGACGTGGTAGCGGTGGGCCAAGGCTGGAGCGTCGAGCCTTTCGCAGGCGTGGTGCGCGACGGTAAGGTCTACGGGCGCGGCGCCTGTGACATGAAGGGCGGCCTCGCCGCAGCGGTCATCGCCGTCGAGGCGCTGCTGGAAGAGCATGACAGCCTGCCCGGCGTGCTGGAGATCTCCGGCACCGTCGACGAGGAGTCCGGCGGCTACGGTGGCGTCGGTTACCTCGCCAAGCAGGGCTTCTTCTCGCGCCCACGCGTCGACCACGTGATCATCCCGGAGCCGCTTAACGTCGACCGCGTCTGCATCGGCCACCGCGGCGTGTGGTGGGCGGAGGTGGAGACCCACGGCCGCATCGCCCATGGCTCCATGCCCTTCCTCGGCGACTGCGCGGTGCGGCACATGGGCGCCTTCCTGCAGAAGCTGGAGAGCGAGCTCTACCCGGCTCTGGCAAAGAAACGCACCGAGATGCCGGTGGTGCCGGAGGGCGCGCGCCAGTCGACCCTCAACATCAACTCCATCCACGGCGGGCTCGGCGAGGACTTCGACGGTCTGCCGGCGCCACTGGTGCCGGATTCCTGCCGCCTGGTGCTCGACCGCCGATACCTCATCGAGGAAGACCCGGAGGAGGTAAAGCGGGAGGTCGTTGCGATTCTCGAAGGGCTGAAGCAGGGCCGGGCTGGCTTCGACTATGCGCTGCGCGAGGTGCTCGCCTTCCAGCCGACCATGACCGATCCCGCGGCGCCGGTGGTGCGCGCGGTTTCCGCGGCCATCGAGGAGGTGCTCGGCAGGCCGGCCCAGCAGGTGGTCTCGCCCGGCACCTACGACCAGAAGCACATCGTGCGGGTCGGCCACCTGGAGGACTGTATCGCCTACGGCCCCGGCATCCTCGACCTCGCTCATCAGCCGGACGAATACGTCGGCATCGACGACATGGTGGCTTCGGCCAAGGTGATGGCGGCCGCGACTTTGGCGCTTTTGGGCGGGGCCGGGGACCGCTAAACTCCGGTTTCAGCAGGAAAGGCGGCCGGTCTGACGCCCGGACCGCGGCACCACGGAGGCAGAGCAGAATCATGAAGCAGCTAGTTGCGCGGGCCTGTGTTGCCGGTCTGCTCGCCGCCGGAATGCTGACTGGAGCTTCCGGCGCGGCGCTGGCCGCCAAGGACAGCCTGATCCTCGGCATGGTACTCGAGCCGCCGCACCTCGACCCCACCGCCGGCGCCGCCGCGGCCATAGACGAGGTGGTCTACGCCAACATCTTCGAGGGCCTGACCCGCATCGACCGCAAGGGCGAGGTGCAGCCGGCCCTGGCGCAGAGCTGGACCGTCAGCGATGACGGCCTCGTCTATACCTTCAAGCTGCATGACGGCGTGAAATTCCACGACGGCAGCGGCTTCGATTCCGCCGACGTGAAATTCTCCCTCGAGCGGGCCATGGCGGAGGACAGCACCAACGCCCAGAAGGGCCTCTTCGCGATGATTGATTCTATCGAGGCGCTGGACGGGTCCACCGTGGCCGTCACCCTGAAGCAGGTCGCGGGCGACTTCCTCTTCAACCTCGGCTGGGGCGACGCGGTGATCGTGGCACCGGAAAGCGCCGAGGAAAACAAGAACAACCCCGTCGGCACCGGCCCCTTCAAGTTTGACCGCTGGGTCAAGGGCGACCGCATCGAGATGTCGCGCAACCCGGACTACTGGGGCAAGGCGGCCGGGCTCGCCAAGGCGACCATCAAGATCATCCCCGACCCGGCGGCGGCCACCGCTGCGCTGCTGGCCGGCGACGTCGATGCCTTCGCCAACTTCCCGGCGCCCGAGGCGTTGGGGCAGTTCGAGGGCGATCCCCGCTTCACGGTGGCGATCGGCAGCACCGAGGGCGAGACCATCCTCGCCATGAACAACGCCGGTGCGGCCCTGAAGGACATTCGCGTGCGCCAGGCGCTGGCGCATGCCATCGACCGCAACGCGGTGATCGACGGCGCTATGTTCGGCTACGGCACGCCGATCGGCAGCCACTTCGCCCCGCACCATCCGGCCTATGTGGATCTGACCGGTCGCTATCCCTACGACCCGGAGCAGGCCAAGGCGCTGTTGGCCGAGGCCGGCTACGGCGAGGGCCTGACGCTCAGCCTCAAGCTGCCGCCGCCGAGCTACGCGCGGCGCAGTGGCGAGGTCGTCGCCGCACAGCTCGCCGTGGTCGGTGTGAAGGCGGAGATCACCCAGGTCGAATGGGCGCAGTGGCTGGAGCAGGTCTTCAAGGGCAAGGACTACGACCTCACCATCGTCTCCCACACCGAGCCGATGGACATCGGCATCTACGCCCGCGACGACTACTATTTCAACTACGATGACGCCGACTTCAAGGCTCTGATGACCGAGCTCGATGCCACAGTGGCCCCTGACGCGCGCTACAGCCTCCTCGCCGAGGCGCAGAAGAAGTTGGCCGAGGACTCGGTGAACGTCTTCCTCTTCCAGTTCGCCAAGTCGGGCGTGTGGAACAAAGACCTCGTCGGCCTCTGGGAGAACAGCCCGGTGCAGGCCAACGATCTCACAGAAGTGCACTGGAACAACTAGGCGGCGCAATGGCGCCGGCACCATGGCCGTCTTCCTGCTGCAGCGCCTAGCCGCCTTCGTCATCACCCTGCTGGTCGCCAGCCTGGTGGTCTTCCTGGTGATGGAGGTGCTGCCCGGCGATCCGGCCGCCATCATGCTGGGGGTAAACGCGCGGGCTGACACCCTGGCGGCCCTGCGCAGCGAGATGGGGCTCGACCTGCCGGCGGCCCAGCGCTACCTGATCTGGCTGGGCGGCCTGATCAGCGGTGATCTCGGCACCAGCTACACCTACGGTGTGCCGGTCTGGGAACTGGTGCGCGAGCGTATCGGACTCTCCCTGCCGCTGGCCCTCATCGCCATCTGCCTCTCGACATTCATCGCCATTCCGCTCGGCGTGCTGGCGGCGGCGAAGCGCAACAAGGCCGCCGACGTCGGCGTCATGGGCTTCACCCAGCTCGGCATCGCGGTGCCGAACTTCTGGTTCGCCATCCTGCTTATCCTGCTCTTCGCGGTGCACTGGCAGGTGCTGCCGGCCGGCGGCTTCGCCGGTTGGGACGCCGGCTTCTGGCCCGCCCTGAAAACCCTGCTGCTGCCGGCGGTGGCTCTGGCGCTGCCGCAGGCTGCGATCCTCGCCCGCGTCACCCGCTCCTCCGTATTGGAGACCCTGGGCGAGGACTACGTCCGTACCGCGAGGGCCAAGGGCCTCACGCGCCGCGCCGCGCTGTGGCGCCACGCCCTGCGCAATGCCCTCATTCCAGTGGTCACCATTATGGGGCTGCAGTTCTCTTTCCTGCTGGCCGGCACCATCATCATCGAGAATGTCTTCTACCTGCCGGGGCTCGGGCGCCTCATCTTCCAGGCCATCGCCCAGCGCGACCTCATCGTGGTGAAGGACCTGGTGATCCTGCTGGCCGCCTCGGTGATCGTCGTGAACTTTATCGTCGACCTGCTCTACGCGGTACTCGACCCGCGCCTGCGCGGAGGCGGCCATGCCGAGTGATATCGGATCGGGTGCGTCCGCCTCCTGGCGCGAATACTGGATGCGCGGGCGCAGTTCCGCCGGCTTCGTCATCGGCCTTGCCGTCACCGCGCTGGTGGTTGCCGTGGCGCTGGTCTCGCTGGTCTGGACGCCCTATCCGGTCGACGTCATGAACATTCCGGCCAAGCTGCAGCCACCGTCGGCGGCGCACTGGCTGGGCACCGACCAGTTCGGCCGCGACGTGCTCTCGCGGCTGATGGCCGGGGCGGTCAACTCTATCGCCGTCTCGCTGGTCGCCGTCGGCATTGGGGCGGGAATCGGCGTGCCGCTGGGCGCGCTGGCCGCCGCGCGGCGCGGGGTCATCGAGGAAGTGGTGATGCGCTTCAACGACTTCACCTTCGCCTTTCCGGCGCTGCTGTCCGCCGTGATGATCACCGCCATTCTCGGGCCCGGCGCCATCAACTCGATCATCGCCATCGGCATCTTCAACATTCCGGTCTTCGCGCGGCTGACGCGCGGCGCCTCGCTCAGCTTGTGGAGGCGCGACTTCGTGCTGGCTGCTCGCGTTGCCGGCAAAGGGCACACGCGGATCGCCGTCGAGCACATCCTGCCCAACATCGCGAGCTTGCTCATCGTGCAGATGACCATCCAGTTTGCGCTGGCGATCCTGGCCGAGGCCGGCCTCAGCTACCTCGGCCTCGGCACCCAGCCGCCGGCACCGAGCTGGGGCAAGATGCTGAACGAGGCGCAGACCCTGATGTACCTCGCCCCGCAGCTCGCCATCTTCCCGGGCCTCGCCATCATGAGTACGGTGCTCGGGCTCAACCTGCTGGGCGACGGCCTGCGCGACCTGCTCGACCCGCGCCTCAGGCGCCTGCGGTGAGGCGGCCATGACCCTGCTCTCGGTGCGCGGCCTCTCGGTCAGCCTCGCGACGCCAGAGGGGCCGGCGCCGATCCTCGAAGACGTCGGCTTCGACTTGGCTGCGGGTGACAGCCTCGGCATCGTCGGCGAGTCCGGCTGCGGCAAGTCGATGACCGCGCTGGCCGTCATGGGCCTGCTGCCGGAGCGGGCGGCGGCGAGCGGCGAGATCCTCTTCGAGGGGCGCAACCTGCTGGCGCTGCCGGAGGCGGAGCTCTGCAGGCTGCGCGGCCGCCGCCTCGCCATGGTGTTCCAGGAGCCGATGACGGCGCTGAACCCGGTGAAGACCATCGGCGTGCAGGTCGCTGAGGGGCTGCGCTGGCACCTCGGCCTGGCGCGCGCCGAAGCCGAGGCGCGGGCGGTGAAGCTGCTCGCCCGCGTCGGCCTGCCGCAGCCGCGCTTCGCGCCCGACCTCTATCCGCACCAGCTCTCCGGCGGCCAGCGCCAGCGCGTCGTCATCGCCATGGCCCTGGCCTGCGATCCGGCCCTGCTCATCGCCGACGAGCCGACCACGGCGCTCGACGTCACCAGCCAGGCGGCCATCCTCGACCTGCTCGCCGAGGTGGCGGTGGACTCCGGTCTCGCCCTGCTGCTCATTACCCACGATCTCGCGGTGGTGTGGCAGAATACCTACTCGACGATTGTCATGTACGCCGGCCGCGTCGTGGAGCGCGGACGCACCCATGCGGTCTTCGGTCGCATGGCGCACCCCTATACCCGTGGCCTCTTCGCTGCCTCACCGGGCGCCCTCGACACAACACTGCCGCCGGGCCGCCGCCTCGCTACCATCCCGGGCCTGGTGCCCGACCCGCTGCACCGACCGGCCGGCTGCGTCTTCGCCGGACGCTGCCCGCGCGCCGAGGCCGACTGCTTGCCGGCGCAGCCGGCCGAACGGGTCCTCTATCCCGGCCATGCGGTCGCCTGCCTGCATCCGCACCGGGAGGCGACGCCGGCATGAGCAAGGACGCGCCTCTGCTGCAGGTCGAGAACCTGACCCTTGAATACGCACTGCCGCGCAGGAAGCTCTTCGCGCCGGCGCCCCGCCACCGCGCCCTCGACGATGTCAGCCTCGCCCTCAGGCGCGGCGAAAGCCTGGCGGTGGTCGGCGAGTCGGGCAGCGGCAAGTCGACCCTCGCCCGCACCGTGCTGGCGCTGGAGCGGCCGCAGTCCGGCCGCGTGATGCTGCTCGGCCATGACGTTTTTGCGCTGCCGGCCGGCGAACTGCGCAAGCTGCGTCGCCATGCCCAGATGGTGTTCCAGGATCCCTACGGCTCGCTCGACCCGCGCCGCAAGGTCGGCTGGATCGTCGCCGAGCCGCTGGATGCCTTGGAGCAAGGTGTGGACGCCGCCGGGCGTCGCGCCCGCATCGCCGAGGCGCTGCAGTCGGTCGGCCTGAAGGCCCGCGACGCCGACAAGTTCCCGCACGAGTTCTCCGGCGGCCAGCGCCAGCGCATCGCCATCGCCCGCGCCCTCATCACGCGGCCCGACCTCATCGTCGCCGACGAGGCCGTCTCCGCGCTCGACGTCTCGGTGCAGGCGCAGGTGCTGAACCTCTTCATGGATCTGCGCGAGCGCCTCGGTCTCGGCTATCTCTTCATCAGCCATGATCTTACCGTCGTCCGCCAGGTGGCCGACCGCATCATCGTCCTGCGCGACGGCAGGATCGTCGAGGAAGGGGAGGTGGAAGCCGTGTTCAGCGCGCCGCAGCATCCCTACACCCGCGCCTTGCTGGCGGCGGTGCCGCGCATCGGCGTGCCGCGGCGGCGCGGCACCGGCTGAGAGCGAACTTCGGATCGCAGCGGCGGCTCAGGTCGTAGCCGGCCCGAGGGTGTAGATCAGGATGACCTTGTCGGCCTCGAAGTTCCTTTGCCCTTGATTGTGGGTCAGGTGCTGGTTGGCCGGCTGCAGCGGTCGCGAGAAGGTGGCAGGGACGATCGTCTTGAACCTGGTGGACAGAAGTCTCTCGATCTCCACCGCCACGTCCTGATGTCGCGGATCCGACACGATGCCGCTCGCGTGGCTCTCCAGAATGTCGGCGATGTTGCCGAACTCTTTCGCGATCTCGTCGACCACGGCGCGCCGGTCGCCGGCCTGGGCGTACCACACGGCGGCGCGGTAGCCTTCACCTTTCAGCTCTCGGACGATCGCCTGGGCCGCTTCGTCGTCCTCCGGGCGGTTTATGTAGAAGACGATGTTGAAGCTGCGGATTCTGGCGAGGTTGTCGAGCGATTCCACGTAGTCGGTCTGGATCACGTTCATATCGGAACGGAAGCCGCCCAGAGCGGCATCCACCTGGGTGCTGCGGAACGACTCCGCGACCGCTGTGCTCAGTCTTTCGAGCGCGTTCAAGGTTTGGCTAGTCTTGCGGATCTCGATGCGCAGCAGATTCTCGTCCTCGGCGATGCTCGCCGCCAGGCCGAAGATCTCATCGGAAACCCGGCTCATGCCCGAGCGGATGTGGGCGTACTGCTCAAGGATCTGAACGGCGCTTTCAGATGCAATCCTGATGTTCGACTCCAGCTCGTTGATCTTCCGCGTCGCGGCTTCGGCAGCTTCCTGCGCCTTATGGCCTTTCTGTTCGACGTCGCTGGAAAGGAAGGACAACTCGGCGATCACTGAGCCGGCCCGCTCCTTCGCTTCGTCGAGTTTCAACAACTCCCGCTCCACCGGCTTGGTGACCAGGACCTGGAGACTCTGGTTGAGAACGGTGCTCAGGCCGAAGAAACCAAGAATGGCGGCAGCGACGCCGAGCATCGCAAATCGCTTCTTGGCCCAGGAAGTGATCTCTTCCTGCATCTCCTGGCGAATGAGGATCTTCTGAAGCTCCAGCGCCTTGTCGCCGGAGATCTGGGTCTCGGAGTTTTCCATTCTTCCCGGCCTCTCTCGTGCAGCGTTCGAACCAGGGAATACGGTCGTGCCTTGTCAGCAGGTGGTGCCGGCCGGGCAGGGACGATCGCAGTTCGGGTCGTAGGACGGGCAGCCGGCTCGGGCCGCCGATCCAATCAGCGACAGGGCCAGGGCCAGCGAGGCGGTCAGCACCGCCGCAAACAGCAGTGTTTTCATTGCTCATCTCCCATCAGGGTCAGCGCAGAGCGCGAGGGGCGGCATCATCCCTTCCCCCCTTTCTGCCCCTTCTTTGTCTCCTTCGGTGGAGCGGGGGTGTCGGCCGTCGGCGTGGACGGCCGTGGGCCGGGGCATTCGATCGCCGCGGCCGGGCAGCCCGCGATGATGCTGAGATCTGCAGCCGCAGACTCAGGCGGCGGGCTTTCCCCGACAACCAGGGACAGGCACAGCAACAGGGCCGAAAGCTTCAGCGCGGATTGCATCACAGCCTCTCCCAGCGCTTTTGGCGAAGAGGCAGGCTAGTCCGTTTGTTTAGCCAGTCTCAATGGAGGCTTGGGGTGGGGCCCTGGAGCAATGGGGCTACTCACAAAGGAGAGGACGGCATCAATGCGCTGGCGATCTCGGTCCACTCGCTGGCGTGGCTGGCCTGGCAGTGCGGTTTGCCGGCACGGCGATACCAATAGCCGGCGTTGGCCTCGTCGCCTTCTACGCGGTGCAGGTAGGCATGCACCCAGGCGCCGTCGGCGCTGTTGTCCTCCTGGGCGATGCGGTGCGCTTCATCCCACTCGTCGCGGGCTGCGTGCCACAGTGCCTGCAGCGGCGGCGGGAGTCCCTTGGGCGGCGTCGCCTCCGCGAGGCAGGCCCGGAATTCTTCTAGTTCCATCGTTTTAGTCACGGAACATCCCTTCGCCCTGCTCGTCGATGATCTGGCGGCCCTTCACCACGGCAAAATCGTTAGCGCTTTCCGGCGAAGCGTGAGTGTCGGCCCGCACGAAGCGGTGCTCCTTTACCGCGCCGTCGATCTCCTTGCGGATGATGCCGGCGGTAAGCCACTGACCGCCCTGAGGTTGGGCGGCAGGATGGATGTGGAAGCCCTTGTATTCCACCGCCTCGCCTTCCTTGGCGCCGCCGGCCTTGTCGCCGCCTCCGCCACCGAAGAACTTACTGAAGAGGCCCATCGCGGATCCTCGCCTCCGATGTTTCATCGTTGCCGCTTTCCCCTAAGGTAGCGCGCGAGGGCGGCGGTTCCTAGGGTGGTGTCGCCGCGCAGCAAGCCTCGCCTTCGCGGAAAGCATTCCTCCTTGGGCTGCCACTGATCTATCCTGCTGGAACCTGCCCCGCGGTCGCCCGAGGGGCGGGAAAAGCCCTGCAGGAGAAAGACTTGAGCAGCCTCTATCACCCCATCCTCTACGACCGCGACGCCCCCATCGGCAGCTACTGGGAAGCCACGGCGCCGCCGTTGGGCCGCGAGACCCCGGCACTGGAGGGCGCCTCCGCCTGCGAGGTGGCGGTGATCGGTGCCGGCTATACCGGCCTTACCGCCGCGCTCAGCCTGGTCGAGGAGCACGGCACCGCGGTGACGGTGCTGGAGGCCGGCACGCCGGGCTGGGGGGCTTCCGGACGTAACGGCGGCTTTTGCTGCCTGGGCGGCGCCAAGCTCGGCTACGACGTCATGCGCGAGCGCTACGGCGTCGAGGAGATGCGCCGTTTCTTTGCCGTTCAGATGGAGGCCATTGAGTTGGTGAAGGAGACCTGCACCCGCCGCGACATCGACGCCGACATCACTGGCGGCGGCGAGATCCTGCTGGCGCACCGGCCGGGCCGTGCGGCGGCGCTGCGCGACGAGCGGCGGGCTATGTACGAGCTGGTCGGGCTGGACTGCAGCTTTCTCGACAACGATGCCCTCGCCGAGCGCGGTCTCGCCGCGGCGAACTTCCACGGTGGCCTGGAGCTGCCGCTCGGCGTCGGCCTGCATCCCCTGAAGTACCTGCGGGGCCTGGCGCGGGCGGCCATCGACGCCGGCGTGACCGTGCACGGCCGTTCGGCGGTCAGCGCTATCGAGCGCGAGGCCGGCGGCTTCGTGCTGGTGACGCCGGCAGGGCGCCTCACCGCGCGTAAGGTGATCATCGCCACCAACGGCTATACCGAGGAAGACCGCCTGCCGCAGCTGGCCGGGCGCATCATGCCGGCGCAGTCGAGCATCATCGTGACGCGGCCCTTGAGCGCGGCCGAGCGCGCGGCGCAAGGCTGGACCAGCACCGTGATGTGCGCCGACACCCGCCGTCTGCTGCACTACTTTCGCCTGCTGCCGGACGGCCGCTTCCTCTGGGGTGGGCGCGGCGGCATCTCCGGCTCGCCCGTGGCGGCGGGACGCGCCCAGCGCCACCTCAGGCAGTCCTTCGAGCAGCATTTCCCGGCGTGGCGCCACGTCGAGACGGAGTTCTTCTGGCGCGGCCTGGTCTGCCTGACAAAACCGCTGGTGCCCTTCGTCGGCAAACTGGAGGAGGAAGGGCTTTTTGCCGCGCTGGCCTATCACGGCAACGGAGTCTCCTTCACCGCCTGGGCCGGCCGCGCGCTGGCCGCGCAGGTCGCCGGAGTGCAGGGCGCCGATGCCCTGCCGGCGGCGGTGCGCCGCCCGCTGCCGCGCTTCCCGCTGCCCTTCCTGCGCAAGCTCTACCTCGCCGGCGCCTACGCCGCCTACGGGGTCGAGGACGCCCGGGGGTAAGCCGCGAGAGTCTGGACAGGGGTGCCCGGCATTCCCCATACTTTGCAGGCAACCACAACAAATAAACGCAGCTGCCTGTTCAGGGGAGGTCAGCGCTATGTGCCACGTATTTGCCGGGCAGGATCCGGAGACCTATCGTTTCGTCACCCGCTCGATCCGCATCAACGGTCATTGCACCTCCGTGCGCCTCGAGGCCCGCTTCTGGGAGATCCTGGAGACGGTGGCCGCATCGCAAGCCATGACCGTGCCGCAGTTCGTGTCGGAGCTTTACGAGGAAGTGCTGGAGATTCATGGCGAGATCAGCAATTTTGCCTCTCTCTTGCGCTGTGCGTGTATTGTCTTCCTCAGCAATCAACCTGTCGTGGCGTTGGAGCGGCCTTTGCAGCTGCCGGTGCAGGAACGCGTCGTGGTCTGAAGTCTCACCGCCTCCTCGCAGCATTTATGGCGTAACGGTCGTTGTAGTAGTCGCATAACACCACTGCCGCGCGGCGCGGCAGTAAACTTCACCTCAGATCGACGAGATCAAGAACACTCGATCCTGAGGGAGGTTCGTGGAGATGGCACGCCTGAGCCCCGGCGTATGCGCCCTCGCGGCGCTGGGCATCTTCACTCTCGCTGGGCAACCGAGCGCGGCGCAGCCTGCGGCTGACGAGGAGCTGTTCCTCAAGAATTGCCAGGCCTGCCACAGTCTGGTGGCTGACGGCGTGCAGCGCGCGGGACCCGACCTGCAGCAGATTCTGGGCCGCAAAGTCGGGACGCTGGCCGGCTTTCCCTATTCGCAAGCCCTCAAGGACGCCGACTTTTCCTGGACCGCAGAGGCGATGGACGCCTGGCTGACCAACCCGCAGGCCTATCTGCCCGGTACCTACATGATGTACCGGCAGGGCGATCCGGAGGTTCGCGGGGCGATCATCCGCTATCTGCAGGCCGCGGCCAGGACCCATAAAGTGCAATAGCAAGCGAGGAAACCGGCCGATGGCCAAAGCCATTCACTCCATGATCCGCGTGCTGGACGAAAAGAAGTCGGTCGACTTCTACAAGAAGGCCTTCGATCTCGACGTCGCCGATCGCTTCGACTTCGACGGCTTCACGTTGGTCTACCTGCGCAATGCGGAGAACGACTTCGAGCTCGAGCTGACGGTGAACAAGGACCAGCGTGATGCCTATACCCACGGCAGCGGCTACGGCCATCTGGCGGTCGCCGTGGACGACCTGAAGGCCGAGCACGCGCGCTTCGAGGAAAGCGGCCTCGCGCCAAATCCGATGAAGGAGTTCCATCGCGACGGCGCGCTTATGGCCTCCTTCTTTTTCGTGCAGGACCCCGACGGCTACAAGATCGAGGTGCTCCAGCGTCACGGGCGCTATCGCTGAGCGCCTCTCGAAGCAACAAGATAACAAGAATCAAGGATCAAAGGAGGAAGCCATGAGGACAGTCGACAAGAGGATGAAGCTATCGCGGCGGCGGTTCCTGCAGACTGCCGGCGCCGGGACGGCCGGCGCGATCGCGATCGTCAACGGCACTCTGGTGATGGGGACGGGCGGAGCCTGGGCAGTGGAGGTGAAGACGCTACAGCCCTCTGTCATGGCCACGCTCATCCAGATGGCGCGCGACATCTATCCGCACGACCTTCTGGCCGACAGCTACTATGCCAAGGCGATGATAGGCTACGACCAGGCCGCGGCAGAGGATGCGACGCTCAAGCAGCTGCTGGACTCCGGCGTCGGGACTCTCAATACCGCCGCCAAGGCCAAACACGGCGGCGGCTACCTGTCGGTCGCCTGGGAGGAGGATCGCGTCGCCCTGCTGAAGGAGATAGAGGACGGCGCCTTCTTCCAGAAGATTCGCGGCGGTCTGATCACCGGGCTCTACAACCAGCCGGAGGTCTGGGCGAAGCTCGGCTACGAGGGCTCCTCCGCCGAAAAGGGCGGCTACATCAGCCGCGGCTTCGACGACATCGACTGGCTGGAAGCCTAGAGGGAGGGAACGATCATGGCAACGTCATACGACCTGAACGACGACTCGGTCGTCGTCATCATCGGCTCCGGCGCCGGCGGCGGCACCCTTGGCAACGAGCTGGCCCAGAAGGGTATCGACACGGTGATCCTCGAGGCCGGCGGCCGCCACGAGATCCAGGATTTCGAGAACGACGAATGGGGCATGTTCGGCAAGATCTCCTGGCTCGACCAGCGCACCACTTCAGGAGACTGGCGGGTGGCCAAGGACTTCTCTGGCCTGCCGGCCTGGATCGTCAAGGCGGTCGGCGGTTCGACCGTGCACTGGGCCGGCGCCTCGCTGCGTCTTCAGGAACACGAGTTCAAGGTGCGCAGCACGTATGGCGACATCGCTGGTGCCAGCCTGCTCGACTGGCCGATCGGCCTCAAGGACTTGGAGCCGTACTATGCAAAGGCCGAAGACAAGATGGGCGTGACCCGCACCAACGGCATGGATGGGCTCCCCGGCAACAACAACTTCAAGGTCATGAAGGCCGGCGCTGACAAGCTCGGCTACAAGGAGTGCCATACCGGGCGCATGGCGATCAATTCGGCGCCACGCGACGGGCGCGGGCCGTGCCAGCAGATCGGCTTCTGCTTCCAGGGCTGCAAGTCGGGCGCCAAATGGTCCACGCTTTATTCGGAGATCCCCAAGGGCGAGGCGACCGGCAAGCTTGAGGTGCGGCCGAACAGCCAGGTGCTGAAGATCGAGCACGATGCTGCAGGCAAGGTCACCGGCGTGCTTTACGCCGATGCCGAGAGCAACCAGCACCTGCAGAAGGCGCGGATCGTCTGTGTGGCTGGCAACTCCATCGAGTCGCCGCGCCTGCTGCTGAACTCTGCCTCAACAATGTTTCCCGATGGCCTTGCGAACTCCTCCGGCCAGGTCGGGCGCAACTACATGCGGCACATGACCGGCAGCGTCTATGCGGTCTTCGACCGGCCGGTACACATGTACCGCGGCACCACCATGGCCGGCATCATCAGCGACGAGGCGAAAAACGATCCGACGCGCGGCTTCGTCGGCGGCTACGAGATGGAAACTCTGTCTCTCGGTTTGCCGTTCATGGCGGCCTTCCTCAACCCGGGGGCGTGGGGGCGCAGCTTCACCGCGGCACTGGACATGTACGACCACATGGCCGGCATGTGGCTGGTCGGCGAGGACATGCCGCAGGAATCGAACCGCATCACCCTGCACGACAGCCTGAAGGATCAGCACGGCCTGCCGATTCCCAACGTCCACTTCGATGATCACCCCAACGACATTGCCATGCGCAACCACGCCTATCAGCAGGGGGCGGCGGTCTACGACGCGGTGGGTGCTGTGCGCACCTTTCCGACGCCACCCTATCCCTCGACTCACAACCTGGGCACCAACCGGATGAGCGAGAAGCCGCGCGACGGCGTGGTGAACAAGTGGGGCCAGACACACGATGTCGCCAACCTCTTCGTGTCTGACGGCAGCCAGTTCACCACTGGTGCCGCGGAGAATCCGACGCTCACCATCGTGGCATTGGCAATCCGCCAGGCCGACTACATCGCCGGGCAGATGGGCCGGAACGCCATCTGACTGCGACTGCCCGCCCGGCTGCTTGCCGGACTCTGACCTCCCCGCTACCGGCGGCCTTCCCCAGGCCGCCGGTCCTTTTCCTCCGCTCTGATGTATGCTGTCCGCAACGGCTTCTGAGGAGCAGCGGCTTTGCGAGAATCGAGGTGCAGGACAGCAATGGTGGTGCTGGGGCAGGTTTCTGCCGCCCTGCTTTGCGGGATGCTGGCGCTATTGGCCCGGCCTGCCGCCGCGCTGGACGACCTGCCGGGCTGGCAGGATCTGCGCTGGGGCATGACAGCGGCGCAGATCCGCGACGTGCTCGGCGATCGCGTCACGCCGCTGCCCGGGCGCTGGCTCTACGGCGGCGCCTATGCCGAGCTGGCGGTAGAGCAGGTCGAACTAGGCGGACTCGCCTTCACCGCTTACCTGCAGATGAACGCTGGGACGCACCGCCTTCAGCAGGTATTGCTGGAACGCCGCCGGGTCGGCGCGGTGCCCAGCGCGTACGAAAAGGTCGTCGACGCCCTGGAGGCGACCTACGGCCCGCCGTCGGCCGAATGCGCCCAGGCCAAGACCGGCGGTGAGCCGCTCGACTATCAGATGACTTGGCGCTTCCCGACCACCACGCTGCATGCGAAGTTCCTCGACTTCTCGACCACCGCGGTGTTCTCGCGCGATCCGGAGGCCGAACTCGATCCTCTGGTCATCGAGCGCAAGGTCCGACGCAACCTGCGGCGGTTCATGCCGCGGCGCATCCTCGTGCGCTATCACGACGCGGCGCGCGGCGACCTCGATCCGGGCTGCGCTCACAGATAGCTGCCAGTCAGCGTGAACACTTCGCCGCCGAGGCCGAGCTTGAAGCGGGCGAGGCCCTGCTGGCTTTCGGTGTTGAGGCCGCCGAGGTCGAGCCACTGAATGCCGTCTTGCCGGAGTATCTCGATGCTGTGCCAGAGCAGCAGGTTGTGGGCCTGCCCCTCGCGGCCGGCCGCGCTGGTCCAGGACGCCATGTAGGTGGCGCTCACGCCATGGCGCAGAAGCAACACGCCCGCCACCAAGCGGCCGTCACGCTTGGCGGTCAGCGACAGCATCGCGTCCCTGTCGGCCGCTGCGACGGCGGCGATGAAGTCGCCGTCGGGTCCGACGAAGCGCTTCTTGTGGCGGAAGCTGTCGTAGAGCATCAGCGAGGCTTGGCGCTGGCGCTCCTTGAGGTCGCGCGTAATGAGAAGGCCTTCGCGCGCGGCCTTGCGCAGGGCGGCGCGCCACTTGCCGTGCAGCCCGGCCAACAGCGCCTCCGGGCTCTGCCGCAGGTCGAGCCAGGCGGAGGCGTAGCCGGTGATCACACGGCGCAGGCCCTGGGCCTCAATGATTGCGGCACTGCGCGGATCGTGTGGCAGCTCCGGCAGCCACGAGAGAAAGTCGAAAGGCCCGCGGCGGTAGCGACTGGCGATGGCACGGCAGACGGCGGCGGCGCGCGGATCGACCAGTGGATCGACATGCCAGACCGGGCCGCGCAGGATGCGCGTGACGGCGACGCGCCAGTAGCGCCTGCGGAAGGCCTGCAGAAGGGCGAGCGGTCCGCCGTCCTCGCAGATTATGTGGCGTTCGACGCCCTGACCGTACTGTGCGGCGACAGCCTCGCCGTAAGCCCAGGATTGCTCCAGGCTGGTCTTGCCGGCCTCGCGGAACAGGGCCTCCCATTGCGACCGTGCGGCGGGCTGCCAGGTCATGGAAGGCTCCGGGGCGGCGTCGGGAGTTTCGCGGGTCTCGGCCAGCATGGCCGGCAGTTTCCCGGTTTTCTGCAGCGCCGGCAACGACTAGTCTCGGCTGATGTCACAGGACAAGAGCGGCCGCGGTGGCGTTTACGGTCAGGTCATTTCAAAGCGCCGCTTCACGCGCTGGGCGGCCTACTATTTCCTGCTCTATGTCTGCGTGCCGGTACTGGTGCTGGGGGTGCTGGCCGACGCACTACTCTACTTCGTCTTTACTACCCTGTTCGACCGCTGCTACGCGCTCTTCTGCCTCTTCGGCTGAGTGAGCCGCCGACTCACGCCGGCGAGGCGGCTTCCAGCTTGCGCCGGCCCAATTGCGTCAGCGCGACCGAGTGGACGCCGGGGCTGACTTTCGCCACGGTCACCCAGCCCTTGGCGCGGCACTCTCTCACGGTGCGCCAGAGGATGGTTTCCTGACGCTGTTCGGTTACGCCGACTTCGCCGGACATGCGGAGCAGCTCGAGCACGAGCTGTTGCTGGGGAAGGAGATCGGACACGGGGGGTAGGATTGTCCTGCAGCAGTTTCCCGGGGCGCCGGCGGCACCTGCTTCATGAGGCGCGTCGGCGGATGGCTGTCAGGATATCGCTTTCGGGGCCGTCGGGCGAGCGCGGGGAGCGGCGTTTGGCCGCACATTTCCCCGCCCGCCGGGCCGACTGCCCGATGTCAGACCGACAGAGCGTGGCACCTCAGTGCTGGACGCCCTCTGCGAGCACGCGGCAGAGCTGGCTCACCGCTTCCTGGTGCCGGTCGTTGTTGATGCGCGTGAAGTTACGCGCCAAGTCGAGGCACATGCGTTGGCGCTCGTTCAGGCGGCAGTCTTCGCTGTTCAGGCCTTCGTAGAAGAAGCCGATGTCGACGCCGAGAACCTTGGCGATCTCGAACAGTCGGCCCGCCGAGACACGGTTGATGCCGCGCTCGTACTTGTGAGCCTGTTGATAGGTCACCCCGATCATCTCCGCCAGCTGCTGCTGGGTCAGACCCAGCATAGTGCGGCGCTCGCGGATTCGCTGACCGACATACTTTTCAACGCTCTGGATGTTCTCAGTTACCGTTTCCACTCGTGTTCACCATTCCAGTTGGGGGTTGTTCCAGATGGCGGATAGCCACGCAGCGGTGGCACATCTAATCATTTCGACTGAATAAATAATCACTTCTATGAGTAAATAAGACAAGGGGTATTTCGCCAGAAAGCCGCTGTCGCCACGGTCTGGACCCCCAGCCGGCTCGCGGCGGTGCAATTGAACCTGGCGATCTCGGCGAAATAATAGTCATTTCTGGCAATCACTTATATTCAAGTTGCTTTGGATCTTCGTCTGGCCGGGACCGTACCGCCGACCTCTCGGATCGTCGCTTTGCCCAGCCGGCTAACCAATGAGGCGAGGAGCTGGACTGAATCTCGCTGATGCTGCGAAGACTCCTGATCGTCCGTCTCTGCTTCCGGCCGGCCGCCGTTGCAGCCACACGAAAGCCTCACGCTCTGGGTGAATTACATGGCTTCCGATCCCCCGATTTCCAGGGTCAAATAAGGGGCCGCGGCGCGTCCCAACGTCCCAAATTTGATTCATCGCGACAGGGGAGGTCGTCTTCGCGCGGGACACCCCTAGAAGGGAACGGCTGACTGGCCAGAAGGTTCCGGTGCGGATAGGTCAGAGGGGAAGATCCAGTGGAGACAAACACCGAGCCGGGACGCCGGTTGAAGCTTGCCATCGGACAGATCGAGGCAAGCTACGGCGACATGGTCGCCAACCTGGCAAAACATCTCGATATGATGGCCGCGGCGCGGGCCGGCGGTGCCGACGTGCTGCTGTTCCCGGAGCTCTCGCTCACCGGCTATTGCGTCGGCGAGCACAGCCTTTCGCTGGCGATCCCGCGCGACCACGAGATCATCGGCCGCCTCGCAGAGGCCAGCAAGGACATCTGGACGGTGGTCGGCTTCATCGAGGAAGGCGTCGCCGCACAGATTCACAACTCGGTCGCGGTGCTGCGCAATGGCGAGATCGCCTTCCTGCATCGCAAGCTCAATCTTGCCACCTTCGGCAAGCTGGAGGAAGGCAAGCACTTCGCTGGCGGCCGCTACCTCGAGACCTTCAACCTAGGTCCGCGCTGGCGCGCGGGCACGCTGATCTGCGCCGACAGCTGGAACCCGGCCCTGGTGCATCTCGCTGCGGTGCAAGGCGCCACGTTGCTCCTAATGCCGGTCGCCTCGGCACTCGGGGTGGTCGGCGGCGAGTTCTCCAATCCGATCGGCTGGCAGCGTGCGCTCGACTTCTATGCCATGGTCTACGGCATGCCGCTGGCCATGGCCAATTTCGCAGGCAACCAGAACGGCGCGCAGTTTTGGGGCGGCAGCCGCGTGCTCGATCCCTACGGCAACTGCCTCGCCCAGGCCGGCGACGGCGAGGATCTGATCTTTGCCGAGCTCGACTTCCAGGCGGTGCTCACGGCGCGCTACCACCTGCCGACGCTGCGAGACTCGAACCTCGATCTGATCTACCGCGAACTTGGGCGCCTCACCTGGCAGGTCGGCGTGCCCCCCGAAAGCCGGCGCGTGTAAAGCCGTCGAGTCCAGCTGTTGGCTCCCGGCCGCGAGGGCCCGCCGCCAGGCGTTGTCCTGCGGGGACTTCCGGCTATGCTGTTGCCGGTGGCAGGCATCGGCGGGAAAGGACCTTTGGCATCTATGAGGGCGAAGCGGTGACAGACGAGAGAGTCCGCGACGGCCAGCAGACCTTCGGGTTTTTGCTGCTGCCGCAGTTCTCCATGCTGGCGTTCAGCTCTGCGGTGGAGCCGCTGCGCGCGGCCAATCGGCTGTCCGGCGAAGCGCTCTATGATTGGAGCATCCTCACTGCGGACGGCCGCCCCATCCACTCCTCCAGCCGCATGCATCTGCTGCCCGACGGCGGACTGGACGACTGCGGACGGCTCGACTTCCTGATCGTTGTCGCCGGGCTGGCGGTGCAGCGGCTGCGCGAACCCACGGTGATCGCCGCCCTCCGCCGGCAGGCGCGCAGCGGCTGCCGCCTCGGCGCGCTTTCCACCGGCAGCTACCTGTTGGCCTGGGCGGGCCTGCTCGATGGCTTCCGCTGCACCGTGCATTGGGAAAACCTCGATGCCTTTCGTGAGGATTTTCCTGATCTTGACATCACCGGAGAACTGTTCGAGATCGACGGCGCGCGGCTGACCTGCTCGGGCGGCACCGCCTCGCTCGACATGATGCTGAGCCTGATCGCCGAGTCGCATGGCCGCGACCTCGCCGCGCAGGTTGCCGAACAGTTCATCCACGAACGCATCCGCGACACCCACGATCATCAGCGCATGAGCCTGCAGGGGCGCCTCGGCATCAGCCATCCGAGGCTGCTGCAGGTCATCGGCCTGATGGAGGCACACTTGGAGGAACCTCTTTCGCGGGCCGAGCTGGCGCGCCGCGCCGGCCTCTCCACCCGTCAGCTGGAGCGCCTGTTCCGGCGCTATCTCGGACGCACGCCGACGCGCTACTACCTGGAGCTTCGACTGCATCGGGCGCGTGCCCTGCTGACCCAGACCGCCATGTCTATCCTCAATGTGGCGCTTGCCTGCGGCTTCGTATCCGCTTCCCACTTCTCCAAGTGCTACCGCGAATTCTTCAACAAGATGCCGCGCGAAGAACGCCAGCAGAAGCCGCGCCCGACGGCGGCCGGCGGTGCGCCGGACGGACTGCAGTCAGGCAATGCCGGGCGGGCCCGCTGAAGGCCGCGCAGGTTGCCGCAACCCTGGAGAGGAAAGCTTAGACGGCGAGGCGGACGAAGGTCGCCGAGTCCGGCAGGAACTCCGGCTCGCCACCGGCCTTGCGGTAAACGTCGCTGCCCAGCAGCGCCGCGTCGCGATGGCCGGAAAGGCTGGTCTGCAGGGCGGCCGGCTGGCCTCGGCTGGCGGCCGTCTGCTGGCCGAGCACCTGGACCATGAACGGCAGGGCGGTGAGGCGTGAGAAACTGATCAGCTTGCCAGCCGCGGCCTCGCCGCCACTGTGGCCGCGCAGCGCCGTGTTGTCGCGCTCGCGGCGGGTGCCGTCCTCGATCCGCTTCTGGGGTTCGTGGCCCTGCCAGCCGGGGCTGCGCTCCGCTCTTGACTGGTCGCGCTGGGCCGGCGTGACCGGGGTCACCGCCTTCACCCGCTGGTCGCCGCCTGTCCCCGGCAAGGCAACGTCCCTCGCGCCCGCCGTGGCAGCGGGTACGGGCAGATGCAGCAGCCTTGGAACACCGGTCATACCAGGAAGTCCGCGAGTTCTCTTTCAGTCTCTACAATAAATGCAGCAAGTGAAAAATTTATCAAGCATTGAATCTTGTGTGGTTTAGAAATTAACCAAATAAATTAAGTATATTATCTTAGAGTAATTACTCTCCAGCAGCTTGCGGATCATATGTTGCTGATTTTATTCAGCACTCAACCTTCATTCTTCCGTATTTCATTCTTCATTAAGGGCCGGCTGTCACATTTAACTCCCTAAAGGGGCAGCAGAATTTGCCCGGATCGGCCGGGACCCGATGGGTTCGACTTCAGGTAGGAGAGGAGCGCCGTGATCAGACCCGCCGCGATTGGCACCAGGGTAAACGACGACTGCCAGCAGGCACTGAGCCGTCTCGAGACGGCATTGCGCGCTTCCGGCGATATTGTCTACGAGTGGGACCTCGCCACCGACCGGATCGACTTCACCGGCGACATCACGTCGCTTTTCGCCGGCGGCAAGGTGCAGACTCCCGCGACCGGCGAGGACCTGCAGACACGCATCAATCCGGAAGACGTGCCGCGGCGCCGCCGCGCGCTATCGGATCACTTTGCCGGCGCCGGCGCCTACGACTGCGAGTTTCGCCTGCGCACCCGGCGCGGCGAATTCCAGTGGCTGCACGACCGCGGCACCGTGGAGTTCTCGCCGGCCGGCACGCCATCACGCATGACCGGCGTAATCCGGCTGGTGACCCTGCGCAAGCAGCAGGAAGAGCGCCTCGAATACCTGGCCAACTTCGACGACCTGACCGGTCACTTCAACAAGGTCAGGCTGCGCGAGGCGCTGGAGCATGCCCTGGCACAATCGCAACGCTTCGGCCAGACCGGGATCTACATGGTGATTGGCGTCGACCATCTCGACCGAATCAACACGGGCTACGGCTACGAGACCGGCAACGCCGTGCTGGTCGAACTCGGCCGGCGGCTCGATAGCTTCCTGCGCGCCGCCGATGTCATCGGCCGGCCGGGCGGAGATTTCTTCGGTGCCATCCTCAGCGCCTGCAGCGAGGAGGCCGCGCTGGCCGCCGCTGAACGCGTGCTGCAGTCGATGCGCGACAACCCGATCACTTTCGGTCGCGACAACGTGCATGTCACCGTGTCGATCGGTGCAGTCGCCTTCCCCGACGAGAGCAAGACCGCGGTCGACGCCATGACCAAGGCCGAGAGCGCCATGCAGCAGGCCAAGACCGCGGGCCGCGACTGTCTGCGTTTCTTCGAGCTGTCGGAGGAGCAGCGCAAGGGGTACCGCGCCAGCATGGACATCGGCGAGGAAGTGCAGCTTGCCCTGAAAGAGGATCGCATCGTCCTCGCCTACCAGCCGGTGGTCGATGCGACGAGCCACCAGGTGCGTCATTACGAGTGCCTTGTGCGCATGTTCACACGCGATGGCAACCTGGTGCCGGCGGCGCAGTTCGTTCCGGCCATTGAGCAGCTTGGCCTCATGCGCTCGATCGACAACCGCGTGCGCGACCTGGCGATCCGCGTGCTGGAGCGCAATCCCGACGTCTCGCTGGCGATCAACATCTCCGGCCTGACTGCCACCGAGCGCTCATGGTTCCGCGGCTTGGTGGTGCACCTCAAGGAGCGCCGCGACATCGCCACGCGGCTCATCGTCGAGATCACCGAGACCGCGGCCCTGCAGGACATCGACGAGACCTCGCGCTTCGTTTCCGCCCTGCGCGCCCTGGGCTGCAAGGTAGCCCTCGACGACTTCGGCTCGGGCTTCACCACCTTCCATCACCTGAAGGCGCTGACGGTCGACGTGGTGAAGATCGACGGCTCCTTCATCCGTGACATTGCGACGGACACGGAAAACCAGATCTTCATCCACAACCTGTTGGCGCTTGCCCGCGCGCTCGGGGTCTCCACCGTGGCCGAGTGTGTGGAGACTCGCGAGGCTGCCGACTATCTCACCGGTGTCGGCATTGATCTGCTGCAGGGCTACTACTTCGGCCGTCCCGAGATCGACGGCAATCTCCGCCGCTGGCGCCCGGCGCTGGCCGCAGCGGGCTCAGACTAGGCACCCGGGGCTCCCTCAGCCGCTTAAGATTTGTCCTTGTTGAGGCTGTCGATCTGCCTTTGCAGCTGATCGATTTGCGCCTTCAAGGCATCCAGCGATTCCTTGGCACCGCCGCTCTGCGTGGCTTCGCCGCCTGGCCGCGCGGAGGGCCCCTGCGCCGGATTGCCCTCGCCGGGCTTGCCTTCGCCGGCTGCACCGAAAGGGGCGAACATGCGCAGGGCGCTCTCGAAGAGCGCCATGTTCTGCTTGCTGACTTCTTCCAGATTGCCGAAGGGGAACATGCCGCCGAATGTCTCCTGCATCGACTGGCGCATGCGGTCCTGGTTCTGGGAGAAGGCCTCCATCATGTGTTCCAGATAGCTCGGTACCATCCACTGCATGGAATCGCCGTAGAAGGAGATCAACTGCCGCAAGAAGTTGATAGGCAGTAGGTTCTGCCCCTTCGACTCTTCCTCGACTATGATCTGCGTCAGCACCGCACGGGTGATATCCTCGCCGCTCTTGGCGTCATAGACCACGAAGTCGACATCTTCCTGTACCATCTGGCAGAGGTGGTCGAGTGTCACGTAGCTGCTGGTTGCGGTGTTGTAGAGTCGCCGGTTCGCGTATTTCTTGATGGTGATCGGCCCGTTGCCGTCACGCTGCTTCTTGCCGTTCTTCTCGGAGCCAGCCAAGTTCCATTGCCTTTCCCGTCGCGCGTCCTGTTCCAGGAGCTTGTTTCAGCGCAGCTTCCGCAGGTCGGAGGCGACACCTCTTGGAGCAGGCGAGGACGTGTTTCCCTGCAGTTTCGGCTGCGGTCGGTCCGGTCAGTGCGGCCGCCTGTGCTGCATTCCGGCCGTTGCGTCTATTGCGCGGATTTCCGAATTTTCTACCGCATATGCTAAAGGGATATTGCTGCGCCGCGTCAAGGACTGTCAACGCCTAGTCGTGGAAGCCCTTTCCAAGCGGACCGAAGTCCAGGCGAGCGGCGGATTTCCGGCGCTTCCGCTGCACTGGCCAGCGCGCGCGGCCCAAGGCTATACTCCGCCGCAAGTGGGGCAGCGAGGGCCAGGAAGTCGGGAATGCCTGATGATACGCCGAAGCAGCCGCCGCAGGATCTGGAAGATCTGGCGCGGCGCTACGTCGACCTCTGGCAGGACCAGATGACGTCCCTGGCGGCCGATCCGGATTTCGCCGAGTCCCTGCACAAGGTCATGGCCGCCATGGGCGTCGCCGCCAGTGGGTTGCCGGCCCTGTGGTCGGCCTGGCCAGCCGCCCTGGCCGGCGTTATGGCGGCCGCCAAGCCGGCCTCGCCCGGCGGCGGTGAAGCCGAAGAGAGACAGGAAGGCGATGGGAAGTCAGCAGGCGCAGCATCCGATGGCACCCGAAAGTCCGCCACGGCGCCTGGGTCCGCGCCCGCTGCCGCTGCACCTGATGGCCGCGGGCCTGACCTGGTCGGCCTCGCGGAACGCCTTGCCGCTCTGGAACAGCGGATCCTTGCCCTGGAAGGGGGAACTGGCGGCACGCGCCGAGGCCCTAAGGGAAAGCCTAAACGGAACTGACCTCGCCACCTTCGCGCGGGCGGTGGAAAGCGAGGTGAGCGGGCGTCTCGTCGCGCTGGCCGCCGGCATCGAGGCCTATCGACACCATCCCTACCATCGCGATCTCGCCGATCCGCCGGCGATCTGGCAGGAAGGGTCCTGCCGGCTGCTCGACTACGGTGCCCTGCCGGAGGCGCGGCCGGGCGGCCCCGCGGTACTGGTGGTGCCGTCGCTGATCAACCGCGCCTATGTGCTGGATCTCACGGCCGAGCGCTCCCTGCTGCGCTGGCTGGCGCGCCAGGGTTTGCGCCCGCTGCTGCTCGACTGGGGCCGCCCGGGCGCCGAGGAGCGCGGCTTCACCCTCACCGACTACATCGCCGGCAGGCTCCAACGCGCGCTCGACGCATTGCGTGAAGAGTCGGGGGGGCAGGGCGCTGCACCGCCGGTGGTGCTCGGATATTGCATGGGCGGTCTGCTCGCCCTCGGCCTTGCACTGCGCCGCCAGGCGGATCTGGCGGGCTTGGTGCTGCTGGCGACGCCCTGGGACTTCCATGCGGAGAACGCGCAGCACAGCCGCATGGCGGCGGCCAGCCTGCCGTTGGTGGCGCCGCTGCTGGAGGTCGCCGGCGAGATGCCAGTCGACCTGCTGCAGGCGCTGTTCTCCAGCCTCGACCCGCAGCTCGTGGTGCGCAAGTTCATCGCTTTCGGGCGGCTCGACCTGGCGGGCCGCAAAGCGCAGGATTTCGTTGCCCTGGAGGATTGGCTGAACGACGGCGTGCCGTTGACGGCGCCGGTGGCGCGGGAGTGCCTCGGGCAGTGGTACGGGGAGAATACGACGGCGCGGGGCCGCTGGCGGCTCGCCGGTGCGGTCGTCGACCCCGCGCAGTTGAAGCTGCCGACGCTCTGCGTCGTCCCGGCGCAGGACCGTATCGTGCCGCCGGCCTCGGCAGCGGCCCTGGCGGCGGCAATTCCCGCTGCCGAGTGTGCGACGCCGGCGGTTGGCCATATTGGCATGGTGGTCAGCGCCCAGGCGGAAAAGGCGGTCTGGCAGCCGCTCTTGACCTGGATCAGGGCCCGCGGCGCGCCGCTCCGTTAAAGCGTTGTCATGGAGCTTTCCCGAGGCGCGGCTTGCGCCGGGGCAGTGTCTGTCCTTATATCAAGGCTGAGATTAACGAATGAGCGCGGGTGCCCGCCGGTGGCGGGGCGAGCGCCGCAATGCGATCCAGCGCGTCGGTCAGCGACGCTTGCGTGACCGCCAGAAGGGAGAATTCCGAAGATGACCGATGTCGTAATCGCCGGCGCCGCCCGTACCCCTGTCGGCGCCTTCAGCGGGGCCCTTTCCTCCGTGCCGGCTTCCCACCTCGGCGCGGTGGCCATCAAGGAGGCCATGAAGCGTGCGAAGGTCGAGGCGGCCGAGGTCGACGAGGCGATTCTGGGCCAGATCCTGACCGCTGGCGCCGGCCAGAACCCGGCCCGCCAGGCCGCCGTCGAGGCAGGCATTCCCTATGACAAGACCGCCTACCAGATCAACCAGCTCTGCGGCTCCGGTCTGCGCGCCGTGGCGATCGGCTCCCAGGCGGTCAGGATCGGCGATTCCCGCGTCGTGGTCTGCGGTGGACAGGAGAGCATGAGCCTGGCGCCGCATGTCGCACACCTGCGCAACGGCCAGAAGATGGGCGACCTCGCCATGGTCGACTCGATGATCAAGGACGGCCTGTGGGATGCCTTCAACGGCTACCACATGGGCAACACCGCCGAGAACGTCGCCAAGCAGTGGCAGATCACCCGCGAGGAGCAGGACGCCTTCGCCGCCGCCTCGCAGAACAAGGCCGAGGCGGCACAGAAGGCCGGCCGCTTCAACGACGAGATCGTGCCCGTCACCATCAAGAGCCGCAAGGGCGAGACCATCGTCGACACCGACGAGTATCCGCGCCACGGCGTCACCGCCGAATCCCTGGCCGGCCTGCGCCCGGCCTTCGATCGCGAAGGCTCTGTCACCGCCGGCAACGCCAGCGGCATCAATGACGGCGCCGCCGCGGTGGTGCTGATGTCTGCGGAGGATGCCGCCCAGCGCGGCGTGAAGCCCCTGGCGCGCATCGTGTCCTGGGCGACCTGTGGCGTCGATCCCGCGATCATGGGCACAGGCCCGATCCCGTCCAGCCGCCGCGCCCTGGAAAAGGCCGGCTGGTCGGTCGGTGATCTCGACCTCGTCGAAGCCAATGAAGCCTTTGCCGCGCAGGCCCTGGCGGTGAACAAGGACATGGGCTGGGATCCGACGAAGGTGAACGTGAACGGCGGCGCCATCGCCCTTGGCCATCCGATCGGTGCCTCGGGCGCCCGGGTGCTGGTTACCCTGCTGCACGAGATGGCCAGGCGCGATGCCAAGAAGGGCCTCGCCACGCTGTGCATCGGTGGCGGCATGGGCATCGCCATGTGCGTCGAAAGGGACTGAGCGGAGTCGGGGGGCGGCGCGCGCGACCATCAGCCGCGCCTTCGCCGCCCACGCGTCGGCCGCAGTGGCTTGCTTTGATTGATGAAACTCCTTCCGCTGGCCGTACGGACGGTTGGCGGCAGAGCTGATTCATGTTTTGATAGAGACGCAATCAGACCGCCGGCACAGGCGGCGATGAATAGTCAAGCGGGGAGGCTCAAGGATGGCGCGCGTGGCTCTGGTGACGGGGGGGACCCGGGGAATCGGTGCGGCAATTTCCATGGCTCTGAAGGATGCCGGCTACACGGTGGCCGCCACCTATGGCGGCAACGATGAGGCTGCCGGCAAGTTCAAGGATGCCCACGGCATCGCCGTCTATAAATGGGACGTCGGCGATTTCGACGCCTGCAAGGAAGGCGTCGCCAGGGTGGAGGCCGACCTCGGCGCGATCGACGTCCTGGTGAACAACGCCGGGATCACCCGTGACGGCGTACTGCACCGCATGCAGCCGGAGGCCTGGCGCTCGGTGATCGCCACCAATCTCGACTCGCTGTTCAACATGACGCGCAACGTCATCGAGGGCATGCGCGCGCGCGGCTACGGCAGGATCATCTCGATCTCCTCGATCAACGGCCAGAAGGGCCAGTTCGGCCAGTCCAACTACTCCGCCGCCAAGGCAGGCGTCTTCGGCTTCACCAAGGCGGTGGCGCAGGAAAACGCCGCCAAGGGTATCACCGTGAACGCCATCGCGCCGGGCTATATCGCCACCGAGATGGTGCGCGCGGTGCCAGAGGAAGTACTTAATACGAAGATCCTGCCGCTCATCCCGGTCGGACGGCTCGGCGAACCCGAGGAGATCGCGCGCTGCGTGGTCTTCCTGGCGGCCGAGGATGCCGGCTTCATCACCGGCGCAACGCTGACCGCCAACGGCGGCCAGTACATGGACTAAGGCGCCGATGGCAGGGGCGGCAAGCGGCCAGGCCCTGCCGCCCGAGCTCTCGGTGCCCGGCCAGCTCATGGTGTTCGACGGCGTCTGCGTGCTCTGCAGCGGCGCCGTACGGTTCATCCTCGCGCATGAGAAGGCGCCGATCTTCAGCTTCACCCCGGTCCAGTCGGATCTGGGCCAGCGGGTGCTGGCGGCCCTCGGCCGCCCGCTCGACGGCAACGACAGCGTCGTGGTCATTGACGGCGGCCGCTGCTACCTGAAATCCGATGCGTTCGTCCACCTCGCCCTGGCGCTGAAGGCTCCATGGTCTTGGTATGCGTTGACCCGCTTCTGCCCGCCTACCTGGCGCGACTGGGCCTACGACCGGCTGGCGCAGAACCGCTACGCCATTTTCGGCCGCTACGACAGCTGTGTGCTGCCCGATCCGGCACAGCTGCAGAGATTCCCGCAATGAGCGGCGCCACAACAGCAGACAACGAAGCGAAAGGGAGGACGTCATGCCCCTGGGGCGCCTGATCGAATACGAGGACGCATCGGCGGAGGTGCGCGCGGTCTACGACGACATCATGACCACCCGCAAGACCGACTGGGTGAACAACTTCTGGAAGGCGCTGGCCCAGCACCCTGAGACCCTGCGCCGCACCTGGGAGAGCGTGAAACAGGTGATGGCGCCGGGTGCGCTCGACCCGCTGACCAAGGAACTGCTCTACGTCGCTGTCAGCGTCACCAACAACTGCGAGTACTGCATCACCTCACACACCGCCGGCGCTCGCCTCAAGGGCATGGACGACGCCATGCTGCACGAGCTGATGGCAGTGGTCGGCATGGCCAACGAAACCAACCGCCTGGCCAACGGCTATCAGATCCCGGTCGACGAGCATCTCCGGGCCGTGGCGCGCGGCGAAGCCGACTAGGCCAGAGCCGGTGAACGATTATCCCAACCGACCGCTGATCGGCGTCGGCGTCGTGGTCTTCAAGGGGGACCGCGTGCTGCTGGTTCGCCGCGGCAAGCCTCCGCGCCAGGGCCAGTGGTCGCTGCCCGGCGGTCGCCAGCGCCTGGGCGAGCGGGTCGCCGAGGCCGCGCGGCGCGAAGTCGCCGAGGAGGCCGGCGTCGACATCGAGGTCGGCGCGCTCATCGACGTGGTCGACTCGATCACACGCGACGATGCCGGCGCGGTGGCCTACCATTACACCCTGGTCGACGTCCTGGCCGAGTGGCGGTCGGGCGAGGCGCGGGCCGGCCACGATGCCACCGAGGTTGCCTGGGCCGACCCGGACGAAATTGCCCCTTACGGCCTGTGGAAGGAAACCGAGCGGATCATCGTATTGGGCCGGGAGCGTCGAACCAGGTGACTGCGATACGCAAGCGAAACAATCGCTGACTTGCCAGGGCAGGCGCGGGCCGCTATCAGCGCCCAATGACGGCCGTTGCTCCAGACCCAGTCGCCGCTTCCGCACGGCGCGTGAAGGCCACCCTTATCGGCGGCATCGCGGTGCTGTTGTGGGCGCTGCTGGCGCTGTTCACCACCGGCGCGGCCGGTATTCCGCCGTTCCAGCTGCTGACGATGACCTTCGCCGTCGCCTTCCTGGTCAGCCTCGCCGTGCTGGCCGCGCGCGGGCCGCGGGCCTTCGCCGCCTGGCGCCAGGCGCCGGCGGTCTGGGCCCTCGGCGTCGGTGGCCTCTTCGGCTACCACTTCTTCTATTTTGTCGCGCTCGGCAACGCGCCGGCGGTCGACGCCAGCCTCATCGCCTATCTCTGGCCGCTGCTCATCGTGATCTTCTCGGCGCTGCTGCCGGGCGAGCGCCTGCGCTGGTTCCACCTCGCCGGCGCCTTCATGGGCCTCGCCGGCGCCGGCCTGCTGGTCACCAAGGGCGGTCAGCTCGCCTTCGATGCGCGCTACGGCCTCGGCTATCTCGCCGCGGCGGCCTGCGCACTGACCTGGTCCAGCTATTCGGTCTTGAACCGGCGTTTCGGCGCGGTGCCGACGGAGGTGGTCGGCGGCTTCTGCGGCGCCGTCGCGCTGCTTGGCCTCGCCTGTCACTTGCTAGGGGAGGCGACGGTGGTGCCGCAGGGTCTGCAGTGGCTGGCGGTGCTCGGTCTCGGCCTGGGTCCGGTGGGCGCCGCCTTCTTCGTATGGGACTACGGCACCAAGCACGGCAACATCCAGGTGCTCGGCGCGCTGTCCTACGCGGCGCCGCTGCTCTCGACCCTCATTCTCATCGGCTTCGGCCAAGCCGAGGCGACCTGGCAGGTGGCTCTGGCCTGCCTGCTCATCGTCGCCGGCGCTGTGCTGGCCTCCAAGGAACTGCTGCGCCGGCGGTCGTCTTAGCGCCGGCCGCTCTTGCCCCGCAGGCTGAGCGGCTGCCAGTCCGGAGGCGCCATTTCGAAGCCTTCGAAGCGGAAGGCCGGCGCCACCGTGCAGCCGGCCAGGGTCCACTCGCCCAGGCTCTGCGCCGTCTGCCAGGCTGCCGCCGGCACGACCACCTGTGGGCGCTGGCCGGCGGCGAGATCCGGCCCGAGCAATTGTCTGACAGCCTCCCGGCCGTCCGTAGAGACGGTCAGGGACAGCGGCGCGCCGGCGTACCAGTGCCAGAGCTCCGCCGCGTCGACCTGGTGCCAGTGCGACAGCTCGCCCGCCTGCAGCAGGTAGTAGATCGCCGTTGAGGCGCCGCGCTGCGCCGTACCCTCGCCGAGCGTGACCGGATCGCGGAAGGTCTCGCGGTAGTGGCCGCCCTCCGGGTGCGGCTGCAGGCCGAGTTCGCGGATGATGCTGGCGGCGTCCGGCATGGCGCTTCCTTGCTGGTGGGGCTAAGGGTTAAGCATCTGTTTAGCATAGAAGATCACCCTGTCGCAGCATCCTCGAAGCTGTGCTAGGGTAATGCCGTCATGTGGCCCGATGTCGTCGATCTGCGGGAATTCTACGAAACCCGCCGTGGCCAGGTGGCGCGCCATATGGTGCGCCGCGCAGTGCGTTCCGTGTGGCCTGACGTAACCGGCCAGCGCCTGCTCGGCCTCGGCTTTGCCACCCCCTACCTGCGCCAATTCTCCAGCGAGGCCGAGCGCGTGCTCGCCTTCATGCCCGCCTCCCAAGGCGTCATGCACTGGCCGCCGGAGGGACCTGGGCTGGTCAGCCTCGTGGAAGAGACCGATCTGCCGCTGCCGGACTATTCGGTCGATCGCGTGCTGCTGGTCCACGGCCTGGAGAACGCCGACTCCCTGCGCGGCCTGCTGCGCGAGATCTGGCGGGTGCTGACCGGCGACGGGCGCCTGCTGGTGGTGGTGCCGAACCGCCGCGGCATCTGGTCGCGTTCGGACCGCACGCCGCTCGGCTGGGGCCATCCCTACAGCGCGGCGCAGCTGTCCCGCGTGCTGCGCGACAACATGTTCACGCCGACGCGCACCGAACGGGCACTCTACGTGCCGCCGATCGCCAACTACACTTTCCTGCGCTCGGCTCCGGCCTGGGAGCGCATAGGCGCGCGATTCTTCCCGACCTTCTCCGGCGTGGTGATGATCGAATCTGGCAAGCAGCTCTATGCCGGCTCCCTGAAGCCGGCCAAGCAGCGCAAGTTCTCCCGTCCGGTGGTGGTCTCCCTGCCGCAGGCCGCCGGGCGCCTGCACCACCGGGAAGCCCCCGACCGGTCCTGACGGTCGTCAGTTGCGTCGGGGCGCGTGCGACGGCTGCTTCTAGTCCTTCTTCAGCCGGAAAATCGCCTTCTGGCCGAAGAGATTGGCGAGGTGGGGGGTGTTGAGGGCGGCACGGTGTTGGCGGTCGTTCAGCACCAGGGCCTCCTCGATCTCGATACCGCAGTCGCGGCACAGCCCGATGAAGTCCTTCACCGTGCAGAGATGAATGTTGGGGGTTTCGTACCAGCGCTCCGGCAGTGCTTCGGTCACCGGCATCGAGCCGTGCAACAGCAGATGCAGGCGCACCCGCCAGTGGCCGAAGTTTGGGAAGGACACGATGGCGAAGCGGCCGATGCGCACCATCTGCTCCAGCACCTGTCGCGGGTCGCGGGTCGCCTGCAGGGTCAGGCTGAGGACCGCGTAGTCAAAGGCTCCGGCGGGATACTCGACCAGGTCGGTGTCGGCGTCACCCTGGATCACCGAGAGGCCGCGCGTCACGCAGGCGTTCACGTTCTTCTGCGACAGCTCCATGCCGCGTGCGGTGACGCCGCGCTCCTGGGCCAGGAACTCCAGCAGGGTGCCGTCGCTGCAGCCGATGTCGAGCACGCGTGACCCGGGCGCCACCATCTCGGCGATGAGTGCCAAGTCGGGGCGCAGCGCCGCGCGCGCGGGGCGATCGGGCACCGCCGCGGTCGGAGAGGCGATGTCGAGCGGGCTCATCGGCCGTTCAGTCCGCGGTGCTCGGCACAGCCGGCGATGAAACCGGCCAGGGTCTCGCTGAATTCCGGCTCGTCCAGCAGGAAGGCGTCATGGCCGGCGTCGCTGGCGATCTCGACGAAGCTGACGTCGGCGGCGCAGGCATTCAGAGCATGTACGATATCGCGGTTCTCCGAGGTCGGGAACAGCCAGTCACTGGTGAAGGAAACCACGCAGAAGCGGACCGGTGTGTCGCGGAAGGCGTTCGCCAGCTTGCCACCGTGCTCCTGCGCCAGGTCGAAGTAGTCCATTGCGCGGGTGATGTAGAGATAGGAATTGGCGTCGAAGCGCTGCACGAAGCTGGCCCCCTGGTGGCGCAGGTAGCTCTCCACCTGGAAGTCGGCCTCGAAGCCGAAGGTGAGCGAGTTGCGGTCCTGCAGGCGGCGGCCGAACTTGCGGTGTAGGGCCGGCTCCGAGAGGTAGGTGATGTGTGCCGTCATGCGCGCCACGGCGAGGCCGCGGTCGGGGTTCTTACCCTCGGAGAGGTAGCGTCCGCCGCACCAGTCGAGATCCGCCATGATGGCCTGGCGGCCGACCTCGTGAAAGGCGATGTTCTGCGCGGTGTGGCGCGCCGCGGTGGCGATCGGCACCGCGGCGAAGACCTTGTCCGGGTACTTGGCGGCCCACTCCAGCACCTGCATGCCGCCCATCGAGCCGCCGGTGACGCAGAACAGCTTGTCGATGCCCAACTGGTCGATGAGCAGCTTCTGGGCGCGTACCATATCGGCGACGGTGATCACCGGGAAATCCAGCGCCCAGGGCTCGCCGCTCGCCGGGTTCACCGACTTGGGCCCGGTCGAGCCCATGCAGCCGCCCAGCACGTTGACGCAGATGACGAAGTATCGGTCGGTGTCGAGCGGCAGGCCGGGTCCCACCATCAGGCTCCACCAGCCGGGCTTGCCGGTCACCGGGTGGATGCCGGCCATGTACTGGTCGCCGGTCAGCGCATGGCAGACCAGGATGGTGTTGGATCTGTCGGCATTCAGCGAACCGTAGGTTTGGTAGGCCAGGGTAAAGGGGCCAAGGCCGACGCCGCAGTCGAGGAGAAGGGGGGTGTCGCGGCCGAACTCCATGGTCCGACCCCGTTGCACCTCGGGCTGCTCCACATCGTTGGCGGCCGTCCGCGGCCGGTCCATCACCATCGCCAAAATCCTCGACCCTGTAAGCGCTGCGGGCAGGCCCTGCGGCGCAGCGGTCCCGGGGGCGGCCGGGGGGCCAATAGCTAGGGAGCCGGGGCCGCGCCTGTCAACGCTTTCTTGGCCCTATTCTGCGCCCTGGCGGGGCGCCTGCCCAGGCCAGCCGGACCCACCCCGGGGTACACGCCGAACACAAGGTTTTCTTTGATTTTACCCAGTTCAGCGACTATCAGTAGCTCCGCCTAGCCTGCAGGTATCGGGGCCAGATGTCCGACAACACGCCATCTCTGGACGATTTGCGTCGTCAAATCGACGAAATCGACAACGACATACACGACTTGCTGATGCGCCGCACCGAGCTGGCGCGGCAGATCGGTCGTGCCAAGGGCCAGGGCGCCGTCTTCATGCGCCCGGGCCGCGAGGCGCGCGTGCTGCGCCGCCTGGTGGCGCGCCACAAGGGTCCCTTCCCGAAGCCAGTGGTCACCCGCATCTGGCGAGAGATCATCTCAGTTTTCACCCGCCTGCAGGGCCCCTTCGCCGCGGCCGCCTACGCCCCGGAGGAGGGGCCCGATCTTTCCGGCCTGGCCCGCGACCACTTCGGTTCGCTGACGCCGATCACACGCTTCGGATCGGAAATGGGCGTGCTGCGCGCGGTCTCCAGCGGCAAGGCCAACATCGGCGTGCTGCCGCTGCCGGAGGCTGACCGCGGCACCCCGTGGTGGCCGAAGCTGGCGCGCCACGGCAAGGCGACACCCAAGGTCATCGCCCGGCTGCCCTTTGCGGCACTGGACGGCGGGCGCGGCGACAGCCCCCATGCGGTGGTCGTCTCGCTGGCCGAACCTGAGGAGAGCGGCGAGGATCACGGCTACCTCATCGTCGAGCTCGACGAGGCCGTCTCGCGCGGTGCGCTGAAGACCCTGCTGTCGGACGCCGGCTTCGAGGTCTACGACATCCAGGCCTGGGTCGATTCGCCGGACCGCACCCTGCACCTGGTCGAGGTCGAGGGCTTCCTCGCCGGTGACGATCCGCGCATCGCGGCCCTGCTGGAGGAGGCCGAGACGGTGAAGCACGCATGGTCCGTCGGCTCCTTCGCCGTGCCGCTCACTGCTGCGGACCTCGCCACCAATACACGAGCGCTGTCGTGAGCCTGCAGCCGCGCCCTGGCATCCTTGAGGTCGCGCCCTACATCGGCGGCGAGTCCAAGGCTGCCGGTGTCAACCGGGTCATCCGCCTGGCCTCCAACGAGAACCCGCTGGGGCCGAGTCCCCAGGCAATCGCCGCATATGAAGCCGAGAAGACCCAGCTGCACCGCTACCCCGACGGCAGTGCCGGCGAATTGCGCACGGCCATAGCAGAAGCCGAATCCTTGACCGCGGCGAACATCGTCTGTGGCGCCGGCTCGGACGAGCTGATCGGCCTGCTGGTGCGGGCCTATGCCGGACCGGGCGACGAAGTGCTCTACAGTGAGCACGGCTTTCTGATGTACCCGATTTCAGCGAAGACCGCCGGGGCAACCCCTGTCGCTGCACCGGAAGCGAACCTTACTGCCGACGTCGATGGCTTGCTCGCCCGGGTGACCGAGCGCACGCGTCTGCTGTTCCTCGCCAATCCCAACAACCCGACCGGCAGCTATCTTTCGGAGAGCGCGCTGCGGCGCCTGCACAAGGGACTGCCGGCGCGGGTGCTGTTGGTGATCGACGCGGCCTATGCCGAATATGTGACGGCACCCGACTATCCGCAGGCGGCGGCCCTGGTCGAGACGGCCGGCAACGTGGTGATGCTGCGCACCTTCTCGAAGATCCATGGGCTCGCCGCCCTGCGGCTCGGCTGGGCTTACGGCCCACCGGCGGTGGTCGATGTGTTGAACCGCGTACGCGGCCCCTTCAACGTCAGCGCGGCGGCCCAGGCCGCCGGAGCCGCTGCGGTGCGCGATCGAGACCACGTCGCCCATTCAATCGCCCACAATACGCACTGGCTGGCCTGGTTCAGCGCGGCGGTGGCTAAGGCGGACATCGAGGCGCTGCCCAGTGTCGGCAACTTCGTGCTCCTGCGCTTTGCCGGCGGCAAAGCGCAGGCCGAGGCCGTGCTTGCCGAGATGAAGCGAAGGGGCATCCTGTTGCGCGGCATGGCCGGCTACGGCCTGCCCGACTGCCTGCGCGTCACCATCGGCAGCGAGGAGGACATGCGCGCCACCGCCGGCGCACTGGCCGAGGCGGTGCAATGAGCACGCCCGCAACTGCACCGATGTTCGACAGGGTGGCACTGCTCGGCGCCGGCCTGATCGGCTCCTCGCTGGCCTGGGCGATGCGCGAGCGCGGCCTTGCGAGCCATGTCGCCGCCTACTCTCGACGTGCCGAGACGCGCGAAGTGATCGACATCATGGGCTTCGCCGACTCCCTGCACGCCGATCCCGGTGCCGCGGTGAAGGATGCCGAACTGGTGATATTCTGCGTGCCGGTCGGCGCCAACGCGGCGGTTGCCGCGGAGGCGGGTCCGCACATCTCCCCAGGTGCCATCGTCACAGACGTCGGCTCCGTGAAACAGGCGGTGATCCGCGACATCGGCCCCTGTCTGCCCGAGGGTGTCGAGTTCATTCCCGGCCATCCCATTGCCGGCACCGAGCATTCCGGCCCGGAGGCGGGTTTCGGCGACCTCTTCGAGCAGCGCTGGTGCATCCTGACGCCGGTGCCCGGCACGCCGGAGCCCGCGGTTGGCAAGCTGAAGACTTTCTGGGAGCGCTGCGGCTCGACGGTGCAGATCATGGACGCCGGCCACCACGACAAGGTGCTGGCCATCACCTCGCACCTGCCGCACCTCATCGCCTACACCATCGTCGGTACCGCCGTCGACCTGGAGGAGAGCACGCGCGCTGAGGTGGTGAAGTTCTCCGCTGGCGGCTTCCGCGACTTCACCCGCATCGCCGGCTCCGATCCCGTCATGTGGCGCGACGTCTTCCTCAACAACCGCGAGTCGGTGCTGGAGATGCTGCAGCGCTTCTCCGAAGACCTCACGGCGCTGCAGCGGGCGATCCGCTGGGGCGAGGGGGAGATCTTGGAAGGCCTGTTCCGCCGCACGCGGGAGATCCGCCGCGGCGTCATCGACGCCCACCAGGCAGGTTCCTTCGATGCTAGAGAACCGGAGCGATCGGGACTAAAGGGATCGGTCCCAGGTACAGCATCCCCTGACGAAGAGTGATCGGCGCCGACAGCACCGTTTCGCCGGTCACGCTGTCGGGCCGTCCCATGGTCATCACCGCAATCCTGGCGGCCAGCGCCGCTTCCGGCTTGATTTCGCCGGCGGTGACCAGCCGCTCGATGATCCTGTCGGCCCCTTTCAGTGTCGTCTCGAAGTCGCCCGCCGGGCGCAGAGCCTCATCAAGGCCGAGCCGGCCATGGGCCTGCAGATCGAGCGGCCCCCAGAGCGCCGCTAGGCGGTGAAAGCGCCAGCGCCCGCCGCGGTCGCGCCACGCCGGCAGGGCCTGCTGCGGCTTGCCCGGCGGGATGCCGCCGACCAGGGTCGAATCGAAGGATAGCCGTCCGAGCTCGTCGCCCAGCGGGCCGCCGCGTCCCGGCGGCAGCTGCACCGCAAGCACTTCACCGATCAGGTCGAGTTCCTCCAGGGCGTCGGCGTTGCCCGGCCGCAGTGGGCCGAGCCGCGCGGTCAGCCGCTGCAGGGCGATGGGCTCCAGCAGGTCGCCGCTCGCTTGCAGGAGGCCGAGGTCGATGCTGGCGCTCGCCACCTTGCCGTCGCTCTGCAACACCACGCGGCCGCTGGCGGTCTCCGCCGTGATCTCGGCCTGCTGCGTCTCGTCGCCTTCCGCCAGGCTGAGGCGATGCAGGCCGGGAAAGCGCAGATCGATGGTGAAGGGATCCCACAGCTTCGCCGCACCGCTGATCGTCGGCCCGCGCCAGGTGAGGCCCTGCGTGGTAACCACCTGCGGCGCATCGAAGAGCACCGAGAGGGCGAAAGGAAACCCGCCGAACTCCGGCCCGTGGTAGTCGATGGCGTAGCCGCGCTCGATCTGCTCGGCGCGCCATTGGGCTATGCCATGGTCGAGCGCCTGCCGGGCCCAGAGCCAGGAGCCGGTGACGGCAGCGGAGAGCAGCAACAGCAGAAGGGCGGCGGCGACGGCCAGGCGGGTGGGACGCATCGCCGGCATGATAGGAGGCTGGCCCCTGCGGCGCAGCCCCAATTTCGGCGCGCCGCGGGGCCACGGCTTGCATCGGCGGGCGCGGCCTCTAACATGACCGGCTGCACCGCAGCAAATCTGGCCTCTATGACCCCACCGAAGACGCCGAACCTGGAAAATCTGCAGCTGCTGTCGGAGGCGGAACGCAAGGCCCGCCGTCTCGCGTTGCCGCCGGGCGACGACTTCTGGGTGTTCGGCTACGGCTCGCTCATGTGGCACCCGGGCTTTCCCCACGTGGAGGTGCGCACCGCCCGCCTGCGCGGCCTGCATCGCAGCTTCTGCATCTACTCGCACCGCTATCGCGGCACGCCCGAGATGCCGGGACTGGTGCTCGGCCTCGACCGCGGCGGCTCCTGCCACGGCATGGTGTTCCGCGTGCCGGCGGCCGAGGGCGAAGAGGTGATCGACTACCTTTTCGAGAGGGAAATGGTGACCGGTGTCTATCGCCCCTCCTGGCGCCGCGCGGAGACTCAGGACGGCGCGGTCACCGCCATGACCTTCGTGGTCGACCGCGGCCACGGCCAGTATGCAGGCAACCTCGACCACGATGCCATGGTGGCGCTGATCCTGCAGGGGCGTGGACATCGAGGGCCCTGCCTGGAGTACCTGGAGAACACCGTGCACCACCTGCGCGCCCTCGGCCTCAAGGACCGTGCCCTTGAGCGTCTGCTGAAGGAGGCGCAACGCCTGCGTGAAGAAGGAAAAGCAAAGTGAGTGTACTGAAAACCGCAATCAGCCGTGAGCGCATCGCCGAGACCGAGAAGCGCATCCGTCCGCACATCCGCCGCACGCCGGTGATGGCGGTCGAGCTGACGGACTTCGGTGTGGGAATGCAAGGGGGGCCACAGACGGTCGACCTGAAATTGGAATTCCTGCAGCATTCCGGCTCCTTCAAGGCGCGCGGCGCCTTCGCCAACCTGCTGTCTCGCAAGATCCCGGAAGCCGGTGTCGTCGCCGCCTCGGGCGGCAACCACGGTGCGGCGGTGGCCTACGCGGCCATGAAGCTCAAGGTCCCGGCCACCATTTTCCTGCCCAGCGTGACCTCGCCGGCCAAGGCCGAGCGCATCGAGCGCTACGGCGCCACGCTGGTTGTCGGCGGGGACCGCTATGCCGATGCCCTGGCCGCCAGCGAGGCTTTCGTGACGGAGACCGGGGCCCTGCCGGTCCATGCCTTCGACCAGCCGGAAACCCTGCTCGGCCAGGGCACCGTCGGGCTGGAGATCGAGGCCGACCTGCCGCAGTGCGACACCCTGCTGGTGGCGACCGGCGGCGGCGGGTTGATCGGCGGCATCGCCGCCTGGTTCGCTGGGCGCATCCGCCTCGTCGCGGTGGAGCCGGAGGGTGCGCCCACCCTCTACAAGGCATTGGCCGCTGGCCGGCCAGTCGATGCCGAGGCCGGCGGCATCGCCGCCGACTCCCTGGCGCCGAAGCAGGTTGGTCAACTGATGTTCCCGCTCGCGCAGGCCTATGTCGACCGTTCGGTCCTGGTGGCCGACGACGACATCCGCGCCGCCCAGCAGGCGCTGTGGGACAGCCTGCGTGTGGTGGCGGAGCCGGGCGGCGCTGCGGCCATGGCCGCCCTGCTGTCGGGCCGCTATCGTCCGGCGGCGGACGAAAGGGTGGCGGTGCTGCTGTGCGGGGCCAATACCACGGCGGTCGATTTCGGCTGAAAGCCACGGGCCGGTGCTCGCGCCTTGGGCCGTCACATTTTAGTGTAGCGACGTGATTTGATCGCGACGGGGGTAGCCAAATATCTCTAGGCCGAGGCAGGCGACGATCTGCCCAGTGCAACAGGAGATGTGAGGGTATCCCATGACGCGCAGTCTTCTCTTGGTCTCGGCGTTGTCGGTCATGACGTCGCTGTCGCTGATGAGCGCCGCCCAGGCCGGAGCGCAATACGTCGACGAAAGCGGCTTCGCCATCAGCGGCTACGATCCGGTCGCCTACTTCGACTTGAAGCAGGTGCCGGTCGGCGAGAAGCAGCCAGAAGCCGTGCCCGGCAAGGCCGGCATCACCGCCGAATACAACGGTGCCACCTGGGCCTTTGCCTCGGAAAAGCACCGCGAGATGTTTCTCGCCGATCCGGCCAAGTACGCGCCGGCCTTTGACGGCCACTGCGCCTACGGCATCGCCCAGGGCGGCAAGGTGCCGGCCAATCCAAATCTCTGGCGCATCGTCGACGGCAAGCTCTACCTCAACATCACCCCGGCCGTGGTGGGATTCTGGGAAAGCGACATTCCCGGCAACCTGACCAAAGCCGAGGGCAACTGGTCTTCCAAGGAGTCGGCGCCGGCTTCGGACAAGAGCTGGAAGGCAATCGACGACAACAAGGGGACCTACACGGTCTCCGCACCGGTCCAGCACTGACGTTCAACCCGTTCAACTCGGCAGATCTTAAGGGAGTTTCCGACAATGGCTGAGAACATGAAGCTTGTAAGTGCCGCCATGATCGCGGGCGCCGTTGCGCTTGCGGTTTCCGCGACTGCGAATGTGGCGCCGGCCGCCGCCCAGGCCCAGGAGAAGTGCTACGGCATTTCGCTGGCCGGCCAGAATGATTGCGCCGCCGGTCCCGGCACCACCTGCGCCGGCACCTCGACGGTGGACTACCAGGGCAACGCCTGGAAGCTGGTCCCCGCTGGCGACTGCCTGAAGTACGGCGTCGAGGAATCGATGGCCGATTTCGAGCTGCCGGGCGACCGCAAGGGTTCGCTCGAAGCGCTCGATCGCGACGTGCCGGCCTAACGGTCGGCGGACGAGGACAGCGGCCCCCTGCCCCTGGTCAGCGGGGCCGCTGTCTTCCCATCCTTTCCTGGTCTTGAGCCTCGGGTGACAGGACGACGGTCGTGGCGATTGCAGCAGACATTCCGGAGCGCGCCGGCGTCGGGCTGAAGGCTCAGCACTACGAGGAGATCCTCGGCGCACGCCCGGATGTCGGCTGGTTCGAGGTGCATGCCGAGAACTACATGGGCGCCGGCGGTCCGCCGCATCACTACCTGGAGGCCATCCGCCGCGACTACCCGCTGTCGCTGCATGGCGTCGGCCTCTCCATCGGGGGCGAGCGACCGCTCGACGAAGCGCACCTGGCGCGCCTGAAGGCGCTGGCCGAGCGCTACGAGCCGGGCCTGGTCAGCGAGCACCTCGCCTGGTCGAGCCACAACGAGGTCTTTTTCAACGACCTGCTGCCGCTGCCCTATACGCCGGAGGCGGTCGCGCGGGTGAGCGAGCACGTCGACCGCCTGCAGGAGGTGCTGCGCCGCCGTGTCCTGCTGGAGAACCCCTCGACCTATGTCGCCTTCGAGGCGAGCGAGTTGAGCGAGATCGACTTTCTCCAGGCGGTTTCGCTCAGGACCGGCTGCCACCTGCTGCTCGATGTGAACAACATTGTGGTATCGGCCACCAACCAGAATTTCAGCGCCGAGGCGTACATCGACGCCTTTCCGATGGAGGTGGTGCAGGAGATTCACCTCGCCGGCCATGCGCGCGACCGCGACGACGCCGGCGCCCTGCTGCTGATCGACGCCCACGACCGCAAGGTCGACGACAAGGTGTGGACGCTTTACGCCCGGGCCATCGCGCGCGGCGGCGTCAGGCCAACCCTCATCGAATGGGACAACGCCGTGCCGGCCTGGGAGACGCTTTTTGCGGAGGCGCGCACCGCCGAGCGCCTCATGGTGGTGCAGGACGCCCTGATGCAGGCCGGGCGCGGGCGCTGCGCGGAGGCAGTCCATGCCACGACTGGCTGAGCTGCAGGCCGACTTCGCAGCGGCCCTGACCGACCCGGCGCGCCCGGCGCCGGCCGGCTTGCGACGCCAGGTGAAGCTGCCGCAGAGCCGCCGCTTCGACGTTCACCGCAACAACAGGGTGGTCAGCCTCATCGAGGCGCTGGAATCCACTTTCCCGGTAGTCTGCCGCCTGGTCGGCGCCGACTTCTTCAAGGCGGCGGCCAAGACCTACATCCGCCGTTTCCCGCCGCTGACGCCGGTGCTGTTGCTTTATGGCGAGAGCTTCGGCGATTTCCTCGACGGTTTCGAACCGGCGGCGGGCGTGCCCTACGTGGGCGATGTCGCGCGCTTGGAATGGGCGCGTCTGGCCGCCTATCACGCCGCCGATGCCGAGCCGCTGTCCATCGCACGCCTCGCCGATCTGCCGCAGGAGCTGTTGCCGGACTTGCGCTTTGTGATCCACCCCTCACTGCACCTGCTGAATTCACGTTGGCCTGTCGCCTCGTTGTGGGCGGTGACCAGCGGCGCCGACCCGTCGCGTGCGGTTGACATGAAGACGGGCGAGGCGGTGGCGGTGCTGCGCCCGATGCTCTCTGTCGAGGTCCGCGTACTGCCGGAGGGCGGCCACGCCTTTGTCTCCGCGCTGGCCGCCGGCAGCAGCCTCGGCGCCGCCGCGGAACTTGCGCTCACCGTCGAAGCTGGCTTCGATTTGGGCCAGCACCTGCAGGGGCTTTTCGCGCTGGGCGTGGTCGTCGCGAAGCTGTTGCCCGACAAGCTTTCACAACAAGCGTAGATGCGAAGAATGATTGCCAAACTGACTGATCTCTACTGCCGTAGCGTCGGCCGGGCCGAGGCCGCGCTTGACGGCTGGTTCCTCGGCTTCCTCGCGCGCTTCGTCTTCGCCGCGGTGCTGCTGCTCTATTACCTGAACTCCGCCGCAACCAAGGTGGGCGACGGCCTTCTCGGCTTCTTCAGCGTCGGCGCCAACGCCTACTTCCAGATCCTGCCCTCGGTGGTGGAGGCCTACGGCTACGACGCCGCTCAGGTACCGTTCTTTCCCTGGGACCTCATCGTCATTGCCGGCACCTACGCCGAGTTCATCCTGCCGGTGCTCATCGTGCTGGGCCTGTTCACGCGCCTCGCCGCGCTGGGCATGATCGGCTTTACCCTGGTGCAGAGCTACGTCGACATCGCCTTCCACGGTGTCGACGCCAAGACCATCGGCGGCTGGTTCGACCGCCTGCCCGACGCGGTGATCCTCGACCAGCGCGCCTTCTGGGTCTTCCTGCTGGTGGTTCTTGTCGTGAAAGGGGCGGGCGCCGTGTCGTTGGACTGGATGCTGGGGAAGTTCCTGCTAGCGAAACGAACGCCCTACCACGCAGCGGCGTAGGTCCTTCTTCATCCGTCACCCTCGGGCTTGACCTGAGCATGACAACTTAGTTGAGCTTGTAGATCGCAGTATTTCACTCGGCTGTCTCACTCGCAAACCACGCTTCGAGTTCGCAGGCAAAGGCGAGCTCCCTGTTGCTCACCCGCACTTGGAGTAGCCGCAGGAGGTGCAGAGGTCGCAGCCTTCCTGGCGGATCAGGCCGGCGCTGCCGCACTTGGGGCACTGGGCGAAGCGGGTGCCGCCTTCCGGCCCGCCGAGGTTCACCACCGCCTTCTGCTCCTCGCCGGTCATCGGCTCGCGCGGCTGCAGGAAGCCGATGTCGATCATGTGGCGCTCGATGACGCCGCCGATGGCGGCGAGCAGCGAGGGCACGTAGCGCCCCTCCATCCAGGCGCCGCCGCGCGGATCGAACACCGCCTTCAGTTCCTCGACCACGAAGGAGACGTCGCCGCCGCGCCGGAACACTGCGGAGATCATGCGCGTCAGCGCCAGGGTCCAGGCGTAGTGCTCCATGTTCTTCGAGTTGATGAAGATCTCGAACGGTCGGCGGCGCGGCTCCTTCCCGGGTCCCTCTTGCACGATGTCGTTGAGGGTGATGTAGATGGCGTGATCGCTCTCCGGCCAGCGCAGCTTGTAGGAGCGCCCGGGCAGCACGTCGGGCCGCGCCAGGGGATCGGTCATGTAGACCACGTCTCCCGTCCTGGAGACGGCCGCGTCGGCCGGCACCAGCTCCGTGTCTGCGGCTTCGGCCAGGGTCTCGCGCGCGCCGACCGAGAGCACCGCGCCGGTGATCTCGTTGGGTCGGTAGGTGGTGCAGCCCTTGCAGCCGAGGTCGTAAGCCTGCTGGTAGACGTCCTTGAAAGCCTCGAAGGAGATGCTGGCCGGCAGGTTGATGGTCTTGGAGACCGAGCTGTCGATGTAGCGCTGCACCGCGGCCTGCATCACCACGTGGGCGGCCGGCTCCAGGGTCTGCGCGTTCACGAAGGCCGGCGGCAGCGGCGCGTCTTCGCCCTTCAGGCGGCGGAACAGGCGGTAGGCGTGGTCGCTCACCTCCTCCTCGCGGCGGTTGCCGTCGGCCTGCAGGATGCGGCGCTTGTAGACGAAGCTGAACACCGGCTCGAGCCCGGATGAAATGTTGTCGGCCAGCAGCGAGATGGTGCCGGTCGGGGCGACGGAGGTGATCAGGGCGTTGCGGATGCCGTCGCGGGCGATGGCCGCCTGCACGTCGGGGTCGAGCTCCCGGATGGTCTCGCCGGCGAGATAGGCGTCGCGGTCATAGAGCGGGAAGGGGCCCTTCTCCTTCGCCAGCTCAACCGAGGCGAGGTAGGCCTCGCGCCGGAAGGCGGCCAGCCAGCGCTCCGTCGCCTTCACCGCCTCGGCGCTGCCGTAGCGCAGGCCGCAGGCGATCAGCGCGTCGGCGAGGCCGGTGATGCCGAGGCCGATGCGGCGTTTGGCCTGAGCCTCCTGGCGCTGGGCCTCGAGCGGGAAGCGCGATGCCTCGATGGCGTTGTCGAGCATGCGCACAGCAGTCGGCACCAGCTCGGCGAGGGCCGCCATGTCGAGGCCGGCCTCCGGCTCGAAGGGGTCCTTCACCAGGGCCATGAGGTTCACCGAGCCGAGCAGGCAGGCGCCATAGGGCGGCAGCGGCTGCTCGCCGCAGGGGTTGGTGGCGCGGATGTCCTCGCAGTAGTGGAGGTTGTTGCGCTGGTTGATGCGGTCGATGAAGATCACGCCCGGCTCGGCCGCCGCATAGGTCGCCTGCATGATCCTGTTCCACAGCTCGCGCGCCGGCACCGTGCGGTAGACCGTGCCGTCGAAGACCAGGTCCCAGGGCTGGTCCTCGCGCACCGCCTGCATGAAGGCGTCGCTCACCAGCACCGAGAGATTGAACATGGAGAGGCGACCCGGCTCCTGCTTGGCGGCGATGAAGGCCTCGATGTCCGGGTGGTCGCAGGCGAGCGTCGCCATCATGGCGCCGCGCCGCGAGCCGGCGCTCATGATGGTGCGGCACATGGCGTCCCAGACGTCCATGAAGCTGAGCGGGCCCGAGGCGTCGGCGCCGATGCCGTGGACCACCGCACCCTTGGGGCGCAGGGTGGAGAAGTCGTAGCCGATGCCGCCGCCCTGCTGCATGGTCAGGGCGGCTTCCTTCAGGTGCTCGAAGATGCCGCCCATGTCGTCGGGGATGGTTCCCATGACGAAGCAGTTGAACAAGGTGACCTTGCGGTTGGTCCCGGCGCCGGCCTGGATGCGGCCGGCGGGCAGGAAGCGGAAGCCCTCCAGCGCCGTAAAGAACCGGGATTCCACGGCCTTACGCGCCGCGTCGTCGGACTCGGCCTGGGCCAGAGCCCGGGCGATACGCTGCCAGGAGTCGGCGATGGTTTTGTCCACAGGCTCGCCTGAAGCCGTCTTCAGGCGGTACTTCATGTCCCAGATTTCCTGTGACAGAGCCGTCAACTTGGTCATTTGCCGGCCCTCCAGGGGCCATCCGGGCGACCGGAGGCGTCAATAAACGGCGGAAATGCTCGCCCGACGATAGGGCCGGCCCGGGTGCCGGTCAAGCAGGCGTTCCCGCTTCGTTTCATGGCGTTGGAGTCGCCTTAAGATTCTGCTTTGGCAAGAGATAATCGAGAGTGCTCGCTTCTGCGGTGAAAGCTATCCACAAAGCTGCACACAGCTAATTTGGGCTCAAGGGCTTGTGTTCCGTCGGCTGTTCTGTCGGGCCCAGGCTGGCCAGGGCCCGGCTGCGCCCTTCGATGGCCTGCTCCAGCCGCGCCAGGAAGACCTTGCGCGGCAGCCCCGGGCCGATCGGCGGCAGGAACTCAAGCGTGATGCTGCCCGGGACCTTCCAGAAGCTACGGCGACGCCAGAACAAGCCGGAGTTGAGGGCGACCGGCACCACCGGCACGCCGAGCTGGCTGTAGAGGGCCGCCACGCCCGGATGGTAGGGGCGCTGCTGGTCCGGCGCTACGCGGGTGCCCTCCGGGAAGATCACGATGGGCCGCCCAGCGGCGGCAACCGATTTGGCGGCGGTGACCATCTTGCGCAGCGCCTTGCTGCCCCCCTGGCGATCGACCGCAATGAGGCCGGCGCGGGCAAGATAGAGTCCGAACAGCGGCACCCACAGGAGCTCGCGCTTCAGCACGAAGCTGTGATCCCACAGCAGGATGGAGAAGATGATGGTGTCCCAGGCGGACTGGTGCTTGGCGGCGATCAGCACGGCGCCCGGCGGGAGGTTCTCGCGGCCGTGCACCTCGTGGCGCAGCCCGCAGAGCAGGCGAAGGGCGGCTAGGATGGGATGCGCCCAGGCGCGGCCGAGATAATAGATGCCGATGCGCGGGCCTAGCAGCAGGGGCAGCCCGACGATCACGATGATCGCCGTCCAGCCGTAGAAGAACGCGTTGAACAGCAGGGAGCGCACCGCGATCATGCGGTCGAGGTTCCAGGCAGCGCCGCGAAGAGCGGGTCGAAGAGTCCGCGCACCAGGGCGACGAGGTACTTGCTGTACTCGGTGACCAGCAGGGTGCTGCTGCCCGGCCACAGCCACCAGTCCTGTTGCTTGAAGTGCTCCGTGAACACCGGGTGCGGGATGATCTGGATCGCCGGCATGGTGCGGCGGAACTCCAGCAGCGAGCGCGGCATGTGGTAGGTGGCGGTGACGAGGCGCAGCGAGGTAAAGCCCTGCTCCTTCATCCAGGTTGCCGTTTCGACGGCGTTGCCGCGGGTATTGTCGGCCTCGTAGCCGAGGACCACGCAGCAGGAGAGATCCTCCGGCGAGTGTTGCGAGAGGTCGAGCAGCTGGCGCACGTCGACACCGCGGTAGACGCCGGAGACGAAGAGCTTGCCGCCCTTATCGGCGCTCAGCAGGTCGAGGGCGACCCCGAGGCGGTCGCTGCCGCCGGTCAGTACCACGATGGCGTCGGTGCCGCTGTCTTCGTCGGCGACCTCAGTCGGCAGCAGGGTGGCGAACCACAGGAAGCCGAGGGCGTAGAGCACGACGATCGCGGCGACGAAGGTCGCCAGCCGGCGCAGCCGCCACAGGGCGCGCAACACCGGCTTGCGTCGTTCCTGTCTCAGCATCCGCGGCGACATGGCGTCCCCTATGGCAGGCGCGCCAGGGTGCGCAGCACCGTGACGCGGGCCGTCAGCATGGTGACCACCGCCGCCGCCACCGGCAGCAGCACGAAGTAGGACCACTCGTGCGGCAGAAAATTCAGCTCCGGCAGCAGCCCGCTGTCGATGCGCTGCACCAGCACCCGTGCCAGGTAGAGCGTCGGCAGTGCGCAGACGAGGCCGAGGAGGCCGCCGCGCAGGCCGAGGCTGAGTGCGTGGTTCTGGAATTGACGGGCGACGTAGGAGTCCTGTGCGCCGATCAGGTGCAGCAGCTCGATGGAGCGCTCGTGCGCGGCGAGCCCCATGCGGGTGACGAAGGCGACCATGATGCAGGCCGCCAGAACCACCAGCACCATCACAACCAGGGCCATCAGCTCGACCGCCTGGGCAAGGTCGAGCAAACGGGCCAGCCAGCGCTGGTGATCGTCCACAAGGCTGCCCGGCGCCAGGGCCTGCAGGCGGTCTTGCAGCGCCGCAATATCCGGCGGTGCGGCGGTGTCGATGGTGACGGCGATGAGGTGCGGCAGCGGCAGGTCGCCGGTCAGCAGGGCATCGCCTAGCCAGGGCTCGAGCAGCGCGGTCATCGCGTCGCGGCCCATCGGTTCGACCGTCACCACGCCCGGCGTGGCGGTCAGCGCCGCCGTCACGGCGGCAAGGCGCGTGTCGTCTGCCGCCGCGTCGGCCGGAACCTGGACCGTCATCGCGCCGGCCAGGCCGGTGTCCCAGCGCTCGGCCAGCTTGTTCATGCTGAGCGCGCCGGCCAACGCCAGCGCCGCCAGATAGACCATGATGGCAACCAGCAGCGGCAGGTAGCGGCCCGAGGAGTCGCGGTCGAGGGGGACGGCGTGGCGGCTGCGTTTGACGGCCATGGCCTCAGGTCCCGCTGCGCTGGCTGCCGGGTTGCGTCGCCGGCGGGATCGTCCCGGCGGCCTCCACCGCGCCGTCGCGCAGGCGCGTCACCGTATGCGGGAAGCGCTGCACCAGCGATTCGTTGTGGGTGGCGATGACCACCGTGGTGCCGATCTTGTTGAGCTCCTCGAAGAGATAGAGCAAGCGCACCGCCATGCGGTCGTCGAGGTTGCCGGTTGGCTCGTCGGCGAGCAGCAGGCTGGGCCGGCCGATCACGGCACGGGCGATGGCGACGCGCTGCTGCTGGCCGCCGGAAAGCGTCGGTGGCAGAGCGTCCATGTGGTCGGCGAGGCCGACCCAGCTGAGCAGTTCCTCGACCTCCTTGCCGCTGCGGGCGCCGGCCTGGCCGCTGATGCGCAGCGGCAAGGCGACGTTCTCGCGCGCCGTCATGTGGTCGAGCAGGCGGAAGTCCTGGAAGACGACTCCGATTCGCCGCCGAAGCAGGGCGGTCTCGCGGCGCGACAGGCCGGCCACGTCGCGCCCGAAAAGGGCGACCCGGCCGGCGCTGGGATGCAGGGCGAGGTACATCATGCGCAGGAGGGAAGACTTGCCGGCGCCGCTCGCACCGACCAGGAAATGGTAGGATCCCGGGTCGAAGTGCAGGGAGACTCGCTTCAGGATTTCCGGCCCGTTTTCATAGCGCAGCACGACATCCTCGAAGCGAACCAAGGTGCAGTTTCCCTTTTCCCGGAAGATCGATTCGAAAATGGCATAGGCAAGTCAGTCCCGTAAAGGGTCCTGGTCATGCCTTGCTTTGCCTATACCTCCTCCATATAAGTTTATCGTGACAGCGCCTCGGAGGGCCGAAGTCGTCCATGATCGTTTCTTGTCCCGCCTGCCAGATCCGTTTTGAGGTCAACCAGGAGCAGCTCGGCTACGACGGACGAATCGTCCGTTGCGGCAAATGCGGCAATTGCTGGCACCAGATGCCGGACAACGACCCTCGTGCGGCCGTCGCCGCCGCGCTCAAGGAGCCGTCGGCACCGCCGCGCCGCCGGCCCGGGCCGCCGCCCCGGAAGAAGAGCCGGGGCGTGGCGGCTGGCTGGATCCTGCTGCTGCTGTTCGTCGCCGGCCTTGCCGCCGGCGGCTGGTTCGAGCGCCAGCGCATCGTCACCCAGTTCCCGCAGCTGGCCGACGTCTACGCCCTCATCGGCGTGCCGGTGGCGACGCCCGGACCGACACTGAGGCTGAGCGACGTGCAACTCGACTCCGAGCAGCTCGACGGTGATACCGTGATCACCGTCCGCGGCGTGGTCACCAATATCTCCGACCGCAAGCAGGCCCTGCCGATGCTGCGGGCCCAGCTCACCGATTCGGCAGGCCAGGTGCTGGTCGAATGGACCTTCGAGCCGCCGCAGGGCGAACTTGACGCCAGCGGTTCGGTGTCCTTCCTGACCGACACACGCAACCCGCCCGAGGGCGCGCAGAACCTCAATATCACCATCGTCGGCAGCGCCACACCTGCGGCACAGTAACAGGCCTTCTCCACAGCCGCCATTAAGCCTTGCTTAACCACGCGGATGGCAGTTTCACCGAAGAGGAAATGGCCGGCTTTCGGCCGGGATTCGCGGCGACATAACGCCGGTTTTGCAGCCAGCCTGCGCCGCATCCCCCCTCGCCGAAGCAGTCAGCAGGAGACGGAAAACCCATGGCGCGCATTCTGGTCGCCGAAGACGATACCGCCGTTAAGAGTTTTGTCAGCCGGGCGCTGGCCCACCGCGGCCACAAGGTCACCTCGGTGGAGGACGGCGTGCAGGCGCTGGAAGCCCTCGATGGCGACAGCTTCGACCTGCTGATCACCGACATCGTGATGCCGAGCCTCGACGGCATCGGCCTGGCCCTCAAGGTCGCCAAGGACTTCCCGGCCCTGCCGGTACTGCTGATGACGGGCTACTCGGCAGAGCGCCAGCGCGCGCACAACCTCGAGGAACTGATCTGTGAGGTGATCACCAAGCCCTTCACGTTGCAGGAAATCTGCGAGGCCGCCGAGGCCGCGCTGACCGCCGAGCAGATGACCTGCCACTGAGCCTCTTGTGAGCGCTCCGGGCCGGGCTGATCGGGCCGGCGGCGCCGCTTCTTCTCAGAACTGATCCAGCAAACGATCGAGGTAGTCGAGCTCGAGCGGTGGACGCTCGCGCTCGCCGCGGCGCCGGCGAAGCTCGTCGACGATCTCGCGGGTGCGCCGCAGTTCCATCTCGTCGGGGATCTGCACGCCCTCGCGGTTCACCTGGTTGTTGTTCGGGCCCTGGGTCTCGCGGCCCAGCGGATCGCGCTGGTTGTCGCCGGGGCGCGCACCGACCTGGCCTTCGCCTTCACCCTCGCCGGGGCTGAACATCTCCATGAACTGTTCCATCGTCGCCTGCATGCCCTGCTGCAGCTGATCGAGGGAGCGCGTCTGCGAGGGTACCGCCTGGCCCGGCTGGTTGTTGTCGAGCGATTCGCGGGCGTCGCGCATCTCGCGCTCGGCACGGCCCAGCGGGCGCGGGATCTCACCGAGCGCGTCGCCGAGTTGGCGCATCAGGTCGCCGAGACCGCGGCGCAGCTGCTCCTGGCGCTGCGCGTCCGCCCGGTTTTCGCCTTGCTGGCCCTCGCCTTCGCCCTGCTGGCCGCTCTCCTGCGAACGCTCGAAGCTGCGATCGAGCAGCTCCTGCTGCTCGCGCATCATGTTCTCCAGGTCACGCATCATGCGGGAGGCTTCCTGCATGTCGCGGTTCATCTGCTGCGCGTAGGGATTGGCACGCAGGTTCTCCAGCATGTCGCGCAGCTGGGACAGCATCTCGCGGGCGGCATCCTTGGCGCCCGACTTGGCCAGTTCGCGCGCCCGCTCCAGCATGTCCATCAGGTCCTGGCGGTTCAGCAGCTGGCTGTTCTCCTGCATCTCCTGCTCGCTGAACTCCTGATTGCCCTGGGCCATCTGCTCTTGCATCTGCTCCACCAGCTGGTCGAGGAAGTTGTTCAGCGCCTGCTGCAGCTCTTCAATCAGGCGTTCGATCTCCTCGTCGCTGGCATCGCGCTCCAGGGCATCCATCAGCGCCTGCTGCGCCTCGCGCAGCTCACGCTCGGCGATTGCCAGTTCGCCTTCCTCGATGCGCAGCGCGGCTTCCCACAGCAGCTCCTGAACCTCGCCGATAGCCTTCTTCGAGGAGTCGTGGATCAGCCGCCGCTCGGCCGAGCGAATGGTCAGGGCGACGACGATGTCATGATAGAAGTGCTCGGGATGCTCGTAGATGCCGCTCAGGGCTTGCACCACCGGCAAGCGGCGGTCCGGATTGAGCGTCAGCTGCTTGCGCAGCTCGACCAGGGCGCGGGCCACCGGGTGGTTGAAGATGCGCTCCGGCAGCACCGTGCGCAGCGCTTCGCTGCGGCCTTCCTGGCCCGGCTGGTCTTTGGCCACCAGCTGGATTTCCACCGCCAGGCCGGCCCAGGGATGCGGTGTCAGGTCGTGATAGCTGTTGGCCTCAGCGGACTCGGGGGCGCTGCCGGGCAGCGCCAGGTCGAGCTCCATCGGCTCGGCCTCCGGCTGGTCGAGCCGGCGGACGATGGCCTTCGCCTCGGTCAGGCCGTAGTCGTCCTTGGCCTGGTAGGCGATCCGCAGGGCGGCTCGTTCCGTACGGGCCGGGGCGGACTGGAATTCGATCTCCGGCGGATTGTCCGGCAACACTTCGAGCGGCCATTCGGCCAGGGTACGGCCGTCCTGAACGATGGCGAGGCGATTGCCTTCGGTCAGGCCGTGCTCCAGTCGGTAGGCCTCATGGGCGAAGTTCTCGAAGGGCCGGGCGGTGCCGCCTACTTCCAGGCTGGGTGCGTCGCCGCCCCCTTGCACCTGGGCCAGCAGCACGCTGCCGGTCGGGATGCGCAGTGTCGCGGTCACGGCTGGCGGCGTGCCCTCGCTGCCAGCCGGGGCTTCACCGGCACCGTGGCCGGCCTCCAGATAGAGCGGCGCCATGCCGGTGTAGGCCGGCGGATTGATCCAGGCATCCAGGCTGGGCGGCAGCTGCGGCGTGCGGTCGAAGCTCGGCGTCACCGCGGTGGCGATGCGCCCGGTCACGTTGCCCTCGGTGCTGGCCAGGCCGACCAGGATCAGCAGCACGACGAAACCGCGCAGTGCCCAGGGATCTGCGGCAGCGAGGCCCGGGCGCGGCAGCCGGACCCTGAGGCCCTTCAGGCGTGCGATCACCCGGCGCTGGTGCGCCCGCCACATCGCCCGCGCCTCGGCGTCGGCGGCGCCGGTCATCATGCGGTCGTCGAGGGCGGTCAGCGGCCGGTGGTCGAGGCCGCTGTCACGCTCGAGCCGTCGCTTGCCGGCCTGCGCGTCGGGCAGGGAAACGCACCGGATGGCGTAAGCCAGGGCGGCAATGAAGGCGACGGCGAAGGCCGCCAGGACGACGCTGTGCAGCCAACCACTGAGGGTTGGGAGCAGACCGGAGAGGGCGACGGCGAGGAAGACGCCGAGAATGCCCAGGGCCGGCCAGGCGGCAAGCCAGATGCTCTCCCAGGCGACGGCACTGCGCGCCAGGGTGAGGAGGAGGGAGAACTGGGCCAGTACCCGTCTGGCTTCGCCGGGTGTCGGCTCGGGAGTCGCCGTGGGCCTGGGGGGCCGTGCGGGCTGGGGGGTGGGACGCTCGCGCCCGGTCTCGCTCATGCGTGCTTCCTGTCCTTCGTCCAGGCGCCTGCGGTGACGCCCCCAGAAAGCCGCAGGCTGTGTCACTTAACCTCGGAACTATAACGTTCCGTACCAGAACCTAGGCCGCCCCCCGCGTTTTGCCCGCAATTTGCCTCTTAGGATTTGTGTCTTGGGCCTGCGGCCCCGCCAGCCAGTCCGGCAGGCGGTCCTGTCCGATCATAGTGTCATAGTCCATGCGCGCGCGCACTACCGCAGCGCGGTCGCCGCGTACCAGGATTTCCGGCGCCAGGGGCCGCGAATTGTAGGTGGACGCCATCACAAAGCTGTAAGCGCCGGCCGAGGAGAAGGCGAGCAGGTCGCCTTCGGCGACCGGCGGCAGCGGGCGCTGCCTGGCGAAGGTGTCGCTCGACTCGCAGATCGGGCCGACCACGTCGACCGACCGCAGCGTGGCCCCAGGGGCCGCCTTGAGCGGCAGAATCTCGTGCCAGGCGTCGTAGAGCGAGGGGCGGATGAGGTCGTTCATCGCCGCATCGACGATGACGAACCGGCGCGGACCATTGTCCTTCACGTAAAGCACGCGGGTCACCAGCACGCCGGCGTTGCCGACCAGCAGGCGGCCCGGCTCGAACACCAACTCGGCGTCGAGGTCTGCGACCAGCCCGCGCACCATCTCCGCATAGGCGTTGACCCGGGCGTCGGCCTCGCCGACCTCCTCGCCCTCCGGCCCGTGCCGGTAGCTGATGCCGATGCCGCCGCCGAAGTCGAGCCGCCGCAGCGGCAAGCCGGCGCCGCGCAGCTCGCGGTAGAGGGCAATCAGGCGCTCGAAGGCGAGGCGGTAGGGCGCGATGTCGGTCAGCTGCGAGCCGATGTGCACCGCCAGGCCGTCCACCCGGATGCCGGCGATGTCGCGGTTGGCGAGCAGGAAGTCGCGCGCCTCGCCGGCGTCGATGCCGAACTTGGTGTCGGCCCGTCCGGTGGTGATCTTGGCATGGGTGCCGGCGTCGACGTCCGGATTGACGCGAAGCGCGACCGCCGCGGTGACGCCGCGCGCCGTCGCCACCTCGGAGAGCAGCTTCAATTCCGAAAGCGATTCGACGTTGAACTGCAGGATGCCCGCATCGAGCCCGGCGGCGAGTTCCTGCGCCGTCTTGCCGACCCCGGCGAAGACGATCTTGCGCGCCGGCACGCCGGCGGCCAGGGCGCGCCGCAGCTCGCCTTCCGAGACCACATCGGCGCCGGCGCCGAGCGCCGCGAAGGTGGCGATCACCGCCTGGTTGGAATTGGCCTTCAGCGCATAGCAGATGGTCGCCGGCAGGCCGGATAGCGCGGCGGCGAAATGCTTGTAACCATGCTCCAGGGCGTCGGCGGAATAGCAGTAGAAAGGCGTGCCGACCTCTGCCGCCAGCGCGTCGAGGTCTACGCCGGAGGCATGCAGCCGGCCGTCACGATAGCTGAAGTAACGATTGGTCATCGAATCGCTTTCCTTGCCGCTCCCGGCTGGGGAACGGGCCTCAGTAGGACTTGGTCTTCGTGCGGCTGTCGTTGGTAAAGATCGACAGCGGGCCGGCCTCTTCGCCCTCGTTCCGGCCGTTGGGCACCACGGTCGTGGGCTCGGGATAGGCCTGTGGATAGGTGTACTGACTTTCTTCGCCCGCCGGCGGCTTGGGCGAGCCCTTCTTGCCGCAGGCGCCGAGGCCGAGCGCCAGGGGCGCAGCGACGGCCGCGGCCAGCAGCAGGCGCAGGGCGGCGCGGGTCCGCGGAGTGACGGTCATAGGAAGCGCTCCTTGGCTGCGATAATGGCTTCGCGCACCCGCTCTGGCGCGGTGCCGCCGGTGCTGAGGCGGCTGGCGACTGCGTTCTCCACGGACAGCACGGAAAAGATGTCCGCGGTTATGCCCGGCTCGACGCCCTGCATCTCGCTCAGCGCCAGGTCCTCCAGGCCGCAGCCCCGGTCCTCGGCCAACTTCACGATGCTGCCGGTCACGTGGTGGGCTTGGCGGAACGGCATGCCGAGCACGCGCACCAGCCAGTCGGCCAGGTCGGTGGCGGTGAGGAAGCCGTGCGCCGTGGCGGCCTTCAGCGCCGCGCGGTTCGCCTTCATGTCGGCGATCATGCCGGTCATCGCCGTGACGCAGAGCTGCAGGGTGTCGGCGGCGTCGAACAGTGGCTCCTTGTCCTCCTGCATGTCCTTGCCGTAGGACAGCGGCAGCCCCTTCATGACGATCAGCAGGCTGTTGAGCGCGCCGATCACGCGGCCGGCCTTGCCGCGGATCAACTCGGCGGCGTCGGGGTTGCGCTTCTGCGGCATGATCGAGCTGCCGGTGGTGAAGGCGTCCGACAGGGTGACGAAGCGGAAGCCGGCTGAGCACCACAGTACGATTTCCTCGGAGAGGCGCGACAGGTGCAGCGCGACGATGGCGCCGGCAGCGAGGAATTCCATGGCATAGTCGCGGTCGGAGACGGCATCGATGGAGTTGGCCATCGGGCGGTCGAAGCCGAGCGTGGTGGCGGTCGCCTCGCGGTCGATGTCGAATGAGGTGCCGGCGAGCGCGGCGGCGCCGAGCGGCGATTCGTTCATCCGCCGGCGGCAGTCCTGCAGGCGTCCGCGGTCGCGGCCCAGCATCTCCACGTAAGCCAGCATGTGGTGGCCGAAGGTCACCGGCTGGGCGGCCTGCAGGTGGGTGTAGCCCGGCATCACGGTATCGGCCTCGGCCTCGGCTTGGTCGATCAGCACGGCCTGCAGTGCGCGCAGGGCGTCCTCCAGACGGTCGGCGGCATCGCGCGTCCACAGGCGCACGTCGGTCGCCACTTGGTCGTTGCGCGAGCGCGCAGTGTGCAGCCGCCCGGCGGCATCGCCGATCAGCTCGCTGAGGCGCGCCTCCACGTTCATGTGGATGTCTTCCAGGCTGGTTTTGAAAACGAAGTCGCCGGCCTCGATCTCCGCCAGGATCGTGTCCAGTCCGGCCAGGATGGCGGCGCCGTCGTCCTGGCCGATAATGCGCTGATGTACCAGCATGGTGCAGTGCGCCTTGGACCCGGCAATGTCTTGGGCGTAGAGTCGCCGGTCGAAGCCGATGGAGGCGTTGATCTGCTCCATCACTTCGGCCGGGCCGCCGGCGAAGCGGCCGCCCCACATGCTGTTGGCCCCGGTGCTGTCGGGGCCATTTTGCGGGTTCTTCATCGTTCCGCCTTGGGTGGGCAGCTTTTGCGTCTTGGCGTTCATTGGCCCTTAGGAGGCTCTCGCGTCCATGCTCAGCACAGTCGGGGTCATAAGAAAAACCCTTGCGGCCGTCGGGCTCGCCACGCTGGTCCTCGCCCAGTCATTCCCCGCGACCGCGCGGGAGCAGCTGTCGGCGTCCGGCGGCAAGCCGTCGGCCCCAGAGGGCCCGTTCGCCGAGAACTTTACCTTCTCGGACCCGCCGGTGCCAGCGCCGAGCGTGGGCTTCGAGACGCTGCAGGGCGAGCCGGTGACCCTGGCCGATTTCGAGGGTCAGGTGGTGCTGGTCAACTTCTGGGCCACCTGGTGCGCCCCTTGCGTGGAGGAGATGCCGTCGCTTGAGCGCCTGCACCAGGCCTTGGTGGGCGAGGGCTTCGCCGTGCTGGCGGTCTCCCAGGATCGTGGCGGGTCCACCGCGGTGGCGCCCTTCCTCGGCCGCCTCGACCTGCAGCAGCTGCCGGTCTACCTGGATTCAATGGGGGTGCTCGCGCGCGCCTTCGCACTCAAGGGCCTGCCGACCTCCTTCCTGATCGATCGCGAAGGCCGGGTGCGGGCCGGGCTGGTCGGCCCGGCCGAGTGGGATTCGCAGGCGGCCATGGACTTCATCCGCCACTATCTCGGCGGTGAGGCCGGCGCTCCGGACGGAGATGCCGATCTGACAAATACCTCCGGTTGAAAATCACGCAATTTCTCTTTGTTTACACGCCAAGCTTGTCGGCTGCGACCGGCATAGCCAAGATAGGGCTGCCGCAGACGTCTGCTTCGCCTCTCGCCGCCGAGGAGGGCCTGGACATGGGATTTGCCGTTCCGCGTGCGTGGAGCCGCCTCCGGGCGCTGCTGCTCACCGCCGCCATCGCGGGGTTCTGCCTTGTCGGCATCCCGAAGCCGGCCGTCGCCGACGATCCGATGGTCTTCGACGTGCTGCGCGATGGCAGCAAGGTCGGCGAGCACCGCCTGGTCTTCGAGCGCGAGAACAGCACCCTGAAGGTATCGGTGGAAACCGCCATGACGGTGAAGTTCGCCTTCCTCACGGTGTTCCGCTACGAACACAAGCGCATCGAGCGCTGGCGCGACGGCGAACTCGAATCCCTCGCCGGCATGACCAACGATGACGGCACGGCGTACGAGATCTCCATCGTGCGCAAGGAGGGGCACTACAGCCGCACTGTGAACGGAGCCGAGGAAGAACTCACTGGCCCGGTGGCGGTCGACAGCCTGTGGAGCAAGGACCGGCTCAGCGCCGGCCAGCTGTTCTCGGCAGCCAGCGACAAGGTCTACCGGGTGCGCAGCGACCTCATGGGCCGGGAAACCATCGAGGCCAGTGGCGGCCCGGTCGAGGCCGAGCACTACAAGCTCTCCGGCGAACTCGACCGCGACCTCTGGTACGGCCCGACCGGCGAGCTGCTGAAAATCAAGTACGAGAGTGCAGAAGGCGAGACCTTCGAGTTCGTGCGCCGCTGATGCGGCCGGCGGACGCCCGCGCCGTCAGCGCGTCGGGACCGGGATGTCGGTCGAGTAGTCGTAGAAGCCGCGGCCGGCTTTCTTGCCGAGCCAGCCGGCCTCGACGTACTTCACCAGCAGGGGGCAGGGTCGGTACTTGCTGTCGGCGAGGCCGTCGTAGAGCACGTGCATGATCGACAGGCAGGTGTCGAGGCCAATGAAGTCAGCCAGCTCCAGCGGGCCCATCGGGTGGTTGGCGCCCAGCTTCATGGCGGTGTCGATGGAACTCACCGAGCCGACGCCCTCGTAGAGGGTGTAGACCGCCTCGTTGATCATCGGCAGCAGGATTCGGTTCACGATGAAGGCCGGGAAGTCCTCCGCCGTGGCGGTAGTCTTGCCGAGCCGGTCGGCAAGCTGGCGCACGGTCTCGAAGGTCGGCTCATCGGTGGCGATGCCGCGGATCAGCTCGACCAGCTGCATCAGCGGCACCGGGTTCATGAAGTGCATCCCCATGAACTTCGCCGGTCGGTCGGTGACCGAGGCAAGCCGCGTGATGGAGATCGACGAGGTGTTGGAGCATATCAGCGCGCTCGGCTTCAGCTTCGGGCAGAGCGCCTTGAAGATCTCGCGCTTGATCTCTTCGTTCTCGCTGGCGGCCTCGATGACGATGTCGCTGTCGGCGAACATCTCCAGGCCGGTGCCGCAGGAGATGCGCCCCAGGGCGGCATCCTTGTCGGCGGCGGAAATGATCTCGCGCTTGACTTGGCGATCCATGTTGCGGGAGATCGTGGTGATCGCCTTTTCCGCCGCTTCCGCGGAGACGTCGGAGAGCTTGACCTGGTACCCGGCCAAGGCACCGACATGCGCGATGCCGCTGCCCATCTGCCCGGCGCCAATGACGCCGATGGACTTGATCTCGTTCGGGCCCTCGGTGGGCGCGTCCTGTTGTGCCATGTGGTCCAAGATGCCTTTATTCTAAAGAGCCGGGCGCGGCCGCCGTCCCCGCGACGGGCGGCCTGGAGTCCGGCTCAGCCGAGTTCCTTTTCCAGCTCCGGAATCGCCTCGAAGAGGTCCGCCACCAGACCGTAGTCGGCGACCTGGAAGATCGGCGCCTCCTCGTCCTTGTTGATGGCGACGATGACCTTTGAGTCCTTCATGCCAGCGAGGTGCTGGATGGCGCCGGAGATGCCGACAGCGATGTAGAGGTCCGGCGCCACCACCTTGCCGGTCTGGCCGACCTGGTAGTCGTTGGGCACGTAGCCGGCGTCCACGGCGGCGCGCGAAGCGCCGACGGCGGCGCCCAGCTTGTCGGCGACACGCTCCAGCAGGGCGAAGTTGTCGCCGCTCTGCATGCCGCGGCCGCCGGAGATCACGATGCCCGCGGTGGTCAGCTCAGGCCGCTCGGACTTGGTGAGCTCCTGGCCCTTGAAGGTCGCGAGGCCGGAGTCGCCGCTGCCTTCGACCGCCTCGACTGCGGCCGAGCCGCCCTCGGCCGCGGCGGCGTCGAAGGCCGTGGCACGGATTGTCAGCACCTTCACCGCGTCGCCCGACTTCACCGTGGCCAGTGCGTTGCCGGCGTAGATCGGCCGCACGAAGGTATCCTCGCCTTCGATGGCGGCGACATCGGAGATCTGCTGCACGTCGAGCAGCGCGGCAGCGCGCGGCAGGACGTTCTTGCCGAAAGTGGTGGCGGCGGAGATCACGTGGCTGTAGCCGGCAGCCAGCTTGACCACCAGCGGTGCCAGGTTCTCGGCCAAGCCGTGGGCATAGGCCGCGTCGTCGGCCAGCAGCACCTTGGTCACGCCGGCGATCTTGGATGCCGCCGCGGCGGCGGCGTCGCAGCCGGCCCCGGCGATCAGGATGTGCACTTCGCCCGGCAGCTGCCCGGCGGCGGTGACGGCATTGAGCGTGGCGGGCTTGAGGACCGCGTTATCGTGCTCGGCGACGATCAGCGTGGACATCAGATCACCTTCGCTTCGTTGCGCAGCTTGTCGATCAGTTCGGCGACCGAGGCGACCTTCACGCCGGCCTTGCGCGCCGGCGGCTCGTTCACAGAGACGACGGTCAGGCGCGGGCTGACGTCAACGCCGAGATCGGCCGGGGTGACGCTGTCGATCGGCTTCTTCTTCGCCTTCATGATGTTGGGCAGCGAGGCGTAGCGCGGCTCGTTGAGGCGCAGGTCGGTGGTCACCACTGCCGGCAGCTTGAGCTCCAGCTTCTCCAGTCCGCCGTCCACCTCGCGGGTGACGGCGAAGCTGCCGTCCGTCTTCTCGATCTTCGAAATGAAGGTACCCTGCGGCCAGCCGAGCAGCGCAGCCAGCATCTGGCCGGTCTGGTTGTTGTCGTTGTCGACGGCCTGCTTGCCGAGGATGACCAGCTCGGGGCCCTCCTTCTCGACCACCGCCTTCAGCAGCTTGGCCACGGCCAGCGGCTCCGGGTCGCCTTCGCAGAGGATCAGGATGCCGCGGTCGGCGCCCATCGCGAGCCCGGTGCGCAGGGTCTCCTGCGCCTGGGCCGAGCCGGCGGAGACCACGATCACCTCGCTGGCAGTGCCGGCCTCTTTCAGGCGCACGGCGGCCTCGACGGCGATTTCGCAGAAGGGGTTCATGGCCATCTTCACGTTGGCCGTTTCCACCCCCGTCTTGTCCGCCTTCACGCGGACCTTCACGTTGGCGTCGATGACGCGCTTGATCGGTACGAGAACCTTCATCGCAACCCTGCGACCACCCTTTTGTTTGAAGCTGTCAAAGAATCCGCCGCCCCATGCTGCGCAAGATTGTTGCGCCGACCCCCGGGGCGACAGACATACGGAAACTCTAGCTGCCTATCTCGCAGCCGCACAATAGGAGCATGGTTGTACACTGTCAACGACACCGCCCCGTCGTAGGCCTAGGTTTTCTGCCGATTCGCGCCCGGTTCCCAGAGCACGTCCCCGGCCCCGCGGTCGTTCACGTAGCGGCTCATGACGAAGAACAGATCGGACAGGCGGTTGACGTAGCGCACGGCCTCCGGGTTGATCGTCTCGCTCTCGGCCAACTGGGTGATCTCGCGCTCGGCCCGACGGGTAACGGTCCGCGCCAGGTGCAAGTAGGCCGCGGCCGGGGTGCCGCCCGGCAGCACGAAAGAATTCAGCGGCGCCAACCCGGCGTTCAGCCGGTCGATCTCGCCCTCCAGGCGATCGACCTGCTCGGCCACGATGCGCAGCGGCGGGTACTGCGGGTTCTCCACCTGCGGCGTCGCCAGGTCGGCACCGAGGTCGAAGAGATCATTCTGCACCCGGCCGAGGATGGCATCGACCGCCGGGTCCGGCAGCCCGGCGGTGTGCAGGCGCGCCAAGCCGACGGCGGCGTTGGCCTCGTCCACCGTGCCGTAGGCCGCCACCCGCGGATGGTGCTTCGCCACGCGCTTGCCGCTGCCGAGAGCGGTTTTGCCCTTGTCGCCGCCCTTAGTGTAGATGCGCGTGAGTTTGACCATGCCGCCGGACGTCGCTTTCTCGTCTCGCCCCTGGGGCGCTCAGTCCTGGCTGCCGACCAGGACGGCGATCGCGAAGAGCGCCAGGGCGACACCCTGAGCGATAACGCGCGCGCGCATCAGCCTGTTGCCGTACTTGGCGTTGAACTCACCGCCGCGGGCCATGCCGATGATGCCGGTGGCCAGCACGCCCAGCGTGATGAACATGGCGATCAGCACCAGCACGAAGAAGAAGGTTTTCATGGCGGCGACCTTAAACCCGCCGCCCCGGCGGAGGCCAGCGCTTTTCCGACGGTTTTGCTGCTGCTAGCGTCGCGCCAGCGCGAGCCCCAGGCCGGTGCCGAGCAGCAGGGTGCCGGTAATCCCGTGGCGCACCCGATTGGCGCGCGCCGAAGCGAAGACCCCGCGCACGTGCCCGGCCAGCACCGCATAGAGGCTGTCCAGCGTGGTGGCGATGACGATCATGGCGATCGACATGGCAACGAGCTGCGGTCCGACGGCCAGCGCAGGGTCGATGAACTGCGGGAAAAAGGCGGCGTAGAAGAAAATCGTCTTGGGGTTGGTGAGCGCCACCAGCGCGCCCTGCCAGAACACGCCGCGCCGCGACGGCATGGCCGGCATCTCCGCCATCGATCCGGCGGTGAAGGCCTGGCGCCACTGCTTGATACCGAGGTAGACCAGATAGGCGACGCCGGCCCAGCGCAGCACTTCGAAGAGCTCGGCCGCCAGAGCCAGGAGCGTCGTCAGGCCGAGCGCCCCCGCGGCGACCAGGACGGCATTGCCGCTGCTTGATCCGACCACAGTGGCAAGGCCGGTGCGCTGGCCGTAGGCGAGCGAGTTGGCGACCACCAGGGTGACGATTGGCCCCGGCATGAGGATCAGCACGACGACGGCGAAGATGAAACCGGCAAAGAGCTCCGGATTGACGGCAAGCATGGCGCGAGGGGTCCTGCAGCGGTGGTTTCTCTGCTCCAAGGAAAGACAGCCTCTGTAACCGTTGTACAGCCCTAATCTTTGGAAGGGCCGGTGGCGGCAAGGAACGTTCTTGACAAAACTATTATTCTAGTTATATCGTTGGGTATGTCGCAGAACGCCGCCATCGCCCGCGCCCTTGCCGCCCTCGGCCACGAGGCTCGCTTGGCCATCTACCGCCTGCTGGTGCGCGCGGGGGAGGAGGGCCTGAACGTCGGCGAGATCGCGGCGCACTTGCAGATGCCGGCCTCGACGCTGGCCCATCATCTCTCGACGCTGGTGTCTGCCGGGCTGGTGATCCAGGAGCGCCAGGGCCGCGAGGTGGTGAACCGCGCCGACTACGAGGTCATGCGGCGCACCGTCAGTTTTCTCACCGACAAGTGCTGCACCGGCGTCAGCCTCACCACGGAGGACGCGGCGTAATGCGCGGCAACGTTTTTCTTTGTCCAAAAGAAACTAGAACTCTAGAGGTATCGTTATGACGGATTTCGCCCTCAGGGCCCGCAGTTTCAGCCTGGAAATTGTCCGCACAACCTGGACCGACGCCCGCGTCTGGCTGGCTTCGGCCGCGATCCTCGGGCTGATCTTCGCCGCCGATCCGGCGCAAGGCGGCGCCAGCGCCACCTTCACGCTGGAGGCCCTGCTCGAGACCGCGCCCTACCTGCTGCTTTCCATCGGCATCGCTGCCTATGCCGGCGCCTCGGGCGCCGACAATCTCGTCGCCCGCGCCTTCACCGGCTCGCCCTATGTGATGATCGTGCTGGCGGCGCTCGCCGGCGGCCTCTCGCCGTTCTGCTCCTGCGGTGTGATTCCGCTCATCGCCGCGCTGCTCGCCATGGGCGTGCCGCTCTCCGCGGTGATGGCCTTCTGGCTCGCCTCGCCGGTGATGGACCCTTCGATGTTCGTGCTGACGACCGGTGTGCTGGGCAGCGAGTTCGCCGTCGCCAAGACCCTGACCGCCGTCGGTCTCGGTCTCTTTGGCGGTTTGACCACCCTGGTCCTGATGCGCGCCGGGGGGCTCGCCGACCCGCTGCGCGAGGGCGTCGGCAACGGCGGCTGCGGCGGCGCCAAGGTGCGCTCGGCCAAGCCCGTCGTCTGGCGCTTCTGGCAGGAGGATGCGCGGGTCGCCAAGTTCGTGCGCGAGGGATGGAAGACCACACTATTCCTCGCCAAGTGGCTGACCCTCGCCTTTCTGCTGCAGAGTCTCATGCTGGCCTACCTGCCGGCCGAATGGGTCGCCGGTGCCCTCGGCGGCGAGGGCCTGCTGCCCATCGCCATCGCCACTCTGGTCGGCGTGCCGAGCTACCTCAACGGCTATGCCGCGCTGCCGCTGGTCGGCGGCCTCATCGAGCAGGGCATGGCGCCGGGCGCCGGCCTCGCCTTCCTGGTTGCCGGCGGCGTCACCTCGCTGCCCGCTGCCATCGCCGTCTTCGCCCTGGTGAAGCAGCGCGTCTTCCTGCTCTATCTGGCTTTTGCGCTCAGCGGCTCCCTGTTTGCCGGCCTGCTGTTCCAGGCCTGGGCCGGGTGAGCCACGGTCAGGTGCGGCAGATCGAGACGCCGCCATCCACCAGGAAGGCCGTGCCGGTGATGAAGCTCCCGGCGTCCGAGGCGAGGTGCAGCATGGAGCGCGCGATCTCCTCCGGCTCCGCCAGGCGCTTCAGGGCGTGCATCCCTTCCACGAAGCTGCGCATCTCCGGCGTAGAGACCACGACCCGGCCCATCGGCGTGTCGGTGCCGCCCGGCAGAACCGCATTGGCACGGATGCCCTTTACCCCGTACTCTGCGGCAATCACCTTGACGAGGCCGATCACCCCGGCCTTGCTGGCCGCATAGGCGCTCATGCCGGGAAAGCCGACGCTGGTGCCGACGAACGTCGAGGTGAAGATCAGCGACCCGCCGCCGCGCTCGACCATCGCCGGCACCTGATACCTGGCGCCGAGGAAGGCGCTGGTGAGGTTGGTGTCGATGGTTTCGTGCCAGCCGGCGGTCGAGAGCTCGTGGACCGGCGCCATCTCGCCAAGCGTGCCCGCGTTGTTGACCGCGATGTCGAGGCCGCCGAAGCGCTCTACGGCGGTGTCGACCATCGCCTTCGCCAGCTGCTCGTCCCGCACGTCGCCGGTCAGGGCAACGGCCCGGCCGCCCGCCGCCTCGATCTCGGCGACCAGGCTGTCGAGCCCAGGCCGGCCGCGGGCCGCAACGACCAAGCTGGCGCCTTCCTGGGCGAAAAGCGTCGCAGTGGCGCGTCCGATGCCGGAACTCGCGCCGGTGACGATGGCGACCTTGCCGGTGAGACTGTTCATGCTTCGCTCCTGTCGTGTGGGGTGAGGCGGCATGGATGACAGCCCACCGCCGCGCCATCACCCCGCTTGTTGCCTCGTAATTCCTTGACAGAAGCCAAAAAAATTCCGGCGCAAGCTTCGGAGTGAAGCGCCGCCACCGGGCGTGCAGGATGGGGAACAAGCCAAGAGAACAACCGTTCAAGGATGGATGCTATGATGCTTCAAGCCATGACCGAGCCCACGATCCCCTTTGCTTTGGCGGACGCGCGCTGGGAAGCCTTCATTGGGCGCGACCCGGCGGCCGACGGCCGCTTCGTGGCCGCGGTGACCAGCACCGGAATCTACTGCCGGCCGAGCTGCACGGCACGCAAGCCAAAGCGGGAGAACGTGCGCTTCTTCGCGTCCCCGGCAGAGGCCGCGGCCGCCGGCTTCCGGCCCTGCAAGCGCTGCCGCCCCGAGGCCGCTGCGCCCGGCGGGCGCCATGCCAAGGTGGTGGCCGAGGCCTGCCGCCTCATCGCCGAGTCCGAGGAGCTGCCAAGCCTCGACGACCTGGCACGGGCCGCCGGCCTCAGCCGCTTCCACTTCCACCGTGTCTTCAAGAAGGCGACCGGCCTCACGCCCAAGGCTTATGCGACGGCACAGCGCGCCCAGCGGCTGCGTGAGGGGCTGGGGCGCAGCGCTACGGTGACCGAGGCGATTTATGACGCCGGTTACAACTCCTCGAGCCGCTTCTATGCCAAGTCCACCGAGCTGCTTGGCATGACGCCGTCCGCCTACCGCGCCGGCGGCGCCGGTGCGCATATCCGCTTCGCGGTCGGCCAGTGCGCCTATGGCGCCATCCTCGCCGCCGCCAGCGACAAGGGCGTCTGCGCGATTCTGCTGGGCGATGAGCCGGAGCCGCTGGTGCGCGCCCTTGAGGACAGCTTCCCCAAGGCGGAGCTCATCGGCGGCGACCCTGAGTTCGAGCAGTGGATGGCGAAGATCGTCGGCTTTGTCGAGCAGCCGGGCCTCGGCCTCGACCTGCCGCTCGACCTGCGCGGTACCGCCTTCCAGCAGCGCGTATGGCGCGCCCTCAGTGAGATCCCCGTCGGCGCCACGGTCAGCTATGCCGACATCGCCCGCCGCATCGGCCGGCCGAAGGCCGTACGCGCGGTGGCGCAGTCCTGCGGCGCCAATCGCCTGGCGGTGGCGATCCCCTGCCACCGCGTGGTACGCAGCGACGGCGGTATCTCCGGCTATCGCTGGGGCGTCGAGCGCAAGCAGGTGATCCTCGCCCGCGAGGCGGCCGGACGCCAATCGTGACGGGACGGCAGTGGTGAACAACGCGGCCGTCGCCGAGGCGCTCGACCGCGAAGGCTTTGCCGTGCTGCCGGGCCTCCTCGGCGCCAGCGACTGCACCGACCTGGTGCGCAGCTATGACGATCGCGCGCTGTTCCGCAGCCGCATTGTCATGGCGCGCCACGGCTTCGGGCGCGGCGAGTACAGCTACTTCGCCTATCCTCTTCCGGAGATCGTCGCTGGATTGCGCGAAAGCTTCTATCCGCCGCTCGCCGGGGTCGCCAACCGCTGGAACGCGGCACTCGGCATCGCTGCACACTTTCCGACGGACCACGCAGACTACATGAAACGTTGTCATCGCGCCGGCCAGACCAAGCCGACGCCGCTGCTGCTGCGGTACGGCGAAGGGGACTACAACTGTCTGCACCAGGATCTTTACGGCGATGAGGTGTTTCCCCTGCAGGCGACCGTGCTGCTGGCCGAGCCGGGCCGCGACTTTACCGGCGGTGAGTTCGTGCTGACTGAGCAGCGTCCGCGCCGGCAGTCGCGCGCCGAGGTGGTGCCGCTCGGCCGCGGCGATGCTGTCGTCTTCCCGGTGCATCACCGTCCGGTGGAGGGCAGCCGCGGCTTCTATCGCGCCAACCTGCGCCATGGCGTCAGCCGTGTACGCTCGGGTCGGCGCCATGCCCTCGGCATCATTTTTCACGACGCTGCCTAGCGCCCTTCCGCCACGAGCACGTTGGTTGCGCGGTGGTCGGTGCCGACTCCGTCGACCAGCACCACATGACCCGCGCTGTGGTCGGTGCGCAGCCGCTTGATGGCCTGGTAGGCCGGCGAGCCGTACCAAGCCGCGGCGGCTGCGCGGTCGGGAAAGGCGATGACGATGAGGTCGCCGGGCCACGCGCCCTCCAGCACGGTCTTGCGGCCGCCATGGATGATGTAGCGCCCGCCGAAGGGCGCGAGGGTGGCGTCAATCTTCTCAAGGTACTCGACGATGGCAGGACCCATCTCGACTTTGTGCAGGTCGGCGACGGCATAGGCGGTCATGGCGACTCTCCTTCTTTTCTGTGAACGTCTCAGGCGGCCTGCGCGCGTGGCGCCGCGCGGCGGAGCGCGGCGCGCTCCAGCAGCGCAAGGGCGATGACGGCCAGGGCCTGCGCGGCGATGAAGGCGACTCCGAGGCCGTTGGGCGCGACCCAGCCGGACAGCGGCAGGGCGAGGCTGGCGACGGCCCAGGCGGCGTTGCCCAGGACCACAAGGCGGGCGCCCGCCGGCTGCAGCGCTGGCCGCAGCGCGACGAACGCCATGAAGGCCGCGATCGGCAGCAGGCTGAGCCCGGCATAGTGGAGCAGGCCAACGGGCAGGGCGGTCAGCGCCGCCACCGGCCCGGCGCCGAGGATCAGCGCCAGGCCCATGGCGGCACAGGTCGCAGCGTCAAACAGCAGCAGGCTGCGCAGGGAGACGAAGGAAGGCATGGTCGGCATGGCAGGCTCCTTTCCGGTTGCGGCGCCGTGGGTTCGCGGCGTTTCTGAGTGGAGGATCGGCCAGAATCTGCAGCCGGTCGATTACCTCGCGGGTAATTGGCCGGCCGATCGCCACCCTGCTAATCTGCTGCCATGACCACCACCGCGATGACTTCCCCTGTCGGTGCGCTGCTGCGCGACTGGCGCCGCCGCCGTCGCCTGAGCCAGCTCGACCTTGCCCTCGGGGCCGAGGTCTCCCAGCGCCACCTGAGCTTCGTCGAGTCCGGCCGCGCCGCGCCGAGCCGGGACATGGTGCTGCGACTCGCCGAGCAGCTGGCGGTTCCCCTGCGCGAGCGCAACGCCCTGCTGGTCGCCGCCGGCTATGCGCCGGTCTACCGCGAACGGAAAATGGACGATCCCGATCTGGCGGCAGGACGCCGTGCCGTGGAGCTGATCCTGGCGGGCCATGAGCCGCATCCGGCCCTCGCCGTCGACCGCCACTGGCAGCTGGTCTTCGCCAACCGCGCGGTGGCGCCGCTGCTGGCCGGCGCCGATGAAAGCCTCCTGGCGCCGCCGGTGAACGTACTGCGGCTCAGCCTGCACCCGTCGGGCCTCGCCGCCCGCATCGCCAATTTCCGCGAGTGGCGTGCGCATGTCCTGGAGCGCCTGGCGCGGCAGATCGAAGCCTCGGCCGATGCCGTGCTCATCGAATTGCTGGAAGAGCTGAAGGGCTACCCCTTGCCGCCGGGCGCGAAGCCTTACCGCCCTGCCGCGGAGGACCCGCTGGGCGGCGTGGCCGTACCGCTCGAACTCAGGACCGAGAGCGGCGTGCTGCGCTTCCTCAGCAGCACCACGGTGTTCGGCACGGCCCTCGACATCAGCCTCTCCGAACTCGCCATCGAGACATTCTTCCCAGCCGACACCGAAACGGCGGCGGCGATGCGGGAGATAGTGGGGGTGGCGGAACCCACCTAACCCTTTAGGTATGCGGCGGCACCAGCTCGCCCGGCCGTCCGCCGGAGGCCCGGTGGGGCTTGTCGCCGAACAGCGACTTGATCCCAACCGCTGCTTTCAAGGTGATCCGGACAAGGGACGCGAACTCGTGACGCGGATAGACGTCTTCGAACTTCGGATGAGGGGTTTCGGGCGCCATTCAGCCTCCTCGGTGATCAGGAAAGGCAACGCGGCAGGCCGGATCGGCGCATTTGCGTCGAATGCCCCGCGAATGGTGGCAAAGCTTCACGAAATGCTAAGACGCAGCCGGCAGGCTGGAGGCCTTGCGGAAGCAGATCGGAACAGGAAATGCTGGACGTTCTGAATTGGATCGGCGAGGACGAAAGTGGAACCGCCGCGATCGAGTACGGGCTGATCGCGGCCCTGGTTTCGGTTGCCGCGATCACTGCGTTGGCCTTCGCCGGGGGGACACTCGACCTGTTGCTCAACCTTGTGGTCGAGGCGCTCCTGCCGCCGGGCTGAGCCGCCCTCAGTTTCGTCCCGACAGCAGGCCGCGGGCGATGACCTGGGCCTGGATCTCGGCGGCACCCTCGAAGATGTTGAGGATGCGGGCGTCGCAGAGCACGCGGGAAATCTTGTACTCCTCGGCATAGCCGTTGCCGCCGTGCACCTGCAGCGCATTGTCGGCGTTGGCCCAGGCGACGCGCGCGCCGAGCAGCTTGGCCATGCCGGCCTCGATGTCGCAGCGCCGCTCGGAATCCTTCTGGCGCGCGGCGAAGTAGGTGAGCTGGCGCGCGATCATCGTTTCCACCGCCATCCAGGCAAGCTTGCCGGCCACACGCGGGAACTCCAGGATCGCTTTACCGAACTGCTTCCTGTCCTGCGCGTATTCGAGGCCCAGCTCCAGCGCTGACTGCGCCACGCCGACGGCCCGCGCAGCGGTCTGGATGCGCGCCGACTCGAAGGTCGCCATCAGCTGCTTGAAGCCCTGGCCCTCGACGCCGCCCAGCAGGTTCTCCGCCTTCACCTCGAAGCCGTCGAAGCCGAGCTCGTACTCCTTCATGCCGCGATAGCCGAGTACCTTGATCTCGCCGCCGGTCATACCCGGGGCCGGGAAGGGGTCGTCCTCGGTCCCGCGTGGCTTCTCGGCCAGGAACATGGAAAGTCCGCGGTAGCCGGCCTCGTCGGGATCGCTGCGCGCCAGCAGCGTCATCAGGTCGCTTCTGGAGGCGTGGGTGATCCAGGTCTTGTTGCCGGTGACCTTGTAGACATCGCCGACCCGCACCGCCCGAGTGCGCAGGCTGCCGAGGTCGGAGCCGGTGTTGGGCTCGGTGAAGACGGCGGTCGGCAGGATCTCGCCGGAGGCGATGAGCGGCAGCCACTTCTCCTGCTGCGCCGGAGTGCCGCCCAGGCGGATCAGCTCGGCGGCGATCTCCGAGCGGGTACCGAGCGATCCCAGGCCGATATAGCCGCGCGAGAGCTCCTCCGTCACCACACACATCGCGAGCTTGCCGAGGCCGGCGCCGCCGAAATCCTCCGGCACCGTCAGGCCGAAGACGCCGAGGCCGGCCAGCTGCTCGACCACCGCCAGCGGGATCAGTTCGTCCTTCAGGTGCCAGTCGTGGGCGGCTTCCTTGTGGTCTTCGGCCACCTTGCGGAACTGGTCGCGAATCATCTCCAGCGTCTCGTCGCCGAGTCCCGCCTCGCCGAAGCGGCCTTCGGCGAGATGGCGGGCGATAGCCATGCGCAAGGCATTGCCATTGCGGCCGCCCGTCAGCTTCTGCACGGCCGGTGTCGCGCGCAGCGCGAGCGCAGTGTCGTCGAGGCCGAGATCGCCGGGCCGCAGCACCTCCACCTGGCTGAGCGCGATGCCGCCCGTCAGCTGGCTCAGATATTCGCCGTAGGCCGCCTGCAGCATCAGCTGTTCCAGCTCGCCGAGCTGGCCGGCGGCCTCCAGCCTCTCGGCCCAGTGCAACATCTCGCGCAGCGCCGCGACGTAAGTGGCGAGCCAGGCATAGCCGTGAGCGGCGAACTGCTCGCGCTCCAGCAGGGCCGCGTCGACCTTGCCGCCGGGGGCGACCAGCCGGGCGACGGCGCGCTCGGCCGTCGCGCCGAAGGACTCGGCGGCGGCCAGCGCCTCGGCGCAGAGCGGCAGCAGGTCATCGAGGAGGAGGGCGTCACGCATGGCGGGGGCGGCTGCAACGGACATGGTCAGGTTCTACTCTCTTATCGCAATCGGGCGCCGGGCTCTATGCCCAGGCCCACGCGAGCGGCGAGGGCGGATCGCCGGCGGCCAACTCCACGTGCAGGATGCGGCGATGACCCCGGGTGGTGCGGCGGCGCGAGCCGTGCACGAGGAGCGGCCTCAGCGCCAGCACGGTGCCAGCGGAAACCGCCAGCTCCACCGCCGGGATTTCGCCGGCCAGCACGGTGATCTCTTCCGTCGTCAGCCGGCCCTTCTTTTGAGAGCCGGGCAGCACGCGCAGCCCGCCGTCCGCCGGACCGATGAGGTCGAGGTGCCAACGCAGGGTCAGCATGCGTCCCAAAAGTTCCACCGGCGCTTCGCAGTGCGGCACGCCGGCCTTGACCGTCCAACCAGTGACCGCCGCGCGATCGTCGCACGTTTTGACCGCGATGGTGCGGTCCTGGTGCCAGGGCACGAACCAGTTGGCTCGCTCGGTCTTATCGAAGGCGATGGCGCGGACGGCTCTCGCGCCGGGGCCAACCGCCTCGGCGACCAGGTCGCGCACCACTGGCTGAGCCAGCAGGGTTGCGACGAGTGGATGACCGGGAGCGATGCGCTGGGACTCGGCCGCGTCCCCGCGCAAGGCATCGAAGGCGGTGACGGCGGCGGCGAGGTCGGCGGCCGAGCCGTCGACCAGCGCATAGCCACGCCTGGCGAGCTTGTCGCCGGCGTGCTCGGCTTCCGCGGCTAGGCAGGCGAGGGCCATGGCTTGGGTGCTCCGCCCTCAGTCTTCCGCGGCGGCGTCTTCCAGAGTTCGCAGCCCCGGCCGCTTCGCCTGCACCAGCACCGCCATGTTGCCGGGCCGGTGCTGGTTCTTCATCATCTTGGTATGGGCGCGCGGGATGTCGCGCCAGGCGAAGACCTCCGACATGCAGGGGTCGATGCGCCGTTCCACCATCAAGTTGTTGGCCTGGCTGGCCTGCATCAGGTTGGCGAAGTGGCTGCCCTGGATGCGCTTCTGGCGCATCCACACGAAGCGCGCGTCGAAGGTCAGGTTGTAGCCGGTGGTGCCGGCGCAGAACACCACCATGCCGCCGCGTTTCACCACGAAGCAGCTGACTGGGAAGGTCTGCTCTCCGGGATGCTCGAAGACGAAGTCGACGTCGTTGCCCTTGCCGGTGACCTGCCATATCGCCTTGCCGAACTCGCGCACCCTGCGCATGTAGTCGCCGAAGCCCTCGCTGTTCACGGGCGGCAACTGGCCCCAGCAGTCGAAGTCCTTGCGGTTGATGACGCCCTTGGCGCCCAGCGACATGACGAAATCGCGCTTGTCCTCGTCGGAGATCACTCCGATGGCATTGGCGCCAGCCGTGGCGATCAGCTGGATCGCCATGGAGCCGAGGCCGCCGGAGGCGCCCCAGACCAGCACGTTGTGGCCGGGCCTGAGGATGTGCGGGCGGTGGCCGAACAGCATGCGGTAGGCGGTGGCGAGCGTCAGGGTATAGCAGCCGCTCTCCTCCCAGGTCAGGTGGCGCGGGCGCGGCATGATCTGGCGGTCCTGCACGCGGGCGAACTGGGCGAAGGACCCGTCCGGCGTCTCGTAGCCCCAGATGCGCTGCGAGGGCGAAAACATCGGGTCGCCGCCGTTGCACTCCTCGTCGTCGCCATCGTCCTGGTTGCAGTGCACCACCACCTCGTCGCCGACCTTCCAGCGCTTCACCTGGGAGCCGACGGCCCAGACCACGCCGGCGGCATCGGAGCCGGCGATGTGGTAGGGCGCCTTGTGCACGTCGAAAGGAGAGATCGGCGTCCCAAGGCCGGCCCAGACGCCGTTGTAGTTCACGCCCGCGGCCATCACCATGACCAGCACGTCGTGGCTGTCGAGCTTCGGTGTGTCGACCACCTCGATCTGCATGGCCTTTTCAGGCTCGCCGTGGCGCTCGCGCCGGATCACCCAGGCGTGCATCCTGGCCGGCACGTGGCCCAGCGGCGGGATCTCGCCGACCTCGTAGAGTTCCTTCAACGGCGGCTGCGACGCCTCCACCTCGGCGCCCTCACCCGAACTCTTTGCGGCACCTGCAAGCACTTCGGCCATCACTCAAACCCTCCAGTCTGCGCCGGCTCCCCTGCCTCGGGCGGGGGCCGCTCTGCCAAATCCCTTCGCAACTGCGTCGGTCTCTGCCGGGAACTCGCGGAAAACCGCGCATTCCGGCCAGAAATACCCATGATCAGTGCGGCTTTTTTCTTGACTCATAGCCGTCCGAGGCGTTTTTTGCAATGCACAATGATGCCATTCTTTACGCGGATGACAGTTTTTTTGGAATTTTCTATCATTTTTTTCAGTCAGGCGAAATATGATAACCTGAAATCGGTTGCCGGCGGCGTCCTGGGTGCGCTGCAACAGGAATGCGAAAGGCCCGGCACCGTCCTATAATATGGGACAGGCGAGAGTGGAGAAGGCGGGCGTGACAGATCTGGGCGATAAGGCGGCGAGGGCCGGGACCGACAAGGAAGAAAGGCCGGCGCGCGAGCGCGATCGGCCGTGGCTGATCCGCACCTATGCGGGTCACTCGACGGCTGAAGCCTCCAATGCGCTCTACCGCAAGAACCTGGCGCGTGGACAGACCGGGCTGTCGGTCGCCTTCGACCTGCCGACCCAGACCGGCTACGACTCCGACCACCCGCTGGCCAAGGGTGAGGTCGGCAAGGTTGGCGTGCCGGTCAGCCATCTCGGCGACATGGAAAAGCTCTTCGACGGCATTCCGCTGGCGCAGATGAACACTTCCATGACCATCAACGCCACGGCGCCGTGGCTGCTGGCGCTCTACATCGCCTGTGCCGAGAAGCAGGGTGCCGCGCGCGTCGAACTCACCGGCACGGTGCAGAACGACATCATCAAGGAATACCTCTCCCGCGGCACCTACATCTTTCCGCCGCAGCCCTCGCTGAGGCTGATCACCGACGTGATCGCCTTCACCTACCGCCAGGTGCCGAAGTGGAACCCGACCAACGTCTGCTCCTACCACCTGCAGGAGGCCGGAGCGACGCCGGTGCAGGAGCTCGCCTTTGCCCTGGCGACGGCCATCGCCGTGCTGGATTCGCTGCGCGACTCCGGCCAGGTGCCGCCTGAGGATTTTCCCCAGGTGGTCGGCCGCATCTCCTTCTTTGTGAACGCCGGCCTGCGCTTCGTCACCGAGATCTGCAAGATGCGCGCCTTCACCGAGCTATGGGACGAGATCTGCCGCGAGCGCTACGGCATCGCGGAGGAGAAGTACCGCCGCTTCCGCTACGGCGTGCAGGTGAACTCGCTGGGGCTCACCGAGCAGCAGCCGGAGAACAACGTCTACCGCATCCTCCTGGAGATGCTGGCGGTCACCCTGTCGAAGGGCGCCAGGGCGCGTGCCGTGCAGCTGCCGGCCTGGAACGAGGCGCTCGGCCTGCCGCGGCCGTGGGACCAGCAGTGGTCCCTGCGTCTGCAGCAGATTCTCGCCTTCGAGACCGACCTCCTGGAATACGAGGACATCTTCGACGGCTCCACGGTGATCGCCGCCAAGGTCGAAGAGCTGAAGAGCGAGGCGCGCGGCGAACTGGCGCGCATCGATGCCATGGGTGGTGCCATCGCCGCCGTCGAGAACGCCTACATGAAGGAGCAGCTGGTCGAGAGCGCGGCGCGCCGCCTGGAGGCCATCGAAAGCGGCCAGCAGACCGTGGTCGGCGTGAACGCTTACCGGGAGAGCGAGCCCTCGCCGCTGGTGCAGGGCGCCGACGGCGGTTTCCTGGCGCCGGATCCGGCGGCCGAGGCCGGCCAGCTCGCCAACTTGGAAGCCTGGCGCCAGGCGCGTGACGGCGCCGCCGTCGAGGAAGCGCTGGCTGCCCTGGAGACCGCTGCCCGCGAGGGCGCCAACATCATGGAGCCCTCCATCGCCTGCGCCCACGCCGGGGTCACCACCGGCGAATGGGGCGCGGCGCTGCGCCGGGTCTTCGGCGAGTACCGCGCGCCGACCGGTGTCGGCGGCGCTGCTACCCTGGCGGCGGAGGAGGACTCTCTGGCCCCGGTGCGCGCCCGGGTCGAGGCGCTGTCGCGCCGGCTCGGCCGCCGGCTGAAGATGCTGGTCGGCAAGCCCGGCCTCGACGGCCACTCCAACGGCGCCGAACAGATCGCCGTGCGCGCCCGCGACGCTGGCTTCGAGGTGGTCTACGAGGGCATCCGCCTCACCCCGGCGCAGATCGTCGGCGCTGCCCTGGAAGAGGGCGTCCACGTGGTCGGCCTGTCGATCCTCTCCGGCTCCCACGTCGCCCTGGTGGGCGAGGTGCTGGCGCGCATGGAGCAGGCGGGCCTCGGCCGCGTGCCGTTGATCGCCGGCGGCATCATCCCGCCGGAGGACGCGGCCGCCCTGAAGCAGGCAGGAGTTGCGGCGGTCTATACTCCCAAGGACTACGACCTGACGGCCATCCTCGACGACATCGTCGACATCGTCGACCGCGCCGCCCAAGAGGCGGCGTAGCATTCAGCTGCGAAGGCGGCTAATCTCCCGCGCAAATGACGTTGCGGCCGCTGCCGCCTGTGGGAGGAAATCGACTATGAAACGTCGCGAATTCGTGAAGGGAGCGGGTATCGCCGCGGCCACCGCCGGCGCCAGCGCGCTGACGGCGCCGGCCATCGCTCAGGAACGCATCGAATGGGCCATGGTGATGCCCTGGCCGAAGGGCGCACCGGGCGTCGGCGTCAATGCCGAGCGCTTCGTCGAGCGGGTGCACGCTATGAGCGGCGGGCGCCTCACCATCAAGCTGTTCGCCGCCGGCGAGTTGGTGCCACCCTTCGAGAGCTTCGACGCGGTGCAGAGCGGCACCGCGGACCTGCTGCACGGCACGCCCTACTACTGGGTGGGCAAGTCCAAGGCCTTCAACTACTTCACCACCATCCCCTTCGGCCTCAACGCGATCGAGCTGCCGGCCTGGCTGACCTACGGCGGCGGCCAGGCGCTGTGGGAGGAGGCCTACGCCGACTTCGGCATCGTCCCCTTCTATGCCGGGTCGAGCTGCGTGCAGGCCGGCGGCTGGTTCCGCCGCGAGATCAACACCTGGGACGACCTGCAGGGCCTGAAGATCCGCATGGCGGGCCTGGGAGGCGAGGTGATGCGGCGCGCCGGCGCCGTCGTCGTGCTGCTGCCGCCGGGCGAGATTCTGCCGGCCATGCAGTCCGGCGCCATTGACGCGGCTGAATGGATCGGCCCCTGGAACGACGTCGCCTTCGGCCTGCAGAAGGTCGCCAGATATTACTACGTGCCGGCTTTCCACGAGCCGGGGCCGGGCCTGGAGATCTCCGTCAACAAGGCGAAGTTCGAGGCACTGCCGGCCGACCTTCAAGCCATCGTCCGCTACGCCGCGGCGGCCACTGCGCAGGACACCACCACCGACTTCACCTACCATAACATCCAGGCCTTCAAGCCGCTGCTGGACGACTACGACATCGAGCTGCGCTCCTTCTCCGACGAGATCGTCGCCCGGCTCGGCAAGATCACCATGGAGGTAGTCGGCGCGATCGGCGAGACCGACGCCCTGACGCGGAAGATCCACGCCTCCTTCATGGACTTCGCGGCCAAGGCGACGGACTACCAGGGTGCGTTCGAGGAAACGATGCTGCGCCAGCGCCGCTTGGTGTGGTCGGCGTAGGAGCCGGGGCCTCGTCCTCCGAGTCGTCTGCATCCGCAAGGCCCCTCGGGGTCGCGCCTCGAAGGACGAGGGGTTATTTGGTTAACACCCGATGCGGTTGACTTTTGCGCCGCGGACGCGTTCTATCCGCGGATCATGAGCACAGACCTTTTGTTCGGCATCACCATTCGAATTACGGACCCGGCGCCCAGGGGGTAGTCGGGAGTTCGTGATTCGACTTTAGGTGTTGTCCGTGCAGGAGGGCTGAAAAATGGCCGCTCATGATTTCCTTTCCGCCCGCAGTTCCGACGCAGCCGCCCCGACGCCTGGCGCCGCGATCGTCTACTGCTTTTCCATCCTCGCCGAGGCCGAGCCGGGCGTCATGCCGCGGGTCCTGCAGCTCTTCGCCAAGCGCGGGCTGGTGCCGACCCGGTGGCACAGCGACGTCACCGACAAGGACAGCCGCGAGCTCTCGATCGACGTGCAGGTGAACGGCCTCGACATCGCCACCGGCGACTACATCGCCAGCTGCCTGCGCCAGGTGTTCCAGGTCGAGGCGGTGCTGACCTCGCAGAAGCACGTCGGACACTGCCCTATCCGCTGAACGCCGGCGACTTTAGGGTACGCAGGTCGATGTCCCCCCCGGGAACCCGGCGACCTCTTGCGCGTTTGTTACTCCGAGCAACCGCACAACACTGGAGTTTGAAATGCGCACGCTGACGATCGCCGCCTGCGTGGCGGCGCTGGCTATCCTGCCGGCCGCCTGCACCACCCACCGGGCCGAAAACGAGCCCCCGCCCAGGGATGTACCCGTGATCTCATACAGCTACGTCGATTCGGCAGACCGCGCCCTGGCCGCCGAGTTCGCCGACAACTACTGCGAGCAGGCTTACGGCAAGGACGCCTACGAATTCGACAGCGACCGCGAGCCTGGCGGCTACAGGATCAGCTTCGCCTGCCGCTGAGGCGTTCCAGCAAGATTTCTGGTGCTCAAGACAGCCGCGGCCTTCTATCCTCTGCGGAATGAAGCATCTCAGCCGCCTGCCTCAAGCCGCCCTCAGCCCCTTCATCGAGACGCTCTGGGCCTCCGAGGGCGCCGCGTCGCCCGCGGCGGGCAGTTTGCGCGAACTGGTGCTGCCGACCGGGGCGTTGCACCTCGTCATCAGGCTGTCCGACTCCCCGCTGCGCATCTTCCGCGACGCGGCTGACCCCCGCGGCTTCACGGTCGCCGCGGCGGTGATCGGTGGCGCGCGCGCCGCACCCTATCTGCGCGATGTCGCTCATCCTGTCGCGAGCGTCGGCGCCCTGCTGCGCCCCGGCACGGCGGGTCTGCTGATCGGCGCGCCGGCCGGCGTCTTCTCCGGCGCCCACACGCCGCTGGAGGATGTCTGGGGCGCGGGCGCGGTGGCGGAGATCCGCGCGCGGCTGGCCGGAGCCGCCTCGCTTGCGCGCCGCCTCGACCTTTTCGAAGGCCTGCTCGCGGCCCGGATATCACCGCTGCGGCGGATCGACCCACGCATAGCCCTTGCCCTGGCGTGCCTGCGGGAGGGAAGGCCCGTCGCCAGGGTGGCGCAGGACTGCGGCACCAGCCATCGCCACTTCACGGCGCTGTTCCGGGAGGCCGTCGGCCTGACGCCGAAGACCTATGGCCGGCTGTTGCGCTTCGGCCGTGCGCTGGACCGCGTGAGCGCGCAGCCAACGATCGCCTGGGCCGACCTTGCGGCGGCCGAGGGCTATGCCGACCAGCCGCACTTCAATCGCGACTTCCGCGCCTTCGCGGGCCTCTCCCCCGGCGACTATCGCCGGCGTGCGCCAGCTTCGCCCCGCCACGTCCCCCTCTGAAGCCGTGAGGTCGAAATCGTTCAAGACAGCGCGCGACGGCCTGGCGGAGAATGCGGCAGGTCAGACGCAGCGAAGGAGATTCCCATGGCGGTTCACGAGCTCTTCGTCTACCTGCGCGCCAAGTCGGCGCCGCGGGCGGTCGACTTCTACAAGCAGGTCTTCGGCGCCACGGAGAAGTTCCGCCTCGTCGAGCCGGGCGGACGCATCGGACACGTCGAGTTGGAACTCGGCGGCACCACACTGATGCTCTCGGACGAGTTCCCCGAGTTCGACATCTACGCTCCCGACCCCGAGGCGCGCAGCAGCTTCGTCATCCATCTGCATGTCGACGATGCCGATGCGATGATCGAACAGGCGGTGGCCGCCGGGGCGCGCCTGCTGCGTGCGCCGCAGGATCATTTCTACGGCGAGCGTTCCGGCACCCTCCGGGACCCCTTCGGCTACGACTGGCTGATCGGGCATTCCATCGAAGCGGTCGAGCCCGCGGAGATGCAGCGGCGCTACACCGAGATGCTTTCCGGCGGTGGCTGAGGTGGACATTCAGGCAGTGACCTTGCGGAAATAGCGGTAGCAATGCAGCTCTCGTGTGAAGCCCAATGACCGATAGAGTGCGAGCGCCGGGGCGTTGTCGGCGAGGACCTGCAGGCAGGCCCCTTCCGCCCCGGCTGCCCGGGCCCAATCGAGCAATCTGCCGACGGCGCGCCGCCCATAGCCGCGCTGCCGCTGCCGAGGGTCGGTGACCACCGACTCAATCACCACCAGGCCGTCGTGGATGACGGCGTAGGCGAGAGCAGCGACCTCCCCCTCGTGGCGGACGGCGGCGAAGGCCTTCGCCGACAGGATGCCGGACAGCATAGCCGTGTAGCGTTGCGATTCTTCGGTGTCCACCGCGCTTAGAGCGGCGCGGGCCCGCAGCCACTCCGAACTTGGCTCGGGCATCAGCTCTGCCGCCTCCCGCGCACCGGCCGGCCTTCCGCGAAGGTCGCAGTGCAGGGTCGTCGTCTCGCCTTCCGCCAAGTAGCCAAGCTCCACCAGGCGTTCGGCCATGCCCTCGGCGATATCCGGAGCGCGGAAGATCGTTGGCTGCCCCAGCCTTGCATAGACCGAGTCCGCCGCGGCGAGGACCTTGCCGGGATCGCGCGGACCGCCCTGCAGCGGATTGACCGAGTTGGTGCGGCGGACATCGCCGCCCGACGCGCGCAGCAGCCAGCCGCCAAGGAGCAGCTGCCGGGACGCTGGCCAGGCATTCATGCAGGCTTCCTCCGCGCGCCAGTTCAACTCGCTGCACTCCATGGGACGCCTTCCCTTTGTGGCCGAAGGCCGATAACGACCCGGTTTCCAGCTATACCCGCTGCAGGCGCGCCCGGCCACGACTCCCGTCCCCCGAAACGCAAAAGCCGATAGCCATCCCACATCGCAGCACGTACCTTCCGCGCCATGAGCTATCTCGACCGTCTGAAGGCCTGCCACAGCTGGCAGCCGGAGAACTATCGCCCCTTTCTGCTGGCGGGTGACGCGCGCCCGCTCGGCTGGGTGACGCACGACTTTGCGCGGCGCCTGAAGGATTTTCCCGAGGCCTTCGAGGTCTCCGACAGGGCCGTGGCCCTGCTGGCGCGTTACCACGACTTCGGCACGCGCTCGGCAGTGTTGGAGGAGGCGCTCAGGCAACTGCATGCTGCCGGGGAAATTCCCAAATGGCGTGGCGAGGACTACGGCATCGCGAGGCACTGGGGCGCGGAACCACTGTTCAGGATGGAGCGCGGCGCGGTTCCGCTGTTCGGCGTGCTGGCCTACGGAGTACACGTGAACGGCTATGTCCGTACGGCCGAGGGGCCGCAGCTCTGGGTCGGCAAGCGGGCGAAGCACAAGTCCGTGGCGCCGGGCAAGCTCGACCACCTGGTGGCCGGCGGCCAGCCCTACGGCCTCGGGCTGATGGAAAACGTCATCAAGGAAGCAGCGGAGGAGGCCAGCGTACCGGCCGCTTTGGCCGCCCGCGCCCGCCCGGTCGGCGCCATCCGCTACATCTGCGAGCGGGCCGAGGGCCTGCGCAACGATCTCGCCTTCTGCTTCGATCTCGAGCTGCCGGCGGAGTTCCAGCCGCAGCCGAACGACGACGAGGTGGAGTCCTTCTCCCTCTGGCCGACCGATCGCGTGCTGGCGCGGCTGCGCGACAGCGACGACTTCAAGTTCAACGTCGCGCTGGTGAATCTGCACTTCGCGCTGCGCCACGGCGTCCTCGCGCCCGATGTCGAACCCACCTACCAGGCCATCGTCGAAGGCCTCTCCGGCCGCTTCGAAGACTGATCGCCTTCACCCGGCTTCGCCTAGAGCAGATCACGGTCGCATGGAATCGCCTTCGGCGATCCATCGACCGTGTGAATCTGCTCTACCCGTTTGAATGAGATCAGATTCACGCAGTCAGACGGAACCACCGAGTGGCTCCGTCTGACTGCGATCCGATCTAGACTTTCGCCACAGCGCCGTAGGCCTTCGCATCCGCCAGGATCATGTCGCTGGCTTTTTCGGCGATCATGATGGTGGGCGCGTTGGTGTTGCCGGAGACCAGGGTCGGCATGATCGAGGCGTCGACCACGCGCAAGCCTTCCAGGCCGCGCACACGCAGGCGTTCGTCGACCACCGCCGTCTCGTCGCGCCCCATCTTGCAGGTGCCGACGGGGTGATAGATGGTCTGGCTGAGGTTGCGCGCGGCCTCCAGCAGATCCGCATCGCTGGTGGCTGAAGGCCCCGGCGAGAGCTCGCTGTCGATCAACGGTGCCAGAGTCTCGGTGGCGGCGATGGCGCGCGACATCCGCATGCCGGCCACGGTCACCTGCTGGTCCTTCACCGTCGCCAGGTAGTTCGGGTGGATTGCGGGGTAGTCCTGGGCAAAGGGGCTGCGCAGCTCGATGACGCCGCGGCTCTCCGGGCGCAGCTGGCAAGTCGACGAGGTGAAGGCTGAGAAGCGGTGCAGCCCTTCGCCTGGCTTGTCGGCGCTCAAGGGCTGCAGGTGGAACTGGATGTCCGGTGTCGCCGACTCCGGCGTGCTGCGCGCAAAGACGCAGACCTGGCTCGCCCCCATGGTCAGCGGGCCGCGGCGGAACAGCATGTAGTCCAGCCCCATCAGCATCTTCTTGAAGGGGTTGTGGACCTGATCGTTCATAGTAATCGGATCGCGCGTCTTGAACACCATGCGGATCTGCAGGTGATCCTGCAGGTTGCGGCCCACGCCCGCCAGGTGATGCACCATCGGAATTTCGAAACTCTGGAGCTGGCCGCCGGGGCCGACACCGGAAAGCAGCAGGACCTGCGGCGAGCCGATGGCGCCGGCCGCGAGGATGACCTCGCCGCGGCAGCGTGCCTCGCGCGGGCTGCCCTTGCGGCGGTAGGCGACGCCCACCGCGCGGCGCCCCGCAAAGAGTATACGCTCGGTCTGCGCATGGGTGACGATCTCCAGGTTGGCACGTCCGCGCGCCGGGTTCAGGTAGCCGACAGCTGTGCTGCAGCGTCGGCCGTTCCTGGCGGTAAGCTGGAAGTAGCCGGCACCCTCCTGCTCGGCGCCGTTGAAGTCATCGCGCGGCGGAATGCCGAGCTCGCCGGCCGCCGCGATGAACTTGTCGCAGAGCGCGCGGCGGATGCGCATGTCGGAGACGGCCAGCGGGCCGCCGGCGCCATGATAGTCGTCGGCGCCGCGCTCCTGGTCCTCCGAGCGGATGAAGTAGGGCAGCACGTCATCGTAGGACCAGCCGGTATTGCCGAGCTGGCGCCAGTGGTCGTAATCCTCCTTCTGGCCACGGATGTAGAGCAGGCCGTTGATGGAGGAGGAGCCGCCCAGCACCTTGCCGCGCGGCCAATCGAGCCGGCGTCCGTTGAGGCCCTTGTCCGCCTCGGTCTTGTAGCACCAGTCGGTCCTCGGATCGTGCATGGTCTTGAAGTAGCCGACCGGAATGTGGATCCAGGGATTCCAGTCGCGCCCACCGGCTTCCAGCAGCAGCACGCGCTTCGAGGGATCGGCCGAGAGCCGGTTGGCGAGGACGCAGCCGGCCGAACCGCCGCCGACGACGATGAAGTCGTACAAGCCGGGCGCTGCCGCATCCGCCGCGACCGTGGCGGCGTCGTGAACCGCTGGCCGTGCCGGGCCCGCCTGATTCTGCACGCTCAAGTAACGAAATCCTCCATCAGCATGACAACTATCGAACGCATTCGACTCTCGTAGGGCACGAATATTACATATCGCTTGCCTTCCACTCACGCAATCGCAATAATGAAACTACAAGTCTCGATAAATGAGAACTCCGCAGAAACAAGCGGCCGCGGGCAAGACCCCGGGAAATGGGAGGAACCATGCTTAGCGAAAAACTGAAGCACCTATCGCGCCGTGACCTGCTGCGCCTGACCCGGCAGTACGGCATTACCTCGACCTTGCTCGCGGCCGGCTCGATGACGGGCCTCGTCTCGATGGCGCGTCTTGCCGAGGCGGCCAACTCGACCTACGACAAGCGCTTCAAATCCGAGCCCAAGGTGACGCTGAAGTTCGGTGCCGCCGGTTTCAACGAACGCAACCTGCTGATCGAGCGCGCCGGCTGCCTGCAGTTCGCCGCCGACCTGGAGGAGCGTACCGACGGCGCCATCCGCGTCGAGTTCATCGGCAGCAACCAGATCTGCGGCCAGCTCGACTGCGTGAAGAAGACGCAGCAGGGCATCGTCGACATCTTCGCTGCCTCGACTCAGAATTCGGCCGGCGGCGCGCCTTACCTGAATGTGCTCGACTACGCCTACATGTTCCCGAGTCGGGCGGCGCAGTACTATTTCCTCTATCACCCGGGCAGTGAAAAGGTGCTGCGCGAGCCGCTGCGCAAGCGTCACAACCTGCACTTCCTGTTCAGCCACGCGGAGCTGCGCGGCATCCAGCTCGGCCTCAAGTGGAAAGACAAGCCGCTGGTCACCAGCGTCAGCGAGCTGGCCGGCACCAAGAACCGCGTCACCGGCACGCAGCTCGGCCGCATCGCCATGGAGAAGATGAAGTTGAATCCGACGCCGATCGCCTGGGAGGAGACCCTCGACGGCTTGAAGCAGGGTCTCATCGACGGTGCCGAAACCTGGGCCTCCGCGGTTGCCTATGCCAACATGGCGCCGGTGGTCTCCCAGGTGCTCAATCTGGAGTTCTTCTGCGGCACCGAGCACACGGCGATGAATGCGGCCACCTTTGACAAGCTGGATGGTGAACTGCAGGACGCGGTGATGGAGTCGGCTTACCTGACCCAGGTCCACGTCCAGGCGGCCAACGAAGTGGCGCTGGTCAACACGGTCGGCTTCTCCGATCCGCAGCTGCCGAACACCATCTTCGCCAAGACCGGCACGCGGGTCTCCATGTTTAGCGACGCCGCCAAGCGCGAGGCGGAGGAGATGTGCTCGCCGGAGTTCCAACCGGCAGATTGGGAACAGTGGCGCGAGCGTCTCAACGACTGGGCCGGCGGGATGGACACCTACAAGTCCATCTACGACATCGCCCGCGAGATTCCCAGGGACACCCTGGCGGAGAATGTCGAACCGCGGCGCTGGTGGAAGGCGTAAGGGCAGCGAGTCCCGAGGCCGGCGGGGGAAGACCAGCTTTCCCTTTCCCCGCCGGATTTCTCCTGAGATCCGATAGACCTTGGCCCGGGGCAGGGCCAGCCGCTGGCGGCATGCCCCTGTCCACCGGACTTGCGCTCCGGGCAAGCTGACGAGAGGACGATGGCGGTTCTGCGATGGCTCGACGCGAACGTCGAGAAGATCTTTATCCTGGTCTGCTACGTGAGCATGGCTGGCATCATCTTCGTCGAAGTGATCCGGCGCTTCCTGTTCAGCCAGCAGGTGCCCTGGAGCACGACGGTGCCGGTCTATCTCTTCCTCTGGATCGTCTGGCTGGGCTGCGCCTACAACGTGAAGATCCGCGCCCACCTGCGCTTCGACGAGCTGCGCCTGCGCCTGCCCTATCGCGGACAGTTCGCCTGCCTCTGCCTCGACGCCCTGCTGTGGATCACCTTCGCCGCCATCGTCATCTTCTACACCGGCGAACAGGTGCGGCTCTCCTACGACAACTTTGCCTTCGTACAGGGTACCGACAACGTCATGCAGTGGTGGTTCTATATGGCGACGCCCATTGCCTGGAGTCTAGTGATCGTCCGCGTGCTGCAGAACTTCTGGGGGGACCTCGGCGACTTCCGCGCCGGGCGGCCGTTCAACCTCAGCACCAACATCTTCGGGGACTGAGGCAACCTACATGGACGGGCTCTGGATCACCCTCATCTCCATCGGCGTTACGGGACTCTTCGTGCTCGGCGTGCCAATCTTCCTGGTCATCGGTTTTTGGGTGGTCGGCGTCAGCCTCGTCATCGACTTCACCCTCGCAAACATCGGCGTGACGCTCTACGAGGGGCTGAACTTCTTCGGCCTGCTGGCGCTGCCACTCTTCATCTTGACCGGCGACCTCATCAAGTCGGCCGGCATCGCCAAGCGGCTCTCCGACTTCGCCTATTCAATCCTCGGCTGGCTGCGCGGGGGCCTTGCCATGGCCTCGCTCGGCGCCTGCGGCCTCTTCGCGGCGATTTCCGGATCCAACTCGGCGACCACGGCCACCATCGGCTCCATCATGTACCCGGAGATGAAGGAGGGCGGCTACAACGCGAACTTCGCCGCCGCAACGGCGGCGGCCGGGGGCACCGTCGGCATCATCATCCCGCCGTCGATCATCTTCATCGTCTACGGGTTCCTCATGAACCTGTCGATCAGCGACCTCTTCATCGGCGGCCTGATCCCCGGCTGCCTCATGGTGATCGCCATGCAGGCGGTCTGCTGGTACATCTGCCATCGCAACGGCTGGGGCCATCTCATCCAGTTCCGCCTGCTGCGGACGTTGAAAATGGCGCTCGGCGCCTGGCTCGGATTCTTCGCCATCCTGCTGGTCATCTGGGGCATCTACACCGGCGCCTTTTCGCCGACCGAAGCGGCCGGCATCACTGCGGGCTTCTGCATGCTAGCCGGCCTCATCATGTATCCCTTCGCGCAGCGCCTGCTGCCCCCGAGCGGCGGCTCGCCCGGCGCGCTGCCGGACGATGCCGGTGCCTTCCAGCGCCTCATCATCCCGGGTTTCAGTCTTACCGAACTGCCGGCCATCATCATGCGCTCGGGCCAGATCACCGGCCTGCTGGCGCCGCTCATCGCCGTCTCCGTGGTGATGCAGCAGCTGCTCTCCCTGCTTGGTGCCGATGCCTTCGTCACCGAGGCGCTGAGCGGACTCGGCGGTTACTACGCGGTGCTCTTGGCCTGCATGGCGATCGTCCTGGTCGCCGGCACGGTGCTGGAGTCGCTGCCCAACACCATCATCCTGGCGCCGATCCTCGCCCCGATCGCCGCCAGCATCGGCGTCGACCCGATCCACTTTGCGGTGATCTTCCTGGTCGGCGACGCCATCGGCTTCATCACGCCGCCTTACGGACTCAATCTCTATGTGGCCAGCGGGATTACCGGTATCCCCTATTTCCGCCTGCTGCGCTACACCCTGCCCTACCTGGGCGCGCTGATGGTCGCCTGGCTGCTCATCGCCTTCCTGCCGGAGCTCTCGACCATACTGCTGGTCAACAAGGGCGCCGGCGTCTACCAGATGCAATAGAGGCTGGCGGCAGTTGCGCAGGGCCCGGCGGAAGGTGTAGCAGTTGGTGCCTATGACGACAGGAGCCAGATCCTTGGCCAAGCCCACCGCGGCGAAATCGCGCTCGGCGCGCGTCCTGCAGCTGCTCGAGCTGGTGGCACGCATGGACCATCCGGCTTCGGTGCAGGAGATCACTGAGCAAAGCGGCCTGCCCAAAGCCACCGCCTACCGCATCTGCTCGGCGCTGGAGAGCGACGGCTACCTGCGCAAGGAACTGGGCGGGCGCGGGCTGGTGGCAGGGCCGCGACTGCTGGCCCTGGCGCAGAGCCTGATCGGTGGCTCCAGCCTGGCGACGGCGCGCCACGCCATCCTCGCCTCGGCGGCGCGGCGCATCGGCGAGACTTGCAATCTCTCTATTCCTAAGGACGGTGAGATGGTCTACCTCGACCGCGTCGAATCGGAGTGGCCACTGCGTCTGCAGCTGTCGATCGGAACCCGGGTGCCGCTCCACTGTACCGCCAGCGGCAAGCTCTTTCTCAGCACGCTGCCGCCCGCCCTGCGCGCGCCGCTGCTGCGCAGCCTGGCGCTGGAGGCGCGTGGACCCAACACCATCACCGAGATTGGCAAGCTGGGCGCCGCCCTCGACGAGATCCGCAAGACCCAGGTCGGCACCGACGATGAGGAATTCCTCGAAGGCATGGTCGCTGTGGCGGTACCGGTGACCGACGCGGCCGGGCGCTTCTTCGCCGCCCTGGCGGTGCATGCGCCGCTGATGCGCATGACCGTCGAACAGGCGCGCGGCCACGTGCCTGTACTGCGCGAGGCGGCGGCCCAGCTCGCCGAGCTCGGCAGCAGCGACGCCGCGGAGGCTGAGAGGGCCTGACTTCCGGGCAGCAGCGACTTGCGCTCGCCGTGCGGGCTGTCGATCAGGCGCTGGGCAATGGTGAACTCGGCGGCCAGGCGGCGCAGGTCGTCCTCGGCGTGGTTCAGCGGCGATCTCGGCTGCGAAGAACTCGGCGAAGCTCGGTCGGATCAGGGGGTCTCTCCCGGTCATGGCGTCGGCTCTTCCGCGATACCAGTCATCGCGATCACCTCGGCCGGGCTGCGGCCGGACTTGCGCAAGGCGCAGAGGGCGAGGGCGTCGCTGCGCTTGGCGAGGCGCTGGCCGTGCTCGTCGGTGATCAGGCGGTGGTGGTGATAGTCGGGTACCGGCAGGTCCAGCAGTTGTTGCAGCAGGCGGTGAATGTGGCTGGCGTCGAAAAGGTCTTCGCCGCGGGTCACCAGGGTGACGCCCTGGGCCGCGTCGTCGACCACCACGCTCAGGTGATAGCTGGTGGCGATGTCCTTGCGCGCCAGGACCACGTCGCCATGCGGGCGCGGATCGCAGGTCTGGGGGCCGCGCGCGCGGTCGTGCCAGGTGAGCGGCCCGCCGTGGGCGGCTTCCGCCTTGGCCAGCGCCTTTTCGACGTCGAGGCGTACCGCATAGAGCGTGCCCGCGTCCTTGCGTGTCTGGCGCTCCGCCGCTGAAAGTCGGCGGCAGGTACCGGGATAGACCGCCTCGGCGGGGCCGTGCGGCGCCGCGCCGGACCGCGCGATCTCGGCGGCGATCTCCTTGCGGGTGCAGAAGCAAGGATAGACCAGGCCGCGCGCCTGCAGGGTGTCGAGTGCACGGGCGTAGTCGGTGAGGTGGTCGGACTGGCGGCGTATCGGCTGTTCCCAGGCAAGGTCGAGCCAGGCCAGGTCCGCGAAGATCGCCGCCTCGAATTCCGGCCGTGCGCGGTCGCCGTCGATGTCCTCGATGCGCAGCAGGAAGCGACCGCCGCCCCTGCGCGGGCCAGCGGCGCGCGCGGCAAAGAGCGCCGCATAGGCGTGGCCCAGGTGCAGCAGCCCGCTGGGCGAGGGGGCGAAGCGGGTGACCTCCGGTGTCGACATGCGATTGGCCGTACGGCAGATGGCGGCTAAAGTCCAGCGATGATCCTTCGGCCGATTCCCGACGAGCGGCTTCGCCCCGCCATGGAAGCCCTCGCGACCACCGACCCCGACATCGCAGAGGCCTACGGGCGCTGCGGACTGCCGCCCGAACGCGGCAGCGCGCCCGGCTTCGCCGGTCTCATCCGCATGATCGCCGGCCAGCAGGTCTCGGTGCAATCAGCCCGCGCCATCATCGAACGCCTGGAGGCGCGGGTCGATCCGCTGACGGCGGAAGAGTTCCTGAAGACCACGGAGGACGATCTGCGCAAGGTCGGCTTCAGCCGTCCGAAGATGCGCTACGGCCGCATCCTGGCCGAGGAGATCGCCGGCGGCGGCCTCGACATCGACGGCCTCGCCGGGCTGGACGACGAGGCGGCCATCGCGTCGCTCACCCGGGTCAAGGGAATCGGTCGCTGGACCGCGGAGATCTATCTGCTCTTCGCGCTGGGACGCCCCGACGTCCTGCCGGCCGGCGACCTTGCGCTCTGCGTTGCCGCGCAGCATCTGAAGAAGCTAGAGGCGCGGCCGGATCCCAAGGCCATGGCGGTCCTGGGGGCGGCCTGGCGGCCCCATCGCAGCGCCGCCGCGCGGTTCCTCTGGCATCTCTACCGCCATCCCGGCGTGGCCCTCGGCCGCGGGGTGAAGCGGACGGAATAGCTTTTTTCTCGATACGGAAGGATTGGTCGGCGGTGAGCGGAATGATGGACTTGGACGGCCCGAAGCATGGCAAGGCGGCGGGCGAGGGTGCGCGGGCGCTGGTGGTCTTGCTGCACGGGCTCGGCGCCGACGGCAACGATCTGATCTCCTTGGCACCCATGTTGGAGCCGTTGCTGCCGGACACCGCCTTCGTATCGCCCCACGCGCCCTATCCCTGCGACATGGCGCCGATGGGCCGGCAGTGGTTCAGCCTGCAGAGCCGCGAGCCCGAGACCATGCTGGCGGGTGTGCGCGCTGCCGCTCCGATCCTCGATGCCTTCCTCGATGCGGAACTGGCCGCGCACGGCCTCGGCGACGACCGCCTGGCCCTGGTCGGCTTTTCGCAGGGCACCATGACGGCGCTGCACACGGCGCTCCGGCGGCCCAGGGCTTGCGCCGTGGTAGTCGGCTTTTCCGGGGCGCTGGTGAAGCCGGAGGCGCTGGCGGCGGAGATCAAGAGCCGGCCGCCGGTGCTGCTGGTGCATGGCGATGCCGATGAGGTGGTGCCTTTCGAGGCCATGACCGCCGCCGAAGCGGCGCTGCAGGCCAACCGCGTGCCGATTGCCACTTACCGCCGTTCGGGGCTCGGGCATGGCATCGACCAGGAGGGACTGCAGCTCGGCGCCTTGGCGCTGGTGCAGTACCTCTTTCCAGAGACACTGCCCGGCGCCGGAACCAATCGGCCGGCTTAGGCATTGGCGCGTCGAGGAGCGCGCCGCCACGGATGCGGAAACCCAATCCCCTCTACAGCTGGGCCGTGCAGGCGCCGCCCCCGCTGCGCTGGACGGTCGGCCTGCTGCTCATCGGCGGAGGCTGCCTGGGGTTTTTGCCGGTGCTCGGCTTCTGGATGATTCCGCTCGGCGTGCTGTTTCTCGCCGGCGGGTCGCCGCGTGTGCGAGAAGCCGCCAAGGCGGTGATCCGCCGGCTCCGCGCCTGGGTGGACGGCTTTGCTTCGGGCCGGCGCGACCGCGGGGATGGAGCCTAGAGCAGATCACGGTCGCATGGAATCGCCTTCGGCGATCCATCGACCGTGTGAATCTGCTCTACCCGTTTGAATGAGATTGGATTCACGCGGTCACACGGAACCACCGAGTGGTTCCGTGTGACCGCGATCCGATCTAGGCGCCTCGGTTGGCGGGATTCACGCCGCGCGCATCGACGCGAGGATGTCCTCGACCGAGCTGCGTAGCCGCTGCGCTTCGGCGGCGAGTTCTTGGGTCGCGTTGGAGACCTGACCGGCCGCCTGGCCGGTTTCCGCAGAGGTCTCGGTCACGCCGTGGATGTTCTCGGTCACCCGCCGGGTTCCCTCGGCAGCTTCCTGCACGTTGCGGGAGATCTCCAACGTTGCGGCGTTCTGCTCCTCCACCGCCGAGGCGATGCCGGCGCAGACCTCGCTGATGCGGTCGATGGAGCTGCGCACGTCCTCGATCGCCTTGACCGTCTCCGCCGTGGCGTTCTGCATGCCGCCGATCTGCTGCGAGATTTCCTCGGTCGCCTTGGCGGTCTGGGTGGCCAGCGACTTCACCTCGCCTGCCACCACGGCGAAGCCCTTGCCGGCCTCGCCGGCGCGCGCCGCCTCGATGGTGGCATTGAGCGCCAGAAGGTTGGTCTGCTCGGCGATGTCATTGATCAGCTTCACCACGGCGCCGATCTTCTGTGCCCCTTCGGCGAGGCCGCGGACGGTGTTGCTGGTACGATCCGCCATGGCAACGGTTTCGCGCGAGATCTCCGTCGACTGGCTGACCTGGCGACTGATCTCCTGGATCGACCCGGAAAGCTGCTCGGAGGCGGTGGCGACGGTCTGCACGTTCGTCGAGGCCTGATCCGCCGCGGTCGCGACCTCGGCGGCCTGCGCTTCGGTCTGGCGGGCGGCCTTGGTCATGCGCCCGGCCGTGGTCTCCATCTGTCCGACCGCCGCCGAGACGGCATCGACCACCGACTTGATGCTGCTCTCGAGTTCGTCGGCCAGGTTCAGGGTGGCCTGGCGCTTTTCCTCCTCGGCGCGCGCTTCCCGCGCGGCCTGCTCGGCGGCCAGGCGCTCCGCCTCGAGGGCGGTCTCCTTGAACACCTGTACCGCGGCGGCCATCTCGCCGATCTCGTCGCCGCGCTCGCGCGCCGGCACCTCGATCGCGTTGTTGCCGGCCGCGAGTTCGCGCATGGCGGCGGTCATCGCGCTCAGCGGGCGGGCGATGCCGCGCGACAGCAGGATGCCGATGGCGGAGACGATCAGCATGGTGATCGCTGTCATGATGATGCTGTTGTCCCGCATCGATGCGACGCCGGCGAAGATCTCGTCGCTGGCCATCTCGGCGACCAGCGCCCAGCGGGTGCCGAGGTAGTCGATGGAGTCGTAGGCCATCAGGGCCTCGTCGCCGCGGTAGTCGACCGCTTCGACGATTCCCCGCTCGCCGGCCAGGCCCCGCGTTACGGCAGGGGTGTCGACGCGCTGCACGAGGATCGTATTGTCGCTGCCGAAACGCGAATCGCTGCGCATCAGCAGGTCGCCGCCGACGAGGTAGGACTGCCCGGTATCGCCGAGGCCGGCGGCGTTCTGCAGGACGGCGTTGAGCCGGTCGACCGGCATCTGGAACACGAGGACACCGCTCAGCATGCCGCCCGGACCGATGAGGGGCGTGGAGATGAAGCTGGCCGCCGCGCCGTGGCTCGGACCGTAGCCCTTGAAGTCGAAGAACGAATGATGGTCGGCGGTCGGGTTGTCCAGGGCGGCGCGGAAGGCGTTGCCGAGATCCGAATCCTTCCACTCGCCGGTCATCAGGTTGGTCGCGAAGTCGGCTTCCTTGAAGACGGTGTAGAGCAGGTTGCCTTCGGGATCGAACAGGAAGATGTCGTAGTAGCCGCGTTCGCGCAGGAGGCTGCGGAACCAGGGGTGATAGCGGCCGTGCAGCTGGCTGTAGTAGGAATCGTCGTCGGCGCGGTCCAACTCTTCCTTCTGGCCCAGCGGGTGCGGGTTCTCGGTGATGTAGAGGCGCTGCAGTTCCGCCTGCGCCTCCGAGCGCAGCTGGCCCCAGGCCATGGTGAAGTCGGCGAGGGCCTCGTGCACCATGGTGTTGCTGGCGACGATGCGCAGGTCCTGACGGATCGATTCCAGGTAGTCGTTCAGGGTGTCGCGGCGCGCTTCCAGCAGCGCGCTCAGCTGGTGTTCGGCTTCCGCGCGGATCGCCGTCGCGCTGTTGACGTAGTTGGTGATGCTGACGGCGCCCGCCGAGATGAGGCCGCTGGCCAGGATCACCAGCGGCAGCTTGCGGGCGATGCTCCATTTGCCCAAACGGGCGTTGGCGCGGCCAGCGGCGCGAGTGCCGCCAGGGACGGCGCCAGGGGCGGCGGCTTCAGGGCTTTCAGAGGTCTTTGTCATGGCATTCGGGCGGGCGCGACCCCCCTCCTTTGACTTTGCAACCGGCGTGCCTCTTGCGAATGTCCGTATTCGCGCAATTATGTTAAAATTTTATATACCAAGCGGAAATATTCCCAACTGGCCCCGCTGCCCTGCATGAAGTTTTGGTGAAGGATTCCGGCCGCCGATCCCAACATCTTGTATGCGGGCCCGGCATTTAGTATTGATAGCGCGCCACCTGGGCCGGGCGATCCCGTACCGGGCGGCGATGTGGAGGAAGGATGGACCGGACATGACCGGTGCTGTGCAAGCCTATCCGGCGCTCGTCCTCAACGCCGATTTCCGGCCGTTGAGCTACTTCCCCCTGTCGCTCTGGTCCTGGCAGGATTCCATCAAGGCGGTGTTTCTCGACCGCGTGAACATCGTCTCGGAGTACGACACGGTGGTGCGCTCGCCGAGCTTCGAGATGAAGCTGCCCAGCGTGATTGCGCTGAAGCAATACGTCAGCTTGGATCGCCGGCCCGCCTTCACCCGCTTCAACGTCTTCCTGCGCGACTCCTTCGAGTGCCAGTACTGCGGTGACGACTTCCGGGCGGAGGACCTCACCTTCGACCACATCGTGCCGCGCTCGCGCGGCGGGCGCACCTCCTGGGAGAACGTCGTGACCGCCTGCCAAGAATGTAACCTGGTGAAGGGAAGCCGCCTGCTCAAGGAAAGCGGCATGACCCTGCTGAGGCCGGTGGAGGAACCATCGACCTACCAGCTGCAGGAGAACGGTCGCTGCTTCCCGCCAAACTTCCTTCACGAGAGTTGGCGGGATTTTCTTTACTGGGACAGCGAACTGGAGTCCTAAAGCTTCTGCCGCTGCTAGAAGCGCTCCGACAGCCATATGGCGAGGCGCGAGCCGGCCTTCACCGCACCGGTCAGAAGTTCGTAGCCCGGCGTTTCCTCAGCGCCATGCCGCAGGCCGATGTCGCGGTGCTCCAGCTCTTCCTGCCGGAAGGTCTCGATGGTGTTCTTCAGCGCCGCCTGGTCGTCCTCCAACTGCTCGTGCTGGCCGGCATAGTGCTGGTCGATGACCTCCTCGACCGCGACGGTGCAGGCCATGGCGGCCTTCTCCCCGAGCAGCGCGGTGGCGGCGCCGAGGGCGAAGCCGGCGACGTGCCAGACCGGCTGCAGCACGGTCGGGCGCACCCGGTGCTGAACCAGCAGATCTTCGAAGGTGCGCAGGTGGGCGAGTTCCTGCTCGTGCATGTGTCTCAGGGTCGGCCCGCAGGCGCTTTTGCCGAGCACTGCCAGCTGCCCCTCGTAGATGCGCCTGGCGCCATATTCGCCGGCGTGGTCGACGCGGATCATGCGTGCAAGACGCGCCTCGGCGTCGAGGTCGCCGGGCAGGGCGCGGCGCGGCGCCGTGCCGGCTGGTGTCGTTGCGTCTTCTTGCTTCGGCGGGGTTTCGCCGCCTGACTTCCCTGGGGTCATCCCTGGCCTCCCTTCTTCCGGGTGGCGAGCGTGAAGGCTGCCCAGAAGGATAGCGCGGCCAGCACGGCGGAGGCCAGGACGTTGAAGCCGGCGATGGAGATGCCGAAGAGCTCCCAGGGCACGACATCGCAGGGCGCGAAGGGCTGGTTCAGCAGAAGGTTGCGCAGCTGCTCGACGGTGGCGTCCGCCGGCAGCTGCGGAGCTTGGCATCCGGCAGTGCCCTGCCACCATTTCTGCTCGACGCCGACATGAAAGGCTGCGATGGCGCTGCCGGCGGCAAAGGCGAGCCCCGCGCCGGTCAGCGCGAGGCGCCGGCCAGGTGCCGAGCCCGCCAGCAGGAAGGCGAGCGCCGCTGCGGCCATGGCGGCGCCGTAGGCATAGCGTTGGTAGATGCAGAGCACGCAGGGATAGAGGCTGCCCCAATACTGCGAGGCCAGAGCGCTGCCGAGCGCACCGAGGCAGGCGAACACGAGGAGGGCCGGAGCGGTACGCGGATGTTGGCGGAGCTGTGACAGGGTCATGCGGTGGAACGGTCTCCGCCGGCGGTCAGAACAGGTAGCGCAGGGCGACGAAGCCGCCGAACAGCAGCACGAAGAAGACGATAGTCAGCTGCGGCAGGTAGCGCTCGATGAAACTGCGAATCGGCGGGCCGAAATACCACAGCAGCGCCGCCAGCAGGAAGAAGCGGGCGCCACGCGAGAGGATCGAGGCGACCATGAAGACGCCGAAGTCGAGGTTCATCACACCGGAGGTGATGGTGATCACCTTATAGGGGAAGGGCGTGAAGCCGGCGCCGGCGACGATCCAGGCACCCCATTCCTCGTAGCGCGCCTGGAACTCCTGGTAGCGGTCGAGGTAGCCGTAGAATTCGACGATAGGCTGGCCGACGGTGTCGAACAGCAGTGCGCCAATGGCGTAGCCGGCGACGCCGCCGACCACCGAAGCAACGGTGCAGACCGTGGCGATCAGCCAGGCGCGCTCGCGCGCCGCCAGGATCATCGGGATCAGCAGCACGTCGGGCGGGATCGGGAAGATCGAGGATTCGGCGAAGGAGATGACCGCCAGCGCGATCAGCGCGTGGCGGTGGCCGGCCAGGTCCATGGTCCAATCATAGAGTCGCCGCAGCACGCCCGATCAGACCCTTTCCGCCTTGCCGGCGCCGCCACGCCGGGCGCCGATGGTTCTTGCCGCAGCCCGTTTAGCAGGACCAGTTGCCGGGGGCAACCGGCCAGCGTTCATGCTAGGCTCGCCCGTGCTAGGCTCCCGGGGTCACGAGCCATCGGGCACCACCGCCAGCGGAGGCCCATGCAGGAACACGCCGACATCCTCTTTGCCAACGAGGCCTTCTACCTCGCTTTCCAGATGAAGGACATGGCGGCGATGGACGAGCTCTGGGCGCGCCATGTCGCAGTGGCCTGCACCCATCCGGGCTGGCCGTCTCTGAGCGGACGCGAGCAGGTCATGCAGAGCTGGGCAGCCATCCTCGCCAATCCCGATACCCGCGGGGTCGAGCTCCGCGGTGCCAGGGCGCATCGCTACGGCGACACCGCCTTCGTCACCTGCTACGAGATGATCGGCGAGAGCCTGCTGGCGGCGACCAACTTCTTCGTGCGCGAGGGCGGCGGCTGGAAGCTGGTGCATCACCAGGCCGGACCCTGCAACCTGCCACCGGCCGACCTGCCGGAGGAAGAGGAAGGCCGGCTGCAATAGCGTGTGGCCGGGGGCTCAGAGCAGTTCGACCTGCTCGGCCATCGGCCCCTTCTGGCCCATTCGGGTGTGCAGCCGCACGCGCTGATTGGGCTGCAGCGCCGGCAGGCCGAAGCGTTCCAAGGTGCGCCCGGAGACGAAGATGTCCTTGCCGCCGTTGTCCGGGATCACGAAGCCGAAGCCCTTCTCGACGTTGAAGAACTTCACGGTGCCTTCGATCACCTCGGTGGCGCCGCTGCCGTGTCCGCCCTGTCCGCTGTGACCGCCGTGATGGCTGTGGCCGGACGAGGCTGCCGGCAGGGTGCCGGCCTCCACACTGTGGATCTCCGCTACCTGCAGGCCCTTGCGACCCTGCATCAGGTCGCAGAGGATGGCTGTACCCTCATACAGTTCGCGATTGCCGGTTCTCTCTACGACGGAGATGTGCAGGAAGGCGTCGGGGGCACCTTCGCTCAATTGTACGAAACCAAAGCCTTTGGTCACGTTGAACCATTTGACCACGGCTTTCACGCTACGGTGGGTGATTTCGTCCCTGTCGAAATCATGATCGTTTGTCATCACAACGGCCACTCCAAGACAAGCAAGGGAGACCCTTTTCTACGTCCTGCAGCCATCGCAATGCGGTGAAGTGCGGCGGCGGTGCTCCACCCTGTCCGCAATCTCCGAACCCGTTACCGTGAGAAACCACTCAACTAACCGCTGCGCCACATATCGCGTGGCCCACATGCCGGTGACTCACATGCCCGGTGAAGGCAAACCGGCGGGATCTGCCGTACGTCCCGCTGTCGCGATGCCAGGTCCTTCCCTCTAAGGCGCGGGGGGCGTGCCCCGTCGCGCCCTTCCAGCATTAAGGTTTCTACTCCGTGCTCTACCTAGCGACTGCCCGCCACGTTCAACCGCGCCTTGCCGCGTCCGGCGCGCCCCCGCAAAGCCGCATCGGCGCAACACGCTGCCAGCAAAGGACACAAGTCTGAGCGTAGCACTTGCACGTTGCATTTAAACGTGTCTGCCAAGTCAGTGCTATAGAAAAGCGAGAACGGGCCGGGCGCCGCGGCTTTGCAGCCTCGGCGGGCAAGTCGCCGGTTGCCAAGCGCGCCGCCGCGGCTATGATGCGATCCGGCCGGCTCCCGGCGGTTTCCCGCCGTCTCCGGCCGCTTTCCGGCACGCACCAAGACCGTGGGCGGGAAGCTTCGGGGCCCCTGTGGCGGAATCGGTAGACGCGGCAGACTCAAAATCTGTTGCCCGCAAGGGCGTGCCTGTTCGAGTCAGGCCAGGGGCACCATCGCCGAGCGGTCGGCGGCCGCCGTTTTGAAAGCACGACAAGAAGGGCCAGGCCCGCTGTCTTCCGAGTATTTCCGGCAGCACTCGATCTTAATTCTTTTTGCAAGACCTGACCCCCCAATTCTTGCGTCTCAGGGACCGTCCGCCGCTTGGCAGCGTCGGGCCGTCTGTGGTGTTGTCTGCGGCATGAGCGGCCCCTTCCATATCCGCGGAGAAGTCGCCGCCGACACCCCGACCATCGCCGCCGTCGTTACGGAGGCTTTCGGCCAGGTGTCGGAGGCCGAGCTGATCGCGGCCCTGCGCGCGGCAGGCGCGCTCAACATTTCTCTGGTGGCGGAGACCGGCGAAGGCAGCCTCGTCGGCCACGTCGCCTTCAGCCCGGTCACGGTGGAGGGCGCGGGCGCCGACCGCCTGTTCGGCCTGGCGCCGCTCGCCGTGGCCGGGGCCTGGCAGGGCCGGGGTGTCGGCAGCGCCCTGGTCGAAGCGGGCCTCGCACTTGCCCGGGCCCTGGGCGGCGACCTCGCGGTCGTGCTGGGCGAGCCCGCCTACTACCGGCGCTTCGGCTTCCGTCCGGCCGCCGGCTGGGGCATCGCCTGGGAGCACGTCGCGCCGCTGGAGGCTTTCATGGCACTGGAACTTCGCCCCGGCGCAGGGGCGGCCTGGCGTGGCCGGCTGCGCTTTCACTCCGCCTTCGACCGCTTCACCGAGTGAGTTCTGCGGCCACGAAGAGAAAGCTTGGATTCCGGCGCGGGCGACATAAGTTGCCTCGGGGGCTGATCAGGGAGAATACCAAATGACCACGACGAGGGCCGGCGCCTGCAAGCTGCAGGCGGCCTCCGACGCGGCTCCCGCCGGGGAGCTGCCAAGCCGGGAGGCGGCGGAGGCGGCGGTGCGCACCCTGCTGCGCTGGGCCGGCGACGATCCGTCGCGCGAGGGCCTGCTGGGGACGCCGGAGCGCGTCGTGCGTGCCTACGAGGAGTTCTTCGCCGGCTACGCCCAGGACCCGGCGGCGATCCTGCAGCGCACCTTCGAGGAGACCGAAGGCTACGACGAGATGGTGGTACTGCGCGACATCCGTTTCGAGTCCCACTGCGAGCATCACATGGCGCCGATCATCGGCGTCGCCCACGTCGCCTACATGCCAAAGGCCCGCGTGGTCGGCATCTCCAAGCTGGCGCGCGTCGTCGAAGTCTATGCCCGGCGCCTGCAGATCCAGGAGACGATGACCGCGCAGATAGCCAACATCCTGGACGAGGTGCTGCAGCCTCACGGCGTCGCCGTGGTGATCGAGGCGGCGCATCAGTGCATGACCACCCGCGGCGTGCACAAGCCGGGCACCACCATGGTGACCAGCCGCATGCTCGGCGTGTTCCGCGACGATCCGAAGACCCGCCGCGAGTTTCTCGGCATGATCGGCAGATAGCGCGTCGTTGCTGCAGCCGTCGGCTTTGCTAAGGTGCCCGGCGCTCGGTTTGTTTCCTCTTCGGATCGTTTGATGGCAAGTACCGAAACTGTCTTTCCGCCGCCTCCGGACCTGCCGCGCGCCGCGTTGGTGACCGGCGCGGCGCGGCGCATCGGCGCGGCGATGGTTCGCGACCTCGCGGCTTCCGGCTGGTCGGTGGCGCTGCACTATCGCAGCGCCGGCGAAGCGGCGGAAGCGCTCTGTGCCGAGATCGCGGCGGCCGGCGGCCGCGCGGTGGCGCTGCAGGCCGATCTCAGTGAGGAGCGCGCGCTGGCGCCGCTGGTCGACCGCGCGGGCGCGGCGCTCGGCCCGCTCGGACTGCTGGTCAACAACGCCTCGATCTTCGAGTTCGACGATGTCGCGAGCTGCAACCGTGCGAGCTGGGATGCCCACCTCGATACCAACCTGCGGGCGCCCTTCGTGCTGACCCAGCGCTTCGCCGCGGCGCTGCCGACTGAAGCCAGCGGGCTGGTGGTGAACATCCTCGACACCCGCGTGTGGAACCTCTCGCCCGGCTATCTCAGCTACACACTGTCGAAGGCCGGCCTCTGGACCCTGACCCGAACTCTGGCCCAGGCGCTGGCGCCGCGCATCCGTGTGAACGCGATCGGGCCGGGCCCGACGCTGCCGTCGCGCGGCCAGAGCGACGCCGGTTTCGCAGAGCGCCGTGCCGGCCTGCCGCTGGGCGACGGTGCCAGCCCGGCGGAGATCGCGGCGGCCCTGCGCTTCATCATCGCGGCGCGCTCGATGACCGGCCAGATGATCGGCCTCGACGGCGGCGATCACCTGAGCCACAACCGCCCGGCTGCCGGCACCACGCGGCCGGAAGGCAACGGGGCCTGATTCCTCTCCGGATCTAAACTGCTCCCCCCGGCTTCTGCCTCGCTGTCGCTGCGGGGATGCCGCGCGGCCGGGCCGCGTAGGGTTCTCCATACGGTCTGCGCCAGACTCCAGGGCCAGGGAGAGCGATCTCCCGGCGTTCGGCCGAGCCAACGAAGAAACTCGGAGGAGGCTCATCATGAGCATGGCCCAGTTGTTGTCCCCCAAGCTTTCCGGCAAGTCTGCCGCCTTCGCCGTGACGCTGACCCTCGCCCTCGGCGCGGTTGAAAGTGCGGGCGCCGTGACGCGCCTGCCCAATACAAACAGTGCGACGCTGTCCGGCGCCACGGCAGCGGGCGAACTCTTGCGGCCTGCGCACCAGCAGAAGCGGCCATGGTGGCAGCACCCGGCCGGCCGCAAGGGGGTAAAGCCCCATCACTTCCACTCGCGCCGTCACTACCAGCCGCATCGGGCGAGACCCCACATCGTTGGACGAGGCTGCCACCCGGCGACGGTGATCGGCTATCACTACGGCCGCAAGGTGCTGTTCGGCAGCGTCGTCTGCTTCAATCGCTACGGCCAGGCCTACGTGGTGCCGGGCAGTCGGCACCTGATCCGCCACCTCTATCGTTGAGCGTTGCGCCGGCCGGCGGCTGTTGGCCTGGCCGCTGTTGATTGGGCGTTCATTCCTCTTGCGCTTCGGCCTATGGTGGCGCCGGTGCAGGGCGTCGAAACAGGGAGGAGCGTTGAAGTGGACCAGCCTGGGAAGCGGCGGGCACGGAGCCTGTTCCTCGAGGCGCAGCATCAGCTGCGTCAGCCGTTGAATGCCCTCAGTCTGATGGTCGGCGAGCTGCAGCAAGCGCCGGGTGGACGCGATCTCAAGATCATCGCCGACGACATGCGCTACGCCTTGCAGTTGTCGAACGCCTGGCTGGATTGCCTCGCCGATCTGGAAGCCGCGGAGCAAGGGCTGCTGGCGCTGGACATACAGGCGGTGCCGCTGCAGCCGATCTTCGCCAAGCTGCGCGACGACTTCGCGCGGCGCTTCACGCAGCTCGGCCTCGACTTCCGTGTCGTGTCGTCGCAGGCCGTTGTGCGGGCCGACCCTGCGCTTCTGCGCCGCCTCCTGGCGCTGCTGCTCGACAACGCCGCGAAGTTCACCAGCAGCGGCAAGGTGCTGCTCGGCTGCCGGCGCACCGGCGCCGATCTGCGCATCGAGGTGTGGGACAGCGGCCTGGGTATCGGCACGGAAAAGGCGGAGCAGATCTTCGAGCCGTTCTTCAGGCTGGAAAACGAAGTGCGGCCGCGCGAACGCGGTCTTGGACTAGGACTCACCTTCGCCCGTCGCCTGGCCGCTCTCGCCGGCGACCGCCTGACTCTGCGCTCGGAGCGCGGGCGCGGGTCCTGCTTTGCGCTGACGCTGCAGACTGCGTCGGCGGCGGGCGCCCGATGTTACGGCGACGGTGACGACGGCCGGGACGCGGCGTCCCTGCCTGCCGAACCGGTCAACCCGCTGGAAGGTGCCGAGGTGCTGCTGCTGGAGGGTGTCGAGGCGGCATTGCTGGCCGCGAGCCTGCAAAGCTGGGGCGCGGTCGTTCGGATCACTCCGGCTGAGGGGCTGGCGACCGCCCTGGCAGCGCGACCGGCATTGGCGATCTCGGACCGTGCGGCCTTTGCCGCGGCGGGCGGTTGGGAGATCGCGGCACACAGCCCAACGGCAATCCTGCTGGTGACCGATGCACCGCCCGACAAGGCGGACCCGCGAGCGGGCTTGGCGCACTACCTGCAGCGCCCGGTCAAACCGGCGCGGCTACGCTCCCTTTGCCACTTTGCACTGTCGCGGCCGGCGCCGTAGAGGCGGCGGGCCGCTGCCGCTCAGAAGATGGCGGCTTCGGCCTCTTCCAGGGCGCGCACCTGCGCTGCAGCGCTGATGGCGGCCTGGGTACGGCTGTCGAGGTTGAGACGCTTGACGATCGCAGAGACATGGACCCGCACCGTGTGCTCCGAGAGACCAAGGGATTCGGCGACCTGGGCATTCGACATGCCCTGGCCGAGGTACTTGTAGACCTGAAGCTGCCGCTTGGTCAGGGCGTTGGCTACGTCTTCCAGGGACTTCTCGCTGCCGAAACCGTAGACCGGTGCCTTCTTGGCCGGGCTGCGCTGCTCCAGCAGGCGGCGCGGGAAGGCGACGCCGCCGGACAGCACGGTCTGCAGCGCGGACTCGATCTCGTCGCTCTGGGCAGACTTCGGGATGTAGCCCATTGCGCCGGCCTCGATGCAGCGCAGGATCTCGTCGCGATCCTCGATGGCCGACATGACGACCACCGGGACATGCGGCAAACATTCGCGCATTGCGCGAAGGCCCTCGAAGCGCTTCATGCCAGGCATCAGCAGATCCAAGAGGATGAGATCCAGGTCGGGGTTGCTGGAAGCGATCTCCAAAGCCTGTCGAAAGTCCGCCGCTTCGAGCAGCACACTTTCTGGCTCCAGCCGGTCAATCAAGTGCTTCGCTGCGCTGCGTGTGATCCAGTGATCGTCGGCGTAGAGGACCTTCATAATTTAGAGAACCCTGTTTTTCGTTGCACCTTCCGGTCCTAGTCGCGGCCGGACTTCGTTGGCACCAGACGACAGTCTATCCCCCGATTGATCCTGCAGACATTCATTGGCCGTCGGACAACTGCCCGACGCCTTCGAATAAGCAGATCGACTGACGCCCCGGTACGACAGGTATAATCCGAATTTCTGCTGGCTTTTCAACTACAAAACGAGCTCCAATAAAGTGTCTCCCTGTGGATCTGCGGCAGAAATCGGCATCTCAACGGGTGGGACAGGTATCCAATGTCCGACTTCTTTCCCAGAAATACACATCTATAGATTGTATTTATTGGAGGGCCATCTCCAACTACCTGAATTTTGTCCGAGCTGATTAGATGCGCTCCGTAAGAGCAGCGAGGAAGCTGTCGATGTTTACCGGTTTGCGGAGCAGCCGGAATCCGGACCCGGCGACGGCTTCGGCAACGTCCCGGGAGCGATCGCCGGTGACGATCAGGCCTCGCAGCGGGCCGCCCGCGGCGTCGCGCAGCGCCACTGCAGCTGCGAGGCCGCTCTCCTGTCGGCTCAGCCAGTAGTCTGCAATGACCCAACTTGGGGTTAATTTGCGTGCGGAGAGCGCTGCCAGAGCCTCGGCACTGCTGCTGGCGGTGACGATGGCGGCGCCGAAACGGCGCAGCAGTCGTTCGGTGGCCCGGCGAACCAGATCGTCGTCTTCCAGCAGGACGACAACTTCGCCGGCAAGGGCGCCTTCACGCTTCGGGACGGTTTGGCTTTCCTGCGCTTCCATGTTCCAAGAGAAGGCTTCGGAACCCAATCTGTCAACCGCATCGCGCGCTGCCGGCGTCGGTGGGCTCGACGCGGTGCCGCCCGCTTGGCTATAGGAGACGCCGATGTTATCTGCGGAGAGTGAGGGATGATCGAGATCTACGGCCTGAAGAACTGCGACAGCTGCCGCCGGGCCCTGCAGCACCTCCAGGCCAGCGGTGCGGCGCACCGCTTCCACGACCTGCGCGCCGACGGGCTCGCGACTCGGCGCCTGGACCGCTGGCTCGAGGCGGTCGGCTGGGAAACCCTGATGAACCGGCGCAGCACCACCTGGCGTGCGCTGCCGGAAGCGGAGAAGGCCGGTCTCGACGCCGCCGGCGCCGCGCGCTTGCTGGCGCTGCACCCGACGCTGATTAAGCGTCCGGTGATCGAGGTGGGCGGCCAGGTCATCGTCGGCTTCGCACCGCCGCAGCAACGGGCGCTGACGGCCGTGTCCGTTGCCTGACCAGCGCTGCGACTGCTCAGTGCAGGAGGCGATCGGCGCCGACTTTCCGTCAGTCCGCGCCTGGCTCTGGCGCAGATCCGCTAGCGGTACCGCCGGGGGCGTTGCATAAGCGGTTCAGCGGACGGGATCTAGCCTGAGGAACGAGTTCTTTCGACATGCTGGCAGCCATCAAATCGGCCTGGGCGCTTTTGGTTGGCCTCGGCATGCTGATGCTCGGCAGCGGATTGCAGGGCTCGCTGCTCGGCATCCGTGCCACGTCGGAAGCCTTCGGTACGGAGGTGACCGGTCTCGTAATGTCCTGCTACTACCTCGGCTTCCTGGCCGGGGCGATCATCACCCCCAAGGTAGTGGGGCAGGTAGGCCACGTGCGCGTCTTCGCCGCCTTGGCCTCGACCGCCTCGACCGCCGCGCTGGTGCACGCGGTCTTCGTCGACCCGTGGGTCTGGGGCGCCATGCGCTTTCTCACCGGCTTTTGCTATGCCGGCCTCTACATCGTCGCCGAGTCCTGGCTCAACGACCGTTCCACCAACCAGACCCGCGGTTCCATGCTGTCGGTGTACATGGTGGTGGTGCTCGGCGGCGTCGCCGGCGGCCAGTTCCTGCTCAACCTCGCCGACACCAACAGCTTCGTGCTTTTCGTCCTTGCCTCGGTGCTGATTTCCATGGCGCTGGTGCCGATTTCGGTGTCGGCGACGCCGACGCCCGACTTCACCGCGCCGGAGCCGCTCGGATTGCGCGCGCTCTATCGCACCTCGCCGCTCGGCACGATCGGCTCGCTGGGTACCGGCCTGGCCAACGGCGCGCTGTTCTCCATGGGCGCGGTCTATGCCGGCGCGGCCGGCCTCAGCGTGGCACAGATTGCCCTTTTCATGAGTATCATGATCCTCGGCGGCATGGCCTTTCAGTGGCCGATCGGCCGGCTGTCGGACCGTTACGACCGGCGCCGGGTGCTGACTGCCGTCACCTTCGGCGCCGCCTTGGCCGCCCTGCTGGCCGCGCTGGTCGCGGGCGGCGAGGTGGTCGGCCTCTATGCCATGATGTTCCTGGTCGGCGGCATGAGCTTTCCGATGTACTCACTCTGCCTCGCCCACACCAACGACTACCTGACACCCAAGCAGATGGTGGCGGCCAGCGGCTCCCTCATGCTGATCAACGGCACCGGTGCCATCTTCGGGCCGATCGCGGTGTCGCTGCTGATGGGCGACATGGGCCCCAACGGCTTCTTCGTCTGCGTCGGCGCGGTGCACGCCGCCATCGGCGTCTTCGCGCTCTACCGGATGGTGCGCCGTGCGCCGCTGCCGCTGGAGGAGCAGGGTGCCAGCGTGCCGGTGGCCTCCACGGTCAGTGCCGCCACGGCCACCCTGCCGGTCGACGCCCTGCGCGACCAGATGGACCGCGACCTGGCGGCCATGGCCGGATCGCGCCGCCGCCGCTAGAGGCTTGTGCCGGCTGGATTCCGCAGCGCGCAACTTTATCCCCTGGCGTGCGTTTTCCAAGCCAGTCCGTAAGGCAAAATTTACCGGAAAGTGCGATGGTTTTTCCCTTCGCATCCGCAAAATCGCACTTGCGAAGAAAATGCCCTTCCTCTAGGGTTTTCAAAATATTGTTTCGCGATTCGATTGTGGATTGCAACATAATTGCCTTGACAAAGAGAATCGGTCGGATGCAGGAAAAGCACGGATATTACATAGAAGATCTCTCGGTGGGCATGACAGCCGTCTTCGCAAAGACGGTGACCGATGCCGATATCACCATGTTCGCCGGCATTTCCGGTGACACCAACCCGGTCCATCTGGACCAGAGTTTCGCCGAGAAAACCGTGTTCGCCGGGCGGATCGCCCACGGCATGCTCTCCGCCAGCTTCATCTCCACCGTCTTCGGCACCCGCCTGCCGGGCCCCGGCTGCATTTACCTGCGCCAGGACCTGCGCTTCAAGGCGCCGGTGAAGATCGGCGATACGGTGGAGGCGCGGGTCACGGTGAAGGAGATCCAGGCGGAAAAGAAGCGGGTCGTTTTCGACACCGTCTGCACCGTGCGCGGTGCTGCCGTACTGGAAGGTGAGGCGACGCTTATGGTGGCCAGTCGCAAGGACATGGCGAACCACCCCGAAGCCAACGACAAGGCGGCCGCCAAGACTCCGCAGGCCGCCGAGTAGCGCCGGCACCGCCGGCGCCGCAGCGGCCCGGCCGTCCTGCGCCGCTTACTGTTCTTTCGTTGACAGAGCCAGCCGAAGGCGGCAGACCAGCCGGTCTTATGGCAATCTTCCGGCATACCGGCGACCTGCCCGCCGCCGCCCGCGGCGCCGTGGTGGTGATCGGCAACTTCGATGGCGTCCACCGCGGTCACCAGCTGCTGCTGGCCGACGCACGGCGCCAAGCCGACCTTCTTTCCGCCCATCTGGCTGTACTCACCTTCGAGCCGCATCCGCGCTCGGTCTTCCTGCCGGATCAGCCGCCCTTTCGCCTGACCTCGCTGCGCGCCAAGGCACACGCCCTTCAGGAGGCCGGAGTCGACGACCTCTTCGTGCTGCATTTCGACCGCAGCTTCTCGCTGAAGCCGGCCGAGGCCTTCGTGCTCGAGATCCTGGTCGGCGACCTGGCAGCGCGCCACGTGGTGGTAGGCTGGGATTTCTGCTTCGGCCACAAACGGGCCGGCAATGCGGCGCTGCTGAAATCGATGGTCGCCCAGCACGGCTTCGGCGTCACCGCCGTCGACCCGGTGATGACCGGCGAGGGGGAGGTTTATTCCTCCTCCATCATCCGCGCCCAGCTGCGCGACGGCCGCCCGGTCAAGGCGGCCGAGCTGCTCGGCCGCCCCTGGGAGATCGAGGGCCGGGTGGAGCACGGTGACCGGCGCGGCCACACCATCGGCTTTCCGACCGCCAACCTCGGGCTCGGCGACTATCTGCGCCCGGCCCTCGGGGTCTATGCCGTGCGGGCCGGACGCGATCCCGGCGTCGAGCACGGCGGCGAGACCCACTGGCTGCCCGGCGTGGCCAACTTCGGCCGCCGCCCGACGGTGGCCGGGGACGACCTGCGCCTGGAGGTCCACCTCTTCGATTTCGACGGCGATCTCTATGGTGAGACCCTGCGCGTGCGGCTGATCGACTTCATCCGGCCGGAAAAGAAGTTTGACGGCCTCGACGCTTTGCGGGCACAAATCGCCCTCGATTGCGGCCAGTCCCGCGAAGTCCTGGCCCAAACCGGCATCAGTTAAGAAGAACCACGCGATGAGCGTCGACTACCGCCCGACCGTCTTCCTGCCGAAGACCGACTTCCCGATGCGCGCCGGGCTCGCCCAGCGCGAGCCGGAGACCCTGGCGCGCTGGGACGAGATGGACCTCTTCGCCCGTCAGCGCGAGATTTCCAAGGGCCGAGAGAAGTTCATCCTCCACGATGGGCCGCCCTACGCCAATGGCCACCTCCACATCGGCCACGCACTGAACAAGATCCTCAAGGACGTAATCAACCGGGCCCACCAGATGCTCGGCAAGGATGCCCACTACGTGCCGGGCTGGGACTGCCACGGCCTGCCCATCGAATGGAAGATCGAGGAGCAGTACCGCGCCGCCGGCAAGGACAAGGACACCGTGCCGGTGCTGGAGTTCCGTGGCGAGTGTCGCGACTTCGCCGCCAAGTGGGTGAAGATCCAGACCGAGGAGTTCAAGCGCCTCGGCGTGATCGGCAACTGGCAGCGCCCCTACACGACCATGTCGTTCGACGCCGAGGCGCAAATCGCCCGTGAGATCGGCAAATTCCTGGTCGGCGGCGGTATCTACAAGGGCTCGCGCCCAGTACTCTGGTCGGTGGTCGAGAAGACCGCGCTGGCCGACGCCGAGGTCGAATATCACGACCACACCTCGACCACCATCTGGGTGCGCTTCCCGGTGGTGCGCAGTGACAACGCGCTGCTCGACGGCGCCGCGGTGCTGATCTGGACCACGACGCCCTGGACCATCCCCGGCAACCGTGCCGTCGCCTTCGGCGCGGAGATCGCTTACGGCGTCTGGCAGGTCGAGGCAGTGGCCGAGGGCAGCGCTGCCGAAGTCGGCGAAAAGCTCGTGCTGGCCAGGGATCTGGCCGAGCAGGTGAAGGCCGACGCCGGCATTGCAGCTTGGCGCCTGCTGGGCGAGGCGGGCGATCTCACCGGCACCGTCTTGGCGCACCCGTGGCGCGGCGTTGCGGCCGCCGCGGGCGGCTACGATTTCGAGGTTCCCGTGCTGGCCGGTGACTTCGTCACCACCGAGCAGGGCACCGGCTTCGTGCACATCGCCCCGGGCCACGGTGCCGACGACTGGGCCCTCGGCCGCCACTACGGCATCGAAGTTCCGCAGACCGTGGACGGGGCCGGCCTGTTCTACGACCATGTGCCGCTTGTCGCTGGCGCCGTGGTCTACGACGCCAACGGCAAGCCGGGCAACGCCAACGGCCGGGTCATCAAGGCTCTGGCCGAGGCCGGACGCCTGCTCGCCAAGGGTAAACTGACCCACAGCTATCCGCATTCCTGGCGCTCCAAGGCGCCGCTGATCTTCCGCAACACCTCGCAGTGGTTCATCTCCATGGAGACCAACCAGCTGCGCGAGAAGGCGCTCAAGGCGATCGACGCCACGCGCTTCGTGCCGGCGACCGGGCGCAACCGCCTGCGCTCGATGATCGAGCAGCGGCCCGACTGGTGCATCTCGCGCCAGCGCCTCTGGGGTGTTCCGCTGCCGATCTTCGTCGACAAGAAGACCGGCGAGCCGCTGCGCGATCCCAAGGTGATCGAGCGCGTCGCCGAAGCCTTCGAGACTGAAGGCGGCGATGCCTGGTTCGCCAGCGACCCGCAGCGCTTCCTCGGCAACGATTACAGCGCCGACGACTTCGAGCAGGTGACCGACGTGGTCGAGGTATGGTTCGATTCCGGTTCGACCCACTCCTTCGTGCTGGAGGCGCGGCCCGAGCTGAAGTGGCCGGCCGACCTCTACCTCGAAGGCTCCGACCAGCACCGCGGCTGGTTCCACTCCTCGCTCCTGGAGTCCGCCGGCACGCGCGGGCGTGCGCCTTACGACGCCGTGCTAACCCACGGTTTCATCCTTGAGGAGCAAGGCCGCGAGAAAATGTCCAAGTCGAAGGGCAATGCACTCTCGCCGCAGGAGGTGGTGGACAGCCAGGGTGCCGACATCCTGCGGCTCTGGGTGGTCGCCTCCAACTACGAGGAGGACCTGCGCTTCGGGCCGGATATCCTGAAGTACCAGAGCGACGCCTACCGCCGCCTGCGCAATACCCTGCGCTACCTGCTCGGCAACCTCGACGGCTTCGAGGACTCCGAGCGCTTGCCCGCCAAGGAAATGCCGGAGCTGGAGCGCTGGGTGCTGCACCGACTGGCCGAGCTCGACCGCCAGATACGCCGCAATGTCGAGGACTTCGACTTCCACGCCCTCTACCAGGCCGTCTACACCTTCTGTGCGGTGGATCTCTCCGCCTTCTACTTCGATGTGCGCAAGGACGTGCTCTATTGCGACCGGCCCGATTCGCTGCGCCGGCGCGCCTGCCGCACGGTGCTCGACGAGCTGTTCTCCTGCCTCACCGCCTGGCTGGCTCCGATTCTCTGCTTCACCGCGGAGGAGGCCTGGTGGACGCGCGGCGGCGGCAGTGAAGCCTCGGTGCATCTGCGGAGCTTCCCGGCGGTGCCGGCAGAGTGGCTCGACGCGACGCTGGCCGCCAAGTGGGCGCGGGTGCGCGAAGTGCGCCGCGCGGTGACCGGCGCACTGGAGGTCGAACGCGCGGCCAAGCGCATCGGCTCCAGCCTGCAGGCGCATCCCGTGGTCTACATCGAGCGCGCGGAGCTGAGGGATGCCGTCGCCGCGGTCGACTTCGCCGACGTGGCCATCACCTCCGACATCACGCTGAGCGACGCGCCGGCGCCGGCCGAGGCCTTCCGCCTGCCCGAGGTGCCGGGCGTGGCGGTGGTCGCCGCACTGGCAGCCGGCGAGAAATGCGAGCGCTGCTGGAAGGTGCTGCCGGAGGTTGACGCCGTGGCCGAGGCGCCGCAGACCTGCACGCGCTGTGCCGATGCGGTGCAGCATCTGGGCGCTGCGGCGCAGTAGCCGCCGCTCCGCGCCCGCGCCCCCGGCCATGCAACGCTGCCTCTTCATCGCCACCGCGGTCCTGCTGCTCGACCAGCTGAGCAAGTGGGTGATCCTGAACCTGGTGATGCCGCCGCGGGGCGGGATCGAGGTGACCGGGTTCTTCAATCTGGTGCTGGTCCACAACCGCGGCGTCAGCTTCGGCATGTTCCAGAGCGATTCCGCCTGGCAGCCTTACTTCCTCATCGTCGTCAACGTTTGCGTTTCCCTGGCCCTCTTGTTCTGGCTGCGGAAGCAGGCCAGCGGCCTGTTGCCCTATGCGATCGGCCTCGTGGTCGGCGGCGCCCTCGGCAACGCCATCGACCGGCTGTATCAACCGGGCGTCGTCGATTTCCTCGACTTCCACATCGCGGGTTGGCACTGGCCGGCCTTCAATGTGGCCGACAGCGCCATCGTTTGCGGCGTCGCCCTGATTGTTGCGGATGGGTTGTTCCAGCCGGGCAGGAAGGGTAATAAGGGGGCGGGGATAGGGAGGTAGTCGAAAATGGATAGCAGCATGACATTGAGGCTTCTCATGATCGCCGGGCTCACCCTGGCGTTATCCGCCTGTGGCGGGTTTCGCGAGCAGCTCGGCCTGACCAAGCAGTCGCCGGACGAATTCCGCGTCGTCTCGCGCGCGCCGCTCACCCTGCCGCCGGATTATAGTCTCCGGCCGCCCGAGCCCGGTGCGGCGCGCCCGCAGGTCGGCACCTCGGCCCAGCAGGCCGAGCGCGCCGTCTTCGCCAACAGCCAGAACCCCGCCGTCCAGCAGCAGGCAGCCGTCCCGCGCACCGCCGGGGAGCAGGCCCTTCTGGAGGCCACGGGCGCATCCCAGGCGAATCCGGACATTCGCCTGATCGTCAACCGCGAGACCAAGCAGCTCAACGACGAATCGGATTACTTCGTGGATCGGCTGGTGTTCTGGAACACTCAGACGCCGGCGGGCACGATCGTCGATCCGGTGGCCGAAACCCGACGCCTGCAGGAGAACGCCGCCCTCGGCCAGGCACCGACCACCGGCCCGACTCCGCAGATCGAGCGCCGCCGCCAGGCACCGCTGGAAGGCCTCTTCTGAGCTTTCGCTGCCGGTCTGCTGACCGGTCGTTAACGATTGTTCACCATAATCCGACCGGGCGTCCGCTTGCGGGCGCCCGGTTTCGTGCCATATAGATGCTCAATAGAATCATTCTGGTTTAGCGGCACGCCGCCCCTGCAACGTTAGAGGGAGTCTCGGACATGGCAGTTCTCCGCCGCCGCCCGGCCCTGGTGCGCGCCCCGCTGCTCGGCGCGCTGGTTATCCTGCTGGCGGTGGCTTTCGCCCCGATCGCACCGGCCCTGGCCAAGGTCTTCGATCCCGTCAGTTTCACTCTCGATAATGGTCTGCAGGTGGTGGTGGTGGTCAACCGCCGCGCGCCCATCGTGCACCATTCCGTGTGGTACCGCGTCGGTGCGGCCGACGAGCAGGCCGGTGAGTCGGGTCTCGCCCACTTCCTCGAGCACCTGATGTTCAAGGGCACCGAGAGCCTCGCACCGGGCGAGTTCTCGCAGATCATCGCCGCCAACGGCGGGCGCGAGAACGCCTTCACCTCCTGGGATTACACCGGCTACTTCCAGAACGTCGCGGCCGATCGCCTGGAAATCATGATGAAGAACGAGGCCGACCGCATGGCCAACCTGCGGCTCACCGACGCGGTGGTGCTGCCGGAGCGGGAGGTGGTGCGCGAGGAGCGGCGCAGCCGCATCGACAACGAGCCCTCCAGCCAGCTCGGCGAGCTGAGCCGCGCTATCCAGTTCCTCAATCACCCCTATCGCATTCCCATTATCGGCTGGGACCATGAGATCGAGCAGCTCAGCACCCAGGCGGCGATTGACTTCTACGACAAGTGGTATGCGCCCAACAACGCGGTGCTCATCGTCGCCGGCGACGTCGAGCCCGAGGCAGTCCGCGATCTCGCCGAGAAGTACTACGGCGTGATCCCGGCCAAGGACATCCCCGAGCGCAAGCGCGTCATCGAGCCGCCGCAGAACGCGCCGCGCGAGGTTCGCCTGACCAGCGCGCGGGTACGTCAGCCCCAGGTCTCCATCAGCTATCTGGCGCCGAGCTACCGCCAGGCGGCGGGCAACGAAGCCTATGCCCTGCAGGTGGCTTCGGAGATCGTCGGGGGCGGCGCCACCGCCCGGCTCTACAGCCGCCTGGTCGTCGAGCAGGGTATCGCCGGCGCCGCCGGGGCTGGCTACAGCCCGTCCAACTACGACTACTCGACCTTCCAGTTCTACGTGGCTCCGCGGCCGGGCCAGGAAGTCGAACCGGCCGAGGCGGCACTGCGGGCCGAGGTAGCCAAGCTGCTGGAAAGCGGCGTCACCGAGGACGAGGTTGCCGCCGCCAAGAAACGCCTGGTGGCCGGCGCCGTCTTCGCCCGCGACAACCTCAGCACCGCGCCCAGGGCGATCGGTGCGGCGCTCATGACCGGCGGCACCCTGGAACAGCTGGAAGCCTGGCCGGAGCGAATCGCCGAGGTGACGGCGGACGACGTGAATGCGGCCCTCCGCGAGGTGCTGCGCGACGAGCAGTCGGTGACCAGCTACCTGCTGCCCGACCCGACGAGCTGACGATCCGACGAAAGGACGCTTCCCGTGAATAAGCCTCTGCCGACCCGCCGGGCGAAGACCGCCACTGCTGCCACGGCACAGGACCGCCGGACTTTCGCGCCGCATCTGGCCGCCTTGACGGTCGCCCTGCTGATCGCACTGACGGCCTTTCTCACCGCTTTCCAGGCGCGCGCCGTCGAGGTGCAGCGCGTTGTCAGCCCCGGCGGCATCGAGGCCTGGCTGGTGGAGGACCACACCAACCCGATCATCGCGCTGGAGATCGCATTCCGCGGCGGCGCCGCGCTCGACCCGGAAGGCAAGACCGGGCTCGCTCACATGGTCGCCAGCACCATCGACGAGGGGGCCGGCCCGTTCGACTCCCAGGCTTTCCAGGGCGAGCTCGACAATCTCTCGATCTCCCTGCGCTTCAACGCCGGGCTCGACGGCTTCAACGGCTCGCTGGAGACCCTGACCGAGAACCGCGACCGCGCTTTCGAACTGCTGCGCCTGGCGCTGACCGAGCCGCGCTTCGACGATGAGCCGGTGGAGCGCATCCGCAGCCAGATCACCGCGAGCCTGTCGCGCGAGTCCGAGGACCCGGACTCCATCGCCGGCCGTGTGCTGCGCCGGCTGATGTACGGCGACCATCCCTACGCGCGGGCGACCCGTGGCACGGAAGCCTCCATCGCGCGCATCACCGCCGACGATCTGCGCGGCTTCGTCGCTCAGCGCTTCGGCCGCGACCAGCTCTACCTCGGCGTGGTCGGTGACATCACGGCGGAGGAGCTCGGCACGGCGCTCGACGAGATCTTCCTCGTGCTGCCGCAGAAGGCTGCGCCTTTCTCGCTGACGCAGGCCAAGGTGCAGAACGGCGGCGAGACGGTGGTGATCGCCAAGCCGATCCCGCAGTCGGTGGTGGTCCTGGGCCAGGGTGGCATCCCTCGCGACGATCCCGACTACTACGCGGCCTATGTGGTGAACTACATCCTCGGCGGCGGCGGCTTCTCCTCCCGACTGGTCGAGGAGGTGCGCGAGAAGCGCGGCCTTGCCTACTCGGTCTACTCCTATCTGGCCGCCTTCGACCACGGCGACATGGTCTACGGCGGCACTGCGACGCAGAACGCGCGGGTCGGCGAATCCCTCGACCTTATCCGCCAGGAATGGCGCCGCATGGCCGAGGCGGGGCCGAGCGCCGAGGAGCTGGAGGCCGCCAAGCGCTATCTCACCGGCTCCTTCCCGCTGCGGTTCAACAGCTCCGACAACATCGCCGGCATGCTGGTCGGCATGCAGCTGGAAGACCTCGGCATCGACTACCTCGAAAGGCGCAACGACTACGTCGAGGCGGTCACCCTGGAAGACGCCCGCCGCGTCGCCGGCACCCTTTACAAGCCCGACGCGCTCACCGTCGTCGTGGTCGGCACTCCCGAAGGCGTCAGCCCGACCCGCGAAGCCCCGAACGACGGCAGCTGAGTGACATTTCCGCCTCGCGCAACCTGAAGATGGCATAGCCTGAAGGCTATTCGCCATTCTCGGGGGCGTACTTTTGCCATCCGCCAGTGATATCGCGATTCGTTGCCAAGCTGCGGCGCTGGCAGGTCGCCTCCGATCTCGGAACCCTGGCCCCATCGTTCACGTTTTCCCCCTGGACAAGCCGATCGTGACGCATCCCAACGCAAGAAAGGAGCGACGTTATGGCACGAGAGCACGACGACAAGTACGCCCGCGAATCCTTCAGCTTCCGGCGCATGAGGGGCTGGCAGCTCTGGTCCATCACTGTTGTGTCTGCCGCGGTGATAGTAGGCATGTTGATCTACGCGGTGGCGTAACCGACATCGGCCCTGCCGCGGGCGGTACCACTGCCGACAGCCGCGCCATCCTGGAGCGGACTCTGCCGGCGCTCGCCTGAAGACTTTCGCGCGACTCCGGCCGGTCTGCTAGAGTTCGGCGCACGGCGCGATCCTGCGCCCCTGCCGCCGGAGTCCCTGGATTTATGCCGATTCGCCGCCTGCCGGAAACCCTGGTGAACCAGATCGCCGCCGGCGAGGTGGTGGAGCGCCCGGCCGCCGCGGTGAAGGAGCTGGTGGAGAATTCCCTCGACGCCGGCGCGCGGCACATCGACGTGGTGCTGCGCGACGGCGGGCGGGCGCTGATTGCCGTCACTGACGACGGCTGCGGCATGACTCGTGACGAGCTGCTGCTGGCGGTCGAGCGCCATGCCACCTCCAAGCTGCCCGATGACGACCTCGTGCACATCGCCTCGCTGGGCTTCCGCGGCGAGGCACTGCCCTCGATCGGTGCTGTCGCGCGCCTCACGGTCACCAGCCGCACGGCAGAGGCAGAAGAAGCCTGGGCGCTGCCCGTCGAGGGCGGCAAGCTCGGCACGCCGGCGCCGGCGGCGCACCCCAAGGGCACCCGCGTCGAGGTGCGTGATCTCTTCTACGCGACACCGGCGCGCCTGAAGTTCCTGAAGGCCGCGCGCACCGAGGTCTCCCATGCGCAGGACACGGTGAACCGCCTCGCCATGGCACATCCCCATGTCGGCTTCACCCTCAGCGACGGCGAGCGCAAGCTGATCGGCCTCGCGCCTGCCGAGGGCGAGCTCTTCGAGGGACGGCTGAAGCGCCTCGGCGCGCTCATGGGGCGCGACTTCGCCGACAATGCGCTGCCCATCGAGGCGCTGCGCGAGGGCATCCGCCTCACCGGCTATGTCGGCCTGCCGACGCTCAACCGCGGCAACGCGCAGCACCAATACCTCTTCGTGAACGGCCGGCCGGTGCGCGACAAGCTGCTCTACGG
>CAYYIV010000014.1:0-110011 GCA_964472095.1 uncultured Pelagibius sp.
TACGCCGAGGCCGATCCCAGCTTCGACGTCGACGGCATCGACACCGCCCACAAGCTCGCCATCCTGACGGCACTGGCCTTCGGCTGCGAGGTCGATTTCGGCACGGTCTATGTGGAGGGTATCCGCAACGTCTCGGCCCTCGACGTCGCCTATGCCGACGAGCTTGGCTATCGCATCAAGCTGCTTGGCCTGGCGCAGCTGGTGGACGGCGCGGTGGAGCAGCGCGTGCATCCCTGCATGGTCGCCAAGGAGCTGCCCGTCGCCAGCGTCTCCGGTGTGTTCAACGCCGTGGTCGCCGACGGCGACTTCGTCGACACCATGATGTACGAGGGACGGGGCGCCGGCGCCGGGCCGACCGCCTCTGCGGTGGTTGCCGACCTCATCGACATTGCGCGCGGCATCATTCTTCCGGTGTTCGGCATTCCGGCCGCCAACCTGACGCGGCTGCCGAACCTGCCGATGGGTGAGCATCTCTGCCCCTACTACCTGCGCCTGCTGGTGCGCGACCAGCCGGGCGTCATCGCCGACGTGGCCGCGGCGCTGCGCGACGAGAACATCTCCATGGAATCGATGATCCAGCGCGGCCGTGCCGAGGGTGAGGCGGAGGCGGTGCCGGTGATCATCATGACCCACGAGACGCAGGAATCCCCGATACAGCGGGCGCTCGCCCGCATCGCCGAGCTGGAAGCCGTGGTGGAGCCGCCGCGACTGATCCGGATCGTAGATCTCTAACGTCCAGCCAAACGAGGATCCGATGCCAAAAGCCACGTCGCCTTCAAGCTCGATGGACCGCAACCTCGCTCTCGAGACGGTGCGCGTTACCGAGGCCGCTGCGCTCGCCGCGTCGCGCCTGATGGGGCGCGGCGACGAGAAGGCCGCCGACCAGGCCGCCGTCAACGCCATGCGCCAGTCCCTCAACGGCCTCGAAATCGACGGCACGGTGGTGATCGGCGAGGGCGAGCGCGACGAGGCGCCGATGCTGTTCATCGGCGAGAAGGTCGGCGCCGGCGGCCCGGCCATCGACATCGCCCTCGACCCGCTGGAGGGCACCACCATCACCGCCAAGGGCGGCCAGAACGCGCTCGCGGTGATCGCCATGGCGCAGGCCGGCAACTTCCTCAACGCGCCGGACACCTACATGGACAAGATCGCCGTCGGCGGCGGCCTGCCGGATGACATCGTCGATCTCGACGAGGAGCCGGCGACCAACCTCAAGAACCTGGCCAAGGTGAAAAAGGTCGACGTGTCCGATCTGGTGGTCTGCATTCTCGATCGGCCGCGCCACAGCGAGCTCATCGCCAAGGTGCGCGCCGCCGGCGCCCGCATCACGCTGATCGGCGACGGCGACGTCTCCGGGGTCATGGCGACCAGCAGCAAGGTCAGCGGCGTCGACATCTACATGGGGACCGGCGGCGCGCCGGAAGGCGTCCTTGCCGCCGCGGCGCTGCGCTGCATCGGCGGCCAGTTCCAGGGCCGCCTGGTGTTCCGCAACGACGACGAGCGCAAACGGGCCGACCGTTGGGGCATTACCGACTACGATCGCAAGTACAAGCTTCACGAACTGGCCAGCGGCGATGTGATGTTCGCCGCCACGGGGGTCACCGACGGCACCATGCTGCGCGGCGTGCGTCGCTACCACGGCGGCGCGACCACGCACTCGGTGGTCATGCGCTCGAAGTCGGGCACCGTGCGCTACGTCGAGGCGCTCCACAACTTCGAACGCAAGACCTGGTACGACAGCCTGGGCGTCTAGCGGAGTCATGACTGAGCGAGGCTGCTTCCTCGGTGTCGAGCGATCACTGACCGGCAAGCGCTGGGAGGAACGCCTCGCCGACGGCCGTCAGGCACTCGCCCTGTCACAGCAGTTGGGGCTGCCGGAAGTCATCGGCCGCGTGCTGGCGGCGCGCGGCGTCGGGGTGGACGAGGCCGAGCGCTTCCTCAGTCCGACCCTGCGCGACTTCCTGCCCGACCCCTCGGTGTTCCAGGACATGGACCGTGCCGCCGCGCGCCTGCGCAGCGCCATCGAGACCGGCGAGAAGATCGCCGTCTTCGGCGACTACGACGTCGACGGCGCGACCGCGGCCGCCGTGCTGGCGCGCTTCTTCGCCGCCATCGGCATCACCCTGGAGATCTACATCCCCGACCGTCTGGCCGAAGGCTACGGCCCCAATGCGCCGGCCCTGAGGCGCCTGAAAGCCCAGGGTGTCGATCTCGTCATCACCGTCGACTGCGGCATCACCGCCTTCGAGGCGCTGGGCGAGGCGGCTGCCGCCGGGCTGGAGGTCATCGTCGTCGACCACCATGCCGCCGAGCCGCGCCTGCCGGCCGCTGCCGCCGTGGTCAATCCCAACCGCCTCGACGATGCCTCCGGCCACGGCCAGCTCGCCGCGGTGGGTGTCGCCTTCCTGCTGGTGGTGGCGCTCAACCGCGCCCTGCGCGAGGGCGGCTGGTATGACCGCGCCAACCGCGCAGTGCCGGATCTCTTCCAGTGGCTCGACCTGGTCGCCCTCGGCACGATCTGCGACGTGGTGCCGCTCACCGGCCTCAACCGCGCGCTGGTGGCGCAGGGCCTCAAGGTCATGGCGGCGCGGCGCAACGCGGGCCTGGTCGCGCTCGGTGACGTTTCGCGCATCGACGAGAAGCCCGGCACCTACCATGCGGGCTTCCTGCTCGGGCCGCGGGTGAACGCCGGCGGCCGCGTCGGCGAGGCACCGCTCGGCGCGCGCCTGCTGACCTGCGACGATCCTGGCGAGGCGGCGGCCATCGCGGCGCGGCTCGACGGCTACAATGCCGAACGCCGGGAGATCGAGCTGCTGGTGCTCGACCAGGCGATCCGCCAGGTGGAGGAGAACGGGCCGGGCGCGGGCCTGGTGGTGGCCGCCGCCGAAGGCTGGCACGCCGGCGTCATCGGCATCGTCGCCAGCCGGCTCAAGGACCGCTTCAACAAGCCGGCCCTGGTGGTGGCGCTGGACGGCGGCGTCGGCAAGGGCTCGGCCCGCTCGGTCCCCGGCGTCGACCTCGGCGCGGCGGTGATCGCGGCGCGGCAGGAGGGGCTGCTGGTAAACGGCGGCGGCCATCCCATGGCGGCAGGACTGACGGTGGCGGCCGACAGCCTTGCCGAACTGATCGCCTTTCTCGATATGCGGCTCGCGCGCCGCCTGGCGGAGATCGACTATCGCCCCTCGCTCGGCATCGACGGGGCGCTGAAGCCGCGCGGCGCCACCCTGGAACTGCTGGAGCAGCTCGAGCGCTGCGGCCCCTTCGGCGTCGGCAACGCGCAGCCGCGCTTCGCCCTGCCGGCGGTGCGCGTCGGCAAGGCGTCGGTGGTCGGCGACAACCACGTGCGCTGCTTCCTCGGCGACAGCCAGGGCGGCAGCCTCAAGGGCATCGCCTTCCGCGCCCTGGACAGCGACCTCGGCCCGGCGCTGCTGCAGACCGCCGGGCTGCCGCTGCATGTGGCCGGGCGCCTGCAGATCGACCGCTGGGGCGGGCGCGAAAGCGTTCAGTTCGTCATCGAGGACGCCGCGGTGGTCTCCGCCGGCGCCTGACAGCCGCGGCTTCTCCACGCCGATCAAATTCCGGTCAGCTTCCCAATTCTGTGAGACAGCAGCCAGCCGCAGCGGTTAGGCTTGCGCCATGGCCGGGCCCCGCAGATCCATCCGATTTCACCTGCGCCCCTTGGCAGCGACCTTCGCTGCAGGCGCCGTCGCGGCGGTCCTGCTGGACCCGGGCCCCGGCCTGGCGCAACTCGAGCCGCGCATTCCCGGGCCGAACCAGGCGGTGGAACTGGAACTCGTGCTGGCGGTCGACACCTCTTCCTCGGTCTCGCCCGAAGAGTTCGATCTGCAGATGCGCGGTTTCGCCGGCGCCTTTCGCGACCCCTCGGTGATCGCCGCGATCGCCGCCACCGGGTCCGACGGTGTCGCCGTCTCCATGATCCAGTGGTCGGACAACCGCCGCCAGGTGGTGGCGGTCGACTGGCAGCTGCTGGTGGAGGAGGAGAGCGTGCTGGGCTTCGCCGAGATGATCGACGGCACGCCGCGCTTTCTCGACGGCGGCGGCACGGCCATCGGTGGTGCCATCGAGTTCGCCCTGGCCGAGCTTGGGCGCAACGGCTTCGAAGGCCGCCGCAAGGTAATCGATATCTCCGGCGATGGCCGCGCCAACCAGGGCGCGCAGCCGGACAGCCTGCGCGATCTCGCGGTGCTGCAGGGCGTCACCATCAACGGCCTGGCGATCCTCAACGAGGACAGCTCGGTGGCCGACTACTACCGCACGACGGTGATTGGCGGCCCGGGCGCCTTCGTCACGACGGCCAACGACTACGAATCCTTCGCCCTGGCGATCCTCGAAAAGCTGATCAGGGAGATCGGCAGCGTGCCCGTCGCTGGGCCGCCGCCGCCGGACCGCGCCCCCAAGGTGGCCCAGGCGGAGCGGGAAGCCGAACCTCAGCCGCACCACCCCTGGGACCCGGCCCGCTTGCAGCCGGGCTATTGAGGGTAGCGGCGGCCGCGGTGCCGGATCCCCCAGGGATCTACTTGCAATCCCAGGGCGGAGCGGCTAAATCGACTTCGCTCTGAGACCCCATCGTCTAGAGGCCTAGGACACCGCCCTTTCACGGCGGCGACGCGGGTTCGAATCCCGCTGGGGTCGCCAGATTTCCTCATAAAAATCAGTTCCTTAGTCTTGCGATAGGGCAGGATTGCAACCCGATTGCAACCCGCGCCTCTACTGGCCGAATGCGGCATCGATCGCGGCGGCGGCTTTGTCGTCGCTGGGGTCGAAGAGGTGGCCATAGACGCTGAGGGTGAGGGCCGGGGAGGCGTGGCCGATGCGCCTGCTGACGGCCACAACGTCCAAGCGGGCCGCGATGAGCGCGGAGGCGTGCGAGTGCCGCAACGCATGGAACGTCACCTTCGGCAGCTTGCGGTTCTTCACCGCGTCGCGCCAGCGGTCTGAGATCGAATAGGGTGTGGGCCAGTTGCCCTCGTGGTTGCCGAAGACAGGCCAGTCGGCCGGCAGGGCACCCGCCCCCAGGGCCATGCGCGTCTCCAGGGCCTTGCGGCGGTGATCCCGCAGGGCTGCCACCACGAAGGCCGGCAGGGTGATGGTGCGGCGCCCCGCGGCCGTCTTGGGCTGCTTCACCCGCAACCCGGCCATGGTCTGCTCCAGGGCACGCTCTATGCGCACCGTGGCGCCGTCTAGGTCGACGTCCGACCACCGAAGGGCGGCAATCTCCCCGCGCCGGGCGCCCGTCCCGAGGGCCAGGGCGACGATGGGGAACAGGGAAGGGTGGTCGCGCAGCTTCTCCAGCGTGTCGGCGATCTGGTCGGCCGTCAGGATTTCGATTTCCTGCCGATCCACCTTCGGCGCCCGGATCAGCGAGGCGACGTTGCGCTCGACCAACTCGACGGCCGCAGCGTCATTCAGGGCCGCGCGCAGCACGCCGTGGGCATGGCGGATGCTTCGGGTTGAAAGCTTGCCCTCGGCAATCAAGCCCTTGATCCAGCGGTCCACGTCGGCCGGGCGAAGCTTCTGCAGGCCGATTGCGCCAAGGTGCGGGGCGATCTGGTTGCGGACCAGCCCGTGGTAGCGCTCCAGGGCCTTCGGGGCGACGCGCTGGGGCGCGGTGGTGGCGAGCCACTCGGCGAGGTACTCCGCGACGGTGGCCTTGCTGGGGTCCACGGCGAGGCCCCTGTCGAGTTTGCCGAGGATCGCGGTCAATTCCTGCTCGGCGGCGGCCCGCTTGCCGCGAACCGTACGATAGGCCACCCGCCGCTCGCCGGTCTGCGCATCGCGGGGAAGGTCATACTTGATCTGCCAGGAAGATTTTCCCCGGCGGGTGATGTTGCCGCGGCCGCTCATTTCGTCTTCCTCCCTCTCGTGGGCTTGGGCGTCACTAGCTGATCAACCAACGGGCCGAGTCGATCTCGGACAGCCTTGGTCCAGGTGTCGGGCTTCGCATCGGGTCGCCCCGCGGCTGCGACGCCGGCTAACGCCATCATCGCGGAGGACGCGCCAGCCTTGCCGGTGATGGTGCCTTCGCTGCCATCCGGGAGATCAACAACATCGCCCGCAGCAGGAATGTCCCCGGTGGGCCGCAGCCGCTCGGCGAGGTAGAGGAACGCCTTTACTGCCTCATCAAAAGCGTAGGGATCGCGCAACCACTCGCGGGGCGACTTGCCTTGCTGGGCGGCAGCGACCATGCCGGCGCGCGTGATGGCTTCTTCGACGAGCATTAAGAAACCCATCACTTCTGAGCCTTGCTGCAGGTCATGGATCCTGGCAATCAAATCCGGCTCAGCAAAGGTGCGCTCCAGGCGCCCGACCAACTCCGCGTTCATGGAAACGCTGTTGTCGGCTGCGGCATCGGCTAGGCGACGGCGCAGCCCTTCCTTCATCCGAATCTGCAGACCGATGGTGTCGGATTTCTTTCGCTCGCTCATTTCTGCCCGCCTCGTTTCGTGTCTTTCAGTGTTGGAGCGTATCAGCGACAGAGTAGTAGCACAAGTGCTATTGCGCGGCGGGACAGCATCTAGTAGCATAAGCGCTACTAACTCCCCATCCCTGGTTACGGCGAGGACAGAAAGACATGACCAACCACCGCGAAACCGAGCGTCAGACGATCAATGTTGAAGAGGCCGCGCGCCGTCTCGGCATTGGCCGGGCCGCTGCATACGAGGCCGCCAAGCGCGGCGATCTTCCGACCATCAAGATTGGCCGGCGCCTGCTGGTGCCGAAGGCTGCATTCGAGCGGATGCTGGCCGGCAACGCAGCGTGAGGGGGGCTGGAAATGGAACGCCCCCGCGCTGTGGACGCAGGGGCGCTTGACGAAACCTTGGACTTGCTGGTGGGCACCGGCAGCCAGGAGATTAGCGAGCGCACCCCCGAAGATCAAGCCGAAGACGAAGGCCGCTCTTGGTGCTGGTCGCGCGACCACCGCGACGTGGTGCTACATCGGCAGCCTAAGACGGCAATCTACGTCAACACGCACGACCAACTGGTGATCCGCCAGGAGCCCTTCTGCGACGACGACGACGACGTCATCGTGGTGATCGATCGGGCCAATGCCGAGCTGTTCATCCTGGCGCTGCAGCAGGCTGCGGGGTTGGACTGATGAGCCCGCCCCGCCCGCCAGCGTCGCCGCCGGCCGAGCCCGAAGAGGATTTCGTCGGCAGCGAGTTCGGCCTCCCGCCCCTCCCCCCAGCAGATCAGCACGACAAAGCCAAGTGGCCGCCGCCGCGGACGCAACGGCCGCGCTTTGAGGCCGGCCGGGCAGGCCAGGGGGGTGCGCGATGAAAACAATCTCCGTCAACGTCAACACCATCGACATCCCGGAACGGCATCGCCGTTTCGATCCGGCGAAGGTCGGGCCGCTGGCTGAATCGATGCGCACTATCGGCCTGCAACAGCCTATCAGCGTCTGGGTAGACCACGATCCCGAGACCGGCGAGCTAGATGTTGTTCTGGTCGCTGGCCGCCATCGCGTTGAAGCGGCCCGCCGACTCGGATGGGCCGATATCGACGCCGTAGAGGTGGAGCTCGACGCCACCGACCGGGAGATATGGGAAATCTCCGAGAACCTGCACCGCGTTGGCCTGACCCTGCAGGAGCGCGACCAGCACATTCGGCGTTATGCCGAACTGCTGGAGAAACGGCGAGAGCAGGAGCAGGTAATTTCGCGACAAGATGACGCGAAACCCAAGCCGGTAGGAAGACCCGCAGGAGTCGCCCGGCTGATCGCCGAGGAGACGGGCCTATCCAAGCGCACGGTCGAGCGCGCCCTGGCACCGGAGAGGCCGAAGCAGGCAGCGCCTAAACCGAAGCAGGACTGGCGCGACGACCGGCCGCTTGCCGCCCTTCAGGTGGCGGCGAAGCACTCCGGCCTTGTCACCATCCCCGACGACATGCCGGCGGATGTCCGCAAGGAGTTGGCCGACGACCTCGCGACGTTGGAGGCGAACGCAGCCAAGCTGAGGTCGCAGTTGATCGCCACGGCGCCCGGCTTCAAGTCGGCCACCCATCTGATCGGCGCCGTGAGGCGCTTTGCCGAGTTCTGCGGCGAGAACAGCCCGCAGAAGGTGGCCAAGGGACTGCTGCCGGGCGAGGCCAAGGTGCTCATTGAGGCGGTATTCACCATCGGCTCGTGGAACGCGAAGTTTCTCGACGCCCTGGAGGGCCGCGACGATGGGTAGCGCCTCCATGACGGTTCGCAGGACCGAGACCGGAACCTGGGCCGTGGTCGACGGCGGCGAGGTGTTGGCGGAGTTTCCGACCAACGCGGCAGCTTGGCGCTGGCTGGATATCCACATGGGCGACTCGACCAACAGGAAAGAGGCTTCGCACGCGTGGTCGGTGGCCGAGTGGTTGAGGCGTGAGTGATGGCTGAGAAGGCCAAGACCCTCCTGCGCAAGATGCGCTTCCTGGAGTGGGCCAGCACCCTCGACCTGCCGGCGCTGCAGATGCGCCTCGCCGTCATGCTGGTGAGCCTCTACAGCGAGCGCAGGGGCGCGGCATGGCCCAGCCTGGCCCAGATCGTCACCGCCATGGGTGCCAGCAAACAAGGCATCCTGAACGCGCTGAAGGGGCTGGAGGCGAGGGGCCTCTTCAGCATCACCCGCAGCCGAGGCCGAGGCCATGCGAATGAGTATGTCCCGCGCTTCGACCGAGTGCCTGAAGGCAACATCTACGACTTGGAAAAGGTCAACTCCAGTTCACCTTTTAACGGCACGGCAGCCACCTCGGAAAAGGTCAACTCTCAGACAGAAAAGGTCAACTCTGGGGGTCTAAAAGGTCAACCCCAGTTGACCCCATCCGAGGAAGTACTCAACCGAGGAAGAATCAACCGTTCCTTAGCCAAGGCACCAACTGACGTTGGTGCAGTGGATTCAGAGACGATTTCTCAGGCGCATGGTTTCATCCGAGAGACCGAGCAGCGGATAGGCCAAGGCTGTCTGCAGTCCATGCACTTCGCAGACCTGGAGAGCTTGGCAGAGAGCCTGCGCACGGCGGCAACCTACTTCGTCGAGCCACTCAACGGTGTGATCGGAGAGACGCCAGACGAACATCGTTGGATGCAATGCGAGCGCCTGCTGGGCGAGGTGATGGCAGAGATCGAGGACCGCGATGTTCCACCACAATTTTAACCACACCCTCGCCGCCTTTGACCAGCGCGCCGCCGCCTATGTGCGCGCCCTCGTGATTTTGGCGCAGGCTGGCGAGGAGCCGTGGCACGAGCAGGACCAGTCCTTCGCCGAAGCCCTCGACCAAGCCGACACACCCGACGCAGTGCGCGCGGTGCTGCGCCGTTGGTTCGCCTGGCGCACCGGCTCGCCCATCCCGGCCGGCGCCGAACTTCACTGACAACCGATGGAGATCACCATGCCGAAGAAGTCCAGATTGCGCTCCGCTAGCCCGCTTCTGCCGTCGGCGTCGACCACGCTGGCGTCGCCGAGCCGGCGCCCGTCGCGCCAGCGCGGCTACAGCAGCCGTTGGGACAAGGCCTCCGCCGCCTTCAAGCGGAAGCATCCCTTGTGCCTCGGATGCGAGGCCGCAGGGCGAGTCGAGGCGACGACGACGACCGATCACGTCGTTCCGCACAAAGGGAACGCGCGCCTCATGTGGGATGAAGCGAACCTGCAGCCCGCTTGCACCTGGCATCACTCGACGGTGAAGCAGGCCCTCGAGTGGCGCTTCGAGGCGGGAGAGATCGACACGCCCGATCTGCGCCTCGACAGCCCTACGGCCCTGGAGTTGGCCGCGCGGCTGATCGCCGAGGGCCGCGGGCCGGGCGCGAAGGGGTAGGGGGCATCGGATCCCTGTAGGCCTGTGCCCAAGAACCGGATGTGCAGACATGCGTGGACAATTTTTTGCCGTTTGAAATTTTCAGCCGGTTTTGAATCTCAGCCCAAAAACTCTAGAGCCAAAATGCGACGTATCTTCAACCACTTAGACGCCGAAAGTCCTCGTATCGTCTCGGGAAAAAGCCCGGGCAGCGGCCGCTTTTCAAAGCGGCTGGCCGGGGAGTAGGCCGCGACGTGAGCGACGCGGAGCGATCAACACGCAAGCGGAGGAACCGGAATCTCGGGCTGCGGTGCTATCGCGTCGCACTTCCCGAATTCGATCTTGCTGAGCGTTTGATCGATCGTGGGTACGTGACCGAGGAGCAGAGCGCCGACATCGGCGCGGTGCAAGAAGCGCTTCAGCGCATCCTCGCAGAGTGGATAAAAAAAACCGCCACGCGTGGCGCTGAACGCGTCGGCCAGCGGTGTAGGCTGTGCCAGAGCAACGGAGAATCGACCCGATGGAATTGCCGAAAATCATGATGCGAGCCAAGACCGACACCGCACTAACTGCACCACTGCCGTCGCCCTCACCGGCGGAAATTGCCGCGGCGGTGAAGCGTCCGAATCGGTTGGCCGTTGCCGAGCGGCTGTTGGTCGCCAAGCGCGGCGCGCGGGCGGAGTTCATGGAGGCACTGCCGGCGAAGCTGGAGGCCGCGCGCGAGAACTACGGCGAAGCGCGGAAGCTGGAAGCACAGCGGCTGGAGCTCGAAGAGGAAATCCGGACGCTTCGGCGCGAGGTGATGCCGATGCGCGCCGTGCACATCGAGGCGGTGCGCGAGGCGCTTCACCCCTACAGCGCCGGCGCGGGCGAGCGGCTTCTGCAGGCGATCGATACCCTACGCGCGGCGCACAACGACGTGGTGGCCGTCGCCGCCGCCCTCGCCGAGCAAGGCGACCGCGAGACGCTGGCGCCGGCGCTGCCGTACGGCCTTGGCGAACTGGAGCGCGCGGCGCGTCGCATGATGGAACGGGGCCGGCCGTGAGCAACAAGCAGGTCTTCGTGGTGGACACGAAGGAGGCGGGCGCCGTGGTGATCCGGCTGGTTCTCACCACGGCGCCTTGCCTCGACAAAGCCATGATGGGCCGGCCATGAGGTCCCGCGCCGCCCGCATCGAGGAAGCGCGACTGACGGTGCGCATGGCTGCCGTCGAGGCCCGTATTGCCGAGGCCAAACAGCGCCGCAGTCAGGGTGAGGTGGTCATCACCATCACCGGCGAGATCGGCACCGATGTTCGCGGCGAAGACGTCGTGAACCAGATCCGCGCCGCGAGAGGCCAACCGCTTCGGCTGATTATCGACTCACCCGGCGGCAGCACGAAGGACGGCCTAGCGATCATCGCGGCCTTGGAACGTCACGACGCACTGATTCAAACTGAGGCGAGGCTCGCGGCGAGCATGGCCGCAATCATCTACTGCTGCGGCCGACAACGCAGCATCGCGTCCGGCGGCCGGCTGTTCTTCCATGTTGGCCACATCCGGGCGGGTGCCGAGCTGAGGGCTGACAAGCTGCGCGACATGGCGAAGCACCTCGACGGCTTCCGGCGACGGTGCGAACAGATCGTCTTCACTGCCACCAAGGCGCCGATGGCGAGGGTCCGAAACTGGTTCCGCGGCGACGGCGAAGCCTTCACTCCCGAGCAAGCCGTTGCCGCCGGCCTGGCCCATCGCATCGCCGCGCCCGAACCGCGCAAGCCGTCAGCCCGCCAGCCCCGCCGCTTGAGTGCGGCGGACGTCGCCCGGCGCACCCTGGTCGCTTCGCCCGAGTTCCAGCAGGCGGCGGCCTCGGCGCGCGCCGCCGCACGTAAGAAGCCGGCAGGGACGAACAGATGAAGCCGACCCCCTGCCTCGCCAGCGAAGTCTCCCGCGCCCGCGCCACCCGCGACCGACTGGCCGATGAAGCCGCAGCCCTGCACCGGAGCGACCCCACCCGCCAGGCCAAGCGCCAGGCCCTTGCCGAAGCCGAGAGGACGCTGGTGCGCCTCGCCGTCGAGCAGCGCTCCGCAGAGGCGAAGGGGTGCCTATGACCTGGGAAGCAGGACCAAAGTCCGTTGTGCGGTGCAACAGGGTGGGGGGACAGAATACCTACGGCCTACCGATCGCCCTACCGGTGCCAAAGGGTTTCGCACGCATCCACGATTCAGAACATGGGGGTTGAGGTCTGATGCCTAGGGCAAAGTTGCCGAAGAAGGTCGCCGACGTCACCGGGCAGACCTGGAAGAATCCGGCCCGCCACCGGCGCCGCACTGGCCCGGCTTCGGCGCCGCTTGGCGAGGCCTCGTCGTGGATGACCGAGCCGCACCGGGAAGCCTGGGAAGGCTTCAAATCGGAACTTCCATGGCTGGAGGAGGCCGACCGAACGCTGGTCGAAATCGCTTCCGTATTGCGGGCTCGCCTGCAGACTGGCGAGCAAGTCGGAGTCCAGGCGCTGACGGCGTTGCGCCAGTGCCTTTCAGCGTTGGGCGCCACGCCTGCTGATCGGGCGAAGATCGCGGCGGGCGACGATGACGGCGACGACCCGGCGGCGGAGTACCTTCAATAATGGCGAGCGCCGGGTTCAACATTCGCCTCTCCGCCTCTGGCGTGGATTCTGTCCGCAAGGCCCTGGAGCAGATGGGCAAGGGCGGCGAGTCGGCGCTGAAGCAGATCGAGCGCGGCTCGAAGCAGGCCAACGACAACGGCCTACGGGCGTTCAATACCGGGCTCCGCGAGGGGCAGCAGCAGCTCCAGGGGTATGCGTCCCGCCTCGGCCCAGTAGGGTCGGCGCTGACCGCCTTGGGCCCTGCAGGGCTCGCCGCAGCGGCTGGTATCGCCGTTGTCGGCGGCGGGCTGTTCAAGGCAGTCACCGCGGCCGAAGCCTGGGAACGCGAGCAATTGAAGATCGTTGCGCTGCTGAAGACCACTCAACAGGCATCGGGGCAGACGGGCGCCAGCATTGAGGAGATGGCGCGCCGGATCGGCAAAGAGACGTTGGCCAGCACCGCGGAGGTCCGAAAGGCAGCGGCGCAGCTTCTTACTTTCCGCTCGGTCGCGGGAGACGCATTCGAGCGCACGTTGACCCTGGCCCAGGATCTGGCGGAGGTGTTCGGCACCAGTCTTTCGGCGGAGGCGACGCGCCTTGCCAAGGCCCTGGAGGATCCGGCGCGCAATCTTGGCAGCCTCAATGAGGCCGGAATCAGCTTCACCCAAGCCCAACAAGATCTGATCAAGACGCTCAAGGAATCCGGGGACGAGGCCGGGGCCTTCAGCCTCATTCTTGGAACAATCGAGGGCCAGGTCGGCGGCGCCGGCCAGGCGGCGGCGGGCGGCCTATCCGGCGGTGTCGACAGCCTGACGGAAGCCTTTGGACGCTTCATTGAGCGAGCCGGGCAGGCAACCGGAATTGGCGACTTTCTTGGCAGGGCCTTCAGCGGTGCGGCCGACGCGCTCGACTCGATCACAGACGATACGTTCGGCGCGGATACGCGCGAAGGACTGCTGCGCCAGCGTGACAGGCTCTTCGACCGCACGCTGGGCCTTGGACCCATCGACTTCACCTCGGGGCAGCGCGAGCTGGAGGACATCAACGCAAAGCTTCGCGAGATGCGCCGCCTTGAGGAAGAAGCCGCCGCAGCCGCCGTCGTGGCCGCCAGGAGTAGGCAGGAGGAAGCCGAGCAGGCGAAGGCGCAGGCTGAGGCCGCCAAGGCTGCTGCCGCTGCCGAGAAGGCCCGCGCGAGCGCACGCGCCGCCGCGCTGACCGCCATAGAGCGCCTGGAGGCCGCCGCCGCCGCTGCCGGCCTGGAGGGCGAAGAGGCCCTGCGCCACGCGGCCGAAGTCGCGCACGCCGAACAGCTAGAGCGATACCGCGAGGGTGCCCTCGAATATGAGGAGTACGCGCGGGCGCGCTTCGCCATCGAGTCGAAGCTGCAGACCGAACTCAACGAGCTGGAGAAGGACGCGGCCGAGAAGGCGCGTCAGGCTGCGGTGCGCGAGGCCGAGAAGGCAGCCACTACAGCGCGCCGGGATGCCGAGAAGCGAGACAGGGAACTGGAACGCGAAGCCGAGAAGCAGGCCGAGATCATGCGCCGGCCCTTCGAGAACGCGCTGGACGGCATCCAGGACAGCTTCACCGACACCTTCGAGCAGATCTTCAGCGGTGGGGTTAAGACCTTCGAGGACATCGGCGAGGCGGCCAAGCGGATATTCGTCAGGCTGGCGTCTGAACTGGCGGCGCTTCAGCTATTCCAGGGCGTCGGCATCGGCGGAACGGGCGGCACGGCCGCGGCGGGGCTCGGCGGCAGCGGATCTTTCAACTTCGGCGGACTCCTGTCGGGTGGCGGCAACCTGCTGCCGAACTGGCTTGGCGGCGGCGCCAACGTGCTGCCCGGTGGTCGCCCTGGTGGTGTTGGCCTGCCGGGTGTCGGCGGCGGGTTCTCGGCCGCGCAGCCCTTCAGCCTCGGTAACTTCCTCGGCGGCGCCGGCCTCGGCTTCGGTGCTGGCTCGCTGATCAACTCGCTGATCGGCGGGAATGCCGTCGGCGGCACCATCGGTTCGGGCATCGGCGGTCTTGCTGGCGCCGGTATCGGCAGCATCATCCCCGGAGTCGGCACACTTCTCGGCGGCCTGATTGGTGGTGGTTTGGGCGGCATCTTCGGTGGGCTCTTCGGCGGCGGCAAGTCTGTCGGACCGAACAGCTTCGGGCGCTTCAGCGTGAAGGACGGCCAGCTGGTGGCCGGCGGCACCGGAGCGGACAACGGCGGCAACGCGGCGCAGGCCGGCGAGCTGGCCAAGGCGGTGGCGCAGCAGGTCAACGCCCTCCTGGACGTCATCGGCGCCGAGTTCCGCGGCAAGCCGATCTCCTATGTCGGCAGCTTCGGAAACCAGCTGGGCGTGCGATCGGGCGCCTACAACGGCGGGCGCTTCGACCGCTACTTCGGCAACGACCCGCAGGCGGCCGTCGAGGGCGCGACGCTCTACGCCTTCGAGAAGGGCAACCTGGAGGGGGTGGAGCCGGAGGTTGCCGCGGCGATCCGCAAGGCGGCCAAGATCTCCTCCGACCTGGAGGACTTCGCCAAGAATGTCGGCGTCGCGCAGGCCATTCTGGGCGAGACGCTCTTCGACAGCACCGAACTGAGCGCCGCCGAGCAGGCGCTGAAGGATCTGAACGAGCAGTTCGAGGAAGCAGCCAAGCGGGCGGAGCGGCTGGGCCTCAACGTGGCCAAGCTGGAGGAACTGCGCGACAAGGCGCTGACCGACCTGACCGAGGGCTTCGAGGAGGGCATCCGCCTGCAGATCCTCGGGCTGACCGACCCGCTGGCGGCGGCGCTGGCAAACCAGACCAAGGTCGCCGAGCAGCGCCTGAAGGAAGCTGAGGTGCTGGGCGCGAGCCTTGTTGAGGTCGAGCGCCTCAACGCCCTGGAGCGGCAGCGCATCGTCGAGCAGACCGGCGGCGACCTGAAGCGCTTCTTCGAGGAGATCACCTTCGGGAGTCTCTCCGGCGCCTCGCCCGGTGCCAGCGTGGAGGCGCAGCGCGCGGCCTTCGAGGCGGCGGTCGCCAGCGGCAACATCGGCGAGATCGAGCGCCTGGGCCGCGGGCTTCTCACCACGTCGCGCGGCGCCTTTGCGAGCGGCGCGCTCTACCAGCAGGACCTGGCGCGCGTGCAGCAGGTTGTCGGCAGCTATATCGCCGGCAACGACACCAGCGCCATGACGGCGACCATGAATGAGGGCTTCGGTGGCCTGCTGGTGCAGGGTGCGCAGTCCGGTGCTACCCTCGAAGCAATCCTCGAAGTGCAGATCGCACAGCAGCGGGAAATTTCGAGACTCACCAGTCTACTTGAAGCGAGGGCAGCATGATCGACCGCCGCCTTGTCACGCAGGGCCTAAACCAGGTCACGGCGTTGCGCCAATCCATCACGTCCGGCGAGTTGGACGCCATGCCGGCTGAGGAGCGCAAGAAGCTGCTGCTGGAGCGTTGCGCTTCCTGGGAGGCCGAGTTGCTGCTGTCCCTGCAGGTGATCGACGGTCTGGCGGAGGTGCACAAGTTGGCAGAGCAGCGCGTCGCCCTGCAGCGCGACGCCGAGGCCCGGGGCATAGACACGTCGCCACCGGTGCCAAAGCCGCGGCCGGACCATCTTCGCCCCGTCGATGATGAAGAATGACTCAGCCGCGCCGATATCCGGGCCGCTGGTGAGGATTTGGGGCCTGGGGGCTACCTGTGGTGGACTCTCAAGGCCGGATCGCGCTGTACGGGCTCCGCAGGGCCGTGGCGGGGCCTAATCGGATTGTTGATCTGTTAGCCTCAATACTGCTATCTTGTGCCCGGTGCTAGAAACACTGTTCTGTAGGCGGAGGCCCGCCCGTTAGCGGGCTTTCCCATGCCTATGCCGGGGGTGCGACGGAATAAGGCGCTTCGGCGCACGAAGAAGTCCGCACGTCCTACAGCGTGTTTCTAGCCCCCGGCGCCAGGCGGACCCTGGCACGGCCTAGAAAGCCGAACTGTAGGAGCATGACATGCCAAACATTGACTTCGACCGTTGGGCCGCCATCGACCACGCGGCTGGTGACCTCAAGGCGTTGTTCGATACCTGGAGCAAGGTCGGGGGTGGCGGCGCTGACGGCAACCTCGACGGCTATCTCTGGGCCGCCGGATACCGTCATGTGAAGGAGCTTTACGAGGCCATCAACGGTCCCGAGGAGCTGGAGGGGGCAGAAGAGGAGCCGGAGGCGGCTCAGGATCTCGCCGGCACCACTTCAATGCGTGAGGACCTTTCCGCCGCCGTGGAGGCGCTTGGCCGCGTCGCTGCCGCGGTGACAAAGGACGACCCCCCGATGGCCGAGCCGCCGCTGGAGGGCTTCCTGGGGGCGTTGATGGCCTATCGCAAGGCGGCGGAGTGGGACAAGCGCGAGCCTGACAGCGACGAGGCCGGCAAGGCGCTGTCACAGACTGCCGAGACGGTCTACATCACCCCTGCCGGCGACGGCATCGACCTGTTGCACAAACTGTCGGTATTCCAGGACGAAGAGTTCAGCAGGATCAAAGACGGTGGCACCCCGCAGCACGCGGTCCAGCTCTTCGCCCTCTTCGAGGACGTGCGCCGCCTCCTGCCGCCGCTGGGCCATCGCTATGTGGACACCTCGGCGCTGGAGAACCTGTTCTATGACCTCGACGACGTGAGGGCCACGGCCTCGGCGCTGTCCGACAGCCCGCATCTGGAGCAACACATTCGCGGCAGCTTCAACCTGCTGGCCCGCGAGATGAGCCGGCTCTATTCTGCGCTGTACAACACCACGTTCCCCGACAAGGGCGCCGACTGAGGACCGGGGAACCCCGGCCTCTGCGAAAACCCTCCCCGGTGTAGGCCGGGCCGCCCCGCAAGCCCCGTCGCTGGTGACCCCGGCGGCGGGGCTTTTTTATTCGGTCTTTCGAGGGGCAACCCATCCCACACCCGCCGCTGCCGGCATACACCATCCGTGGCGGATCTCCCCCGGCCGGTGACCGCAGGCGCTGCACCGCAGCCGGCCGGGCAGGTGCGCCAGTTCCAGGTCGCCATAGCGCGCCCTGAGGGCCACCACGTCGAGATCCCGGCCCCTGGTGTGCATCGGACAGCGCCAGTCGCTGCAATAGGCCGTGATGACGTCCTGTGGCCCTAGCTTCGACAGCCGGTCTATGATGATCGCGCCCATGCGCTATGGAAGCGCGGGCGCCCGTGGAGAGTCAACGGGGGGAGCCATGAAATCGGGATGGGCGGCGCTGGTAGCCGCCATGCTGCTGCCAATGCAGGCCGCAGGGCAAACCAGCGGCAATATTTTGGCCGACATCGAGAAAATCGGGCTGTATATCAACGATCAAGTGAAGGACGGATGTTGGCCTCGGCCTCAACAATCCCGCCGGGCGGTGGAGTTGGAGCTCGTGCGGTCGAATCTCGCAGTTGAAGATTCGTCCATTGTTTTCCTAACCCTATATGCGCTTGGCTCTGAAACCGCCTGGGGCAGCACACCCACTGGTGTCTGTATTGTGAGCTACACCCTGAACCTTAGAGATTGCGTCTTTTACTATCCCTCGTACTTGCCGGAGGCGAGAAGGTTTAGATGCGTGACAATCTGGGAAGGCGACGGGCACGTCTCCGGAGCAAAGGTGACCTTGCAACAGTCGCTGACTGACCAGTTTGTCGAGCTAACCCGGTCTTTCCTGCTTGATCTGGAAAAGGATCGGCGCGGGATAGTGCCTGAGCAGTACCGGTGAAGAAGGGCCAGATCTTTGCACGCTGTGCGGTGGTGGCCATAGCAGGCATCCTGCAGCCACTTCCGGCCGCCGCCGAGTGCTTCTCCTGGCCGGTGGAGAGCGTCTACGACGGCGACACGCTGCGGGCGACGGTCGGCGGCCAGTCCACCCGCATCCGCATCATGGGCCTGGATACCCCCGAGCTGCCGCCGCACAATAAATGCGCCTCCGAGAAGGAACTGGGCTACGCAGCCCGCGACCGCCTCCGGGCGCTCCTGGAGGGCGCTGAGGTGGCCTTCTGCCCCGACGGGCGGGACCGCTACGGCCGGACGCTGGCGGTGGTCCTGGTCGACGGCAGGGACGTTGCCGACGTGCTGATCGGCGAGGGGCTGGCGCGGGAATACAATGGCGGCCGGCGACAGGGCTGGTGCAGTTAAGTGAGGAAAATGATGGTGGACGCTAAATGGCTCGACATCCTCAAGGCTGGTGGATGGAAGGCGGCGGCTGGCGCACTGGCGCTTGGAGCGTTCGCCGTGTTGCTGAAAGTGGGCGCCATCCCCGATGGAGGGCTCGCGTGGCTCTACCCAGTCTCTGTGCTTCTGTTCTTGCTGTTCACTTTCGTCTGCCTCGCTTCCATCGCGAGCTACCTGTCAGACGCGCTTCAGCTTGGCCGTCGGATTCGAAGTCGGCGGGCACGTCGGGCGGAGCAACAGGAAGTGCGCAGCTACATCCCGTACATGACGGACAGGGATCGAACGATCATTGGCTACCTGCTGCATCATCGTCAGAAGATGTTCACATACGAGCCAACTGGCGGGCACGCAGCGTCCCTGATATCTCGCGGGATCATTCGCATGGCTGCGCAGCCAGGGCAGGTGTTTTCTCTGATGGGTGCGCCCTTTGTCGTTCCAGATCACGTGTGGGAGGTTCTAGAAGAGCACTCAAACCAGTTTCCCTACATCCCACCACAAGATGGAGAGCGCGAAAAGCATCCTTGGGCCATCGGCTGGATGGCGCGGTGACTTCCGACCTCGACATCTACCGCAGCGCCGCTGTGCTCATCCGCGAGCACGGCGAGGTCGCTGCCCTGGAGGCCGCCGGGCGGCCCGACGCCATGCTCGAGCGGGGCAATTTGGTCTAGGGCAGCGAGGCGGTGAGGAACTTCATGCGCTCGTCAAGCCACCTATCAGGATCAGGCACAAGGATAGCGACAGTGGCGGAAATTTCGTTCCCTGAGGCCGTCCTGCCCTGCTCGACGGCGAAGAACTCGCCACCGTCAGTTTCGTAAAGCGCCACTGTTGCACAGCGCCTCTCTGGCTGTGCCATCTCTGTCGGAAAGCGGCCCCAGAACTTGGCCGTGCTGGGGTTGTGCTTCTCCCCGATCTGAACCTTGCTCATGACTTCGCCCTCCGGTTGCTGCCAAAATCCTACCCCATGTCGCATCCATGGCACACGCTTTTGCCGATGCGAAGCCAGCGCTCGTATTGGCCCCTGACTGGGCTGCTTCATGCCAGCCACCAGAACAGCCCGACCACCGCGGCGCCGGCCATGACGCCGAGCCAGAAGCCGGCTTCAAGGTCGCCGGCCCGGCGGGGCAAAAACTGCAACCCGAATTGCAACCCGACTGGCAGATATGGGGCGATACGGGGAGGGATGAGGGCAGGGCGTAGGGCCTCCGAAACCGCAGTTTTCCGGTACTCTTCGGCATCAGGGGTGACTAGACGGAATGAGGTTGAACGCCTTCGAATCCCGCTGGGGTCGCCAGCTTCTCAAATACTTAGATGGTGCTGCCCGGCCTTTGAAACTTTTCAGGGCGGGATTTCGCACCACCAAAGGGCAAGTCCTCGATCTGCTGAGGCGCTGGCGGCGAACGGAGACGCGTGTGCTATCATCCCTTTTTCAATCGGGGAGGGCGGCATGGCAGATGGGGACCGTCTGAGTAAATCTCAGACGATAGCGACTATATTCGCGACCGTCGCAATTCCGGTGATTTTGAGCGTTCTCGGCTATGTATTTAACGACAACCTGAAAACTCGCGACGCAAGACTCCGTACAACCGAGTTAGCTATCGCTATACTTCGAGATGACCCAAAGAATTCACCGGAGACACCCAGTCTGCGGCAGTGGGCCGTCACCGTCATTGACGACTTCTCCGGAGTGCCATTTCCGGAAGCGGCAAAAAAAGAACTTCAGCAAAACCGATTGGTAACCGCTGACCGATACACGATGACGTTCGAAGATCGATTGGTAAGCCACATTGATCATTTGTGGGAAGAATTGGAACGACGTGGCGTAGATAGAAGCGATGTGGGTTGTTACGATATGGTTCAAGATGACCCACTCTCCAAGTTTTCGAACCTGATCGCGTCAGGCGCCAGCGAGCAGGATTATCAGACCTATAATATGCTTTCGAACCTCAGAGCAGCCTGCTGGCACTTTCACGGTTTGAACTGATCTCCAAGAACCTTGCATACCCCGATGGGCGACCGCCGGCAGCTTGCCGGCAAGCCAGGTGGACCGCATGGCGATCGGCTCGGTTTTCTCTCGGCTGATGTTGATGAGGCCGCGCCTTTCTAGGGGCCTAGCCGTCACCAGCTGCACCATCGTGATGATCGGGCCCAACGCCGTCGCCGGCGAGATCCACAATCGCATGCCCGTCATTCTGCCGCCGGAGAGCTACGACATCTGGCTCTTTGCCGTCACGTCGCCCGCGGGCGCCAAGGCGCTGCTGCGGCCCTATGAGGACGCGATGATCGCCTACCCCGTGTCGAAGGACGTAGGAGCGCCGAAGAACGATAGGCCGGACCTCATCGAGGAGGTCCACCTAACCGCGTAGGAGCTTCGGGCTTCCTGAGAATGCCCAGCGAGTCTCTGGCTGGCCGCCTACAGGTTCGCGTCTGCGCCCTGCCACGCCTTCCGCCGGCTCCAGCCCAAGGCGCCCAGCCCTGCCAGCCCAGTACCGAAGAGGATGATGCTCGAGGGTTCCGGGATGGCCTGGGCGACTTCGAGTGAGAAGGTGTAAGCGGCCGTTCTGAACTGACCGAAGGCGACGCCGCCAGCTTTGCCGGGGTCGTCAATGGCATACTGTCCCGAACCCAGCGGAAGGTTGGCGACGAACATCGATACATCGTTCGACGGAATGAAGACGCTTTCGAAGCTCAGGTCCTGAAAGGTGTCGTCCTGGAGAGCGAAGGTCGCTTGACTGAAGATGCCGGCGCCTTGAGGCAGCAGCGCGATATCGAGGGAGACGCTTATAAGCTGAGCTCCGTCCGGAACACTGAAGACAAAGGAGTCATCATCGCTCACGTCGGGCAGGGTGAACGCGAAGGTGATTTCGCCGCTGAAGGTATTTGTGCCGATCCCGAGCGCGAAGACAGGAGAGCTTGCAGAGGGTGATGGCAAGAGATCGCCATCGACCGCCTCGTCGTAAGTGATCACGCCCCCCTGCGCCGAGCCTGCCACGGCAAGAAAACTGACGCCTCCCAAAAGCCCGACAAAGGATCGCAGCATCGGCATCCCTCCTCCCCCTCACGGCCAGGCTCGCGCGCCAGTGAACCCTGTTGCGGCGCGTCGAGACCAGGGCCAATTTTGGCCCGCTCAGCTGAAGCCCGCTCAGATGCCTCCCGGTACGACGACACGTTCCAGCCTACGTTTGCTCACGTCGCCGCGCTGCCGACCGTCATAGATCGCAATCCGAAAGCCACTCGTCCGGCTGCACTGCTGGCAGCGCAGCTTGAATTGGATGTCGTAGAGCAAGGTATTGGAGGGCAGCTTGGGCCGGGCGTGCTGGCCGGCCTCCCTCTATGTCACGGAAAACAGGCATTTGTCCGACCACAAGGGACAAACCCCTGGAATTCATGGACGATCCTTGACGCCCTCCAAATCCCGTTGGGGTCGCCACAGCTTTCCCGGAAAATCGAGGATCATGCAGCGGCTCACCCGGGTGGTTCTGCTCCCCTTCGGCCGCGAGCGTGCAGCTACGACGGACTGCGGTACCGCGGCCCTTCGGGAGCGGCCGGCTGGCGGGTTGTGTGTTCCTTGCGGGTTGCAAAAACTCTGCTTACTACAGCTATGGATTATATGATAGCATTGCTTCTAGGCCGATCTTCCTAGGCTGACTCGATGAAAAAATGCCGACGGGGGCGCGGCGGCGCTCGCGGGGTCATGGCTTGTTGGACGCTGGCCCGGCCTCGCGCGAGGCGGCCCGGCGGTGAGCCGGCGGCGGCGCGAAGGGGGTCGACAGAGGCCCCGGTCACTCAACGGCCGCTACGGACTCTCCTTGTTTCGCTTACTTGCGGGCGGCCCTGCGGCGTTAGCATTCGGGTGCGAGCATGACGGGATCCATTGGCGCGCTGAAGGTCCTGATCGTCGATGACAACAGGTTCATCGTCAGGCTCATCAGGAGCTATCTGCAGAAACTCCACGCTTCCGTTCTGCTGGAGGCGCACGACGGCGCCAGCGCACTCCTGCAGGTGGACGCGGCCGACATCGATGTCATCATCTGCGATCTCAACATGCCGGGCATGGATGGCATCGAGTTGCTGCGTCATCTCGCCGACCGGCAAGCGCCGCCCGCCGTCATTCTCCTGAGCGGCCAGGACAGGAGCGTGCTCAACACCGCCGTTCAATTGGGGCGGGCGCATGGTCTGCTCGTTCTCGGTTCGGTGTCGAAGCCCTTCACCCTGGCGCAGCTCAAGGTGCTGCTGGAGCAGGTTGACGCCAACGCTGTAAGGCGCTCGCAAGACAGCTTCCAGCCCCTGACGCCGGAGGCGATCCGTGCCGGCCTGAAAGGCGAAGCCGTCGAGCTGATGTTCCAGCCCAAGGTGTCGATTCGCAGCCATGAGATGACAGGGGTCGAGACCTTCCTGCGGTGGCGGGACACCGACGGCAAGCTGATGAACCCTGCTGCGGTGATCCCCGTTGCCGAGGCCTTCGGCCTCATCAACGAGCTGACCGAAGTCGTCTTCCGCAAGGCGATGATCCATTGCGGCGCCTGGCGGGCGGATGGGCACACCTTCAAGATCGCAGTCAACGTCTCGATGCACGACCTCGATCGCTATGACTTTCCCGAGTTCGTCATCGACACCGCGTTGAGCGCGGGAGTCGATCCGTCTTCGGTGATCCTCGAAATCACCGAGTCGCAGATCATGGAGAACATCACCAAGCCGCTCGAAATTCTTGCGCGTCTGCGCATGAAGGGGGTCGGCCTGGCGATCGACGACTACGGCACCGGCGCCTCGTCGATGCAGCAGCTCAAGCGGATCCCCTTCACCGAGCTGAAGATCGACCGCGAATTCGTTTCCGGCGCGCCGCACGACGACGCAGCACGGGCGATGCTGATGTCGAGCATCGGCCTGGGCAAGGACCTGGGATTGTCGATCGTCGCCGAGGGGGTGGAGACGCAGACCGAGTGGCGGCTCATGGCATCCCGAGGCGTCGACGACGTTCAGGGTTACTTCGTCGCCCGGCCGATGTCCGCCGGGAAAGTCGCGGACTGGCTCGGCCGATGGGACATTGCGGCGCGGTGACGTCGCGGACCACCGGCCGGTATTTCCGGGCGCCGATCGTTGTGCTGCCGACAGCCGAGCGGCGTCAGGCCGACAAGCCGCAGCAGCGAATCAGGAAGCCAGCGGCAGCCCGCGCGCCGGTGGCGCGACGGGCCAGGTGAGGGCGGACTGCCAGAGCCCGGCGGCGTCGTCCAGCATCTCGGTGAAATAGGAGAGCGCTTCGGGAGCGGTAGCGGTGATGCGCAGCTCGACGTCGCCGTCCTGGAAGCTCATCCGGTCGCCGAACTTGCGCGCGATGTGCTGCATCTTCACGTTCTCCGGCAGGCAGAGCAGGAAGAGGCTGCGGAAGCCGCGGTTGCGGGCGATCAGCAGCGCCTTCTCCAGCAGGCGGGTGCCGATGCCGCGGTCCTGGTAGGCACGCTCGACGGTGACCGACAGCTCGGCCGTAGGGGCGCCGGACCGGTCACCGCTGCGCAGCTCGGCGACGCCGCGCAGCACGCCGTCCTCGAAGGCGCCGACGATCCAGGTTTGCGGCCAGCAGATCCCCGCGGTGTAGGCGACGATGCTTTCGGGCGAGACGAAGTGACCGAAGCGCAGGCGGCGGTCGTCCGCATCCATGCGCAGCAGGTGGTTTTTCAAGTCGCCGCGCTCGTGGGCGAGCAATTTGCGAATGACAAGCATAGCGGTGTACTCCAGCGGAGCAGCCGGCGTCCGCCAGCAGGCCTGCGGCGTCGTGCCGCGGCCTGGGCGGGAGGCAGCTGCTGGATGAGGGGCGGGGGCGCTTTCTGGCGCTCAGGCGCCGTGCGGCATGGCGGTCTTGCCGGCGTGCCCGGAGCGGCGCTGGAATGCCCCGCCGAGGCGACGGAACAGGCCGGTCAGGAAAGCCGCGACGGCCTCCGACTGCATGCGCTTGCCCTCGGCAATGTGGCGCTCGATCTCATCGGCGCTGATCACCACGTTGTCGATGTACAGACCGCTCTTGCCGGTCGTCGGCCTCTTGCTGAGGTCCTGGCTTTGGTGCTGCATCTCGAAACTTCCTTCCTTAGATGTTTCATTGCGAGCACCTCCCTAAACTCTCTGCACTTTTGCAGTGCACTAGTAAGAAATAGTGAGATTCGAGTGTCTTGCAAGAGAAATGCTGCAATGCAACAAAGATATGCCGAAGACGCATGGCTGGCGTCGTGAAGCCGTTCGCAGGCCCTCAAAAAAGCCTCCGAGGTCTCGGCTTGACGCTCCGGTAAGGCTTTCGCCGTAGTTTCGGGCGCATGAAGCGCCTCCCGATTCTCGCCGCCTGCTTGGCGGCGCTGCTGGCCTGTCCGGCCCTGGCCAAGGAGGCGCCGCGGCTGCCTGTCGGGCCGGAGCGCCTGCAGGTCCGTGGGCTGCCGACGCCGGAGACCGTGCCGCGGCCGGTGAACCCGCTGCCGACCTCCCGCCTGCTGCTGGAAGAGGCGGAGCCGATCGCCGCCTTCGACCTCGACCGCGGCCTGACGCGCCTCTGCCGGGACGGCCGCTTCCGCCAGCAGCGCGAGCACCTCTTCATCGTGAAGCTCGGCGGCTACGTCCATGGCGCGGTGATCGGCGGCTATTGGGGGCTCTACGACCCGGCACGGCTGGCGGTGCCGAACCTGGTCTACGCAGTGCGCTGGCAAGACACCGGGCGCTGCGAGGTCTACGTGCTGCGCCACCTGCCGGCGTGAGCCGGCCAACCTGCGCTTCGAAGCGGAATTTCGTTTTAAATGCAGGACTTAACGCAATCCTAAACAGCCGGTCCCTAAGCTGTGGCCGCTGGACCCGCTGCGAGGACTGCATCCAATGGTAACCATAGACGACAGCCTGCACGAGACGACGGCCGCTGCCTCCGACTGGTGGCGTCGCCCGCGGTGGCTGGTGCTGCCGCTTGCGCTGCCAGTCTTCCTGACTTTCGGGCTGGCGGTCGGCACGCTGGTGAACCTGGGACTCAATGGCGACTGGGTGGGACGCCAGGGCAGCGGTCAGCTGGCTGCGGCCGAGCTCGACGGCGGCGGCGCCACCGGCATGGGACCGGTCGAGGCCTGCGGGCGCATGCAGTACATCGTCGAGACTGCCTGCAGCCTGAAACAGCGCGACCGCGACGCCTCGGACATCCGCCTCTGCGTTGCCCAGGAGCTGAAGTACACCATGTGGAGCGCCTACGGCTGCCAGTAGCCCGGCGCCCGCCAGGACGCCTTCCCGGCAAGTTCGCGAAATGAGAAAGGGCCGCCCAATGAGCGGCCCTTCTCGCGTGACGCGACGTCTTTGGTTCCCGGGGTCTGGACAGATGGCTTGGGATGGATTGCCCAGCCTCGGCAGAATCAGGACGGCGCGCTAAAGCAGACCAGGATCGAATGGAATTGCGCCGGCGCCCATCGACCCTGTGGATTGGCTCTATCTATTTGATGCAGAGCGGCTTCACGTGATCGGGCGGAACCGCCCAGTGGTTCCGGCCGATCACGCTTCGCTCTAGTGAATTGCCGGCGTTTCGTTTCGCCAGGAGACGTAGTTCAGCCCATGAGTCGTCGCCATGAAGGCGCGCTCCTGCTGCTGAAGATGGAGCGCATGCAGCTCCCGCCCGAGGCTCTGTACCAGCACGGTCTTCCAGGAAAGAATGCGGGCGCTCCGCAGCGCCAGAATCGTCTTGGTCGGGGTCCGGGTCGTGGCCGCCGCCTCCGGCCGGCTCCCCGCCGTCGTCATTATCGTTGTACGCATGTGTCTAAGTCTCCCTCCGCACCACCGGGATGGGAAATCCCGCTTCGCACATTACGGAGCGTAAGTAATGAAGCTTACCGGCTCATTAACACCAAGTCGGCTGCATGCAAAAAACCCTGCTAACACAGCCTTGTCACAGGCTGAAGCAAGTTAACAGCAATAGAGGCGGGCAATTACTTAAAAGGCCGTCGATTCCGAGCCGGCGCGAGGCTGCGAGGGCCGCGGCAGGGGATGGTACTTCGCCGCCGACGCGGGCGTCGGTTGCGCAGCAGCGATCGCTTACGACAGGCCGGGGCCTTCGATCAGCGCGCTGAGGCCCCAAAGGGCGAAGTAGATGAAGAGGATCAGACGGACGAGCATCTTGCTGGACCTTGAGTGGACTACTTGTCTCAGACCCTAAGATGACACAGGTTCGATTAAGAATGAGTTTTCGCACAAAGTATTTCCAATTTTCCGCAATTGTCCCGGTGCCTTGGCGAAGACATCTCTCAAATGTTTAGAATGCCTTAGCCTTCCTTTAAGCACCCGGCCCTATGCTTCGAAGCGGTGAAATGCGCGGACGGCAGGGCCGGCCGCGTCGGAGTTCAGGCGGGTCGGCCGCGGTGCGGACCGGCCCCGACAGCGATGCGGAGTTTCAGGTATGATGACAGGAGCAATCGGCCGCCACCTGCTGCGTTTCGCAGCGATGGTCGCCTTGGCGGGCTTCGCGGTGGGCTGTGCTTCTTCGCAGGGCCCGGCAATAACGGCGCCGGCGGGCTACGGCAAGGATCCTGCCAGCCGGGTCGCGCGCCTGGTGCAGTACTGCGATCGACTGGCGGAGAAGGGTGAACTGGTGACGGCACTCGGCCTCTGCGCCCGTGCGCACGAGATGGACCCCGACGACCCGGAACCGATGATGAAGGTCGCCTCGATCCTGCAGACGCTGAACCGCCAGGAGGCGGCGGCAGCAACCTATGTTGCCGTGCTGGAGCGTCACCCGAAGCATCACGAGGCGCGCTATCGTCTCGGCAAGATCTACATGGAAAGCGGCGAGGGCGGCCTGGCGACGGCCCAGTTCAACCAGGCCCTGCGCGGCAACCCCGCGGATCCGCGCGCCTACAACGCGCTCGGCATTTTGCGTGACCAGGAGGGCGAGCACGAGGCGGCCCAGAGTCTCTACCGCCAGGCGCTGGAGCGCGATCCGGGCAACGTCTCCGTCCGTAACAATCTCGGCCTCTCCCTGGCGCTCGACGGCAAGCGCGACGAGGCGATCGAGGTGCTGGCCGAGCTGTCGGTCGATCCCCTGGCGGATCAGACCGTGCTGCGCAACCTGGAAGCCGCCTATACGTCCGGCGTGGCGCTGCCGCAGCCCGACGGGCCGCTTGCCGAGCCGGCGGAACCGGCCGCGGCGGTTGCCGATCCGGTCGTTCCCGTCGCCAGCGAGCCGCTGGAGCAGCCGGATGCCAAGGCGGTGCCTATGAGGGCGCCGAATTCCCCGCCGATGGCGCCCGAAGCGGGTGCGCCGACGCCGCTTTTCCTGCCGCCGGCGGCACAGTCCGAAGAGCCGAAACAATCCGGCTTGCGGGCGCCCGAAGCGGCGTCCGACGGTCCGCCTGCGTCTGCCATCCTGGCCGCCGCCGAGCGGCTGATGCAGGCGCCTGACTGGGCCGACTTCGAGCCCGGTGCCCTGATCAACCCGGCGGTGCCACCGCAAAGCGAACCTGCCGAAGAGGCCGGCGCCGAACCCCTGGACCTCGACAACATTGTTTGGCCCAGCGCTTTCAGGCTCACCATGATGATGATGGACGGCGGCGCCGTCATCGCCTGACCTTCCGCCAGTGCGTGAAAGAGAAAGCCCCACTCGCGAGAGTGGGGCTTTTTCGTTGTGCGCTGGGATCGGCGGTGCTCAGCGCGTGCAGGTGATTTCCTCAAAACCGTCGCAGAGGAATTTGTCACAGATCGAGCCGCTGCCGATGAAAACGGTCGGGTAGAGGGCGCCGATGTTGTCTTCCTGGGTCCAGCGCGTCGCCTGATTGAAGCCGCGGGTCTTGCACCAGGCAGTGGCCGCCGGTTCGCCGCAGCCCTGGTCGTCGGCGAGGCAGTAATTCAGTCGGTAGACCTGGTGTACCGGAAAGCGGACGGTCTCCTCCGCCGGTCCGGTCGGCCGCGATGGCGCCGGGGCCGGCTGCACCGGCTCGAGCTGCGGCTCCGGGACGGGCTGCAGGGTTTGCTGGGGCTGCTGCGGCGGCGCGCTGGGCGGCGGCGGCTGCAGTCCGCCCGCGGCCGCGGGGGGCGGGCTCACCTGCGGCGCCTGCGGCGCGGGGGCGCTGGGCGGTGCCGGCTGCAGCCCGCCTTCGGCCGGTGAGAGGCTCGCCGGCTGTTCCTGCGGGGCTGGCGCCGGCGGTGTTGCCGGGGCGGCCGGCGGCGGGCTCGCCAGCGGCTCCTGCGGGGCCGCTGCCTGCGGTTCGGGGGTGGCGGCAGGCGTCGGCGGCGCTGCCATCGGCTCCCTGGGCGCGGCTGGCTCGCTAGGCGCGGCTGGCGCACTGGGCGCGGCACTGAGGCTGCTGTCCGGGGCAGGGGCAGGGACCGGCGTCAAGGTCGCCTCGGCCGGTGCAGCTGTTTCCGACATGTAGCGGTCGAGTGGTCCACGCTGATAGCGGATGGCCACCGAGCGGACCTTGCGGTCGAAGTCGAAGGCCGACAGCCGGTAGTTCGCCGGCCGGCCGCTCTCGCTGCTCGGCAGGGTAATCGAGCCGCCGCTGCAGCCGGGGCCGTCGAACAGGGTGAGGATGAAGCGGTGGTCGATCCCCTGGTAGGTGCGGCTGAAGGCCTCAGGCAGCAGGGCGATCGCTTCGGTGATGCGGGTGAAAGTCGGCGCATCGGCCCCCGCGCCGTGGGCGCTGGCGGGTACTGAAAGGTCGGTGCAGGCTTCGCGCTGCGGTGGGTTCGGTACCGGCACGAAGATGCGGTTGAAATAGCTCTGGTCGGCCGAGCGCTCGCAGCTCCTGTTGTAGTAGCTGCGCCGCTCGAGCAGCAGGAAACCTGGCGGCGGGCCGAGCTCGCGGCGATAGACGATCACCGAGGAGTAATCGTCGTCTGCAGTCTGCGCGGTCTCGTAGGCCTGGTCGCCGGCAAAGGGCGGCTCGAAGTCGGCGGTCAGGCCGAGCCACCAGGCGCGGGGATCGTCGGCGGTGCCGAGGTTCGGACCGCAGGCGTCATCGCTGCTGGCGAAGTGGGGGCGTTGGAACAGGATGGCGCCGACCTGTGGATCGGCGCGCAGCGAAGCGATCTTTTCGTTCAGCTCGTCGCCGACGTAGGGAATCGCTGCGTAGGGCTGATCGGGCGCCAGGGTCAGGGTCTGCGAGGGGCCGGCGAAGTTCGGCCCGGTGAAGAAGGTGATGCCCGCCGGACCTGCAGCACCGTCCTGGGCCGCGAGGGCGGTGGGCAGCAGCAGCGCGATCGCGCCCGCCAGCAGCAACGGGCCGCGGGGGCGCCGCGTTGCCATCCGGCCCCCGGCGGTAACCGCCGATTGAACTTTACGCCGCTTCCCAAAACGCATCATAGAACGTCCCCTGTTCGACGGGCTGGCCGGCCCGCGCGTGACTCTTCTTGCAATACCAATAGCCTCCCCCCGGCGGAGCCTCAACGCCCATAGACCTACTGTGCCGGCCGGATTCTTGGCCAGCAGATATGGACAGGCCCGGCGGCAAACCGCACACTGCCGCGGACCGCCGCCACTCTCGCCAATTCCTGTCCTAGCTGCAAGACCATGACCGCTTTCAAGCTGCCGCCCGTTACCCTGGTTCTAGGCGGCGCGCGATCCGGCAAATCCACCTATGCCGAACGGCTCGCCGAGGGCTGTGCGGGCGCTTGCGTCTATCTGGCGACGGCGACCGCCGGCGATGGAGAGATGGCCGAACGGATCGCCCGACACCGGCAACGCCGCGGCCAGCGCTGGCGGACCCGGGAAGCGCCGCTCGACCTTGTGGGCGCCCTCGAAACTGCAGCCGTTCCCGAGGCCGTGGTGTTGGTGGATTGCCTTACCATTTGGCTTTCCAATGTATTGCTGGCCGATCTTGATGTGGAAAGTCACTGTGAGTCCTTGATCTCGGCGCTGCCGCGCCTGGCCGGGCCGGTGATCTTCGTGGCCAACGAGGTCGGCCTCGGGATCGTTCCGGACAACGCCCTGGCGCGGCGCTTCCGGGACGAGGCCGGGCGGCTGAACCAGGCGGTGGCGGCGGCGGCGCAGTCGGTCGTCTTCATTGCCGCCGGTCTGCCGCTGGTCCTGAAGCCCGCCGGGTAAGGGCTCAGGCCAGCAGCAGGGCCGCGATCACGGCGACGAACAGCAGGGCGCCGGCGGCGAGATAGAGGTCCAGCACGCGGCCCAGGTCCGCCGCCGTCATGGCGCTGCGTCCGTCGCCCATCCAGTGATCCTCGACGACCTGGCCGCCGTACTGCCGCGGCCCGGCCAGGGCGAGGCCGAGGGCGCCAGCGAGCGCCGCTTCCTGCCAGCCGGCATTGGGCGAGCGGTGCTTCGGCGCATCGCGTAGCATGGTCCGCCAGGCGTCTCCTGCGCTGGCCGCCGGCAGCAGCAAGGCGGCCAGCACGATGAGCAGCCCGGCGAGGCGGGCGGGCAGGAAGTTCACCGCGTCGTCGAGCCGGGCGGCCACCTTGCCGAAGGCCTCGAAACGCGCGTTCCTGTGGCCGATCATGCTGTCGAGGGTGTTCACCGCCTTGTAGGCCAGCAGGCCCGGCAGCCCGAGCAGCAGGAACCAGAACGCCGGCGCCACGAAGCCGTCGGAGAAATTCTCGGCGGCGGACTCTGCCGCCGCGCGGGCGACGCCTGATGCATCCAGGCTGGCCGGGTCGCGCCCGACAATCGCGCTGACCGCCGCGCGGCCGGCCTCCAGGCTCTCCGCCAGCCCGCTGGCGACGGCCCGCACGGCATTGTAGAGACCGCGGAAGGCCAGCAGGCTGCTGGCGATCAGCCCCTCGGCGAGCCAGCCGAAGGGTGCGCCGGCGAGCAGGGCATGAACCAGGGCGCCGATCCCTCCGGCCCCCGCGACCACCAGCAGGGTGCAGAGGGCGCCGAGCAGGATGCGGCGGGGCCGCGCCAGGTTCTGGCGGTTGAGGAGCCGGGTCAGGATCTCGACGGTGCGGCCGATCAGCACGACCGGGTGCGGCAGCAGCCGGTAGAGCCAGCGCGGGTCGCCGACCAGCAGATCGATCGCCATGGCGAGCAGCAACACGGCCAAGCTCGCTGCCGGCGTCCAGCTCCCGCCCGTGACGACGTCCCAAAGCATCTGGTCAGCCCGGCTGCGTCACGTCCTTCATTGGCCGCAGCCGCAGGACTGTGCTTGCGGTCCCTGCGCCCGCTGTGCGTAGAGGCGCTCCTGGGCGACCAACAGTTCGCGCAGCAGCGTGCCCAAAGGCGCCTTTCCGCGAACCTGGCTGGGCCGCTGGAAGGCATCCAGATCCCGCTGGCTGAGGTCACCGGCGATGATCGCCTCGATCAGGGCGGCGCAGAACGCCCGGCCAGCGGCCTCCTCGGGGATGTCGAAGAGGCCGGCGAAGAAGGCCTCGTATGGGAGGTCGCCTGCCTTTCGCGCCACGGCGCGCTCGCAGCCGACCTCGCTGGCGAGGCGGTTTTCCGGATGTGCGCGGACCTCCCTCAAAATCCCTGGCAGGTCGTCGCTGTGCCCGCCCTGCGACGCGGCGCAGCCGGCCAGCAGCGGCACGAGGATGAGCACCAGGGCGACCCTGCGCGCCATGGCGGTGCCCGTCGACCGGCAGCGCTCCACTCCGCCCATCACGGCGTGTCCCCTGCGGCGGAGGCCGTCGTCGTCAGGCGGTGAGAGAAGTGAACTGCTCGCAGGATGCGGCCGACTTCGAGCAACATGGCGGCATCCATCTTCTGCCGGGCGACCACGGCCAAGCCGCCGGCGGTCAGGTCGCCGGCCCTGACGGCGCGGACAAGGGCGGTGCAGAAGGCCGACAGCGCCATGGCTTCAGGCACTTCGAGGTAGGTCGCCATCACCTGCAGGAAGTCCGCAATCCCGGGATCCTGCTCCATCTGCCGACGGCAGTCCTCGCTGGCGAGGGCCGGCGGCAGAGTGCCGTTCTGCAGGCCCTCGACAAAGCTGAGAACCTCATCTTCAACCAAAGGCTGCTGCGCCGCGAGCGGCGCCGGCATGTGCGCCAGGGCCATCGCCGCCATGACGGCGATGGCGCAAGCGAAGCATCGCGGCAAGCGGTATCCCATTTCTGCCCCCCTGGACCGATCCCCGTTGGTACTGGCCGCAGGCTAGCAGGATTCCCCAGAGGGCGGAACGCGCTTGCGCCCGGCCTGCGCGCTCAATCCTCCAGCGCTTCGCAATAGGGGAAGAGGGCGGGCATGCCGCCGGTGTGCAGGAAGACCACAGGATCTTCCGGGGGTGAAGACTCCGGCCTCGATCAACCCGATGAGGCCGGCCATGGCAGGACGGTCATGGTGGGGCGGCCTATTTCTCGGCCGCCGCCGCGGCTCGGATCGACGCCTCGATCATGCGGCAGGCCTCGTCGGCTTCGGCCCAGCGCTTGATCTCCACCCACTTGTTCCGCTCCAGGTCTTTGTAGTGGGCGAAGAAGTGGGCGATCTGGTCGAGCAGGATCTGCGGCAGGCCGCGGTAGGAGGAGACGTTCGTATAGAAGGGATGCAGCGCATCGACCGGGACGGAGAGCACCTTCTCGTCCTCGCCGGCCTCGTCTTCCATGATCAGCATGCCGATCGGGCGGACGCGCACCACGGCGCCGGGAATGACCGGGATGTTGTTGGCGATCAGGATGTCCACCGGGTCGCCGTCGTTGGACAGGGTGTGCGGGATGAACCCGTAGTTCAGGGGATACTGCATGGAGGTGTGCAGGAAACGGTCGACGTAGATGGCGCCCGAATCCTTGTCCATCTCGTACTTTACGGGATGGGCGCCGAGCGGAACTTCAACGATGGCGTTCAGGTCCCAAGGGGGATTCTTGCCGACCGGGATTTTGCTGATATCCAACGAATTCTCCTAGGTTTCCAGCGGGGATACCTCAAATTTCGCCCCGCCGCAGGATCGACTTCTTTACGGTTTGTTAACGCCGCCAGCCTATTAATAAACCGTTAGCGCGGGATTCCGCACAAGCGAAAAAGATCAGAGCAAATAACTGATTTAAAAGATTTTTATCCCACTTCGCCGCCGGGTCCAAAGCAGGAAACCAGTTGGTGGCCGGCCAAGCGGCGGCAGCGAGGGATGAAAATACATTAACTTTGGCTCTTTGCACCTCCTGGGCAGTTCTGTCCGGCGGTGAGCGCGGAAGGCCCGGGGGCGATGCGAATTTCCCGACCCTGCTCTTGCGCGCTGCGATGCGGTTTGGAACGAGATGAACGTCAAGGATAGTCCGAAACGCCCGCTTCTGTCGCGTTGGCCTGCCGCGTTCATTGCGGCGGTGCTGATCGGCACCACGGCGCTCGTGCTCTACGTCGAAGCCAGCGTTTCCAAGCTGAAGCAGGTGCTGCCGGTCGAGGTGCTGCGCCAGGAGCGCGACGTCGTCTTCATGATCGACGACCTCTCGGTCTTGCAACAGGCCATCCGCGAGGCGCGCGGCCAGTCCAGCGTCGAGCGGCGCCAGGCCATCATCGACCGCATCGACCTCATCGAGCGCCGCGTCCGCGACATGACCGAGGCCTATTCCTTCAGCAATCAGATCGGCATTGCCTCGATGCACGCCACCCTGCGCCCGGTGGCGGCCGACCTCAAGTTGTGGCTGATCGACGGCGTGCAGGGCCTGTCGCCGGATTCCGAAGTCGTGCTCGACCTCGCCTCGGATCGCGTGAGGGCGGCGCGCCAGCAGATCGTCAAGCAGTTCGGCGAGGCCAATGCAAATGCGCTGGCCATGCTGCAGGAGGAGGCGACCGGGCTGGAACGCTTCCGCGGCGCGCTGATCCTGGCGGTCATCGTGGTGGCGTCGCTGACCGCCGTGCTGGTCGCCTTCATCTTCCGCGAGCGGCGCTCCGAAATGGCGGCGGCTGCCGCCCAGCAGCGCCTGCGCGAGTCCATCGAATCCCTGGCCGGCGGCTTTGCCCTCTTCGATGCCAACGAGAAGCTGGTGCTGTGTAACCGGCGCTACGGCGACCTCTATGCCGGCGTGCGCGACATGCTGACCCCGGGCATGCGCTTCGAAGAACTGATCAACGCAGCGGCGCGCTCCGGCACCTTCCCGGAAGCCAGCGACAACGCCGACCTCTGGGTGAGCAAGCAGCTGCAGCACTTCCGCAATCCGGGGCGCCCCTTCGAGATCGAGCTGCGTGACGGCACCTGGTTCCGCGTCGCCGAGCGGCGCACGGCCAACGGCGGCTTCGTCGTCATCAGCACCAACATCACCGAGCTGCGCCGCCGCGAGTCCGAGCTGCGCAGCATCAGCGAGGAGCTGCGCCACAAGAACGTGCTGCTCGACGCGGCACTGGACAACATGGCCCAGGGCCTCGCCATGTTCGACGTGAACCAGCGCATGATCATCTGCAATCAGCGCTTCCTGGACCTCTACAGCCTGCCGGCAGGCATGGCTCAGCCGGGCACCGAGCTGGCCGAGATCCTCGACAACACGGCGCGCTTGGAGAAACTGTCGCCCGAGCATGCCAAGGCGCTGCGCCATCGCCGGCTGGCCACTGCCGCCAGCCTGGAAGAGACGACCATGCAGGACTTCCTGTCCAATGGCCGGGTGATCAGCGTCGTGCACCGGCCGATGCCCGGCGGCGGCTCGCTGGCGACCTACGACGACGTCACCGGCAGCTACAGCGCCGAGCGCCAGCTGCGCATCGCCAAGGAAGAGGCCGAACTGGCCAGCCGTGCCAAGTCCGACTTCCTGGCCAACGTCAGCCATGAGCTGCGCACGCCGCTGAACGCGATCATCGGCTTCTCGGAGATCATCAAGGACCAGCTTTTCGGTCCGATGGGCAACCAGCGCTACAGCGAGTACGCCATCGACATCCACGACAGCGGCACGCACCTGCTGAGCCTCATCAACGACATTCTCGATCTGTCCAAGATCGAGGCCGGTAAGTTCGAGCTGCACGAGGAGGCCATCAATCTGGAGGCGGCAACCAAGTCCTGCTTCCGCATCATGCGCGACCGTGCCGAAGAGGCCGGGGTGGTGCTGCAGCACCGCTTCCCCAACCAGCTGCCGAACATCAAGGCGGATCCGCGCGCGGTGAAGCAGATCCTGCTGAACCTGCTCTCCAACGCCGTGAAGTTCACCGATCCGGGCGGCCGGGTGCTGGTCTATGCCAACGTCAACCAGGAGAGCGCTTTGGTGCTCCACGTGGAGGATACCGGCATCGGCATCGCCGAGACCGACATTGCCAAGGCGATGGCGCCCTTCGGGCAGGTGGACTCCTCGCTCAGCCGCAAGTACGAGGGTACCGGCCTCGGCCTGCCGCTGACCCGTCACCTGGTGGATCTGCACGAGGGCGAACTGACCTTGCAGAGCATCATGGGGCAGGGCACCCAGGTCTCCATCCTGTTCCCGGCACATCGGGTGCTGGGCGACGCCCTCTCCTTCGAGCCGCTGCGCATCGCCGGGACCTCTGGCTAGCAGGCTGCTGAAAAAACCCTCACTGCCTGATTGACCTCGTGCTTCGAGACGCTCGCTAGCGCTCGCTCCTCAGCATGAGGTCAATCATTTCATACTTCTAACCTCATCCTGAGGAGACTGCGCAGCAGTCGTCTCGAAGGATGGCTACGGGCCGGCTCCGTTTTTCAGCAGCCTGCTAGTTTCCTGCCGTGACAGGCGCGGAGGGCGAATTGAAAGAAACGTCTCGCAACCCCCACTACATATGGTATGCTCCTTGTGATTCGGGGGTATATCAGGGGGCGGGCCGTGAATATGGCCTTCAATCCGGCACTCTTGCCGGACTACAAGCTGCGGCGCTTGTACGACTACTGGCGATCACGCTGTCATAACGGTTTTGCGCCATCGCGGCAGGACATCGACCCGCTCGACATTCCCGATCTGCTGCCCAACGTTTTCCTGCTCGATGTCGTCGGCAATGCCGAGGACTTCGTGTTCCGTCTCGCCGGCTCCCTGGTCGAAGACGCCTTCTCGATGCCGCTGCGCGGCAAGTCGATCATCGAGATCCAGAAGGCCGCCGGCACACCGATCCCCGTCGCCCAGCATGTCGAGGTTGCTCGCGGCGGCGGTCCCCGCTACCGCGAGGGCAGCGTGCTGGTCGCCGGGCGCGAGCACTGGCGGACCCATCGCCTGCTGTTGCCGCTGTCGAGCGACGGCCACGCGGTGGACGTTCTGATGGGGGGGGCGATCTTCCTGCTCGGCAACCGCATCCGCGAGGTCCAGGCCGAGCCTTGGACCTACGTTTCGGCGGCCAACGACCCGCCGCTCGGTTTCTAGCCCCGGGAGCCTCCCCGGCAGACCGCTGAAATCCACAGCAACCGCCTCAATTTTGCCGCACGAGCATGGTCGGCTTGTCCGCTAACCTCGGCTGTCTTCGCGTGGCAGCCGAACACCACGGGAAGGCGGCGCGACCGCTCAGGTAAGGGAGAACAAGGCGGCCATGAACACCATCAATCAACCACGCCGTTCAGCGGCGGCGCCGGACGTCACCCTCGGCGTGCGCCCCGGCGCAGGCGTCCTCGGGCTGGCTAAGGCGGAACCGGCGTCGCGCGCGACGGCGCCTCAGGGCGAGCCCTCCTCGCAAGGCACCCTGATCGTCGGCGAAGGCATCCAGGTGAAGGGTCAGATCCAGTCCTGCACCAACCTGGTCGTCGAAGGCAAGGTGGAAGCCTCCCTGGAGGCCGTGCAGTTGACGGTCCTGCAAGGCGGCCTCTACGACGGCAAGGCCGTGGTCGAGCGCGCGCGCATCGGCGGTACCTTCAGTGGCGAACTGACCGTCAACGGGCTGCTCACCGTCGAAGCCGGTGGCCGCGTCAGCGGCACCCTGCGCTACCGCGAGTTGGCGATCGAGCAGGGCGGCCGGCTTAGCGGCGATGTCGATCTGGTGACCCAGGACAAGGCCGCCGAGGAAGCGGGTCACAAAAGCGCTCCGCGTCAGGCCGCAAAGCTCTCCGGCAAGCTCGCCGGCGAGCGGGTCGTGTTGGAAGAGACCGCCGCCCGCTAGGCTTTACCGCGCTACGCTGTTCCAGATTTCCCGCTGCACCGCGATGTAGCCAGGGCTGCGCGAGGCGATCTGCGGTGCCAGCAGCCTGTCCGCGGCCGGCAGGGCATGAAACGGCACTGCCGGATAGGCATGGTGCGCGCTGTGCAGGTTCATGTTCCAGCACAGCGCCCGCACTGCCCGGTTGCTGAGCGTGGTGCGGCTGTTGGCCAGCATGTCCGGCACCTCGGGACAACCGCTGTGCTCGGCCAGCAGGTAGAGTCGCAGGAAGGGCTGCCCGAGCAGGGCAGGAACCACCCAGAGCCAAAGCAGCAGGGTGCTGCCCCCGGCAAGGCTGGCGGCGGCGAGCAGGGCGTAGCCGGCCAGGTGGGCGCGCGCCTCCGCCACGATCGCCGCGCGCAGCCGCGCCGGGACGAAGTCTTCCGTCACCCGGCCCAGGGCATGGCGGCAGGTGGTGGCGAGGCGCTCGCGCCAGTAGGGCAGCCCCGAGACATGCCAGAGGTAGGCCGCGCGGCTGTCGAGCGGCGGTCCCGCCAGCTCCGGATCGCGCCGGCGGTCCTGGGTGAAGCGGTGGTGCTGCAGGTGGAAGGCGCGGAAGTAGTCCGCCGGCAGCAGCAGCAGGAACCCGGCAACCCGCGCCACGGCGTCGTTCAGGCCGCGGTGTCGGAAGGCGGTGCGGTGGATCGTCTCGTGCAGCGGCGCGAAGAGAAAGACCAGCGCGAGCGCGTGGGCGAGGAGGGCGGGGGCCAGTCCCCAACTGTTGCGGCTCCAGAGCACCAGGGCGCCGGTGGCGGCGAGCACCAGCAGGTGGCCGGCGAGCTGGGCGAGGCCCCGCCGATCGCTGCGCGCCGCCAGTGCCCTCAGCGCGGCCTTGCGGGCGGCCGTTTCGCTATAGGAGCTGTGCAGGGCGCTTCGGTTCATGGGCTTCGGTTCAGCTGCAGAGGATCTTCGCGTGGTGGCGCAGGTGATCCTCGATGAAGGTCTGGATGAAATAATAGCTGTGATCGTAGTCCGCCTGCATGCGCAGCTCGAAGCGCTGGCCGGCCTCCTCGCAGGCCTCGACCAGCAGGTCCGGCAGCAGCTGCTCGCTGAGGAAGGGATCTTCGACGCCCTGGTCGATGAACAGCAGCGCATCCGACGCCTGGCGGCGGATCAGGGCGCAGCTGTCGTATTCGCGCCACAGCGCCTCGTCCTTGCCGAGATAGCCGAGGAAAGCCTTCTGGCCCCAGGGGCAGAGGCTCGGTGCGCAGATCGGCGCGAAGGCCGAGATCGACCTGTAGACTCCCGGATTCTTCAGGTGGATGGTGATCGCGCCGTGGCCGCCCATGGAATGACCCATGATGCCCTGGTGCCTCAGGTCGGCGGGAAAGTGCTCGGCGACCAGCGCCGGCAGCTCCTTGGTGATGTAACTGTACATGTTGTAGCGCTGCGCCCAGGGCTGCTGCGTGGCGTCGAGGTAGAAGCCGGCGCCGCTGCCGAAGTCGTAGGCCTCGTCCTCGCCGGGGTAGCCGGCCCCGCGCGGGGAGGTGTCCGGCACCAGCAGCATGACGCCCAGTTCGGCTGCCGCGCGCTGGGCGCCGGCCTTCACCGTGAAGTTCTCCTCGGTGCAGGTGAGGCCGGAGAGGAAGGTGACCAGCGGCACTTTCTTGCCGCCCTTGGCCTGCGGCGGCTGGTATACGGCGAAGTTCATGGTGCCGCTGCAAACCTCCGACTCGTGGCTGTAGAAGCCCTGCGTTCCCTCGAAGCAGCGCTGCTGGCTGTTGATTGTCAGATCCATAACCGCCCCTAGTCTGGTGATCCCGTGAGAGTCCGGGAAACCGGCCAGCCCCCCGGCCCGTTCCCCGACTCGGACATGATAGCGCTTTTACCCTTCCGCCCGAAGCGGCCGCGTCAGTAGACGACGACGGATCGGATGGACTTTCCCTGGTGCATGAGGTCGAAGCCCTTGTTGATGTCGTCGAGGGGGAGGGAATAGGTGATCAGGTACCCCCTCGCCGAACGCGGGAATCGCATCGAAGCCGCGCAGTTTAAGCCGCCGGACGGCCCGCCGCCACCCCCCGTCCCCCAAGGCCCCGGGGGACTAGGCTAAGCGTGGCCGGAGCCGCTATGATCCCGGCTCGATCGTGTTAGGAGAATGATGGATGGACGACTCGCTGACTCAGGCGCGGATCGATCTGGCGGCGGCCCTGCGCCTGGCGGCCCGTTTCGATCTCAACGAGGGAATCTGCAATCACTTCAGCTATGCGCCGCCGGAGCGGCCCGATGCCTTCCTGGTCAATCCCTTCGGCATGCATTGGTCGCAGCTGACCGCCAGCGACCTGCTGCTGGTCGACTTCGACGGCAAGGTGCTGGAAGGCCGTGGCGAGCTGGAGACCACCGCCTTCTGCATTCACTCGCGCATCCACCGCGACAATCCACGCGCCGCCTGTGTGCTGCATACCCACATGCCCTATGCCACGGCACTGACCTCGCTGGAGGACACGCCGCTGGAGCCGATCAGCCAGAACGCATTGCGCTACTACAACGACATCGCCTACGACGGCAATTACAACGGCATCGCCAGCGACGTGGAGGAGGGCGAGCGCATGGCAAGAGCCCTCGGCGCCAAGCGCGTGCTGTTCCTCGCCAACCACGGCGTGGTGGTGGTCGGCCCCAACATCGCCAAGGCATTCGAGGACCTCTACTACCTGGAGCGTGCCTGCCAGGTGCAGGTGCTGGCACATTCGACCGGGCGGCCGCTGCGTCGGGTCAGCGACAACATCGCCGGCGCGACCTTCAAGCATCCGGAGAGGCAGCAGCATTATGCCGATGCCCACTTCGCCGCCCTGAAGCGGCTGCTCGACGCCGAGGACCGAAGCTACGCCCGCTGAACACCCAACCCGACAACAGGGAGACATCATGCATCGCAGCCGCCTTGCCGCCATCGTCATCGATTCACGCACCGACGACCTCGATCGTGAAGCCGCCTTCTGGAGTGCCGCACTGGGTTGGCCGGCGAGCAGCCCCGCCGGCGCGGACCGCTATCGCGACATCGATGTCGCCGACGACCAGCCGAAGGTGCTGTTGCAGCAGGTCGAGCATGAAAGCCGCGTGCATCTCGACATCGAGACCGACGACATCGATGCCGAGGTCGCGCGCCTGGAGGCGCTCGGTGCCAAGCGGGTGGCGCAGGTCAAGACCTGGTGGGTGATGGAGGCGCCGAGCGGCCAGCGCTTCTGCGTAGTGCCGCCCCAGCGCAAGGACTTCCCGGCCGGCGCCAACGAATGGCCCTGAATTCCTGGCGGTTACCCTCCGTCAATCCTTTGGGGCTATGCAGGGGAAGCAGGAAAGCTTAGGCCGACGGGAGGCTCCGCCGGGAAGATGAGGAAGCGTTCGATGACTTGGCTGTGGGCAATCCTCGGCGGCTACGCCTTCGTGGTGGTGGTCATGTTCCTGGCCCAGCGCAATCTCATCTATCCGGCGGCGGCGATCATGCCGCGCCTGTCCGACCAGGGGCTGCCGCTGCTGCAGGCCGTCGAGACCGAACCGGAGCCGGGCCTGCGGCTCACCCACTGGTACCATCCGCCGGCGGGCGAGTTCGAGCCGCTCATCGTGTTCTTCCACGGCAACGGCAGCGATCTCGGCAACTCCTTCCTCAAGATGCGGCCCTTCCTCAATGCCGGCTTCGGTTTGCTGGCGACCGGCTATCGCGGCTACAGCGGCAACCCCGGCAAGCCGAGCGAGGTCGGCCTCAGCGCCGATGCCCGCTCGGTGATCGACTGGGCCGAGCAGCAGGGCTACGGCCGCGAGCGGCTGGTCTACTTCGGGGAGTCGCTCGGCACCGCCGTGGCCGTGAAGATGGCCAGCGAGCGGCCTCCCTCCGCCCTGGTGCTGGAGGCGCCGCCGAGCTCGATCGCCGACGTGGCGGCGGCGCACTACTGGTACCTGCCGGTGCGCCTGCTGATCCGCGATCCCTGGGATTCCCTGTCGCGCATCGCCAGGGTCGGCGCACCGCTGCTGGTCATGCACGGCGAGCTGGATCCGGTGGTGCCCATCCGCTTCGGGCGCAAGCTCTTTGCCGCGGCAGCCGAGCCCAAACAGGCGATCTGGCACGCCGAGGCCCGGCACACCGATGTCCTGAACTATCCCGACGTGGTCGAGGACGTGCTGGCCTTCATCCGCGCGCGGTGATTTCGGCCGGCGCCTCTTCGGGAACCCTGCCGTCGACCTTGCGGCGCAGATAGTCGATATGCATGCGCAGCGTATAGGCCCGGTCGGCGAAGCCTGCCGGGACGTGCACTTTCTCGACCGAGCGCTCGATGTCGTCGAGCCGCTCCGTCGCCTCGGTGAGGGCGATCGACCGGTCGTTGAGGCGGTCGTCCAGCGCCGCCAGCTCCTTGTACCAGCGGTTCACCCGCGCGCGCATGCGCCAGCTGTAGACCGGCGGCAGGATCTTGAAAAGCGGGTAGAGCAGCGTCAGCAGCGGCAGGACCATGACCCAGAGTCGATCGAGCAGGTTGGCCTGCGAGAAGGGCAGGTAGCGCTGCAGGAACGGCGGGCCGCGCTCATAGAACCGCCGCGCCGCGGGCTCCAGCGGATAGGTGACGTAGTCGGCCGTGGGAAAGAAGCCGGACGGCTCCAGATAGCCGCCCTGCCGGTGCGTATCCCTCATCGCCAGCAGCATCAGGTCGATGAGGGCCGGGTGCATCTCCGGCGTGACGACGATGGTCGCCGTCGGCGCGAGAAGGACGAGATCCCGCCCCGGCAGGTTGTTCGCCAGGTCCAAGGTTCCCATCGGCAGCACGACCTTGGAGAGGTAGGCGTTGCGGCGCACATAGGCGTCGGCGCGCTCGAAGCTCATCGGCGTGACGTCCGGCATGGAAAGCAGCGTCCCGATCGTCTGCGAGGTCGCGGCGCCGACGAAGATGGCGGCATCCACCGCGCCGTCCCTGAGCGCGTCCATCGCCTGGCTGCCGTCGATCTCGACCAGCTCGGCCGTCTCGTCCGTGACCCCGTTGTCCTTGAGCAACGGCAGCGCCACCGCGCGGGTGCCGCTGCCGGCCGCACCGACGGCGATGCGCTTGCCCGCGAGCCCGGTCAGGCGGCCGGGCGCGACGGCGCCGCGCACGAAGACCCAGATCGGCTCGAAATAAAGGCTGCCGAGCGACGTCAGCGTCGGGTGTTCCGCCGGCGTGCCGATGCCGCCTTGCATGAAAGCGACCGGCACCTCGGCCAGCTCGTCGGTGAGCAGGCGGAGGTTGTCGACCGAGCCGGCCGTCTGGCTCAGCACGAGTTCGAAACCCTCCTGGCGGAAGCGCTCCGCATAGGCCTGGCCGTAGGCGAAATAGGCGCCGTCCGCATGCCCGGTCGCCATGACGACCCGGTCCGGCGGCGCCGGACGGACGAACTGATAGGCGAAGACAAAGCCCGCGACGACGATCAGCACCGCCGGCCCCACATAGGCGATCCGGGTCCAAAGCATTCGGAAGAATCTGCGCAGCTTGGCTTGCGTCTGGCTGCTGGCAGCCATGCGGGGTGTACTCCTCGGCGGCCCGGCGGGAAGGGGCCGAGAGAGGGTAGGCGATTTTTGTGGGGACGGGGAAGCGTTAGTCGTCCGTCAGCGGCGTTTCCGGCGGCTCAGCGATACCGGCGGCAAGCGCTTTCGTGTCGTCCGGCGCGAGCCCGAGCAGGTGATCCGGCACGCCGAGGCGCTGCACACCGATGTCCTGAACTATCCCGACGTGGTCGAGGACGTGCTGGCCTTCAGCCGCGCGCGGTGAGGGACGGCGGCTAGCTGATCCAAGTCACTTTGCATCGCAAATTGAAGATGCCTGACCTGCCGCCCGACGCTCGGTCCAGCGGACCAGCACCGGTTTGGAGAGCGCTTGCGAACTCGGCGGGATCGGGCAGTTAGTCTGGGTCCTTGTCGTAGGTCTTCGTCCCTGGCGGCAGTTGGACCCAGGAATGTCTGCGGCAGTCATAGACCGAAACTTGAGGCGCAGGAAAGCTTGGGTCGGCGAAGGCGCCCACGGCGACACCCACAGACGATTGTTCGTGACCTTCTTCGGTGTGGAACACGGTTGTCCCGCAGACAGGGCAGAAACGGAACTTGAACCTGGCTCCTTGGTCGCCCACGCGAACGTACTCGGTTGCGGTGCCAGAAACCTTATAGGGTGCGGCGAAGCTGGCCAGCGCTGCAAAGACACTGCCCGTCCGACGCTGACAGGCGAGGCAGTGGCAAACGCCGACTCCGCGTGGTTCGCCCTGAACTTCGATACGCAACTGGCCGCAGGTACAAGAGGCTGTTTGAGAACGCATTGAGCACCTCGTGGGACGTTGTCCTTTCCTGTCTTGATCACTGAGAACAAATAGACGCCCCGCGTCAAGACCACTGAAGTGTGGGAAGCAGCAGTCACCAGTGCCATCTCGAGCGGACCGTCGACGCAATTCCCGCAGGGAGCGGGAGTGACTGCCTTGTCGAAGCGGCCGGCCTTCACTGCCCAGCAGCCGCCGTCTAACCCCGTGCGCTGATCTGCGCCAAGGCCTCCGGCGTGTCGATGTCGAGCAGTACTGCGTCGTCCGGTGCGAGTTTCAGCAGGCGACCCGACACGTCGAGGCGCTGCACACCGATGTGGTGAACTATCCGGGGGCTGTTGACGACGTGCTGGCGCCAATTCGAGACAGGTGAACGGACCGCAAGCCGCGCGCCGAATTGCCGCTTGCAAGCTTCTCGTTCCTGCCGATCACACCGGATCGTACGACAAGCTCCAGGCTGGCGTGGACAGCCAGCATCTCCCGGGGTCGGCCGGACGCTGCCAGACAAGGCTGCGCACGAATTCTGCAGCAGAACTTGTAAATGCGTCCTTTAGCTTTTCGGTTTCGCCGTGAGTATCGCCGCCGGCGCGGCCTTCGGCGTGGATGAAGCTGGCGCCGCAGATATGCGCCGCGCTGAAGCCTGAAACTTCGCGCCGAAAGAGGAAGACGGCGCCCTGTTGCGAGTATCGGGGGCCACCGGGCCGCTTCGGAAGCCCCGGCACACCAAGAGGCAGGATCAGGCGGCCGCCCGGGGCGAGGCCCTCGATCCAGCGCTCCTGCGGGGCCGTCACCGCGAAGTTCACATAGAGGCAGTCGACTTCCTCGCGGGGCCAGTGGGCGGCATCATCGACGATCACCTCGACATTGGGGTATTTGCGCAGGGCGGCTTGCGCCCTGCCTGCCAGAGTCTCATCGTACTCGATGGCGAGGACCCGGCCCTGCGGCCCCACGATTTGTGCGAGAAGGGCGGAGTAGTACCCAGTCCCCGCGCCGATGTGCGCCACGCGCTGGCCCGCCTGCGGAGCGAGCGTAGTCAGCAGGCGCGCGTGCAGCGAAGGACTGCCGTTGTTCGCGCCGCGAGAGGAGGACAACACGAAGAGCACATCCTGGTAGGCATAGACCGGGTCGTTCGACGGCAGCGTTGCGGTAGCCCCGGTGATATCGGCGATGATCCAGGGGTCGTCACCGAGAAAATCCTCCCGTCGTACGCTGCAAAGGGCACGCTCAAGAGTCTCGTTGCCGGCAACACCTGCGCGCGCGAGGATCTGCTTCGCAAAGGCCCGTCGAACGACGGCCAGTTCCTTTTCGGTCATTGTGTCATGGGTCCGCTCTACCCCGCCGCCCTACCCAGCGCTTCCAAGGCCTCCGGCGTGTCGATGTCGAGCAGCACGGCGTCGTCGTCCATCGGCACCTCGCAGACCAGCTCGGCATGCTCGCCGATCAGGGCACGCGCGCCGGTGTCGCCGCCGATCTCCTGCATCTCCGGGAAGAAGCGCCGCGCGAAGAGCACCGGGTTGCCACGCTTGCCCTGCCAGGTCGGCACGCAGATGGCGCGGCCCTCCAGCGGATTGAAGGCGGCGATCAGGCGGTCGACGATGGCCGCCGAGATCCGCGGCATGTCGCCGAGGCAGACCAGGACGCCGTCGATGCCTTCCGGCAGCGCGGCGAGGCCGCGGCGCAGCGAGGACGAGAGGCCGCTCGCATAGTCCGGGTTGTGGGTGAGGGTGAAGCCGGTCTTCGGCAGCACCGCCTCGACCGCGGCATAGTCGTGACCGGTCACCACGGCCAGAGAGCGGGCCTGCGAGGCCTGCAGGCTCTCCAGCACGTGGCTGACCATCGGCTTGCCGTCGACCGGCGCCAGCAGCTTGTTCACACTGCCCATGCGGCGCGACTGGCCGGCGGCCAGCACGACGGCGGCGATCCTCGCCGCCCGCGGCGGGCTCGCCGGGGCTTCCACCGCCTCGGCACGCGGCAGCGGGCGGCTGGCGATCTCCTTCAGCAGGCCGCCGGCGCCCATGCGCATGACATCGCCCGGCGTCACCGCGAGGCCGGCGACGAGCCGCTGCAGGACCCAGTCGAAACCGTTCAGCTTGGGCGAGCGGGCGCAGCCCGGCAGCCCGACCACCGGCCGTCCGGCGAGTGCGCCCATCAGCATCAGGTTGCCGGGATCGACCGGCATGCCGAAGTGGTCGACCTGGCCGCCAGCCGCCTCCAGGGCCGCCGGCAGCACGTCGCGCCGGTCGACGATGGCCGAGGCGCCGGACATCAGCAGAATGTCGCAACCGTCGGCAGCGAGTTCCTGCAGCGCCTTTGCCACCGCCGTCGCGTCGTGTCCGCAGCGCCGCTCGACGACCGGCGGGCAGTCGAGGCTGGCGAGGCGCTGGTCCATCACCGCGCGGGTCTTGTCGAGGATGCTGCCCTTGATGCCGGGCAGCGAGGTCTGCACGAGGCCGACCCGGCGCGCGGCGAGCGGTGCCACGTGCAGTGGCGGCGGGCCGTTGCGGGCGACCGCGAGGCAGGCGTCGAGCACGCGGCGCGGCAGGGCGAAGGGAATCACCTTGATGGTCGCGGCCATCTGGTGCGGCTCGACGAGTTCGTAGGGCGCGAGGGTCGCGAGGGTGATCGCCTCGTCGACCAGGTTCAGCGCGTCGATGCGGGCCCGGTCGGCGACCAGCACGCCGCGTGCCGCCACCATCAGGTTGCAGCGTCCGGTGAAGCTGGCGCTGGCGGTGAGGGCGTCGCCGCAGAGTGCCGCGGCGAGCTCCGTCGCTGCGGCATCTTCGTGGACGTCGTCGGCTTCCAGCCGGGCGGCGATCACCTCGTCGATGCCGGCGGCGGCCAGGGTTGCGACGTCTTCCGCCGACAGCCGGCGTCCCTTCTTGAAGACGAAGCCGTCGCCGCGCAGGGAGTGGGCGAGGATGCAGCCCTCGGCTTCGGCAACGGCGGTGGCGCCGAAGATCAACCGACCATCTCCTTGGGCGCGGCCTCTGGCTGGGCTTGGCGCACCAGCGGCGGCACCCGGTGCAGCACCTGGGTGATTTCGGCCATGATGGAGATGGCGATCTCGGCCGGGCTCTTGGCGCCGATGGCGAGTCCGATCGGCGCGTGGATGCGCGCCAGGGCGTCGTCGCCGAGGCCGGCTTCACGCAGCCGCTCGAGGCGCTTGGCGTGGGTCTTGCGGCTGCCCAGCGCGCCGACGTAGAAGGCCGGCGAGGCGAGCACGACGCCGAGCGCCGGGTCGTCCAGCTTGGGGTCGTGGGTCAGCACCACCACGGCGCTGCGGTGGTCGGGTGTCAGCGCGGCCATCGCCGTGTCCGGCCAGTCGTCGACCAGGCGCACCGAGGGGAAGCGCTCCGCGCTCGCCCAGGCCTTGCGCGGGTCGATCACGACGACTTCGTAGCCGGCGAGCTGCGCAAGGGGCACCAGGGCCTGGGAGATGTGCACGGCGCCGACGACGAGCAGGCGCAGCGGCGGATTGTAGACGTGGACGAAGAGGCCGGAGTCCTCGGGCAGGGGGCCGCTGCGGTCGGCTGCCAGGGCCTCCGCCACCGCCGCCTGCTGTGCCGGGGTCAGCGGCAGGTCGCCCAGGCTGCGACCCTCCACCAGCAGAAGCTGCCGCCCATCGGTCAGCTGGGTGACCAGCGCCGCCGGGCGCTTCTCGGCCCGCGCTTGCTGCAGCCTGTCGAGGATCTCGCGCTTCATTCGACGCGCTCGACGAAGACCTTCACGGTGCCGCCGCAGGCCAGGCCCACCTCCCAGGCCTGCTCGTCGGAGACGCCGAATTCGAGCAGCTTGGGCGGGGCGTCCGCCATGATGGCCTGGGCCTCGTGCACCACGGCGCCCTCGATGCAGCCGCCGGAGACCGATCCCTGCAGGCGCAGGCGGTCGTCGACGATGAGCTGGCTGCCGACCGGACGCGGCGAGGAACCCCAGGTCTGCACCACAGTGGCCAGGGCCACCTTGTGGCCCTCGTCGCGCCAGCGTGCTGCCTCGGCCAGCAGGTCTTCGGGCTGCCCCGCTGTCGGCGTGCCGGTCGCTAGCTTGCCTTCTGCCATTGACTCATTCCCTCCTGGCGCCGGGCCGCCGGGCGGCTGAGGACCGCCGCCAGTTCGCCCAGGCTCTGCAGATTGTGCACCGTCCTGAAGTCGTCCACATGGGGGACCAGGGCTTTCGCTCCCAATGATTTTGGCTGGTAGCCCTCGTAGCGCAAGAGCGGGTTCAGCCAGATCAGCCGGCGGCAGGACTTGTGCAGGCGTTCGACCTCGGCCTCCAGCCCCTCGGCATTGTCGCGGTCGAGGCCGTCGGAAATCAGCAGCACCACCGCGCCCTGACCCAGCACGCGGCGCGCCCAGGTGACGTTGAAGTCACGCAGGCAGGCGCCGATGCGGGTGCCGCCGGACCAGTCGACGACGCTTTCGGCGACCTTCTCCACCGCGACATCGACGTCCTTCTGGCGCAGGTGTCGGGTGATGTTGGTCAGGCGCGTTCCGAATACGAAGGTATGCACACGGTCGCGGTCGTTGGTGACCGCATGCATGAAGTGCAGCAGCATGCGGGAGTAGCGGCTCATGGAGCCCGAGATGTCGCAGAGCACCACCAGCGGCGGATGGCGCCGCCGCGGCATTTTCCAGCGCAGGGGAATGGTGTCGCCGCCCTGGCGCAGCGCCGCGCGCAGGGTGGCGCGCAGGTCGGCCCTGCGGCCGCCGCCGGGCCGGTAACGTCGCGTCGGCACCTCCATGATCGGCAGCCGCATGGCCTGGATCGCCTGCCGCGCCTCGGCCAGCTCGGCGGCCGACATCTTCTCGAAGTCGATGCCCTGCAGGATTTCCTGGCTGGAGAAGGTGAGGGCGGCGTCGATCTCCTGCTTCTCCTCCTCGACGTCGGGCTCGCGGTCCCGGCCCTCCTTCGGGCGCAGCGCGTCGCTCAGCCGCCGGCTCAGTTCCTCGGCATCCTCCGGCCGCTGGCCGGCCAGGGGCGTTATGTCCGGCAGCAGCAAGGCCATCATGCGTTGCAGGATTTCCGGGTTGCGCCAGAACACGTGGAAGGCCTGGTCGAAGATCTCCTGCTGGTCGCGCCGGTTCACGAAGACGGCGTGCAGGGTCCAGTAGAAGTCGTCGCGCCGGCCGAGCCCCACCGCCTCGACCGCCTTGAGGGCGTCCAGCACCTTGCCGGGGCCGACCGGCAGGCCGGCGGCGCGCAGGGTGCGGGCGAAGTAGAGGATGTTCTCTGCCATGCGGCCCCCTTCGGGGGTCGGTCCGCCGCGGCGCAGGGTCTCGTCGGGCTCGGTCATGGCGGCGATCTTAGCGCAGCCTGACGGGCCGCACTATTGATAAGATTAACTCATCCATAGAATGAGAAACCGTCGTTTGTCGCAGCGGCAAGCAGCAAGTACATCAGGGGTCAGAGACGATTGGCGGCCCTGCCGCCTCATGAGGAGAATTCATCATGGCCACACCGACCTGCCACCCTCTCGGAGCCCACGACAGCCTCAGCCGCGACCACCTGCTGCATGTCGCCGACGCCGGCGGCGGGCTCGCCGCGAAGATCGCCATTGGAGCGCTGCTCGGCCTCCTGCTGGCGATCGCCGGTAGCCTGGACCCGAAGAGTCAGGAGAGCGTCGACCGCCGCGCGCTGACCGGCGCGCCGACCGGGATCGTCGCGATCCCGCAAAGCCCCTGGGGCGGGGCGCCGGGCGGGGAAGATCAGCTTTCGCATTAGTCCGGCTAATCCGGGTGATGAGGAGATGTCGTTTGTCCCCTCTGGCCGGCAGGCGCACATCTGGGGCCAGGAGAAGGTCGCGGCCGCGGGCGCAAGCCGACCGGGCCGTGCGATGGATAAAGGGATCTAGTGATGGTCACATCGAATGGGATTCCCCTCGACTCGCGCGACGGCCAGCATCGGGAGAACCTTCGCCGCGATGGCCTGACGCCGATGGCCGGCAACGACGACCGCGGCGCGGTGGGCCGGATCGCCTTGGCCTTGCTGGCTGTATTCGGTCTCGCGGTGCTCGGCAGCCTGCCGCCTGCGAAGGAGGAAAGCGGACGCCGGATCGAGCGCCTCGCGGTGGCCGGCAGTGTTCCGGCACCGGAAATCTTTCTGAACCCGGGACCGGTGACGGGCGGTTCGGGCAACTAGAGCCGGTCCGGGTCGGCCCGGCTCGCTGGCGCAACCTGCCAGTCTGCTGACGATATTCAGGCGGGCGGCCTCGCTGCCCCGGATCCTGGCAGTGTCGTCCTGATCCTTCGGCAGAATTCTATATTAGGATTCCTAATGCAAACGATGAGGAGATGTCGTTTGTCCTGTGCCGCCGGAAGGGGCACATCTATCGGCAAGAGATGGATGGAATGCCCGTGGCCACTGCGTCAAGGGCCGGATATTCGAATAAGGAGAAGTCGCATGTCGACATCGAACTGCCCCTCATTGGGCCCCTCGGACAGCCTGCGGCGGGATGCCCTGGTTCCCTTTGCCCGCAGCGGCAACGGTCTTGCCCTTCGCATTGCCGTCGCGGCGCTCGCCGGCCTTGCCCTTGCCGTCCTGGCCAGCCTGCCGGCAGGCGAAGGCACCAGCCTGACGCATGACGCGCGCATCTCGGCGCCGGGCAGCGCGCCGGCACCGGCGACCGAGTTCGACGGACATGGTAAGTGGGGCGGCTACGCCCGGTGATCCGGGTAGCCCATAGACGGCGGCGACGCCGGCAGCCGCTTCCCGGTTGCCGGCGTCTCTCATTGCGGGTCTTGCATCCTATTCGGCGGGCGTCCCGACGTAGCGGCGGATCTCGCCGCTCTTCAGCCGCGACCAGTAGGAGCTGAGCTCGCGCTTCACCACCGGGAAGAGGATGTAGAGGCCGATGATGTTGGCGATCGACATGGCGAAGATCGCCGAGTCCGAGAAGTCGACCACGGGGCCGAGGTTCATCGAGGCGCCGATCACCACGAAGATGCAGAAGATCAGTTTGAACAGCAGGTCCATGGTGCGGTTCTCCCCGAACAGGTAGGTCCAGCACTTCGCCCCGTAGTAGGACCACGACAGCATGGTCGAGAAGGCGAAGAGGATGACCGCGAGGGCCAGCACGTAGGGGAACCAGGAGAACGCGCTCTCGAAGGCGAGGGAGGTCAGCTCGACGCCGCTCATGCCGCCACCGGCCGTGTAGGTTCCGGTGATCACGATCACCAGTGCCGTCATGGTGCAGATGACGATGGTGTCGATGAAGGGCTCGTGCAGGGCGACCAGGCCTTCGGTCACCGGCTCCTTGGTCCTGACGGCGGAGTGGGCGATGGAGGCCGAGCCGATCCCGGCTTCGTTGGAGAAGGCGGCACGCCGGAAGCCCTGGATCAGCGCGCCGACAAAGCCGCCGGCAACGCCCTCGGGGCTGAAGGCGCCGCCGATGATGGCGCCGAAGGCCGCCGGCACCTGGTCGTAGTTCACGACGATGATCACCAGGGCAGCGGTGCAGTAGACGAGCGCCATGAAGGGCACGATCTTCTCGGTGACCTTGGCGATCGAGCGGATGCCGCCGATGATGACGGAGCCGACCAGGACGGCGATGATCAAGCCGAACAGCCAGCCCTTGTCGGCCATGAAGCTGGCCTCGCCGCCGGTGACGTTGACGAACTGCTGGAACGACTGGTTGGCCTGGAACATGTTGCCGCCGCCGAGCGACCCGGCGATACAGCAGACGGCAAAGAAGACCGCGAGAAACTTGCCGAGGCCGGGCATGTTCTTTTCCGCGAGGCCCTTGCTCAGGTAGTACATCGGGCCGCCTGAGACGGTGCCGTCCGCGTATTCGTTGCGGTATTTGACGCCCAGGGTGCACTCCGCGAACTTCAACGACATGCCGAGGAAGCCGGCAAGGATCATCCAGAAGGTCGCGCCGGGTCCGCCGATCGAAACCGCGATGGCGACGCCGGCGATGTTGCCGAGGCCGACGGTGCCCGAGAGCGCTGTTGCCAGCGCCTGGAAGTGCGACACCTCGCCGGCGTCCTTGGGGTCGGCATAGTGGCCCTTCACCAGGTCTATGGCGTGGCCGAACGCCCGCACCGAGATGAAGTTGAAGTAGACCGTGGCGAAGGCCGCGGCGGCGATCAGCCAGACCACGATGATCGGCAGGCCGACATCGTCGGTTACGGGCAGGGAATAGAAGATGACGGCGGCGATCACATCGGTCACCGGCGCGATGGCTTCATTGATGCGTTCATCCAGTCCCATCGGCGCGGGGGCGGCGTCCTGTGCCAGACAGGCGGGGGCCCAGAGCGTGGCGGCGAGGAAGGCTGTTACCAGGGTTCGCATGGAAGCCTCACTTTTGATTTTTCTCGAGCCGCGCTCCGGGACGCGGCCTAAGGAGCGGATCCGCAGCCGCTGCTGTCGCGGAACGGCAGCGCGGTCAGGTGCGTGATCATGGAATGACCGTGACGGGAACCGGCGAGACCTGGACCAGGCTGCTGGCGACGCTGCCGAACAGCAGGGCCTGGAACTTTGACAGCCCGCGCCGGCCGATGAAGATCTGGCTGGCCCTTTCTTCGCCGGCGATCCGACTGAGCACCTCGACGGCATGGCCGTGGCGCACGGCGCCCTCCGCACTCACGCCCTCGCTCTTCAGCGCGGCGACCAGCGGCTTGACGACTTCGTTCTCGGCGCGCGCGATTTCCTCTTCACGCCGCTTGTGACGAACTTCGTTTTCCTGCGCTGTGTTGAAGGTGTAGGGCGACCATTCGATGACGTAGGCCACGATCAGGCGGGCGCCGGTCTCTTTGGCACGCGCAGCCGCAAACTGCGCTGCACGCTGTCCCCCCTCGCTGCCGTCGACGCCGACAAGCAAAGTATCAGTCATGGACCCTGCCTTCGCCGCGGCGGCGATGCCCCACAGCCGCAAGCGAATCTTTGTAGTTATTGTTTGTACCCGGAACGATTGCACGATTTTTCGGCGAACGCCAGGATTTCAGTCCAGGGTGCCGGTGCAATCTTTGCGACATTGCGATCGGCCGGGTCGGCCTCGCGGGTCAGGCCAGGGCGAGGTGCGCCAGTTCCGACTTTACCTCGTTGAGCATCCGCGCGGCCTCGCTGCCCTGGATCTTGGCGATGTCGTCCTGATACTTCAGCAGCACGCCGAGAGTGTCGTCGATGGCCTGCGGGTCGAGGGCGACCTTGTCGAGCTGGGTCAGCGCCTCGGCCCAGTCGATGGTCTCGGCGATGCCCGGCGCCTTGAAGAGGTCGTGGTCGCGCAGCGCCTGCACGAAGGCGACGATCTGGTGCGACAGCTTGGCGGAAACCTGCGGCGCCTTCACCCGAAGGATCTCCAGCTCGCGTTCCGCGGATGGAAAATCCACCCAGTGATAGAAGCAGCGCCGCTTCAGCGCATCGTGGATCTCGCGTGTGCGGTTGGAGGTGACGATCACGATGGGCGGCGCGTCGGCCTTGATGGTGCCGAGTTCCGGAATGGTGATCTGGAAGTCGGAGAGCACCTCCAGCAGGAAGGCCTCGAAGGGTTCGTCGGTGCGGTCCAACTCGTCGATGAGCAGGACAGGTGCGCCCTGCGGGTCCTGACGGAGGGCCTGCAGCAGGGGCCGCTCGATGAGGAAGCGCTCGTCGAAGATGTCACCGCTGAGGCGTTCGCGGTCGTGTTCGCCGGCCGCTTCGGCGACGCGGATCTCGACCATCTGGCGCGGATAGTTCCACTCGTAGACCGCCGCAGAAACGTCGAGGCCTTCGTAGCACTGCAGCCTGACCAGGCGGCGACCGAGTGTCTCGGCCAGCACCTTGGCAATCTCCGTCTTGCCGACGCCGGCTTCGCCTTCGAGAAAGAGCGGCCGCCCGCGCTTCAGCGCCAGGAACAGCACGGTCGCCAGGTTGCGTTCGCCGATATAGCGCCCGCGCGCCAGCAGCGCGAGAGTTTCATCAACGGAATTGGGGAGCGGGACCGCAGCGGCCATGGAAAACGAGCTCGCTAAAAGAGGAGACAGGGCGTCGGTGGCCGCAGCCTACCGCCTCCGCCATTCGCCGTCGGGTGTCATGATCCAGGTGCCCACCGGCACCTTCTGAATGATCTCGCCGGCATAGACGGCGCCGACCTGGTCTACCGGCACGCCCTGCGAGGCTGCTTGCTTCTGATAGATTTCGCGGCGCTTCGCATTGATGTCCTTGACCATGTCGGCAACGCCGGGGTCGCGCGCCACGGCAAAGCCGTCGAAGCGCTCACCGATCTTGCCCGAGGCGCGCAGCTCGTCGAGCGTCTGCGCCGCACCGGGGCTCGCCAGCAGCGGCAGGGCCAAGGCGACCGCTGCCAGTAGGGAGAGGAGGGAAAACCAACGCCTTGTCATCATGCCGTCCTTTTGGCTCTTGTCGCCGTTTGTCGTCTCTTGGGGAGGGGACGAACTAGAAGATGTCCGGGTTCTCCTGGATGTCCTTGTCGGCCTGTTCTTCAATCTTAACACGGACTTCCGCATCCAGCTTAATATTCAGGTTTATCGTGATCGGCTCCGTCGGGGCCTGCACCTGGACCGTCGGGGTGCAGGCCGCAAGGGCGAAGCAGAACAGGACTCCGCCAAGGGCTCCTTCACGACCGCCAAAGCAGCTCAAATCCTTGTCTCCCTCCTCTAGCGGGCCCGTCCCGGATCGGGGTGGGCCCGGATGCAGCATAACAGCGCGGGCTGCGATAACCATGCGACGCCTTTAAGCCTACGTCGGCAGAGTGCAATCTATCCCCGCTATCGACAAGCGGCTCATTCATGCAGGCGCCAGGCCCGGCGCAGGGCGTCGTCGGACAGACTGTAGCCCTGGCGCAGCGCCTCCAGAACGCTGGTCAGGTTGCTTTCCAGGTTGATGTTGAAACGGAAGAGCTGGCCGTCAAGGACCTCCGGGTTCCGCCCCAGGGTCGAGAGGCCGAGGGTCGCCTCGTTGTCGGCGGCCTTGGCGATCGTCAGCGAGAGCTCTTCGTAATGGAAGTCCTCGAGGGCCTTGATTGCCATTTCCACCGTTTCGCCACCGCCGGCCAGCGCCGAGCGCAGCGCCTGGATGCGGATCGAGAGACGACCCGGCCCCAGCGCCTCGAAGCGGCCCTCCTCGACGAGGATGTCTTCGCCGGCAAAGACGATCGGCAGGTTGCCTTGCAGCTTGCCGATGCCCGAGAGGCCGTCGACCGCGATGAGATCGAAGAAGGTGGCGAGGTCGAGCCCGTCGGTCGCCAGGACGATGCGGTTGCGTGCCGCGCCAGGGGAAAGCGCCGTCGGCTCGATGCGCCAGCGCCCGCCGCCCAGGTCGAAGCCGCCATCCTCGACGCTGAGGCGCGGACCTGGCGCCTCGTCGAGCGAGAAAAGCAGTTCGATGTCCTCGATCGGCACACCGGCATCCAGGCTGCGGATCCTGAGCCGCTGGCTGGGCGCGCTGGCGAGCGGCTGCAGGCTTTCCAGCGTGATGTCGAGATCGAGGCCGGCGACTTCGGCGCCCTGGCCGTTGAAGGAGAGGTTGCTGAGGGTCACCCGGCCGGACTCCCTTGCCGGGTCGCGCGGCCAGGCAAGGCGGGCCGCGGCGGTGAGGCTGCCGCTGACGTTCTCGAGGTCGGCCAGGAGAGGGGAGATGGTCGCCGGCTGCAGGCCGTCCGGCGCGAAGCTCAGCAGGCGGCTCACCGCCTCCAGGCTGGCGCGGCCATCATCACCGTAGCGGGCGGAGAAATCGGCCAGGACCGGACCTGCGCTGGCGGCGAGTTCGGCGGTCACGTCGTAGCCGGCGCCCGCGCGCGACAGGTTGCCGGCGAGCGTCAGGGGAGCGGTCAGCGGCGCCTCGCCGGCGAGCTGGAACGGCCCCAGCGCAAAGCGGCTTTGCGCCGGCCGCAGCTCGCGGTCCAGCGTCACGTCGAGTTCCGCCGCCGCCGCCGTGAAGCCGTAGCCGGGCAGACCGAGGCCGCCGAGCCGCATCGCGATTGTGGCAGCGTGGCCGCCCTGCGGGTCGAAGCGGCCATCCAGCACGAGCGTCAGAGCGCCGGCCGCGACGGCGATAGGCTCGGTCCCCGCAGCGGTGACAGCGAAGTCGGCACCATCTTCCCGTGCGCTCAGGCCGTAACTGTAGCCGGCGGCATCCGGCGCCGCCGTCAGGGCCAGGGCCTCGATCTCGAAGGCCAGCGGTGCCTGCAGCTGCAGCGGCGTCGTGGCACCGAAACGGGCGATCCGCAGGGTTCCGGGACGGGCAAGCGACAGGCGCAGCCCGTCGCTGTCCCATGCGGCCGCGAGTGGCAGCGCCAGTGTCATGCCGCGCGCCTCGCGGCCGCCGAGGGACAGGCGTTCCACTTCTGCCCGCGCATTGAGGCTGCCGGTGAAGCCGGTGAGGGCCAGGGCTTGTCCGAGGGAGGCGCTGCCCTCGGTCTCGACCGCTAGGCGCAGGCCCTGGTCGCTCGCCGCCTGCGCCGCAGCGGTGATCTCGGCGTCCTGCGGGGGCCATATAGGCGTCACAGCGAGGCGGAACGGCAGATCGCCGCCGGCTGCCAGCGTGAGGTTGAGGCCGCTGACGAGCAGCGGCAGCAGGTCCTCGGGCACACCGAGATCACGCAGGCTGTCGCGCGACGGCCGCTCGACGCGGACGGCCGCATCGTCGCTCAGGGTCACGGTCGCGCGGTCCTCCGCCGCCTCCACGATCAGCGGCAGGTGCGCCGAGACGCCGGTCGTGCCATCGGCGAGGACGACTTCGCCGAGGATGGCGTCGCCGCTCAGCGACAACCGGCTGTGCGGCAGCATGGCAACCCCGGCGCGCCAGTCTTGCAGATCACCCTCGGCCGGCAGGGAGGCGGAGCCCTCACCCTGCAGCACCAGGGTGCCGGCGGTGACCGGCGGGCCGGGCAGGGCGAGAAACTGCGCGAGGCCACCGGCGGTGCGGACCTCGCCCTCCACCGACAGGGCGAGGTCTTCGCGCCCGCCGGCGGGACTGCGCTGGGCGGTGGCCTCGAGGCTCAGGTATTCCGCGTCCCCTTCGAGCTGCAGTGTCAGCGCGGCGGCGGCAAGGTCCCCCTCGGCGGTGAGGCGGCCACTGGCGAGGTGCAGCGGCGCCCCCGCGGCGGGCGTGTAGCCGAGGTCGTCGAGGGTGAAGTCGGCCGCGATCCGCGGCGCGCCCTCCGGCGCCTGTTCGAGCGAGAGGCGCCCGGCGAAGGCGTTGACGGCGAAGCCTTGCCATGCCAGCCGGCCGTCTTCCACCTGCGCCGTCAGGGTCATGGCGCCGGCGGCGCTGCGCCGGCCGACGAGGTCGGCCTGCAGGCCGCCGAGCGCGCTGTCGAGATGCAAGGCTGCCTCGGCGGTGTGGCCGCCGGCATCGTCAGGCGCGAGGGTTCCGCCGAGCTCGGCGGTCATCGGGCCGGAAGGGGTCGCGAAGATCACCTGGGCATCGCGGAGGACGATCGTCGGGATGGCCAGCGGTTCGCCGGGTGCCGCTTCCGCCGCCGGGTCTGCGTCCGGCGTATCGCTTCCGGCTGTCAGGCGGTTCAGCGCCGGCTGCAGGCTGCCGAGCAGCGGTGCCTCGCCGGTGAGATCGAGGTGCAGGCGAAGGCCGTCGATCTGCACCGTTTGCAACGTCGCCTCGAGGCCGACGAAGTGGGGCGTGATCCGGATCTGTGCGACGCTCAGTTCACCCCCTTCGCCCAGCACCAGATCGCGCAGCTCGATCGCGCCGGGCGTCAGCCGGGAGACAGTGACGTTTTGCACCGTCACGCCCTGGCTTTCCAGGTAGGCGACAGCGGCGCGGGTGGCGAGCTCCTGGCGGAAGAGAATCGCGGCGGCGATGACCAGGAGGAGCAGCGCGACGGCACCCAGCAGAATGCCGCGACGCCGCTTGGATTTGCGCGGGGAGGGCCCAGACTGTGACATGCGGCGAGGCTAACCCAGCCGCCTGCGCGCGTCACCCCGGCTTCGCTGTTCTGACCCGCCTTTCCACTACCCCACGAGACCAGACAGAGCGTTGCCGCCTCACAAGGCCCGGCTTTACCTGGCTGTTACACGCCCTTGGTCCCGAGGACCCAGGCTTACCAAACGTGGGGAAAGCTGCACTTGTACCCGAAGAACGGTAAAGTGATGACCGCGTAGAGGCAGCAAGCGGACGTGATCGCGGGCAAAATTCAGGTCTCAAAGTGACCCGGAGCAGGCATTGCACACTCGGCGTACGGATGTCTCAGAAAGGGCGGGAGCGGGCATTGCGGGTCAACATCGCCCCCTTCGCATTCTTCAGCGGGTTGAGCTGCGCTGTTGAAGGCATTCAACCAGCCGAAGGCGGCGCTGGCACTGCTCGACGACACCTCGGCAGCCCTGGAGGCGCACAGCACTTGACACGCTGTATGAAAACACTTTCAAGAGGCGGAGGCGAAGCTCATCTCGCGGCCAGGCGCTGCATCCAGGAGAGCGCGGGTGTAGTCGTGGCGAGGACTGCCAAAGACGTCGCGGGTCAGGCCTTGCTCCACTACCTGCCCATAGCGCATCACCATGATGCGGTCACAAATTTGCGCGGCGACGCGCAGGTCATGGGTAATGAACAGCATGGCGAGGTCGAAGCGCGCGCGCACATCGGCGAGGAGATCGAGCACCTGCGCCTGAACCGACACGTCGAGAGCTGAGACAGCCTCATCCGCAATAAGAACCTTTGGCTCCATCGCCAACGCCCTCGCGATGCAGATGCGCTGGCGTTGGCCGCCGGAAAACTGGTGGGGAAAGCGATCGAGCGCCTCCGGCAACAACCCCACCACCTCCATCAACTCGCGCGCGTTGGCTAACGCCTTGGCGGCGCCCATGCCGAAATTCATCGGCCCTTCGATGATGGACTGGCCCACAGTGCGGCGTGGGTTGAGCGAACGGTAAGGGTCCTGGAACACTATCTGGATGTGGCGCCGATGCGGGCGCAAGCGACTTTCGTTGAGCCGGGCAACATCCTGCCCCCCGATCAGGATCGTGCCTGAAGTCGGATCGACCAGCCGCACCACGCAGCGCGCGACAGTGGACTTGCCGGAGCCGGATTCGCCCACCACCCCCAGGGTCTCGCCGGGATGCACTGTCAGATCGACATCCTGCGCGGCGTGCACCTGCCGTCGTCCCCTGCCAAACCAGCCTGTGCTGCCATAGATCTTGTTCAGCCCCTTCACTTCGAGCGCCGGCGGCGCGGGCTTCGGCTGAAGGCGCTCAGGCGGCGTGAGGCTCGGGACGGCGGCCATCAGCATCCGGGTATAGGCATCCTCGGGCCGCGTGAGGATCCGATCCGCCGGGCCCTGCTCGACCACCCGTCCATTGCACATGACCACCACCCGATCGGCGATCTCGGCGACTACGCCGAAATCATGGGTGATGAACAGGACCGCCATACCATGCCGGCGCTGAATGTCCTTGATGAGCGCGAGAATCTGCGCCTGCGTAGTCACGTCGAGCGCAGTAGTCGGCTCGTCCGCAATAAGAAGGGCCGGCTCTAGCGTCAGCGCCATCGCGATCATGACCCGCTGGCGCTGTCCGCCCGAGAGCTGATGCGGATAGGAGTGAAAAAGCTTTCCCGGTTCGGGCAGGTTCACGTCGCGCATGGTTTCCAGAACCCGCGCGCGCCGCTTGGCGGGTCCGAGATCGGTATGGATCTCCAGCATCTCGCTGATCTGGTCGCCAACTTTCATGACGGGGTTCAGCGCGGTCATCGGTTCCTGGAAGATCATCGCCATCTTCTCGCCGCGCAGCCGGCGCAGGGCGTGCGTCGACTGCTTCAGGACATCGATCCCTTGGAGCAGGACCTCGCCGGCGACGGGCCGAAGCGAGCGCGGGGGGTTCAGCCCCATCACGCTGAAGGCTGTCACCGATTTTCCCGACCCCGACTCGCCCACCACGCAGACAAGCTCGCCGGCGGCCACGGAGAAGCTGACATCCTCCACGGCGAAGGGCCTGTCGGCACCCCTGGGCAGACTCACGGTGAGACCCCGAATGTCTAGAACCGGCTGGCTCACATCTTCCTCGCTATCCGGGGATCGAGCGTATCGCGCAGGCCGTCGCCCATCACGTTCACCGCCAGCACCGTCATTGCCAGCGCGATTCCGGGATAGAAGATGATCCAGGGGCTGATCTGGAAATAGGTTCGACCCTCGGACATGATGTTCCCCCAACTCGGGATCTCAGGCGGGATGCCGGCGCCGAGGAAACCAAGAATCGCCTCGAGCAGCATCGCGGATCCGCAGATATAGGTGGCCTGCACGATGAGCGGCGCAATGGTGTTTGGCAGGATGTGGCGGCTCATGATCAGATGGGTTCGAGTGCCGGCTGCAATCGCGGCCTCGACATAAGGCTCCTCTCGCACCGTCAGCACCACGGAGCGCACGAGGCGCACCACACGCGGGATCTCCGGCACGACGATGGCCACAATCACCGTCATGAGCGTCGCACCCGATAGCGACACCAGCGCGATGGCGAGGAGGATGCCGGGAATCGACATCAGCCCGTCCATCACCCGCATGATCGGCGCATCGAGAGCGCGCAGGTATCCCGCGACCATGCCCAGCAGCAGTCCGATTGCCACCGACATCACGGCCACCGCGACCCCCACCGCAAGTGAGATCCGCGCGCCGGCGACGACGCGGGCGAAGACGTCGCGGCCCAGGAAGTCGCTGCCGAACCAGACCTCGGCAGAGGATGGCTTCAGCCGCTGTATCGGGTTCAGCGCCGTCGCATCGACCGTGAAATAGGGGCCGATGGCGGCGATCAGCACCATTGCCACGAGCAGGGAGCCGCCCCAGAGCACGCCGCGATTGCCTAAAGCCAGGTGAAGCGTGCTCTGAGCACGCGAAGCGGGATCGACGACGCCTTCGCCGGTGCTCTTCGCGAGGGCCATCAGTAGCGGATCCTCGGATCCAGGAAGGCATAGCTGATGTCGATCAGAAGATTGATGAGAATGTAGAAGAAGCTCAGGAACAGGATCAGCCCCTGGATGATCGGATAGTCCCGCGCCAGCACCGCATCCACTACCAGACGTCCGAGGCCAGGTATGTTGTAGACGCTCTCCGTGACCACCACGCCGCCGATCAGCAGGGCGATGCCGATACCGATCACCGTCACGATCGGGACCGCGGCATTGGAGAGCACATGGCGGAGCAGAATGGTGAACTCGCTCTGTCCCTTGGCGTGGGCGGTGCGGACGTAATCCTCCTGCAGCACCTCGATCGCCGAGGCGCGTGTCATGCGCGCGATCAGCGCAATGAAGATCACGCTCAGCGTCAGGGTCGGCAGCGCGATGTGAGAGAAAAACGGTCCAAGTCCCTCCCACGGGCTGCGGTAGCCCTGAACCGGGAGCAGGTTGAGCTTCATCGAGACGACATAGATCAGCATGTAGCCGAGCACGAAGACCGGCACTGAGAAGCCTGCGATCGAAAACAGCATCACGAAGCGGTCTATCAGGCTTCCCGCCTTCCACGCCGCGATGGCGCCAAGCGGCACCGCGACCGCAACGGAAAACACGATGGTCGTCAGCGTGAGCATCAGGGTCGGCTCGATGCGCTGCGCGATCAGCGTGGTCACCGGCAGGTTGTTGAAGATCGAGGTGCCCAGATCGCCCTGGAGCAGGAGGCCGATCCAGGCTACGAACTGATAAGGGATCGCTTCGTTAAGTCCGAGTTGCTCGCGAATGCGGGCAATGTCCTCGGCAGTCGCGTAGTCACCGGCGATAACGGCAGCCGGGTCACCCGGCGAAAGGCGCAGCATCAGGAACACGATCAGCGCCACGACTGCCATCACGGGAAGGGTGGCGGCCACGCGCATAAGTATGTATCGCAGCATTTGGGATGTCCTTGCACCTGCCCGGCCGCGCGCTACGCGGCCGGGTGGGCGTCATGGGATCACGAAACCGAGAGGTTCCAGAAGAACTGCACCGGCGAGCGGATGAGTCCCGTCACGTTTTTGCGGTATGCCACCGGCACGAAGTACTGCCCGAGATGCCCCGATGATCCGACCGCCCAGAGGCGCTCCTGCACCTTCTGCGCGAGGGCAAGCCTCTCTTCCGCCGTCTTCGCGAGCGGAAAGGCCGTGCGCGCGGCCTCCAGCTCCTCGTCGGCCGTCCAGCCGAACCAGCCCTTCTCCGGATCGCCCGAGAAGGCGATGGCCATAGGGTCGATCACGTCGGCCCCGATCCACCACGTGTGGAACATATTCCAGCCGCCTTTGTCCACCGGCTCGCGGCTGGCCCGGCGCGAGGTCAGCGTAGCCCAGTCCATCGCCTGCATCTGGACCTTGAAGCCGGCTTTGCGCAGCGCCTCGGCCGTGACGAGTGAGAACGCCGAGTTCACCGGAATGTCGGTCGGCTGCATGATCACCACCGGCGTGCCGTCATAGCCGGCAGCCTCCAGCGCGGCCTTGGCCTTCGCCGGGTCGGCGACCTTAATGACGTCGGAGCCGGCCTCGTTCTCCAGTGGCGTGCCGCAGGGGAAGACCGAATAGCAGGTGCGCCAGTACTTCTGGTCGCCGACGGCGGCGGCCATGTAGTCCGCCTGCGACATCGCCATGATGGCAGCGCGGCAGATCTCCGGATTGTCGAAGGGCGGTATCAGGTGATTGAAGCGAGCAAAGCCGATGTTGCCAAGCGGGTCGTTCACCTCGACCGTAATGTCCGGGTTCGCCTCCAGGATCGGCGCAAGGTCGTTGGCGGGTTGCTCGAAGTAGTCGACCTCGCCGGCCATAAGCGCATTCAGCGCCGTCTGCTGGTCCGGGAAATAGGACCACTCGACCCGATCGACGTTCGCCACCTTGCCGCCGGCGGCGGCCGACGGCGGCTCGTCGCGGGGCACATAGTCCTCGAATTTCGTGTAAACGACCTTTGAGCCCGGCCGCCATTCCTCCGCCTCGAACTTGAAAGGGCCCGAGCCGGTGTAATCTTTGATCTGCTCGAAGGCATCGGTCTCGGCAACGCGCTTCGGCATGATGAACGGCACATTGGAAGAGATCTTGCCGATCGATTCCAGCACTAGGCCGTAGGGCACGCTCAGCTTCATCTCGAAGGTGTGCTCGTCAACGGCCGCGAGGCTCTCGGTCACGTTCATGAGCTGTTGGCCCATGCCGTCGCGTGCGCCCCAGCGCTTGAGCGAGGCGATGCAGTCTTCCGCCGTCACCGGCGCGCCGTCGTGGAACTTCAGGCCATCGCGCAGCTTGAAGGTCCAGGTCTTCTGGTCTTCCGAGGCGGTCCAGGTGTCGACCATCTGCGGCTGCGGCTTGAAATCGGCATCCATCGCAAAGAGCGTATCGTAGATGAGATAGCCATGATTGCGCGTGATGTAAGCAGTGGTCCAAATCGGATCGAGGTTCTTCAGATCCGCATGCGGGATCACCCGAAGTACTGACCTGGTCTGCGCAGTGGCGGCCCGCCCCAGCATAGAGGCGCCCAACGGCAGCGCGAGTGTGGAGACCGAGGCCCCGAGAAATTGCCGTTTGGTCCAGCGTAGCATCTTGTCACCCCCTCTGTTGCGGCTGTGTCTTTAATTGGGCCAGCTTCCCCAGTCTGGTGAAGTTTTTCTTTGAGCTTAGCCGCTGCGAAAACGTCAGGCAATGTACGTTTGGGCCGTCGTTCGGTGGTCATGGAAGACCCGCGCCCGACCTGCCCCTACGGAGATCAATGCCGCAACAACCAGCACTATCGAGAGCTTACAAACATGATGAGGGTCCCCCTTCCCGAGGCAGGTTTGTCTGTCATCCGACATTCCCTATTTGGCTTGCCTCCGATGAGGCTATTGCCACCGAAGGCGACTCTCCAAGCGACTTCTGCGTCCGGTCCTCGTGGAATGCGGCGTGCCGGCCGCGAAGCGCGACCAAGCAGGCCGACCCAACTCATCGCGGTGTCGTTCCGTGCGCTTGACCGCCTGTGGGCGCTGGGCAACAACGGCTCCCAGGAGCCGGCCCAGCGGCTCGACGGCGAGACCATCATCGGGACCGTCCGGCTTTATACGGACGGCAACTTCTCGACCGACGACGGGCGGGCCCGCTTCATGGACGCGCCGTGGCGGGGCCTGCAGGCGCTCGGCAAGCAGGACGAGATGGCGAAGGTCGATTTCCTGATCAGCATCGGCCGGGCCAACATCGCGTGGCAGAGCGGCTTCCTCGACCAGGATAACGACCGCTTCCCCTATCCCTTCATCGAGATGAGCCCGGAGGACATGGGCGCGCTCGGAGTCAAGGAGGGCGATCTGGTCGAGGTCTACAACGACGCCGGCGCTACCCCAGGCGATGGCCTATCCGACGCCGACCGCGCGCCGAGGCGAGACCTTCATGATGTTCGGCTGACCGACGGGCCCGCAGGGCGATGTGGTGAACGCCGGGGTGAACGAGCTGGTGCTGCCGAACTACAAGCAGACCTGGGGCAACATTCGCAAGATCGCCGACGCCCCTGACAGCGTGACGCGCCTGACCACCTTCAAGTCGAAGGAGTGCGGTACTTCTTAGTGTTCGTTCGGTGGCATCCCCGGCGTTCGCCGCCGGGCATGCTGTAGCCGACCGCCGCAGACCGTCCTCCGGCGGTGCTTCATTAACGACACCGTCATTTGGTCTCCTCTTGGCCCTTCGGCGACTGCCGGTGATTGGGTTTCCCGGTCGGAGATGATGCCGAGGGCGGAAGTTCTCGGGCTCTTCTGAGGAAGACTTTTCTTCAGAGCGTCACTTCTTAAGCGACTGGATGACCTCATCCTGAAGACCCCGGCCGGGCAGATGCCCGGCCGGGCGTCTCGAAGGACGCAAGCTGCCGATGCAAGGCAGGCGAAGCAGCCGGTTACCCCGCCGCCTTGGCGACCGCGCGCTTCAGCATCACGCTCACCAGGTTGGCGCGATATTCCGCCGAGGCGTGCATGTCGCTGTTGAGGCCGTCGGAGGAGACCTTCACGTTGGCGACGGCATCGGCCGAGAAGCTGCCGCCGAGCGCCGACTCCGCCTCGGCAAGGCGGAACACGCTAGGCCCGGCGCCGGTGACCGCGACGCGCAGTCCGGCCGGTCCCTTGCTGACCATGACGCCGACGATGGCATAGCGCGAGGCCGGGTTGGCGAACTTCATGTAGGCGGCTTTCTCCGGCACCGGGAAGGCCACCGCGGTGACGATCTCGTCCTCCGCCAGCACCGTCTCGAACAGGCCGGTGAAAAAGTCGTCGGCCGGGATCTGGCGCTTGCTGGTGTGCACCGTGGCGCCGAGGCCGACCAGCCCGGCCGGATAGTCCGCCGCCGGGTCGTTGTTGGCGATGGAGCCGCCGATGGTGCCGCGGTTGCGCACCTGCGGGTCGCCGATGCCATCGGCCAGGTGGGCGAGGGCGGGGATCTTGGCCTTCACCCTGGGATCGGCCGCCACCGTCGCATGGGTGGTCATGGCGCCGATAACGATGTTGCCGCCCTCCTCGCGGATGCCCTTCAGCTCGGCGATGGTCCCGAGATCGACGATGTCGGAAGGGCTGGCGAGGCGCTGCTTGAGGGTCGGGATCAGGGTCATGCCACCGCCCATGATCTTGCCGTCGCTGGCCCCGCCGATGGCCGCCACGGCGGCGTTCACGGAAGTGGGGCGATGAAGCGTGAAGTCGTACATGGTCTCTAACTCCCCTTATTCCGCGGCCTGGGCGTGCTGATTGGCCAGACGCCAGACCTTCTCCGCCGTCGCCGGCATGTCCATCGAGAGGATGCCGAGCGCGTCGGTGATGGCGTTGATGGTGGCCGCCGGCGCCGCGATGGCCCCGGCTTCGCCGCAACCCTTCACGCCCAGCGGGTTGTGGGTGCAGGGGGTCTGCGTCATGCCGACCCGGAAGGACGGCAGGTCGTCGGCCCGCGGCATGCAGTAGTCCATGTAGGAGCCGGTCAACAGCTGGCCGCTCTCCATGTCGTAGACGCAGTTCTCGAGCAGCGCCTGGCCGACGCCCTGGGCGATGCCGCCATGGACCTGGCCTTCCACCACCATGGGATTGATGACCTTGCCGAAGTCGTCCACCGCGACCCAGTCGACGATTTCCGTCACGCCCGTCGCGGGGTCGATCTCCACCTCGCAGATGTGAACGCCCGCCGGATAGGTGAAGTTCAGCGGATCGTAGAACGCCGTCTCGTCGAGCCCGGGCTCGAGATCCGCCGGATAGTTGTGCGGCACGTAGGCGGTGAAGGCGATCTCGGCGATCGATTTCTCCTTGTCGGTGCCGGCGACCCGGAAGGTGCCCTTGTCGAACTCGACGTCCTCGACCGAGGCCTCCATCAGGTGGGCGGCGATCTTCCTGGATTTCTCGATGATCTTGTCGCAGGCCTTGGCGATGGCCGAACCGCCGACCGCCAGCGAGCGCGAGCCGTAGGTGCCCATGCCCATGGGGATCGAGCCGGTGTCGCCGTGCACGATCTCCACGTTCTCGATCGGTATGCCCAGGGTCTCGGCGACCAGCTGCGAGAAGGTGGTCTCGTGACCCTGGCCGTGGCTGTGGGAGCCGGTGAAGATCGACACCGAGCCGGTCGCGTTGAAGCGCACCTGCGCCGACTCCCAGAGGCCGACACCGGCACCCAGCGAGCCGACCACCGCCGAGGGGGCGATGCCGCAGGCCTCGATGTAGGCCGAGAAGCCGAGGCCGCGCAGCTTGCCCTTGGCTTCCGAGGCCGCCTTGCGGGCAGGGAAGCCCTTGTAGTCGATCATCTCCAGGGCCTTGTCCATCGACTGGCCGTAGTTGCCGATGTCGTACTGCAGGGCGACCGGGGTCTGATACGGGAACTGGTCCGGCTGGATGAAGTTGCGCCGGCGGATCTCCACCGGATCGAGCTTCATCTCGCGGGCCGCCACCTCGACCAGGCGCTCCACCACGTAAGTCGCCTCCGGCCGTCCGGCGCCGCGGTAGGCGTCGACCGGCGCGGTGTTGGTGAACACCGCCTTCACGTTGGCGAAGATGACCGGCGTCGTGTATTGCCCAGCCAGAAGCGTGGCATAGAGGTAGGTCGGCACCGAGGTTGCGAAGCTCGACAGGTAGGCACCGAGGTTTGCCGTGGTCGCCACCTTCATGCCGAGGAACTTGCCGTCCTTGTCCATGGCCAGTTCGGCATGGGTGATGTGGTCGCGCCCGTGGGCATCGGAAGAGAAGCTCTCCGAGCGGTCGGCCGTCCACTTGACGGGCGCGCGGACCTTCTTGGCCGCCCAGGTGCAGACCGTTTCCTCGGCGTAGCAGAAGATCTTGGAGCCGAAGCCGCCGCCGACGTCCGGCGCAATGACCCGCAGCTTGTTCTCGGAGAGCCCGAGCACGAAGGCGCAGAGAATCAGCTTCAGCAGGTGCGGGTTCTGGCTGGTCGAGTAGAGCGTATAGCTGTCGGTGCCGCCGTCATACTCGCCGATGGCCGCGCGCGGCTCCATGGCGTTGGGAATCAGGCGGTTGTTCACCAGGTCGATTTTGGTGACGTGGTGTGCCTTGGCGAAGGCGGCGTCGGCCTCGGCCTCGTCGCCCAGCACCCAGTCGTAGCAGAGGTTGCCCGGGGCCTCGTCGTGAACCTGCGGCGCGCCGGAGCCCATGGCCTTGGCGGGGTTGGCGATGGCCGGCAGTTCCTCGTAGTCCACTGCGACCTGTTCGCCGGCTTCCTTGGCCTGGGCGTAGGTCTGGGCGATCACCACGGCGACGTGGTCGCCGACGTAACGCACCTTGTCGCGCGCCAGGGGAAAATGCGGTGGCGCTTTGTGCGCTACGCCGTGCCGGTCGGTGACCGTCCAGCCGCAGGGGAGGGAGCCCACCTTGTCGGCCGCCATGTCGGCGCCGGTGAAGACGGCGAGCACGCCGGGTGCCTTCCCGGCGGCCGCGGTGTCGACGCTCTTGATCCTGGCGTGGGCGTGCGGCGAGCGCACGAAGTAGGCGAAGACCTGGCCGGGCCGGTTGATGTCGTCGGTATAGCGGCCCTGGCCGGTGAGGAAACGGAAGTCTTCCTTGCGCTTGACGCTGGCGCCAATTCCGGTGTCTGGCATGATCCTACCCCTTCATGTCGGTGGCGGCCGCCTGGATGGCCTTGACGATGTTGTGGTATCCGGTGCAGCGGCAGATGTTGCCTTCCAGCCACTCGCGGATCTCGCCTTCGTCGGGGTCGGGGTTCTTCTTCAGCAGATCGACGGCCGACATCACCATGCCCGGGGTGCAGAAACCGCACTGCAGTCCGTGATGCTCGCGGAAGGCCGCCTGCACGGGGTGCAGTTCGCCGTTCTTGGCGAGGCCTTCGATGGTCGTCACCTCTGCCCCTTCGGCCTGCAGCGCCAGCAGGGTGCAGCTTTTCACCGATTCGCCGTCGACGTGCACCACGCAGGCGCCGCACTGGCTGGTGTCGCAGCCGACGTGGGTGCCGGTCAGGTGCAGGTTTTCACGCAGAAACTGAACGAGCAGGGTACGGCCTTCGACGTCGCCGGTCACCGCCCGCCCATTCACTGTCATGGAAACAGTGGGCATGGGTATCTCCCTTTCCTTGGCTTTTCCGAACGAAATGTCCGGTTTTTTGTCGCGCACCGCGGGCTGACCCAGGCATCCCGGCGGGCGGCGAAGTCCTTGCAACGCTCAAGTCTGTTGCTGCGCGCTCTTGCGGTCAAGGGGCGCGGCATGTCGCTTCGATGAATTCTCCCGTGCCGGCGGCGCCTTGTCAGAGCGCGAAGATGGCGAGGAGCAGCAGTACTGCCACCAGCAGGCCGGTCACCCAGACCCCCAGCGAGACGCCGGCGCCGACGTCGGCATCGGGATCGGCCGGCTTGGCCGCGGCTGCCGGGACCGCAGGGGGCGCCGCGGCCGCCGCGGGCGCCGGTGCGCCGCTTGGGGCCGCCGCCTCGGTCGCGCCGACCACCGTTGCAAAGCGGGAGAAGAAGTCGTCGGCCATCTTCTTGGCGGTGCCGTCGATCAGGCGCGAGCCGATCTGCGCCAGCTTGCCGCCGACCTGGGCATTGACGTCGTAGTGCAGCAGGGTCGCCGCGCCGTCGTCCTCCAGGCGCACCTTGGCGCCGCCCTTGGCGAAGCCGGCGGCGCCGCCCTTGCCCTCGCCGGAGATGGTGTAGCCGTTCGGCGGGTCGAGATCGCTGAGAGTGACCGCGCCGGCGAAACGGGCCGAGACCGGACCAACCTTGGCGCGCACCTTGGCGGTGAAGGAGGTGTCGGAGGTCTTTTCGATCTCCTCGACGCCGGGGATGCAGTCGCGCAGCACCTCGACGTCGTTCAACGCCTTCCACACGGCCTCGCGCGGGGCTTCGATACGGTATTGCCCGGTCATTTGCATGGCTTCGCGGAACTTCCTCTCAGAAAGCGGCCCAGTCCTGGCGCCTCAGCGGCGGGGCCGGAATCGCATTGGCGCCGTCCGGCGGACCCGGCACCATGTACGCGCGTGTCAGAATTGCCGCTCCGGCGCCAAGGTTCAAGTCCCCCCTTCGACCAATGGGGGCGCGCGGATCAGTCCTCGTGGCGCCGGGGCCCGGTGAGCGCGCCCGGCTCGTCGCCGGTCGCACGGGGCGGCAGGTCGAAGTTCGCCCAGCCGAACTCCGTGGTCGTCGGCGGCAGTTTGGCGGCGATTTCCGGCTGCCTGCGCAGGAACGCCTTGGCAATGAAGTTGGCGGTGATCGGCGCGGTGAGGAAAAGGAAGAGGGTGATCAACAGCTCATGCAGCGACAACCGGCTCTCGTCCCACAGCAGATAGGCCATGGAGGCGATGAGGACGGCGCCGACGCCCAGGGTCGTCGCCTTGGTCGGCGCATGCAGGCGGGTCATCAACTCGGGCAGCTTGGCGAGGCCGAAGGATCCGACCAGGCCGAAGATGCCGCCGATGACGATCAGCGCGGAGATCAGCAGTTCGATCAGGAAGTCCATCTGCGGGCCGCCCTCACTCGATGATGTCGCCGCGCAGGACGAACCTGCAGTAGGCGACCGTGGAGATGAAGCCGACCATGGCGAAGAGCAGCGCGGCCTCGAAATAGACCGTCGTGTCGCTCGATATGCCGTAGAGGATCAGCAGGGAGATTCCATTGATTACCATGGTGTCCAGTGCCAGGACGCGATCGGCGATGCTGGGGCCCTTGGCCAGGCGATACAGATTGAGCAGCAGGCCGGTGCCGAAGCAGGCGAAGCCGAACAGCAGGGCATAGGCTATCATTCGAAGATCTCCTTCAGCCGCGCTTCGTAGCGTTGCTTGATGCCGGCGACGTCGCCGTCGGGATCGCCGGTGTCCAGGCAGTGCACCAGCAGGCTGCGGCCGTCCGCCGAGAGGTCGGAACTGACGGTGCCCGGCGTCATGGTGATGGTGCCGGCCAGCACGGTGATCGCCTCCGGTGAATAGATCTCCAGCGGAATGACGATGAACTGGGGCCGCAGCTGGCTGTTGGACTTGAACACGACGATATAGGCCACCTTCACGTTGGCGACGACGATGTCCCACAACACAACCAGCACGTATTCGACGATCTTCAGAGGCCGGCGGATCTGCGGTCGCTGCGGCCAGAAGGCGGTCGTCAGCAGCGGAACGACGATGCCGAGGGCGAGGCCGAGCAGCAGGCCGCCGCGCGAGAAGTCGTTCAGCAGCATCATCCAGACGGCGATCACCGTCAGGGTCAGCAGCGGGTGTGGCAGCAGGCGGGCGAAGACCGACCGGCTCTCTTTTCCGTCTCCGGGCCGCGGCGTCATCGTACGAACCCCGCGTCGGCGCCGAGCACGGCACGGATGTACTCGCCCGGATCATAGAGTGCGGCGGCCGTGGCTTCCAGGTAGCCGGTAACCGGCCCGGCGAAAACGGTGAGGGCGACCATGGCTGCCAGCATCGCGCCGGCGGCGACGATCGGCAAGCCGCTGCGCGGCCCGGCCGCCGACGCCTCGGTCCCGGCCGGTCCCGGCACGGCGGCGCTCTTCCAGAAGATCAGGCTGCCGGCCCGCGCAAAGCCGACGATGGAGATCAGGGAGGTGACCAGGATGACCGTCCAGATGGTGGCCATGGAACCCGAATCGCGGGCGCTGTCCAAGACCATCAGCTTGCCGAGGAAACCGGTCAGCGGCGGCATGCCCGCCATGCCGATGGCGGCCAGGAAGAACAGCGCGGCCAGCAGGCCGCCGTTGGCGGCAAGGCGCGGGGCGGTGACCAGGCGGTCGCCGGCGCTGCCGCGCCGCTCGACGATCAGGCCGTTGACCAGGAACAGTGCCGCGCCGGCGAAGGTGGAGTGGATCAGGTAGAACAGGGCGGCCACGGTCGCCGTCGGGGTGAACAGCGCCACCGCGATCAGCAGCGTGCCCATCGACCCGACCACCGAGAAGCAGATCAGCCGGGTCAGCGCCTTGGCGCCCAGGATGCCGAGGTTGCCGACGATCAGCGTGACCAGCGCCGCCGGTAACAGCCATTCGGCGGCCAGCCAGGCGTCCTCGCCGGCCTCGCCGCCGAAGGCCAGGGTGAAGACGCGGATGATCGAATAGGCCCCGACCTTGGTCATGATGGCGAAGAGAGCGGCGACCGGCGCGGGTGCGTTGGCGTAGGTGCCCGGCAGCCAGAAGTGAATCGGCACCAGCGCCGCCTTGACCGCGAAGACCACCAGCAGCAACAGGGCGCCGACCCGCAGCAGGGCCTGGTCGCCGGCCGGCACCTGCGGGACCTTCACCGCGAGGTCGGCCATGTTGAGGGTCCCGGTGACGGCGTAGATGGTGCCGACGGCGATGAGGAAGAGGGTCGAGCCGGCGAGGTTGATCACCACGTACTGCACCCCGGCCTTCAAGCGGGCGGCGCCGCCGCCGTGCAGCATCAGCCCGTAGGAGGCGATCAGCAGCACTTCGAAGAAGACGAAGAGGTTGAACACGTCGCCGGTCAGAAAGGCGCCGTTGATGCCCATCAGCTGGAACTGGAAGAGGGCATGGAAGTGGCGCCCTCGCCGGTCCCAGCCGCTGCCGATGGCATAGAGCGTCACCACAACGGCGAGCAGGCCGGTGAGCAGCAGCATGAGGGCGGAGAGGCGGTCGAGCACCAGCACGATGCCGAAGGGCGCGGGCCAGTTGCCCAGTTCGTAAAGTTCCGGGGTCGCGCCGGCGGCCCTCAGCGTCAGGGCGACGGCGACCGCCAGCAGGGCGAACGAGGCGGCGGCGGAGAACACCCGCTGCAGCAGAAGGTCGTGGCGCATCGCCAGCACGATGAACGGGGCCATCATGGCCGGCAGCACGATGGGGACGGCGATCCAGTGGTTCATGCCGTGCCTCCGTCGCGAGGCGACCCAGGGCGCCGGCTGTCTGACCCTGCGATCTCGTCCGCCGCCTCATCGCTGTCGACCGCGTCGGAGCCGGCCTCCAGATAGGCGCGCAGGGCGAGCACGACGATCAGCGCGGTCATGCCGAAGGAGATGACGATGGCGGTGAGCACCAAGGCCTGGGGCAGCGGATCGGTATAGCCGGCGGCATCTGCGGAGATGACCGGCGGCCGGTTGATCACCAGGCGGCCGGTGGCGAAGAGGAAGACGTTGATGGCGTAGGACAGCAAGGCAAGCCCGATGATCACCGGGAAGGTGCGCCCGCGCAGCAGCAGGTAGACACCTGCCGCGGTCATGGCGCCAACGCCGCTGGCGACGAGGAACTCCATCTACCTGCGTTCCTCTCTGGCGTCCTGGCGCGCGGACGAGGCGCCAGGGACCGGAATGAAGTCCATCGGATCGGCGCTGACCGGCTCTTCGGTGCGCCGCGCCAGCCGCGACAGGCTGGCGAGGGCCAGCATCACCGAACCGACCACCGTGAGGAACACGCCGAGGTCGAATCCCATGGCCGTGGCCAGCTCGAACTCTTCAAGGAAGGGCAGCTTGAAGTAGCCGTAGTCGCTGGTCAGGAAGGGCCGGCTCGCGAGCCAGGCCCCGGCACCGGTCACGCCGGCGATGATCACGCCCCAGGCGATGACGGCGTGATAGTCGATCCGCATGCGCCGCTCCGCCCAGCCGAAGCCGCTCGCCATGTACTGCATGAGGTAGGCGATGGCGACGACGAGGCCGGCGATGAAGCCGCCGCCCGGCTCGTTGTGCCCGCGCAGGAAGATGTAGATGCCGACGACCAGGGACATCGGCAGCATGACCCGGGTGGCCACCACCATCATCAGCGGATGGCGGTCCTTGGCGCGGTCCTGGTCGGCGACCCAGGAGTTGAGCCTCTTGGCCGCCGGTCCATGCAGGGCGCCGTCGAGCAGCGCATAGATCGCCAGCGCTGCGATGCCGAGCACGATGATCTCGCCGAAGGTATCGAAGCCGCGGAAATCGACCAGGATGACGTTGACCACGTTGGTGCCGCCGCCGCCCGGCTTGGACTGCTCCAGGTGGAACGCCGAGATCGAGGAGAAGTCGCGCGACATCAGCAGGTAGCTCAGGCTGCCGATGCCGACCCCGCTGATGCCGGCCAGCCCGGCGTCGCGCAGTCGGCGCGCCGGCGTTGACTCGCGCGGCGTCTCCTTGGGCAGGAAGTTGAGCGCCAGCAGCAGCAGGATCACGGTCACCACCTCGACGGAGATCTGCGTCAGCGCCAGGTCCGGCGCCGAGAGGTAGATGAAGGCGATCGAGACGACGAGGCCGATGACGCCGACGACGATCAGAGTGAGCAGACGGTTGCGGTGGAAGGCGACGATGGCGATGCAGGCGCCGACCAGCAGCAGCCAGGCCATGACCGGCACGAAGGTCGCCGGGATCGCGGCGCGGTCGCCCAGGGCGTGCTCGCCGCTCATGAAGGCGGCGCCGCCGACGGCCAGCGTGGTGACGACGAAGAAGGCGAGGTAGCGGCGCAGCGAGCCGTTGTGCAGCCCGTCGATCGCCAGGTTGGCCAGTGCCGCGCAGCCGCCCACCGTGGCGTCGAAGATCGCCTTGGCCTCCGGGCGCGGGGCGGCCAGGCGCAGACGGTTGAAGGCAGCGTGGCGCCACAGCAGGAAGGCACCGCCGGCGACGGCGATGAGGCTCATGCCGAGCGCCGGGGTGAGGCCGTGCCAGATCGACAGGTGGAATTCCGGCAGCGGGCCGCCGACCACGGCGGCGGCAACCGTCTCGACCAGGGGCTGGGCGACCACTGCCGGCAGCAGGCCGATGAGCACCACCAGGACCACCAGCAGCGCCGGCGGCAGGTACATGCCGCTCGGCGGGTCGTGAGGATGGTGCGGATAGTCGTCGCGAACCGGCCCGTAGAACACATGGAAGACGTAGCGGAAGGAATAGGCGACCGAGAACAGGGCGCCGAGGGTCGCCACCGCCGGCAGGATCCAGGCATTGCCGGCCCAGACGGCGTGAGTCGCTTCCTCCAGCATCATCTCCTTGGAGAGGAAGCCGTTCAGCAGCGGCAGGCCGGCCATGGAGAAGCCGGCGAGTGTGGCGATGGTCGCGGTGATCGGCATCAGCGTCGCCAGGCCGCCGAGGCGCCGGGCGTCGCGGGTGCCGGCCTCGTGGTCGACGATGCCGGCGGTCATGAACAGCGCGCACTTGAAAGTGGCGTGATTGAGGATATGGAACACCCCGGCGACGGCGGCCATCGGGGTGCCGAAGCCGAACAGCATGGTCACCAGGCCGAGGTGGCTGACCGTCGAGTGAGCGAGCAGGCCCTTCAGGTCGTCCTTGAAGAGCGCGATCCAGGCGCCGATGACCATGGTGACGAGGCCGGTGGTGGCCACGATGTAGAACCAGGCCTCGGTGCCGGCCAGCACCGGCCAGAGCCGCGCCATCAGGAAGATGCCCGCCTTCACCATGGTGGCGGAGTGCAGGTAGGCGCTGACTGGCGTCGGCGCCGCCATGGCGTGCGGCAGCCAGAAGTGGAAGGGGAACTGCGCCGACTTGGTGAAGCAGCCGCCGAGGATCAGCAGCAGCGCCGGAAGGTACCAGGGTGAGGCCTTGATGGCGTCGCCGTGCTGCAGGATCACCGTGAGGTCGTAGGAGCCGGCGATGTCGCCGAGGATCAGCATGCCGGCGATCATCGAAAGCCCGCCCATGCCGGTCACCGCCAGCGCCATGCGGGCGCCCTGACGCCCCTCCGGCAGGTGCTTCCAATAGCCGATCAGCAGGAAGGAGCTGAGGCTGGTCAGTTCCCAGAACACCAGCAGCAGCAGCACGTTGTCGGACAGCACGATACCGACCATGGCGCCCTGGAACAGCAGCAGGTAGGCATAGAACTGACCCATCGGGTCGTCCTTGGAGAGGTAGAAGCGCGCGTAGGCGATGATCAGCAGGCCGATCGCCAGGATCAGCCCGGCGAAGAACAGGCCGAGCCCGTCGATGAAGAAGGTGACGTTGAGGCCGAGCGCCGGCAGCCATTCCCACTGCGCCTTCACCACCTCGCCGGCGAAGACCGCCGGCGCCTGGGTCAGCAGCAGGGTGAGGGAGAGCAGCGTCACCGCGCCGGTGGCCAGCGCGCAGGCGTCGCGCCCGGCGCGGATCAGCAGCCCGGGCAGCAGCGCGCCGATGAACGGCAGCAGCACGATCCAGACCAGGGTCATCGCTGGCCCGGCTCGCTGTCGGCAGTCCCTGGAAGAGAGATGGAAGCCCCCTGCATCGCCCGATTATCTATGGTGTTTCTTGGCCCCTCGACGGGCGGAACGAGCCTACTGACGGAGCCGCGCCGGTCAAGATAAACCGGCGGGAAACAAGCCGAATTCGCCGTTGTCGGCAAAGCGGCCGCGCCGTTGGTCTGGCGATGTGACCAAGGCGGGCGATTTGCGCTCGAATCCGGTCTGTTTCGCGGACCCGGCTGGTTGCGGAGCGCCATGGCTGTTCGATCCCGGCGCAACGCCGCGCCGATTCGCCATCCTCTTCAAGCGGGTGTTGCAGGGGCCTTGCACCGGGCCCGCCGATGCGGCATCGCTAGCCCGCAACGTCCCTTGCCGGAGTCCGCCCGCGTGCGGCGCCGGCCGCCCAGCCGAGGAGAGGCAGTATGACCGCGAGGCCCATCATCATCGACACCGACCCGGGTCAGGATGACGCCATCGCCATTCTCCTGGCCCTGGCATCGCCGGAGTTCGACGTGCTGGGACTGACCGTGGTGGCCGGCAATGTGCCGCTGGACCTCACCGAGCAGAATGCACGCAAGGTCTGCGAACTGGCTGGCCGGCCCGACGTCAAGGTCTTCGCCGGCTGTGCGCGGCCGCTGGTGCGCCGTCCGGTCACGGCCGAGCAGGTGCACGGCAAGACCGGCCTCGACGGTCCCGACCTGCCGGCGCCGGCAATGCCGCTGCAGGCGCCGCACGCCGTCGACTGGATCGTCGACACCCTGCGCGAAGCCCCGGCCGGCAGCATCACCCTCTGCACCCTCGGGCCGCTCACCAACATCGCCGCGGCGATGATCAAGGCGCCGGACATCGTGGCGCGCATTGGCGAGATCGTCATGATGGGCGGCGGCTTCTTCGAGGGCGGCAACACCACCCCGGCGGCGGAGTTCAACATCTACGTGGATCCGCACGCCGCCCACGTCGTTTTCACCTCGGGCGTCAAACTCACCATGCATCCCCTTGATGTGACGCATAAAGCCCTGATGACCCGCGCCTGGATCGACTCCCTGCGGGCGCTCGGCAACCGGACCGGGGCGGCGGCCGCCGCGATGCTGGATTTCTACGAGCGCTTCGACATGGAGAAGTACGGCGCCGAAGGCGGGCCGCTGCACGACCCTTGCGTGCTGGCCTACCTGTTGCAGCCCGGCCTCTTCGCCGGCAAGGACTGCAGCGTGCAGATCGAGACCGCCTCGGAGCTCACCATGGGCATGACCGTGGTGGACTGGTGGAACGTCACCCCGGCGCCGGCCAACTGCCGGGTCATCAACGCCATCGACGCCGCCGGCTTCTACGAGCTGATCCGCAGCCGCCTCGCGCGCCTGCCATAGCGCCCGCGAACCGATGCAGCCGCGCTTCATCGGCAGCGAGATCTACCGCCGCTCCACCTACGGCGGCCGGCATCCGCTGGCGATCCCGCGCGTCTCGACCTGCATCGACCTCTGCCGCGCGCTCGGCTGGCTGCCCGAGGCGGCCTATATCGACAGCCCCAGGGCGACGCCGCAGGAGCTCGCGCGCTTCCACGACCCGGCCTACATCGCCGCCGTGCAGCGCGCCGAGGCGGAGCAGGGCCTGCCGGCGGAGGACCAGCTTCGCTTCAACCTCGGTCGCAACGGCAATCCGATCTATCCGGAAATCTTCCGCCGCCCGGCCACCGCCTGCGGCGCCTCCATCCTCGCCGGACGGAGCCTCGCCGCAGGGGCCGGCACGATCTACAGCCCGGCCGGCGGCACCCATCACGGCCGGCCCGACCGTGCCAGCGGCTTCTGCTACTTCAACGATCCGGCGCTCGCCATCCTCGCCATGCTGGACGGCGGGCTGTCACGCATCTTCTACCTCGACATCGACGCCCACCATGGCGACGGCGTGCAGGCGGCCTTCCACGACGATCCGCGGGTCTTCACCCTGTCGATCCACGAGGACCGGCGCTGGCCGATGGGGACCGGCGGCCTCGGTGGGGTCGACGACCGCGCCGGCGGCGCGGCGCGCAACCTGCCGGTGCCGGAGGGCTTCAACGACAGCGAGCTCGACTTCCTGATGACGGCGGCGGTGCTGCCGCTGATCGAGGCCTTCCGGCCCGAGGCGGTGGTCCTGCAGTGCGGCGCCGACGGCCTGGCGGAGGATCCCCTGAGCAAGCTGGCGCTCTCCAACGGCGCGCTCTGGCGCGTGGTGGCGCAGGTGAAGGGACTGGCGCCGCGGCTGCTCGTGCTGGGCGGCGGCGGCTACAATCCCTGGTCCGTCGGCCGCGCCTGGGCCGGCGTGTGGGCGACACTGAGCGGCTGCGAGATCCCGGAGCGCCTGCCGCCGCGGGCCGAGCAGGTGCTGCGCCGGCTGCAGTGGCGCCATAGCAGGGGCCGCAATCCGCCGGAGGCCTGGTTCACCACGCTGGCCGACGCGCCGCGCCCGGGGCCGCTGCGCCCGGCGCTGCGCGAGCTTGCCCGTCGCGTGCTGTCATCCTGAGCCGCGCGCGCCGCGCTTGTCTCCGGCGGCCGCGGGACATAAATCTAACGCCATGAAACGACTTCTCATCCTGCTGTCGCTGGCGCTGGTCGCCTGGGCCGCGCCGCTCCAGGCCCAAAGCGGCGGTCTCGCGACCTTCGCGACGGAAACGCTCAGCATCGAGACGGCGGCCGGCGACGATCACGCCTTCGAGGTGGAGATCGCCGAGACCCCGGATCAGCGCGCCCAGGGGCTGATGTTCCGCCGGCAGCTCGCGGTCGACGGCGGCATGCTGTTCCTCTTCGGCCGGGCCGAAGAGCGGGCGATGTGGATGAAGAACACGCTGATCCCGCTGGATATGCTGTTCATCGATGAAACGGGGAAGATCGTGCGGATCGAGGAGCGGACGGTGCCGCACTCGCTAAAGGCCATCCTGTCGGGCGGCCCGGTGTCGGCGGTGCTGGAGCTGAATGCAGGGACGGCGTCCCGCCTTATCATCAAACCCGGGGACCAGGTTCGTCATCCCGCATTCAAGTAGCATCCGGCCGGTAGACGTCAGGTGACGTCTGCAGACTTACCGTCCCGAGATTCTCCGGGCTCGAAAGCGCCGCGAGGGCATCGACCTCGATATGGAGTTCCCGGGTTCGGCGGTAGCGGTCTTAGGCTTCCGGATCGAGCGCGACCTGCTGCATGGCCTTCCAGCCTTCGCCGGCGGCCACCAGGCAGCTCATGCCCTGGGGCGTGGTCACGATGATCGACCAGGTGGTGCCGTTGCCGGTGGTCAGCACTTCGACGAGACCGCCGTTGTGCGTGACGCCAAGGGCAACCGGCGCCTCTTTGTACTTCTGTTGCAGAACCTGCAGGACCGAATCTCGCTGATCACACTGAGGCTGTGCCGTCGCTGCGCTGGTGCTAACGAGGGCAAGTCCAGCGCCAAGCGCCAAAATCTTCCACATGTTGAGCCTCATCTTTCATTGCTATTCAGCGAAACCCTTTCGCCGACATGTCAAGCTTTTCACCCGCGAGTGAATATGCTGTTAATGTCTGCTTAAGCAAAGGTTAACGAGGCCGAATAATTTCGATTAGGCAGCCTAATACTTTCGTTTAAGTGCAAGGGTTAGACCATCACCCAAAGGTATCATCGAACAGCTAACCCTTTGGCCACAAGCAATCTTCGCATTGAACTGTCGGATCGCCTCGGTGTCGGGATCCTTGCGGCTGGAATCTATTACCGAGCCGCCCCAGAGAACGTTATCGACGGCAATCAGGCCGCCCGGGCGCAGCAGCGCGAGGGACCTTTCGTAGTAGGCGTCGTAGTTGACCTTGTCGGCGTCGATGAAGGCGAAGTCGAAGCTGCCGGCCGCACCCTCGGCGAGGAGGGCATCCAGCGTTTCCAGCGCCGGGGCGATCCGGAGGTCGATCGTTTCGGCGACCCCGGCCTCCTGCCAGTAGCGCCGCGCCACCGCCGTCGTCTCCTCGTTGATGTCGCAGGCGACGAGGCGTCCGTCCGCCGGCAGAGCCTGGGCCACGGCCAGGGCGGAGTAACCGGTGAAGGTGCCGACCTCGAGGCAGCGCCGGGCGCCCATGAGCTGCACGAGCAGGGCCATGAACTGACCCTGCTCCGGGGAGATCTGCATGCCGCTCCAGGGCATCGTCGCGGTCTCCTCGCGCAGCCGGCGCAGGACCTCGGTTTCCCGCAGGGAGTTCTCCAGCAGATAGGCGTAGAGGGCGTCGCTGAGGTCGATGCTGCGCTTGGACATGGGGGTCTCCTCTCGGGGGCTGTACCATCGTTGATCTAGGTGCACGCCCCGGCGACACAACCCGACCGTCACCCTTGTGCTTGTCGGAGGGGTCGTCGCGACGGCAGCGCAACCTCTCCTGCTGTCACCCGCGGACTTGTTCCGCGGGCCCATGGCTCAGCCGTTCAGACTGTCCCAGAGATCGATCCAATGTCGATTGTCGCGCTCGATGACGTTGATCTTCCATGCGCGTGACCAGTGCTTCATGGTCTTCTCGCGCTGGATTGCCGGTTCGATCTGGTCGTAGCATTCGTAGTAAACGAGGCGCTTTACCCCATGTGTCTTCGTGAAGCCCTCGACCAAGCCTTCCCGATGCTCGTAGATCCGCCGAAGCAGGTCGTTCGTTACCCCGATATAGAGCGTGCCATTGGGCCGGCTGGCTAGGATATAGACGTAATACTGCATGGGCCTGGAGTTGGCCGCTACAGGGATCGCATGGTCAAGCCCGATAGTGAAATGCTGGGAAGGCACTTCCCCTGCGGCACCCGCACGCGTCATTGCCGGGCTTGTCCCGGCAATCCATGCCGATGTCGGATCCGTTCGTGCGGGCGGATGAATGGACCCTCGTGACAAGCACGAGGGTGACAACATGAGGGTGACAAGTACGAGGGTGACAACATGAGGGTGCGATGCCGCCCTACAGCAGCTTGCCCTCGAAGGGGTGGCGGCCGTTGCGCTCCTCGATCTCGACCACCCAGACGTCGGGGTCGCGCTTCACGGCCCGTTCGATGTAGGCATCGGCTTCGGCCTCCGCCACCAGCTCGCCGCCGAGCGCCGGCATCCAGGCGATGGCACCCTCCATGTCGCGGGTCTGGGTCAGCACCCGCACGCCGGCAGCGAGCTGATTGATCTTGAGGATCAGCATGCCGCTGTTCTTCTCGCCGCGATGGACCACGGTGGCCGGAATGCCGTCGACGATGCAGCGCCTGATATGCGCCTTGATCCACAGCTCGGCCGGCAGGCGGTCATCGCCCCCCCAGGCCATCAGATCTGTTCTTTGGTCTTGAGGAAACGCAGGTCGGGCCAGTCCTCGGCGGCGCGGTCGAGGTGCCAGGCGTTGCGCGCCAGGAATACCGGCGCGCCGGTGTGATCGCTGCCGAGTGCGCCCTGGTTGGCGTCCATGAAGCGCTTCAGCTTCAGCGGATCTTCGGCTTCGACCCAGCGCGCGGTGTGCAGCGAGGTCGGCTCGAAGCGCACCGGCACCTCGTACTCGGTGCGGATGCGGTCGGCCAGCACGTCGAACTGCAGCGGGCCGACCACGCCGACGATCCAGTCGGAGCCGATGGTCGGCTTGAAGACCCTGGCGGCACCTTCCTCGGCCAGCTGCTGCAGGGCGCGGCCGAGGTGCTTGGCGCGCATCGGGTCCTCCGGCCGCACGGTCTGCAGGTACTCCGGCGCGAAGGAGGGAATGCCGGTGAACTTCAGCTCCTCGCCCTCGGTCAGCGCGTCGCCGATGCCGAGGTTGCCGTGGTTGGGAATGCCGATGATGTCGCCCGGCCAGGCCTCCTCCGCCAGCTCGCGCTCGCGGGCCAGGAACAGCACGGGGTTGTGCACGTTGATGATCTTGCCGCTGCGCGAATGCTTGAGCTTGGCGCCGCGCTTGAAGTGGCCGGAGCAGAGCCTGAGGAAAGCGATGCGGTCGCGGTGGTTGGGATCCATGTTGGCCTGGATCTTGAACACGAAGCCGGTGACCTTGTCCTCGGTCGGCAGCACCTGGCGGGTCTGGGCCGGCTGCGGGCGCGGCGGCGGCGCCATGTCGCCGACGCCCTGCAGCAGCTCGCGCACCCCGAAGTTGTTGAGCGCCGAGCCGAAGTAGACCGGCGTCATGGAGCCCTCCAGGTAGGCCTCCCTGTCGAAGGCCGGGCAGAGCTGGCGCACCATCTCGACGTCCTCGCGCAGCTGGGCCACGGCCTCGGCCGGCAGCAGGCTGTCGAGCTTGGGGTCGTCGATGCCCGAACAGGACTCGCCCTCGGCGCCCATCTTGGTGCGGCTGCGCTCGACCAGCAGCAGGCGGTCGTGCAGCAGGTCGTAGCAGCCGAGGAAGGAGCGCCCCATGCCGATCGGCCAGGAGGCCGGGGTGACGTCGAGCGCCAGGCGCTGCTCCACCTCGTCGAGCAGCTCAAAGGGGTCGCGGCTCTCGCGGTCCAGCTTGTTCACGAAGGTGATGATCGGCATGTCCCTGAGCCGACACACCTCGAAGAGCTTCAGGGTCTGCGCCTCGATGCCCTTGGCGGCGTCCAGCACCATGACCGCGGAGTCCACCGCGGTGAGGGTGCGGTAGGTGTCCTCGCTGAAGTCCTCGTGGCCCGGCGTGTCGAGCAGGTTGAAGGTCTTGCCGTCGTAGTCGTAGGTCATCACCGAGGAGGCGACGGAGATGCCGCGCTCGCGCTCCACCTTCATCCAGTCGGAATGGGCACGCCGCTGCTCGCCGCGCGCCTTCACCGCCCCGGCCAGCTGGATCGCGCCGCCGAACAGCAGCAGCTTTTCGGTCAGCGTGGTCTTCCCGGCGTCGGGGTGGGAAATGATCGCAAAGGTGCGCCGCCTGGCGACGGCATCGGAAAGCTGGGTCATGCTCTTGAGTCTGGGGGCCTGGGTGCCCCGCAAAATGGGGCCTTCGGGGCGATTCTACAAGCGGCAGCGGGAATCTGGCTGCTTTGTGCCGCTGGCGTCCCTCCGCTGCCCGTGCTAGCCCTTTCGAATCACAGACAAAAGGGCGAATCCGATGGCTGCTTCCCTGACTTCCTGGTCCCCCCATGTCCTCAGCCTGTTGCGCGTCGCCTCCGGGGCGGCCTTCCTGGCGCACGGCACCATGAAGTGGCTGAACTTCCCGCCCAGCACCATGAACGTCACCCTCACCTCGTGGGGCGGCGCGGCCGGCGTCATCGAGCTGGTCGGCGGCGCCCTCATCGTCCTGGGGCTCTTTACCCGTCCCGCGGCCTTCATCTGCTCCGGCACCATGGCCGTCGCCTATTTCATGGCCCACGCGCCGCGCAGTTTCTTCCCGGTGCTGAACGACGGCGACGCGGCGCTGCTCTACTGCTTCGTCTTCTTCTACCTGGTCTTCGCCGGCCCCGGTCCCTGGTCGCTCGACGCGATCATGCGCAAGAAGGGGTAGCCGCGGCTGGACGGCGGCGCTTCACGATGGTGCCTGGCGGAAGATGCCCATGGGACTCTCGGCAGGGAAGGGCACTGACGCCCCCGTGATGCCGCCGGCCGGACCGCTCCGCAACGGCCAAATGCGGAAAGGTGAGGGGCCATTTGGGGAACAATGCCCCCTCCCCTCGTGGGAGAGGGCTACGTAGCTTTAGCGGGCGCAGCGCGCTTAGAGGCCGTTTCGAAAGGGGTTGAGCGGCTGAGGCCCCTATGATTCTGGGGAGTTTGCAGACATCGGAGATTGGCGTGTGGACTCCACCCGTAGCGATGGCGATCTCCGGCAAGGCCGGTTCAAGCGCTCGGATACCGCAATAGGCTTCGTGTTCTTGCCGCGCCGCTGGGTGTTCGATCGCACATACGCTTAGGGCAAACGTCGCCAGCATCCGCATGCTCACCCGAATAATTGCAGGACTCTCAACGCATTGAGAAACTATCGAATCGGCCGTTGAGAGAAATCCGTCTATACCGCCCCGGGACCGACAAGCCCAGCAGAGTGGCTGACATTGCGTCGATCGGTAAAGTTGCGCATGATTGCGCTGGTGCCGGTGACGCACCCGGAGGGCGACAAGTTGATTTCTGTCCGGAGTGCGCTTTGCATCATGTTGCTGGTCTGGATCACTGCCGCATTTGGCGGAGGCAATCAGCGCGCCGCTGCGGCTGAGGCCGCCGCCCACAATCCAGTGGTGAAGCCGTGGGTGGAAGAAGACCCTTGCCGATGGTGGATCGACGCCAACGACGGCGGACACGGGGGCTCAATCTCGCCCGGCGATGACGGGCTGGTCCTGAGCATATCCGATCCGGTCTTCCTCGACTGGTCGCACTCGAGTGAGCATTCAATCGAACTGCTGTTCGACGACGATCCTGGGACGAGGGTGATCGGCCAGGCCTGGGTGACCCATGTCTCCAGCAGGCCGTCCTCGATGTTCAGCATCGAGCTGGACGGCGCCGCCGTCGGAAAGCTCGCGGGGGCGAAGAGGCTCACTCTGTTCCGTGACGGCCGTTCGGTCTTCGCGATGGACCTGGCCGGCACTCCGGGCCGCACTGCACTCGAAGCCTGCATCCCGCAGCCCGGCAGGGGCCATGGAGACGCGGAATCGTGACGCATCTACGCTGCGCAGCCGCGGCAAGCGCCTTGCCGTCTTGAACGCGCCGGCCCGGCATGTCGCGCAGCTGACCTGCTGCAGCCGCGTGATCCGATCGAGTCCGGGACAGCAGACTGGCAGAGGGGGGAGGGATGACTGAACGCCAGCCAAACGAACAGCTCATCGAGCATATCGGGTTTCCGCCGCCTCCGCACCGGATCGAGGCGAGCCGTGGGCCGGTTGCTCTATTTCTGGGCAAACTGGCCCTGGGCTTACTCCTTCTCGTCGCCATCGCCCTCCCGGTGAGCGTCTTGGGCTTTACGTCCGAGGCAACGGCACTGCTGACGGATACTGGTCTCAGCCTCGGCCTGGGTTCGCCGGCGCCGCAGGTTCACGTGAGCCTGCGCGAATGCGACTATTACCGTTCCACGGGGCGCTATGGCACGAGCGGTTGGGACTGCGTGTTTCAGCTCGTCGAAGGGGAGGTGATGCGCGAACACGCCGTGGAACTGGATAGCGAAGGGGAGGCGCAACTTCATCGGGGCGCCGGGGTCATATCGGGAAAGCTCGGTCTCTACTGGCCGGCAGGAGTCATGCTCGGCCGCTGGCTGGACTATTTGCTGCTGTTGGCCATTTCGGGATTGCTGTTTTACGTCTGTTACGTCGTTGCAAAAAGGGCGCCCCGCGCCAGCGAACTGTCGCTCGCAAGAAATGGCCACGTTCGGACCGTCGACTTGCTCACACGCGGCGGCAACACATTGTTCACCTTCCTCGACGACAGCGGCACCCGAAGGTATCAGCAGGCCGAGAGCCACAATAGCCCTCTCCATCTCGATGCGCTGCTGACGACCGGCGGGGCGCTGGTCGCCGGGCAGAAGGCGATCCTGCTGGACGATGCCCTTCGACCGCTGAAACTCCCGGAGGAGCAGAGAAAGGCGATACTGGCACGTGTCGACGAGGTTTTCCGGGCGGGCATGATCCGCAGGACGTTGCCGCCGCAGCCCGGCGACGCCGCTACGATGCTTGGCCGGATCGCGCAGATCGAGGCGGAACTTGCCGCATCAGAAGATCCAGCAACGCTGGCCCGGCTGTATAACGATGTCTGGCGGCTTAGCTGGGACAATGACGACGCGGGCCTAACGCGGCGGGTGTTCGATGCGCGCGATGCAATCGCCCTCCGCCTCGGCCCCGAACGCGCATGGTTGGCACTGCTGCAAAGCCGTGAGCAATTCGTCGCACCGGATCATTGACGCCGCGCCGATCGTTCGCCCCTGGATACTCCGGGGGCGCTCACGCCCGCCACTGATGCTCGGCCTGCGGCGGCCCTGCGTGCTTCGAGACGCCCGCTGGCGCGGGCTCCTCAGCATGAGGTCATTTCTTTCTGCTATGAACAATGGTCCTCATCCTGAGGAGCGCGGGCGGGCGGCAGCCCGCCTGCGCGTCTCGAAGGACGCACGGCGCTGATGCAGCGACCTATCCGGCGGCGGCCCTGAGCGCGGCGAGGCCGCGCTTCTGCCTGCCCTCGGCGTCGAAATTCTCCGGCGCCAGCCAGGCCTCGAAGGCGGCCTTGGTGCCGGGCCATTCGCTGTTGAGGATCGAGTACCAGGCGGTGTCGCGGTTGCGGCCCTTGGAGATCACGGCCTGACGGAAGAGGCCCTCGAAGCTGAAGCCGAGGCGCAGGGCGGCGCGGCGCGAGGCCTCGTTCAGCGCGTTGCACTTCCACTCGTAGCGGCGGTAGCCGAGCTGGTCGAAGACGCGGCTCATCATCAGGTACATGGCCTCGGTGGCGGCCACGGTCCTCTGCAGGGTCGGGGCATAGTTGATGTGGCCGACCTCGATGACGCCCATCTTCGCATCGATGCGCAGGTAGCTGGCGACGCCGAGCGCCTTGTTGCTCTGTTGGTCGACGACGGCGTGGAAGAGGGGATCGGCGCCGAGGCAGCTCTCCCCCATCCAGTCGCGAAAGGCGTCGAGGCTGGCGAAGGGGCCGTAGGGCAGGTAGGTCCAGATGCGACCTTCGCGGTCGGCGCCGTAGGCCGTGAAGAGATCGGCGGCGTGGACCGCGGGATCGAGCGGCTCGATCCGGCATGTGCGCCCTTCCAGGGGCTCGCGCGGCGGCAGGGCGCGCGGCGTCCAGTCGGGCAGCGGCGCGCCGAGGGGCTGGCCGAGATCGTTGCGCAGGAAATCGTGGTCGAGGGGATCGTAGAGAACGGCGGTCATGGTGGCCTCGGCAGGGATTCAAGGACTGCATCCTGATGCCGCCGGAGGTATCGCCCCCGCAAGGGCCAAATGGGAAAAGGCGAGGGGTCCAGTTGGGCGGTGCCCCTCACCCTCCCGCTTCGCGGGTCCCTCCCTCTCCCGCAAGGGGAGAGGGATTTTTTTTGTTGCCGCTTCAATATCTTACCCCTCTCTCCTTGCGGGAGAGGGCTGTCGTAGCCTTGGCGAGGCAACGCCGAGCCTAGGCGAAGCTGGGTGAGGGGGAGTCACGGCATTGCGTGCGGCGCGGAGGCCAGCTTCAGGAAGCTGCGGTCTTCGCGGTGGATGAAGCGCTCTTCCCGGGCGAAGCGGTAGTTCTCCTGTCCCAGCGGGTCGGCCGCGAGGCGCGCCCGGTAAGCCTCGTAGGCGGCCAGGCTCTCGATGCTGTAGACGCCGTAGGCGGTGGTCGCCGAGCCCTCGTGCGGCGCGAAGTAGCCGATGAGGTCGGCGCCGCAGCGCGGGACGGCCTGGCCCCAGTTGCGGGCGTAGGTCTCGAAAAGGTCTTTCCTGAAGGGATCGATCTCGTAGCGGATGAAGCAGGTGATCATGGGTGCGGCCTCCGGTGCGGTTGAAGCCGCCCTTAGACCAGATCGCCGGACCCGGATGTTTCGGTTGCCGTCGAAGCATGAATGTCGTCGACGAAAGACTGGAGGGGCGCCTCGAGAATCCAGAGGCAGCCGCCGGTGCCGTAGTCGAGGGTCACCCGGCCGCGAAAGGCGACGGCGGCGTGGCGTTCCAGGATCTGCGACCCGAAGCCCTTCTGCGCGGGCGAGGTGACCGGCGGTCCGCCGCTCTCCCGCCAGGTTATGGTGAGTTTCGGCGCTTCGGCCTCGCGGTCGGTCCTTTCCCAGGCAATGGCGATGCGGCCGTCCGGCGTCGACAGCGCCCCGTACTTCGTCGCGTTGGTCGCCAGCTCGTGCAGGATCAGGCCGAGATTCTGCACCGCTGCGGACTTCAGCAGGAAATCTTCTCCCCGCCGGTCGAGCTGCTGCGGCGTGTCGAGGAAGGTGGCCAGATGCGAGTCGATCAGCCGCGTCATCGGCACGCCGCCCCACTGCTTGGCGGTCAGCAGGTCGGTCGAGCGGGCGAGACCGGCGATGCGTTCGCCGATGGCCACCTGGAAATCTTCGACCGAGGTGCTGCGCCGGGCCGTCTGGTGGATCATCGCCTGGATGACAGCCAGCAGGTTCTTGGTCCGGTGCGCCAGTTCGCCCATCATGAGGCGAATCTGATCGTCCGCCTGGCTGCGGTCGACGGAGGCAGCAGACAGCGCCTTGGCCACGGTGTCGACCTCGAGAATCTGCGTATCGATAGGCGCCACCATCCCGCCGTGGCCGACCTGCTCGGCCATGTCGGCGATGCTGCGGACGGAGATCCGAAGTTGCCGGGCCAGGAAGATTGCCGCGGCGACGGCGAGCGCCAGGAGGCCGATGCCCCCGAAAATAAGCTGCCGCCAGGTGCTGAGGAGAGAGGCCTCTGCGGTGGCGACCGGTCCCCAGACGATGGCATGCCACGACCAGCCTCGCAGGCCCGCAAAGCCGACGATGCTGTCGGGGTCGCCGGCTGCGCCGTAGACGACACCGCTGGCTTGATTGAACTGGCTTCGCAGATCCGCTTCAAAAGGGCTGTTGTGGGATAGATCGGTCCCTTTGCTGGAACTCACCAGGTTGCCGGCATGATCGAGGATCGCGGCGGCCCAGCCGGCGGGCAGGCCCTCCGTCGCAGTAAGGCCGGCCAGCTCATTCGCATTCTTCGTGATGATCAACGCCGCTCCCAACGAAGACAAGCGCTTGGGCAACGGCAGCGTCACGTTGAAGACCCAGTGCCCGCTGGTCCGGCCGATGAACACGTCGGACACCTCGATCTCCCCCGAACGCAGGGCCGACTGCAGCGCCGCAACGTTCGACGTCGAGCCCAACTCGGTGCCGTAGGAGACCCGGGTGTTCAGCAGCTGCTGGCCTTCTTCGTCCACCAGCAGGACATACAGCGAGCCGTCCCGAAGCGCCGCCTGGGCTCGGTTGTGAAATGCTTCCAGATCGCCGGCATGCAGTTCCGGCGAGGTCACCAGCACCTTCAGCGTGGTCGACATTTCCTGCAAGACGCGGCTGACGGATGTGGCCAGCAACTGGGCGTCGCGCTCGGTCCGGCGCTCCAGCGCGGCCCTTTCATCGCTCTGCATCTGCGTGAGCAGCAGCGCCACGAAGGCCAGCACCGGCAGCGCGATGGCGCAGACCATGGCGACCAGATAGAACCGGATCGACGCCTTCGGCATCCGTAGCCGGATTCTGGCGGCAGTGCCTTGCCGTGCCTGTCTGCTTGGGGCGGCCGAGTCGACCATCGGGTGCTGTCTGTGAGGTTGTCCTGCGGCCGCCAGACTAGATGGCCCGCCGGGAAAAATCACGCCGCAATCCGCCGCAGAAGGCGATCGGGCGGTTCCAAGTCGTTGGCGGCACAGGGAAAGTCCGACTCTGTCAAACTTGGGCAGTCCACGGGTGCCGGCCTTGCAGCCCCGCAGCGGGGGGCCTATCCTGGCTGCTGTCTCAACGGGGTGCCCAACGACGCCGACAGGCGAGGGGCTGAGAGACCGGCGCGGCGCAGCCGCCTACCGGACAACCCGATGAACCTGACCCGGGTAATGCCGGCGGAGGGATTTGAGCGACTGGCCGTTTCAGACCCCGTTCCTCAAAGCCAACCGCCCCATAAGCCTTATGGCCCATAAGCCTATGGAGCGAAGCATGCGCTTTCCGACGTTGATTTCCGCGGCCGCTGTCGCCCTGGCCGGCCTTGCCGCCGTTCCGGCCGCGGCCGCCGACAGGACCCTGACGGTCTACACCTACGACGCCTTCACCTCCGACTGGGGCCCCGGCCCGGCCATCAAGGAAGCTTTCGAGGCCGAATGCGGCTGCAGGCTCGACTATGTCGCGCTGGACTCCTCGATCGGTGTTCTCAGCCGCCTGCGCCTGGAGGGCGAGAACAACAAGGCCGACGTCGTCCTCGGCCTCGACCTCAACATCCTGGCCGAAGCCAAGGCCAGCGGCCTGTTTGCCGAGCACGCCATCGCGCCGCAGGGCCTCGCCCTGCCGGTTGACTGGCGCGATGAGACCTTCCTGCCGTTCGACTACGGCTACTTCGCCTTCGTCTACGACACCGAGGCGCTGGCAAACCCGCCACAGAGCCTGAAGGAACTGGTCGAGGCGCCCGACGACCTGAAGATCATCCTGCAGGACCCGCGCTCGTCGACGCCGGGCCTCGGCCTGCTGCTCTGGGTGCGCGCGGTCTACGGCGACGAAGCGCCGGCGGCCTGGGCCAGGCTCGCGCGCAAGACGGTCACCACCACCAAGGGCTGGAGCGAGGCCTACGGGCTGTTCCTGGAAGGCGAGGCGCCGATGGTGCTGAGCTACACCACCTCGCCGGCCTACCACATGATCGCCGAGGACGTGCAGCGCTACCAGGCGGCCGGCTTCTCCGAGGGCCACTACATGCAGGTCGAGGTGGCGGCGATGACGAAGTCCAGCGGTGAGCCGGAGCTGGCGCGGCAGTTCCTCCGCTTCATGCTGAGCCCCGGCTTCCAGGAGGTCATCCCGACCGGCCAGTGGATGTACCCGGTGGTCGACCTGCCGGAAGGGCTGCCGCCGGCCTACGACAAGCTGGTCGACCCGGCCAAGCCGCTGCTCTTCCCGGCCGAAGAGGTGGCGGCCAAGCGCAAGGCCTGGGTCGAGGAGTGGTTGCAGGCGGTCAGCCGGTAAGCTGCCGCGGGTCGGTTTCATGACCTTGCCCTGGTGGCTGCCCGCCGGCTGCGCGCTCACCCTGGTGGCCGCCGTCGTCGGCGGAGCCCTGCTGGCACTCGGCCTCGCGGCACCGGGCCTCGCCCTGGCCGACAACCTCGGCGATGCCTACCTCTGGCGCGTCGTCTGGTTCACCCTGCTGCAGGCCACGCTCTCGACGGTGATAGCGGTGGGGCTGGCGATCCCCGTCGCCCGCGCCCTGGCACGCCGGCGCTTTCCCGGCCGCGGGATCCTGCTGCGGCTGTTCAGCCTCTCGCTGGTGATCCCGGTCATCGTCGCCATCTTCGGCATCGTCGCCGTGCACGGGCGCACCGGCTGGGTGAACGACGGGCTGGCCTTGCTCGGCCTCGGCCGCATCCACTACCTCTACGGCCTGAGCGGCATCCTCATCGGCCATGCCTTTTTCAACATGCCCTTCGTCGCCCGCATCCTGCTGCAGGCCATCGAGGCGGTGCCGCCGGAGACATGGCGTGTGGCCAGCCAGTTCGGCCTGAAGTCGCGCGAACTATTCCGCCTCATCGAGTGGCCGGCCCTGCGCACGGTGTTGCCGGGGGCGGCCGGCCTCGTCTTCATGCTCTGCTTCACCTCTTTCGCCGTGGTGCTGACCCTCGGCGGCGGGCCCAAGGCGACCACCCTGGAGGTTGCCGTCTACCAGGCCCTGCGCTTCGACTTCGATCTCGGCCGTGCGGTCACCCTGGCGCTGGTGCAGCTGCTGCTCTGCGGCGCCATCGTGCTGGCGGTGCTGCAGCTCGCCGTGCCCAGCACCATGCCGCTGACCGAAGGCCGCCTCTATGAGCGGCCCGACCGCGGCGGCCTGCCGGGCCTGGCGGTCGACGGCGCCGTCATCGCCCTGACCCTCGCCCTGGTGGTGCTGCCGCTCGTCGCCGTGGCGCTTGCCGGCTTCAACCCGCAGGCGCTCGAGGTACTGCAGCGCGCCGCCCTATGGCGCGCGGTCGGCCAGTCGCTCGTCATCGCCCTGTCGGCGGGCACGCTGGCACTCGCGCTCGGTGCCGCCGTCCTCATCTCCAGCCGGCGCCTGCGCCATCGCCTCGGCCGTCCCGCTGCGGCCGGCCGGCTGGAGCTCTCGGCCTCGCTCATCCTGGTGGTGCCGCCCTTCGTGCTGGCGACCGGGCTCTTCGTGCTGCTGCGGCAGGTGGCCGACGTCTTCGCCCTCGGCATGCCGCTGGTCATCCTGGTCAATGCGCTGATGGCGCTGCCCTTCGTGGTGCGCTTCCTCGGCGGCCCGATGATGGAGGAGGCGCAGCGCCACGACCGTCTCTGCCAGAGTCTCGGCATCGCCGGCTGGCAGCGGCTGCGCCTCATCGAGTGGCCCGGCCTGCGCCGCGCCGTGGCCCTCGCGCTGGCCGTGGCGGCGACGCTTTCGCTCGGCGACCTCGGTGTCATCGCGCTGTTCGGCAGCCAGGACTTCGCCACCCTGCCGCTGCTGCTGTACCAGGCCATGGGCGGCTTCCGCATGGCCGAGGCGGCGGTCATCGCCACGCTGCTCTCGCTGCTCTGCCTGGCGCTCTTCCTGGTCATCGAAGGCGGTCTCGGCGGTTTCGGGAGGCGTTCGCATGCCTGAAGAACCCCTGCTCCGGGTCGAAGGCCTGGCGTTCCGCTACGAGGACATGGCGATGGTCTTCGACCTGGCTTTGGCGCGCGGCCAGTGCCTGGCGCTGCTGGGGCCGAGCGGGGCCGGCAAGTCGACGCTGCTGAGCCTGATCGCCGGCTTCGAACGGCCGCTGGCGGGGCGGGTGCTGATCGACGGCGCCGACGTCACCGGCTGGACACCGGCCGCCCGCCCGGTCACCAGCCTGTTCCAGGAGCACAACCTCTTCGCCCACCTGGACGCGGCGGAGAACGTCGGCCTCGGCCTCGACCCGGGCCTGCGGCTCGACGCGGCGCAGCGCCAGGCGGTGGCCGAGGCGCTGGCCCGGGTCGGCCTCGAAGGACTGGAGAAGCGTCGCCCGGCACAGCTTTCCGGTGGCCAGCGCCAGCGCGTCGCCCTGGCCCGCAGCCTGGTGCGCGAAAAGCCGCTGCTGCTGCTCGACGAACCCTTCAGCGCCCTCGATCCCGGTCTGCGCCTTGAGATGCTGGACCTGGTGCGTCAGCTGCAGGGCGAGCGCGGGCTCACCGTGGTGATGGTCAGTCACAATCCGCAGGACGCCTTGCGGATCGCCGGGCAGACTGCCTTCGTGCACGACGGCCGCGTCCTCATCGCCGGCCCGACCCGCGCGGTGCTGGAGGCGCGCGAGCCGGCCGAGCTGCGCGCCTTTCTCGGTCCCGACCCGGCCTGATTTCCTCAAGCCCTCCGCAAAAGGCGGAATCTCCGGGCTTGGCCTACCGCAACTCTCGGCATTGCTTTAGGTTCATGCAGAAGGGGAGCCCGCCAGCCGGCTCCGATGACAAAGAACATGGCCAGCTGGGTGGTATGGCGTCGGCGCAAGAGAGACGAATGCAAGGGGAGGCGTCCGCGCGGCCAGGGGGCAGGGCGGCGGCGCGGCTTCGCGCCGGTTTCCGGCAGGCGCTTTTCGCCGTCGCGGTGATCCTGCTGCAGGTCCTGCCGGCGGCGGCCCAGCAGGCAGCACCCCGGCCCGCCGACACCGCGGCCGCGGCAACCTCGCTGATGCCGGAAGACATCGAGGCGGCCCTCGCCCAGATGGAGGCGCTGGGGCGCTTCTTCGGTGCCTTCGCCGATCGCGACACCAATGGCTTCGCGCAGGAGCGCTGGCGCCGCCTCAGCCTCGGCTACCCCGGCACGGCGGCGATCCTGCGCGACCTGCTTTCGCGAGGCATCCTCCTCATCGACGATCTGCCGCAAGGGCGCAGCAGCGGGCTGCTGGACCGCGGCGAGATCGTGCTCGACCGCGATCTCGACGGGCGCTGGCGGCCCGGCCTGCCGCAGTCCGGTGGGAACGGGGCAGCGGTGGCGGCGCAGCGGCTCCACCTGCTGCTGCCCGTGCTGATCGAGGCGCTGGCGCGGCGCCAGGCACCGCAGGACTGGCCCTGGCTGGCCGACCACCTGCGCGCCGTCGGCGGCTTCGGCCAGCTGGCGCAGGATCCCGTGGCGCGGCCCTTCCTGGCGCGCTTCTTCCAGGCCAAGGACGGCTATCTCTGGCTCGCCATGCAGCGCATCGCTGCGGGCGATCCGGCCGTTCGCCAGGAGCTCGCCGCCCGCCAGGTGGAAACCTTCAACGCCATCCGCGGGCTCGCCACGGACATGGCAGCGACCTTCGGGCTGGAACCGGCCGAGCGGCTGCAGCGCGACTGGTCGGAATACGTTGCCCAGGTCGACGGCTTTGCTGTCACGCGCGGCTGGCTGCTGCTCGACCCGGCGCTGCGGCGGACCCAGTTCGGCGCCGCCGCGCAACGCGAGGCAGACGCGGTGAACCAGGCCGCGGCGGAGGTCGTGGCCTCGGCCCCGCGCTCCGCCCTGGCAGCCGCGCGCACCGACGCGGCGCGCTCGGCCGCCCCAGAAGTCCCGACGCCCCAAGCCGCAGTTCCGGCGCTCAATCTCGGCACCGTCGTCGCCCAGACGCAGGGGCGCGATCCCGACGCCCTGGCGGGGGAACTGCCGTCGCCGGCCCTTGCCCAGCAGCCGGAAGCCAGCGCCGCGCTGAACGCTGCCGCCTTCCGGGCCTTCGCGGCACGCATCAAGGAGGCCGCGGCGCAGCGCGACCAGCAGCTGATCATCGCCGATCGGGAGCAGCAGCTCGGCGTCGCCCGCGACCAGGTCGCGTCGCTGCAGTCGGAGGTTGGCGCGCTTGCCGCGGCCCTGGAAGAGCGGGCCGCGGAAGCCGAAAGACTGGAAGTCGCGCTAGCCGCCGAGCGTGCGCGCCTGGCGGCGGTCGAACAGCGTGCTGCCGTACAGACCGCAGACGCAGAGCGGCGCCTTGCCGAAGCCGAAGCCCTCATGGCTGAAGAACGGGCAGCCGGGCAACGGGCTGCTCTGGAACAAGCGGCAGCACCGGTACCGCAGATCGCCGTTGTGCCGCCCGCTGTCGTCGACGACGACCGCGGCTCGGCGCTGCCGCGCATCGAGCAGCGCCAGCTTTACCTGATCGCGGCCATTGCCCTGGTGTTCCTGCTGGCCCTGTGGCTGTGGCTGCGCGGGCGCCGCCGCGTCGCGGCGGTCGCGCAGCCGCCGCAGCGGCTCGTGGCGATGCCGGCGGGAGAGGAAGCGGCAGCCTCCCTTCCGCAGCGTCCGATCATCGAGGTGGCGGAGGAGATCCCGCTAGCGGCGGCTGCCGAGCCAGCGGCGACTGCGGCGCCGCGCACCAGCCGGCATCCGGGCCGGCCGCTGCGGGTCAGTGGCGTCACCCCGCCCTCCGCCGAAGCAAAGGCTGCCATGAAGGCAGGCAGCGTGCGGCGCGAGGCGCAGCGATCGACAGGGCAGGCCGCCGGGCCGGCTGCCCTCGGCAGGGAGGCGGACGCCGCCGCCCACCCGATCGTGGAGGCCCTGCGCCAGGGCAACCTGCCGCTCTTCGAGATGCTGTTCAGCGAGTTGACGGAGCTGCGCTCGCCGCAGCTCCAGCGCATCGTCTACGGCGGTCGCGGCGAAGATCTCGCCATCGTCTGCCGCGCCGTTGGCATCGACAAGCTGCTGTTCGGCTCGATCTTCCTGCTCACCGACCCGCTGCGCGGCGGCGACGCCGAGGAGGATCCGGAGCGCACGGCGGAGATCCTGCGCATGTACGACCGCATGCCGCCGGCCACGGCGCAGAAAGTGTTGGCGAAGTGGCAGCGCAACTGGAGCGGAGCCGGGCGTCGGCCGTCGTCGGCAGATGCCTAAGGCAAGGCGCGCAAAGACCCGGTCGGCTACGGCCGGACGGCGGCGCCCCGGATGGCCGGGCTGGCCGGCCGCGTCGCCGGGATGGCTGAGACGCTGGCTGCGGCGGACCGTGATCGCCCTGCTGCTGGTTTTCGTGGCGGCACCCTTGGCGCTGATCCTGCTCTACCGCTTCGTGCCGCCGCCGGTCACGCCGCTGATGCTGATCCGGCTGGTCGAGGGACAGGGTCTGCACCGTGACTGGGTGCCCTGGGCGGAGATCTCGCCCCACCTGCGCGAGGCCGTGGTCGCCTCGGAAGATAACCTCTTTTGCGAACATGGCGGTTTCGACTGGCGTTCGCTGGAGGCGGCCGCCAAGGCCTATACCGCCGGCGAACGCGCCGGCGGCGGCAGCACCATATCCATGCAGACCGCCAAGAACCTCTTCCTCTGGCCGTCGCGCAGTGTCATCCGCAAAGGTCTGGAAGTGCCGCTGACGGCGGCCCTCGAGGGGATGTGGCCGAAGCAGCGCATCCTGGAGGTCTACCTGAACATCGCCGAACTGGGGCCGGGCATCTACGGTGTGGAGGCGGCCTCACAACACTATTTCGAACGGCCGGCCCGCGACCTCACGCAAGCGCAGGCGTCGCGCCTCGTCGCCGTGCTGCCCAATCCGCTGGAGTGGCGCCCGCAGCCGCCCGGCGGCTACGTACAGCGCCGCAGCGGCGTCATCCGAACACGCATCCGCCAGCTCGGCCCGATGCTCGACTGCGTGCGCGGCTGACTGCGCCGCTCTGTTCTTCAGGCGATGCGGCGCGCTCTGTCGGCCCTGGCGCGGCGGACGTCGGCGAGCGCATGGCCGATGATGGCGGCGAGGACAATGCCGGCGCCGAGGAAGCTCGCCGGCGGCGGCAGCTCGGCGAGGACGATCCAGGCCAGCAGCATGGCAAAGGGCGTTTCGACAGTGCCGAGGAAGCCGGCCTCCGCGGCGGGGATCAGCTTCGTGCCCTCGGTCCATAGCACCAGCGCGATCGCAAAGGCGAGGCCGAACAGGACCAGCAGCAGGGCGTCGTGCCGCGTGACCGCGAAGGGATCGGTGACGAGGCAGCCGACGACGAACAGCTGCAGCGCCGAGACGCCGCCGGCCAGCACCACCGGGCTGTCGCGGAAGCGGCGGATCAGCACCATGTAGAGCGCGCTGCCGAAGGCCATGACGAGCGCCATGCCGTCACCGAAGCTGTTGCCGGTGCCGAGGCTGCCGGCGAAGACCACCGCGATGCCGACGACCGAGACCATCGCCGCGCAGGCGGTCTGCAGGCGGAAGCGCTCGCGCATCGCCACCCAGGCGAGAGCGGCCGCCATGAAGGGAGCGGTGGCATAGATGATGGCGACGTTGGCGACGTAGGTGAGCTTGAAGGAGTAGATGAAGGCGAGGCTCCCGAGGCTGCCGACGGTGGCGAGCAGCCAGCCCTGCCAGCCGAGGCGGAAGGCGCGGCCGGTCGGCCGGCGCCGCTCCAGCCAGGCGACGTAGGCGACCACCAGCAGCCCGCCGATGAGCCCGCGCCAGCACGCGATAGTCCAGACGTCGGCCTGGATCGCCTTGGTCAGCACGCCGGCGAGGCTGTAGATGACGGCGGAGGTGATGACCAGCGTAACCCCCAGCAGATGGCGGTCGGGCTCGCCCGGCGCTGCACTCAAGCTCTGTCCCCTCCACCCGGTTGGCAAGACCGAGCATAGCAGAGGGCCGCCGACTGCGCTCTGTCAGGAGTGCAGGTCAGACCCGCGTGTTGGCCTGCATGATGGCGAACATTTCCAGCTCCAGCTGCGCGCGCCGGCGCCGCAGCTCGTCGTCGCGCTGGGCATGCTCCGGGTCTTCGAGCGCGTTCAGCTTGCGGATGTCGGAGGTCAGGTCGGCATGGCGGGAGCAGAGATCCTGGAAGCCGGAATCCGCTGCGGAAATCCGCGTCAGCATGTTGCGCAGTCGGCTGGTGACGATATCGAAGGGTCCGGACATGGCGTTCTCTCCTGCCTCTGAATGGGCTCGAGCTGTTTCAGCCAGCTTGCCACGGCAATTGCACCGGCATTGTCCCGGGAGCGGTGGCTAGTACGGCTGCAGAGACCTCGGCGGCCAGTTTAGCACCCGCCCGGCGATTGCAGCAGGCCCCAGCCGAAGGTGCTGTCGCGGCCGGGGCTGCCGAGGTCGCGCGCGCCTTCCTGCAGGCCCCGGCGGATGCTGTCCGGCGCGGCGTCGGGCGCCTGCGAGAAGGCGATAGCGGCCGCGGCCGAGACGAAGGGTACGGCAAAGGAGGTGCCGGTGTTGTAGCGGCCGCCCTGGCCCTGATGGGCGCTCCAGACGTCGACGCCGGGCGCGGCGAGGTCGATGTAGCCGCCGCGGTTGGCATTGCCGTAAGGCTGCAGCGAGGCGTCAACCGCGGTCACGGCGATGACCGGCGGATAGCCGGCTGGGAATACCGGGGCCGCATTGGGGCCGTGGTTGCCGGCTGCGGCCACCAGCAGCATGCCGTTGGCATGGGCGCGCTCGACGGTCAGGCGCATGACCTGGTTGCCGGGCCCGGAGAGGCTGAGGTTTACCACCCGCACGCCCTGCTGGCCGAGCCAGTCGATCGAGCGGGCGATGGCATCGGTGGTGCCGACCACGCGATCGTCCCGCAAAGCAAAAATCGCCGCCGCGTAAAGGCGGGCGGCGGGGAGCAGGCCGCTGACGGTGCTGTCGGGCGCCCCGACAAGCAGGGCGGCAACAGCGGTGCCGTGGTCGGGCGGTGCCGGCGGCACCCCCGCCGCGATGAAACTTCGGTCGGTGAGCTGGCGCCCGGCGAGGGCGCTGTGCTGCCGGTCCACTGCGGTGTCGATGAGGCCGATGGCGAAGGCGGCGGCGCAACCTTCTGCACCTTCCGGCCAGCCGATCAGCGCCTTGGCGTAGTGGCGCGGTTCTCCCGCCGTATCGGCGGCGGTATCCGGTTCGTAGAGAGCGTTTGCGTCGAATAGCGTCGCCGGGAAGGTCTGGCGCAAGGCAACGAGGGCGGCCGGCACGTCGAGGCCGGCGGGCAGGCCGAGGCGCAGGAGGGCAAAGCCCAGGGTCGGCAGCTCCTGCAGCGACCGCACGGCATAGCCGAGGCCGGTCACCTGCTGGGCGAGGGTCGTCGCCTCGGCGAGGGAGGCGGCGATGGCCAGCACCTCGTCGGGTTCCTGGTCCGGGTCGGCGGGCGCGACGGCAGGCGGCAGTGGCGGCGGCGGTGGCGGTGCCGCACCGGGGGCCGGCGCGGCCGGCGGCTGCAGGCGCTCCGGCTGCTGCGCCGGGCGGCGCGGATCGGGTTCCCTCGGGTTGGGCTGGTTCGGCGGGACGACGCCGACGCTGGAGCCGCCTTCGCCAAGGGAGGCCGCCGCGTCGTCGCAGATCTGCACCGGCCGCCCCTGTCCGGACAGCCACTTGCCGCTGCGCGAATCCTGGATGCCGAGAACGTACCACTTGCCGCGCTCCAGGTTGCGGTGCTTCGGCACCGTGGCGAGGATCGAGCGGTCGGTCCAGTTGCTGACCGGCAGTTCCACCCCGACGTTGGGATCGCGCAACATGAGGGCGCGGCCGCCGGCGCGGCCAAAACCGCTGCCGCGCACGGTGATGCGGTCCCCGAAGTCGACGCAGCCGACCACGCCGATGCCGACGATGCTGGGCGGCGGCGCCTGCTGCGCCTCCGCCGCCTGCGGTGCCGCCGCGAAGGCAGCTGCGACGAGGCAGCAGAGGAGGGCAAACGCCCGGGGGGACCGCGCGGCGGACATGGCTGTCAGTTCCGCTCCGCGAAGGTCACCACGTCGGCACGCGCGCGCAGGGTAGCGAGCGCTTCCTCGACCGTGGTGGTGCCGGCATCGACCAGGCGCAGGTTGTAGATGCCGAGGGCGGTCGGGCCGTCGGCGATGCTGGCGCCGGCCGACTGCAGCACGTCGCGGATCTCCTGCTCGGTGGCGCCGGGGTCGAAGGTGACCTGCAGGACCGGGGCGGTGAGGCCCGCCGTGCCGCTGGCGATATCCACCTCGCTGCCGGGGCCGCCGCTGAGGCCGATCATGACACCGGCCTGAATCACCACGGCGAGGCAGGCCGCCACCGCCAGGGGACGCCAGAAACCGGCCACGACGACCGTCCTGCCGCTCGACCTGTCGGTGCCGCCTTGCTGCGGCGTGGCCTGCTTGATCTCGCGCTTCAGGCGCTGCAGGCCGAGTTCGCCCGGACTGTTCTCGATCCGCTCGTCCTTGACCTGCTGGCGCAGGGCGCGCAGCAGTTCTACCTCGTCGCGCGCATGGCTGTTGCGTTCCAGGTAGGCCTCGACCTGCCGGCGCTCCTCGGCCTCCAGCGTACCATTGACGTACCACGGGAGCAGGAGGTCCAGCGCCTCGTCGTTCTTTCCGTTGTCGGTGTTCATGACAGTCCCATCTCCTTGAGCCCCGCAAGGCACTTCATCAGCGCCTTCTTCGCGTGAAACATCCTGGTCTTCACCGTTCCCTCGGGACAGCCGACGATGTCGGCGATTGCCCCGTAGGAGAGATCTTCGAAGAAAGCCAGGTGGACCACGCTGCGGTGTGCTTCCGAGAGTTGAGCGACACAGCGCCGCACCTGTTCCGCATCCTGGGCCGCCGAGAGCGATTCCGCTGCATTGGGAGAGTCGTCGTCGGCAATCTCCGGATCCAGCTCCACGCTCTGACCTGGTTTGCGCCGCCGGATCCGGTCGATCGTCTTGTGGTGAGCGATGCCTAGTACCCATGTGCTCACCGAGGATCGGCCTTCAAAGCGGCTGGCGCTGCGCCAGACTTCAAACATGACCTCGTTGAGTACGTCGGAGGCATCGAAGGAATCGTTCAATCTGGAACGAATAAAGCGGTAAACGCGTCCCTCGTAGGCCCGGTAGAACGCATCCATGGCGCTCTGGTCGCCATTCGCCATACGGCTCAGCAGCTCCCGATCATCCTGGGTCAAGAGTGGCCTCTGTCGCTGTCGGCGCGCCGGGTCCGCGGACGCCTAGGGTTTGAAAATTTCTCGTATGGAGCTGGACCCGATGACAGCGCCATTAGCATCAATCGCCAGCACCCGCCACAAATAGCTCCTGCCACCGGGCAACTGGGTCAAGGTGAAGGCTTCCGGGCTGGCCTCGCTGCGGTCGCCCGGTACGAAGAGGCCGGCCAGGGGGCCGCCCGTCGCTTTCGCGGCGCCCGGCTGCTGGACGGTGGTCGGATCGAGCGGTGCAGCGGGCCCGGCCGGCGTCGCATAGAAGGCGAGCTGATAGGTCTCGGCCGTGTCGAGCGCGCTCCAGGCGAAGCGGGTCTGGGCTGTCAGGCTATCACCCGGACGGGGTGCCGCAACTACGATCTCGCGCTGCGCCGTCGCCAACGTCTCCGGCGCGCGCGGCGTGACGTAGTACTGCAGGGTCGGCGCATCGATGGTCAGGGCCGGTTCGATGACCCGGAAGCGCACGAAGGCCGTGCCCTCCTCGGCGGTCGGCAGCCGCGGGCTGGTGATGACGGTGCGGCCGCCGCCGGCCACGCCCTGGCGCACCAGGGAAAGCGGCCGGAACACCGGCGTGCCGGCAGAGGTCGCGCCGCTGGCCACTTCCCACTGGCCGGTGACCAGGCCGACGCCGTCGATGTTGAGCTCGGCGACAACGCGCAGTTCGCTGCCTTTCGGGAGCACGCGACTACGGGTGTCGTCGTCAAAGTTTAGCGCCAGGCGCTCGACGTGGAGGGCGGCGGATCCCTGGCCGCTCGGTGTAACCAGCAGTTCGGCTACCAGCGGGGTATCGATGGGGTTGTCGGCAAACGCGCGAACCACCCGCAGCGGACTACCCTGTTTCACGGCGCGGTAGATCAGCGCTTCGGGGATCTGCACGGTTTCGCGGAACGTGGTGGTTTCGTTGGTCGCCACGCCGGGAAGCTCCCGCGCCAGCGGCCGCGACAGGTCGGCGACGACCGCGCCCCCAATCAGAATGCGCAGGCGCGGCGAGGAGACCGTTCCGGGGCCCGATGGTTCCAGCTCCTGGCGCTCGACGCGCCATGTCACCGAGACTGTGGCCGGTCCGGTGGCAACGACCGCTACCTTGGCGGGCGTGCTGGCGACGGCGATGACGGCCGCTTCGGCCTGCGGCAGCGCGAGGGGCATGGCGGCCAGCGCGGTGGCCAGCACGGCGGAGAGTCGGGAGTTACGAGCGCCCATGATGACGTTCCTTGCATAGCTGTTGAGCGCAAGAGCAGCCGGACCGGGCGGCAAGGCTTTGAAGGACTCCGAAGCACGTGCCGGCGCTCCGGTCGGTCCTGGACACGGCATCGCAGCCGCACAGACGCTGCTGTTGCTGCTGGTATGTCGCCCACAGTGCATCGACGGTTCAATCCGGCCTGCCAGTCTTATGGCTTGTAGATTTCCCGTGGCGGGCTGATGCCCAGCAGGGCGCCATTCTCGCCGATCGCCTTCACCGTCCACTGATAGCGGCGGTCGCCCGGCAGGTGTGCGAGGCTGTAGTCCTGCAGGCGGATTTCGGTTTGCGTAGCTGGCACCACGACGCCGGTGAGCGGCCGCAGCCCCTGGATGCTTTCGGTGTCCGGGGCGGGATCGAGGGGTACGTCGGTGGTGACAGCAGTTTCGGAAACGATTTCGGCCGGTCCCGGCGCGGCACCGAAGAACTCCACTTTGTAGACCTTGGTGCCGGGCACGGCCTGCCAGGCGAAGCGGGTGGTCAGGGTGAGCGGCGTGCCGGGGCTGGGCGACGACAGCAGCATGAGTCGTGGCTCCTGCTGGTCCGGCAGCGGGCTCTCCGGCGTGACGTAATACTGCAGCACTGGCTCGTTGAAGGCGGTGGCCGGGTCGGTAATCCGCAGGCGCACCAGGTTGGTGCCCTCAAAGCCGGTGGGCAGGGGCGGCGAGGTGATGACGGCCCGGCGGCCGCCGGCCACCGATTGGCGGACCAGGGCGAGGGGACGGAAGACCGGCGTGCCTGCCGTGGTGACCGCCGTGGCGATGTCCCACTGGCCGATGATGAGGCCGGAGCCGGTGGTGTTCAGTTCGGCGATGGCGCGCAGGCGGGCGCCCTTGGGCAGCACCTTGACGCGGGACTGGTCGTCGAAGGTGAGCGCCAGCCGGCTGACCGAGAAGGGTTCGGAGCCCGGGCCGCTCGGCGTCAGATCGACCGTGCCTGTCAGGCTTGCGGGAAACGGGGGAATAGCACCGCTGCTGTCCGTGAAGGTGCGCTGAAAAACGATGGGCGCCCCGGCCTTCACGGCGCGGAAGGCCACGGCCTGGGGTACGGTGATGGACTCGCTGTAGACCAGGTTTTCGTTTGCCGGCGAAGTGCCTTGCGCGCTGCGCGAGAGGGTGCGGTTTACCGTCCCGACCACGGCGCCGTTGACCAGGAAGACGCCGCCCGGCGAACTGACGACGCCGGGATTCGGAACCACGGAACCCGGAAAGCGCACCACCTGCCAGATGACCATCACGGTGCTGGGCGCAACCGCGGACACCGGAATACGTGCTTGCGTCGTGTCGACGCTGACGATGGCCGCCCAGGCGGAGGGGCCGGCCAGGAGGATCGCGCAGGCGGTCAGGCAGGCTGCGAAGAGAGAGCGGATATGCTGTCGCATGGTATCGCCTCTCAATAGGCTACCGGCAGGGAGAGCCGGAGCGTCGTGAAGGCCTGATACTGGAAATCGGTTTCCGGGTTGCTGAAGTCGTCATTGGTATCCTGAATGAAACCGGACACGGCGAGCGCGACGCCCAGCTTGTTGGCTTCCGGCCGACGCAGGGTCCAGACCACCTCGCCATTTAAACTGTTGGTGTCCGGTGTGTCGCCGTCCCCCAGCCTGTGATTCAAAGAATAGTACAGCGTCGCGTTTAGCGTCTCTGGAATCACTGTGATATCGGCACCGAGTCCGATGTTGATCGTCTGGTTGTGCTCGCCGCTATCCAGGTCGTCAAACCTGTCCCACTGGATGCTGGGAGACAGCGTGAGCCAGTCGTCGACCAGGACGTAGGCGCTGAGCCCGGTGGTGTTGTTCAAGGTGTCGCTGCTGAGGTCGACATGGTCCTCGAAGGTGTAGACGGTGTGCGAAAGATTCCAGCTCCAGCTCGCGTAGTTTGCGCCGGTGCTGAAGGTGATCGAGCGGGTGGTGTTGTTGGCGTCGTCGTCGGGGAAGTCGTCGGAAGTGTCGATGCGGTCGATCTCGTAGAGCGCGGCGGAGATGCCGAAGAAAGGCTGGCCGTACCACGGCAGGGAACCGTCCTCGAGCGGCTCGATAAACGGCGTATAGGTGCCGTTGAAAAAAACGCTGATGCTGCGGTCGGTCGGCAGGTAGTCGAGGTTGTCGACGTTGCTCGTTTGATGATCGACGCGGAACTGTGCGGCGAACTCGTCCCAGAAGAAGTCGGTGAAGATCGAAGTGGTTTCGCGATCCGGCTGCAGCGTCGGGTTGGCGAGGCTCTGGAAGAAGGTGTCGACCTCCTCGCGCTGCACGCCGATGGACCAGGTGAAGGTGCTGCCGTCGAGGGTTGCACCGCGCAGCGGCTCCAAGGCGGCGAGCAGCGCATAGGCAGAGGCGGCCTCTGCGTCGAAGCCTGTGTCTTTGCCGTCGAAATCGAACTCCGACTGCGCGTACTCGCCACGCAGCCGCAGCGCCTCGTCGAACCACAGGGTATCGGCAGCCACCGACCAACCGCTGCCTTCGCGGATGATCTGCTCGGTGCCGATGCCGAAGCCGCCGTCGCTGCCCTCGCCGGTGTAGAAGGTGCCGGTCAGCAGGATGTTGTCGTTCAGCGCCTCGATCGGCCGGACTGAAACGGAGGCGCCCTGAATACGGTCCTCGTCATGGCTGATGCCGACGACGTGGCGGCTGCCGACCAGGGACTCGGTGCGCTGCACAAAGCCGGTGACCGCAAGGCGGTCGTCGGCAGTCCCCGCACGCAGCGAGACGCCGCGGCGGTAGAAATTCGACATGATGAGGCTGTCGATGCCGGTGTCGTGGTCGCCCAGGGTGAGCCCGCCGAAGAAGCTGTCGTCCTCGAAGTCGCCGTCGATGCGGTATTCGCCGATGTCGAGGTTGCGCTGGTCGAGGCCGAGTTCAAGCTGGCTGTTGTAGAGGTAGTTGCCCTGCGCCGAAATACGCCACTGCTCGTCCCCTGCTGCCGCCTCGACGTTGCCACCGCTCTCGCCGGTGATGTGCTGCGAGGGGGTGGGGAGGCCGCGGTCGGCCACGCGGCCGTTCACCTCGCCGGCCAGGTCGGCCCTCAGGGTGAGATCGCGGATCGCGGCCGAATGCCGGATCTCCAGCGCCCAGGCGCCGCGTTCCACGATAGAGCCGTCCTCGCCCCGTTCAACGAGGCGCAGGCTGTGGCTGCCGGCGGGGAGGGCTTCGGGCGGCAGGAGCGTGAGGCGGCCCGCCTCCGCACTGACGAAGGCGGTGACGTCGAGATAGTCGAGCTCCACCGCGAGGCGCCCGTAAGTGGCCGGGTCGAGGTCGGCGGGCAGCAGGATAACGATGGCTTCGCTGCGGCCGCGATTCGCGGACTCGGCCGGGGCCAGCTCCGGGACCCAGTCGGCCTGGGCGCGCGCCGTTCCTGCCGCGCCGGCAAGAGCGAGGGACAGGAAAATGGCGCCATAAGTATTTGCCGTAAAAGCAAAAGATCCGATCCGACAGGGTCGGCCGGCTACCGATTTTTCGTGCATGGCCTCCTTGGGGCCACGCTCGTCTTCCCACATTGCCCCCTGCCTTTCGGTCCACCCCCCGGCGGTCGAAGTTCGGCGGCTCTCCCACGTCAACGGCATCCTAATATCCCGAAAACTTCTTCGAAGGAAGGCTAAGCTTGCGCACCGCGCAAGCTACCGGAAGGCGTACAGTGACTGGTCGTGGTGTGGGTGACGGCGGTTCAATGCCGGGCCCTTCTTTCCGGATCGGGACGCTGCGCAAAAGAGGTAGCTGGCAGGAGAGGCAGAGACGATGGCGGAGCATATGGCGAAACATGCCGGCAAGGATCGCAAGTCCGCCGACTTTCGGCTGTCCGATGTGAACCTGGACCGACACATCGAGAAGGCCGTCTACGAAGATCGACTGGCTGAACTGCAGCTGCTGCTGCGCCAGATCCAACAGGCCTACCTGGCCAGCGGCGACCGCGCCATCATCGTCTTCGAAGGGTGGGACGCCGCCGGCAAGGGCGGCACCATCCGACGCATGAGCGCGGTCATGGACCCGCGCGGGTTCAAGGTCTGGCCGATCGCGGCGCCCAATGACGTCGACAAGGCGCGCCACTTCCTCTACCGCTTCTGGGAGCGGGTGCCGCCGTTCGGTGCCATCCACGTCTTCGACCGCTCGTGGTACGGGCGGGTGCTGGTCGAACGGGTCGAGGGCCTGGCCAGCAAGGCCGAGTGGTCGCGTGCCTACCGCGAGATCAACGAGTTCGAGCGCATGCTGAGCGACGACGGTGCGCGCATTGTGAAGGTTTTCCTGCACGTCAGCCCGGAAGAGCAGCTGAAGCGCTTCGAGCAGCGGCTGAACGATCCGCTGAAGCGCTGGAAGCTCACCTACGAGGACTTCCGCAACCGCGACCGCCGGCCGCAGTACGAAGCGGCCATCGAGGAGATGGTCGGGCGCACCTCGACGGAGGTGGCGCCCTGGCAGGTGGTGCCGGCCGAGGACAAGAAGTACGCCCGCATCCGGGCTCTCGAGCTGATCACCGAGGTGCTGGCGAAGGACATCGACCTGCGGCCGAAGCCGCTGGACGAGGAGGCCAAGGCGCTGGCCCGCGCCGTCTTCGGTTCGCTGCCGAAGGGCTTATGACGGCTTTTCCTGCCGCGACAGGGCATCCTGTGCGGCGAGCAGCCCGATCGGCAGCCAGAGGGTGATCCACTCGCGTCCCAGGTTCTGCACCAGGCTGCGCGTATCGAAGAGCGCGGCGACCACGCCGAATGCGAGGAGCACGAGGTAGACCGGCCTGCCTGCGCGGCGGGCCCGCCAAGCCTGTCGCAGCGCCAGGACGAGCAGCGCGGCGAGCAGCAGCGTCGCCGGCAGGCCGCCGTAGAGATGGTTGGCGAGCAGCAGGTTGTGCGGCGAGCGGCTCGGCCCGTGCCTGCCCTCGAAGTCGATGTCCGCGAGGCTGCCGTGGCCGAGCCAGGGATGTTCTGCGATGGTCGCCACGGCCTGCTGCCAGATGGCGAAGTGGCCGCTCTGGCTGCGCTGATAGAGCAACTCGATGGGGTGGAGGTCTACCGCCACGCCGAGGGCAAGGGCTGCCGTCACGAGCGCCAGCACAACGACTGCGAGGCGGCGGTCGGCGAAGGCGAAGCCGACCGCCAGCGCGGCGACGAGGGCGATCAGCGGGCCGCGGCTGCTGGACAGGAGCATGAAGACGGCGCAGAGCGCGATCACCGCCAGCCAGGCCAGTCGTGCCGGCCAGTCCTTCGCGCGCGGCAGCAGGACGAAGGTGCAGAGCAGCAGGGCGACGCCGTAGAGCGTCGAGCCGATGATGGGATGTTCGGCGAGCCCGAACCCGATAAAGCGACGACCGAAGGGCAAGTGGCCGATGGCGGCGGCGGCGAAGACCGCCAGCAGGCTCGCGCCGGCGGTCGCTGCGAACCAGAACGACAAGCGTTCGGGGAAGTCGCCGTGGCGGGTCCCGAGCCGCAGGGTCATCAGGAAGAACAGCGACAGCAGCAGGCTCACTCGCAACAGGTCGGCCAAGGAGGCCCAGGCGAAACCATCGCTCCACAGGCCGGAAATCAGGAAGTAGCCGAGATAGCACAGCGCCAGCCTGGCGATCGCGGATTGCTTGAGGTGGGCCCAGTCGAAGGCCCAGAGGTGCAGGAGGAAGACCGGCAGGACGAGGAGGTAAAAGAGGTTGCGGTGCGCGCGGGTTTCCAGAAAGAATCCCGCACAGAGGAGCACGATGTAGACCGCAGCGAGAACCTCGACGCGCCCTAAGGCATTGTAGAGCTTCTTTGCGGCTGTGGCCGCTCTTCCGGGGTCTCGATCACTGTCGGCCAAGGATAGGACTCTGACAAGGGCTGGTCGAAGCTGCGCTCCAGGATGTACTGCGCGACCCGGTGGGACGCAAACATCGAATGCGCGGCGCGCCAACCCGCCTCGGCTGTCTTGCGGCGTGCCGCGTCGTGGCGTGCGAAGAAATCGACCTTCTCGACGAGCTCCTCCAGGCCATCGTAGAAGGCGATCTGGTCCGCGCCGAAGAGATCCTGGAAGCCGCTGGCGCGCGACTGGAAGGTCAGCAGGCCGTTGCCGAGCAGCTGGCTCATGCGGTCCGAGGCGTAGAGGTAGACGTTGTCGGGACGGCTGATGCTGAGGCCCATGCGCGCGTCGGCCATGGCCTCGAGATAGGCGGCGCCGCGCAGCGCCGGGTGTCCCGCTACCCCGCGGATGTCGGCACGGAGCGCCGGCAGTCGCGCCAGGGCCGCCGTCACCAGATCGAGGCGCTGGTCGCGGCCGCCCGACGTGCCCACGGCGAAGAACAGATCGTTGGCCTGGTCGCTGCGGGCAAAGCCGCAGCCGACATCGACGGCCGGGTCCACGGGGTTCGGCATGAAGTGCAGCCGGGCGCGGCACGTCGCCGGGTGGTCCTGCACCGGCGCCGCAGTCGTGACGAAGATCGCATCGACCGTATCGGCTCGTAGCCGGATCCGAGCCTGGTTCTTCGCGTCGGTCAGAGCGTCGACGTTGCGATAGGCGATGCGCAGCCCGGGCAGGGTCGCGCGCATGGACTCGAGGGTGTCGTTCGCGATCAGCTCGCAATGGCCCAGCAGGACCAGGTCGGGTCTGAAATTGTCGCAGGTCTGCAGCAGCTTGCGGTTAGCCGCGGCGCGCCCGGTCGAGGTCGACAGCAGCGGCGTCGAGCCGCGCGCTACTTCGCGGTCGTTGAAGACGTGAACGTTGCAGCCGAGGCGGATGAAGCCGTGCAGCAGCTTCGGCATGATCATGTAGAACTCGTTGCCCATCTCACGGCCGAAGAGATTGCCGACCATGAGGACTTTGCGGCCGAGAGAGGCGGGGACGGCTGGAGGGGTCATGCGAAGGGCGTGCGACGATCGTTGCGGAAGCTGAACCGCCCTGAGAATAGGGGGGCAGGGGACAATCGCAAGATACTTGACGGTGGCAAGCCGGCGAGCAGGAACAGAAGCAGCACCGCGACGACTGGTGGCATTATGGTGACTCGATCTGGCCAATTTGGTCACGTTTTGTCCTGACCGAGCCCCTTTCTGACTTGCCCCAAATGGCCTGAAACAGTAGGTTTCCCGCGCATCGGGGCGTAGCTCAGCCTGGTAGAGTGCCTGCTTTGGGAGCAGGATGTCGGAGGTTCGAATCCTCTCGCCCCGACCACCCCTCCGCGCCCTTTCTGCGGCGTGGGGCACGATCCTGGTCAGCCAGCCGCCGCAAAGGACAGCAGCCATGCCGCTCGCCAAGCTCGACCACGTGAACCTGCGCACCGCCAACCTGGCGGCGATGCAGGCCTTCTACACCGAGGTGCTGGGCATGGAGACAGGGCCGCGGCCGCCGTTTGCCTTCGGCGGCGCCTGGCTCTACTGCGGCGGCCAGCCGACGGTGCATCTGGTCGAGGTGGCGCACCAGCCGGTACCCGAGGGCGAGCTGCGCCTGGAGCACTTCGCCTTCGCCGCCGAGGGGCTGGCCACCTTCCTCGCCACCCTGAAGCGCCACGGTGCGCCCTACCGCATCGGCGTGGTGCCGGGATTCGGCATCATCCAGGTGAACGTCCACGACCCCGACGGCAACCACATCCACGTCGATTTCGCTCCCGCGGAGGCCACTGGGGTGACCGACGAGCCGGCGCTGGCGGCGGTCCGTTAGGGGGAGCCAAGGCTATCAAAGGCGTTGCGCGGTGCCGGTCAGCGGCTATCATGCGGCGCGAATCACCTTAGGGGCTGCCGGGGCACGGCAGGCAGGACGGGGCATGCAGGTAAGGATCTTTCAGCCGCCCAAGACGGCGATGCAGTCGGGCCGCGCCGACCCGCTGCAGTGGGTCTTGGAGTTCGAGCCGACGGCGCCGCGCCAGGTCGAGCCGCTGATGGGCTGGACCTCCTCGGCCGACACGCGCTCCCAGTTGCGGCTGCGCTTCGACACGCTCGAGGAGGCGATCGCCTACGCCCAGAAGGAGGGCCTCATGTACAGCGTCGAGCGGCCCCAAGAAAGAAAAGTGAAGCCAAAGTCTTACTCCGACAACTTCAAGTACGATCGCCTGGGCCGCTGGACCCATTGAGGCCGGCGGGCCGCGCGCCCGCCTGGCCGGTCGACTGGACTTGCGGGGGACCGGCCGAGGTTTCCAAGCGCCCGTAGCTCAGCTGGATAGAGCACGTGCCTTCTAAGCATGGGGTCGCAGGTTCAAGTCCTGCCGGGCGCGCCAATTTTCAGACTTTCGAGGAATCAGCTTTCAGACTCTTCAGTGCTTTGTTCCGCGTCCGTTCACGGGCTGCTTGGGCTTCGCCGGCCCGCTTGAGCTTCGTGTAGAAGCGCTGAGTACCGATGCGAGCGTGCTGTAGCAGAGCCTGCATCTCCTCTCTAGCGGCGCCGCCATCGTCGGCTTCCTGGGCAGCCTCATGACGTAGATTGCCAGCCTTCAAATCGTCCGGCAGTTCGGCCTTTTTACGAATCTTTTGAACCCATGTCGCAAAGTTGCGCTTCGTGTAGCGCCGGCCAGTCTCCTCGTTGGCGATCACGAAGCCGTGGCGGTTCTCCTCAGGCACGGCGTCGAGCAGCCCCCGGGCCCAGCGGCTGAGCGGGATCAGGTTGCCGACGTCAGTCTTCTGCTGAGCCATGTCGAGTTCGCCAGCCTGCGGTCGATAGACCGGCCGGCCGCTGTGATAAAGCTGAATGACGCCGCCATCGTCCTCGGGCCACTCCAAACTTAAGACGTCGATCGGATTCTGTGCGGAGTCGTAGATGAGCGCGACTGCCAGGCCGACGGAAGGTCGACCCATCTCGACTGCCTTCGCATAAAACTGGAGCACGCGTGGCCAAGTCCACCGTGATCATTCAAGCATCTGAAGTTCGCCGGCGTGCCGATCGTCACCCTGACACAGGCGATTGGAGAACGTCTGGGGACGTTACCAGGGTGCGCGCTGTCGATCCTCATCGAGACAGCAAGCCGTGCACCATCGCAGCAGCTTGTGCGCCGCACGGAAGGACTGAACCCTTTAACGTGAAGAAGAACGACACGTTTGGGCGGACCGCTACTGAAGACCACGCCGATGCTGGCCAGTTCGCGCTCGAACAGAGTGCGGCGCAGACGGGCATGTCCCCGTTTCGCCAGAAGGACAGAACCGCGAATGAACAGGAAAGCTGAATTCGATTACACCGACGGCAGCTATGCGACGGGTCAGGTCGAGCGGCTACTTCGTGTGGAAGCGCTGGCGATATTGGCCGCGAGCACCACGCTTTTCTTCTTCTTCGGCGGCGAGCTCTGGATATTCGCCGTCCTATTCTTTGCTCCGGACCTCAGCTTCGTCGGCTACGCGGTGAGCAGGAAGGCGGGGGGGGGGGACGATCGTCCGTCTGTACCGGCACCATATGCCGGACCATGCGCCGATCTGGACGCAGCTCGGCGTCGAGGCGC
>CAYYIV010000015.1:0-108089 GCA_964472095.1 uncultured Pelagibius sp.
CCAGAGAATCACGACTAAAAATCTATCGCGAGGACTTTTTCAGCAGCCTGCTAGAGCAGATCACGGTCGCATGGAATCGCCTTCGGCGATCCATCGACCGTGTGAATCTGCTCTACCCGCTTGAATGAGATCGGATTCACGCGGTCAGACCGAACCACCGAGTGGTTCCGTCTGACCGCGATCCGATCTAGCAGGCGGCTGTTTCAGCGAAGCTACTTCGCCATCGCTTTGGCGCGCAGGCCGCTCAGGGTGGCGGCCGGCGTGATCGCCTCGGGGTCGAGACGCAGCTCCAGCAGTGCCGGCTTGCCGGAAGCCTGGGCGCGTCCGAAGGCAGCGGCGAAGTCGGCGTCGTCCTCCACCACCTCGCCGTAGGCGCCGTAGGCGCGGGCGAGGGCCGCGAAGTCCGGGTTGACCAGCTCGGTGGCGCTGACGCGGCCGGGATAGTGATTCTCCTGGTGCATGCGGATGGTGCCGAGCTTGCCGTTGTTCACCACGATGACAATGATCGGCAGGCCATACTGCATGGCAGTCGCCAGCTCCTGGCCGTGCATCATGAAGCAGCCGTCGCCGGCGAAGCAGACCACCGGCCGCTCCGGATGCACCGCCTTGGCGGCTACCGCCGCCGGCAGGCCGTAGCCCATGGAGCCGGAGGTCGGCGCCAGCTGACTGCGGAACCGGCGGAAGCGGTAGAAGCGGTGCAGCCAGGAGGCGTAGTTGCCGGCGCCGTTGGTCATGATCGCCTCGGGCGGCAGCGTCTCGTTGAGCCAGGCGACCACCTTGCCGAGCTGCAGGCGGCCGGGAATCTCGGTCGGCTGGTTGTGCGCGAGGTAGTCGGCGTGGGCGGCCTCCGTCCCGTGCCGCCAGGCGGCGGAGTCCAGCTGCGGCATCCGACGCGCGGCGCGCACGAAGGCGGCACTGCCTGCATTGATCGCCAGCTCAGGGCGATAGACGCGGCCGAGCTCCTCGGGGTCCGGATAGACGTGCACCAGGGGCTGGTCGGGATTGGGGATCTTCATCAGGCTGTAGCCGCTGCTGGTCATCTCGCCGAAGCGCGCGCCGAGCAGGATCAGCAGATCGGATTCCCGCACCTGCGCCGCCAGCCTCGAGTCGATACCGATGCCGACGTGGCCGGCATAGCAGGGGTGCTCGTTGTCGAAATAGTCCTGACAGCGGAAGGACGCGGCGACCGGCAGGCCGGCGGTCTCGGCGAAGGCTTCGAGGTCGGCTTTGGCCGCGGCGCTCCAGCCGCCGCCGCCGACGATGATCAGGGGGCGCTTGGCCCGCTCCAGCCGGTGCCACAACGCGTCCATCAGGTCCGGGTCCGGGGCACCGCTGCTGGCGTGATAGGGCCGCGCCAGCAGCGGTGCCGGCACCGGCGTCGACAGCATGTCCTCCGGCAGCGCCAGCACCACCGGCCCGGGCCGGCCCGACGTGGCGGTGTGGAAGGCGCGGCTGACCATCTCCGGGATCCGCTGGGCGTCGTCGATCTCGGCCACCCACTTGGCCATCTGCCCGAACATGCGGCGGTAGTCGATCTCCTGGAAAGCTTCGCGCTCTGTCATGCCGCGGCCGACCTGGCCGATGAAAAGGATCATCGGCGTGGAATCCTGGAAGGCGACATGGACACCGGCGCTGGCGCTGGTCGCCCCGGGCCCGCGGGTCACGAAGCAGATGCCCGGCCGCCCGGTCAGCTTGCCGTAGGCGTCGGCCATCATCGCGGCGCCGCCTTCCTGCCGGCAGAGATGGTAGGCGATCTCCGGCGTGTCGTAGAGCGCGTCGAGCACCGCCAGATAGCTCTCGCCCGGGACGCCGAAAATGCGGTCGGTCCCTTCGGCTACCAGTTGATCGACCAGGATGCGGCCGCCGTTGGCCAGGTTGCTGTTGCTCATGCTGTCTCGTTGGAATGGATGATCTGCTGACTGCCGCCAGACTAGAACATGAGCACGCCTGCGCAAGGGCGGCTTTTGCAGACGCTGCCCGACATGCTAGGAATGTCGGGCTTGCCGAGAGGATTTCCGCTTTGCCCCGCCCCGCCCTTCGTCTGCTGTCGCTGATGTTCGTCTGCTTGAGCCTCGCCGTTTCCGGCGCGGCGATGGCGCAGAATGCCGGCGACGCGGCGGCCCGCTGGGACCGCAGCCTCGATCTCGTCGAGCAGCAGCTGACGCGCGCCGACACCACGGCTGAGAGCGCCACGCGCTTCTTCGATCTGACGAACCAGATCCGCCAGGAGGCGGAGCGCGAAGCGGCGGCGATGCAGCCGCGGGTCGACAGCCTGCAGCGTCGCCTGGAGGCGCTGGGGCCGGCGCCGGGGGAGGGGGCCGCGCCTGAATCTCCGGAAGTCGCTGCACAACGCCAGGGCCTGAACGAGGAACTGCAGCGCCTCAATGCGCAGATCGGGCAGGCCAAGCTCGCCATCGTGCGTGCCGACGAGATCGATCAGGAGATCGGTTCGCTGTCGCAGCGCAAGCGCTTCGAGGCGCTGTTCCGCACCTATCCCTTCCCCTGGGCGCCGGAGACCTGGCAACAGAGCGTGCCAGAGTTCTTCGCCGTGGCAGATCGGATGCTGCGTTCGCCCACCAGCTGGTGGGAAGCCGCAATGCTGGATCAGCGCCACAGCTCGCTCTCCTTGCGCGTTGCCGTGCTACTGGTCTTGGCGTTGGTGCTCGGCGGCTTCCTGCGCCACTGGCTGATCAGCCGCTACGGCCGCGATCCCGAGCAGAGCGAGCCGAGCTATGCCGCCCGCCTGGTCGCCGCCATCGCCAGCGCCGTGGCGCGCGGCATCATTCCCGCCCTCGTCTTCGGTGGTCTCTTCTACCTTGCCTGGCGCAACCAGGTCGCGGAGGAAAGCCTCTTCTGGTCGCTGATGACCCTGCTTTTCGCCGTCATGATGTTCTTCAGCCTGGCCTGGGCAGTGCCCTATGCGGTGCTCTCGCCGGACCTTCCGCAGTGGCGGCTGCTGTCGGTGTCGCCCGAGAATGCGCGCATCCTGGGCCGGCGCTTCACGCTGCTGGCGGCGTTCTTCGCCGTGCAGATCTTCATGGCCGGAGCGCACGAAGAAATCGGCGTCAGCGATGCCTATTTCTCGCTCTCAACGTTGCTCCTGAACATACTCCCGGCGCTGGTCGTGATCGACATGGGCCGCAGTCGCTACTGGGTGATGGAGCGTCGCGGATCCGAGGAGGCGGACGAAGACGAAGCAACGCAGATCGGCCCGTCCCAAGGCGGTTTCTGGAGCCTGGTCAGGCGCCTCACCGCCCTCATCGCCGCCCTCAGCATCCTGGCATCGATCATCGGCTATGCCGACCTGGCCGACTTCCTCGTTCGCAGCTTGCTGCTGAGCATCGTGACCCTGGCAGCGATCGCCATCCTGCGCGGGCTCGGCCGCGAACTGGTCGGCGCCGGCCTGCGCTCAGGCTTCATGCGCGACGCGCTGGAGCTGCGCCACGTCGCTCGCAACCGCATCAAGTTCTGGCTGCGGACGCTGCTCGATGCCACGCTGATCGTGACCGGCGTCCTGGTGATTGCCGCGATCTGGTCGTCACCCTTCGGCGAGTTCTGGGCGCAGACGCGGCGCCTGCTGTCTGGCATAACCATCGGCGGCGTTACCATCTCCTTCACCGATATCCTGGTGGCGCTTTCCATTTTCGCGCTCATCCTGCTGGTGACCCGTCTTGGCCAGCGCTTCCTGAACAACCAGGTGCTGCCGCAGACCGGCTTCGACGCCGGGGTTCAGAACTCGCTCTCTGCCGGATTCGGCTACATCGGCATCATCCTGGCCGCCGTCTTCGGCATCTCCGCGCTCGGCGTCGATCTCTCCAACATCGCGCTGATCGCCGGTGCGCTCTCCGTCGGCATCGGCTTCGGCCTGCAAACCATCGTCAGCAACTTCGTTGCCGGCATCATCCTGCTCATCGAGCGGCCGATCAAAGTCGGCGACTGGGTGATGGTCGGCGGCAGCGAGGGCCTGGTGAAGCGGATCACCGTGAGGTCTACCGAACTGCAGACCTTTCAGCGTGCCTCGGTGATCATTCCCAACTCGGATTTCATCTCCACTTCGGTGGTCAACTGGACTCACAAGGACCACTATGGGCGCATCGAGGTGGCGGTCGGCGTCGCCTACGGCTCCGACGTCGAGAAGGTCCGCAAGATCCTGCTCGACTGCGCGCAGCGGCACGAGCGCGTGCTGACATCGCCGGAGCCGAATGTCATCTTCATGAACTTCGGGTCCAGCAGTCTCGACTTCGAGCTGCGCTGCTTTACCAGTGAGGTCAGCTACCGGCTGGTCATTGCCAGCGACCTCCGCTTTGCCATCGACAAAGGCTTCCGCGAGGCCGGCATCGAGATTCCCTTCCCGCAGCAGGTGGTCCACTTCGCAAACCAACCGATCTCGATCAAATCCCTGGAATCCAAAGAAAAAGACGAGCCGCCGGCGGCCGAGGGGTGAACTCGAACGGCGCCGCTTGCGGTGGACTTCTGCCCGGCGGCGCCTATCATGGCGCCAGGAGAGAGGCCGCGGCCGGCCAGTTCGGCCGCCGGCGCGGGCATTTGCCCAGGAGGGGCGGTTTCCGCCATGGGTGACAGGGATCTGCATCCGATGATCGCTGCGCTGCGCGCGCAGCTTGCCGAAGGCAGCCTCGGGCGCCGCAGCTTTCTGCGCCTGGCGACGCTGCTCGGCGCTTCCGCGGCCACCGCCGCCGCCTTGGCCGGAGTCAGCCAGCCGGCAGCCGCCACGCGGGTGGCGCAGCCCAAGGGAGGGCGGCTGACCCTGGGCGGGCGCGTGCACCCGATCGGCGATCCGCATGCCCTGGCCTGGCTGGCGCCGGCCACCATCGTGCATCAGGTCTGCGAGCCGCTGACCCGCACCGGCTTCGACAACATCACGCGGCCGCACCTGCTGTCACGGTGGCAGGTCTCGCCGGATCTCAGAACCTGGGACCTGTTTCTGCGCGACGACGTGTTCTGGCACAGTGGCCGCCGCTTCGTCGCCGACGACGTCGCCTGGAACCTGCACCGGATTCTCGAACCGGCAACCGGGTCTTCGGCACTGGGCCACATGGGCGCCTACATGCTGGCGGACAGGACCGCCACCGACCCTGTTGCAGGCGCGCTGTGGGATGCCGGTGCGATGGAAAAGATCGACGACTTCCACCTGCGGCTCAACTTGAAGTCTCCGCAAGTCGCCGTCCCCGAGCACCTCTTCCACTTCACCAACGTGATGCTGGATCCGGAGGAAGACGGGCGCTTCGGCGTCGGCTCCAACGGCACCGGCCCCTTCGGCCTGGTTGAGCACAGGGTCGGCGAGCGCGCCCTGCTGCGGGCACGCGAGGATGGGCGCGGCCCGGACGGCCGGCGCCGCGCCCAGCTCGACGAGCTGCTGCTGCTCGACCTCGGCGACGAAGCTGCGGCTACCGCCGCAGCGCTGGTTTCGGGCCAGGTCGACGGGCTGGTGCGCTGCGACTATTCGGTGGCTGAAATCCTCGCCGGCCGGCCGGGCCTGCAAGTCCACCGCACACGCACCGCAGCCACCGGCATGCTGCAGATGAAAGTCGACCGGGCACCCTTCGACGACCCGAGGGTGCGCCGCGCCCTGCGCCTTGCCGTCGACGTGGAGGAAGTCACGCGTGTGGCGCTGCGGGGCTTCGGCGAGCCGGCGGAGCACCACATGGTGGCGCCGGTGCATCCCTGCTACGCCGCCCTGCCGGCCATGGGGTGCCGCCCGGCGGAGGCCCGCGCCCTGCTGGCCGAGGCCGGGCATCCCGACGGGCTCGACCTCACCATTACCTGCAAAAGCTGGCCGAGGTGGGAGCTCGACGCCGTGCAGGCCATGACGGCCCAGTACGCCGCGGTGGGGATCCGCTGCACCCTGGAGGTGTTGCCGGCCGCGCGCTTCTGGGAGGTCTGGGACAAGGCGCCGCTCGCCTTCGTCGAATGGGCACCGCGTCCGCTGGGTTTCATGCTGCTGGCGCTGACAGTGCGATCCGGCGTGCCGTGGAACACCACCGGGTTTTCCGACCCGGAGATCGATGCCCTGCTGAACCAGGTGGAGGCGGAGCTCGACGTTGCGGCGCGCCGCCCGCTGATGCGCCGCATCGAGAAGAGGATGCAGGAAATCGGTCCTGTCGTGCAGCCTTCCTGGCTCTCCGTGGTCACCGTGATGTCGGAGCGGGTCGGCGGCTTCCGGCTGCACCCCATCACCATGCTCTTTGCCGAGGACTATTTCCTCAAAGAGTGAGGGGTTTTGCAGACAAACTAAGTCGCCAGGGTGTAAATATGGCGGTTGCGTCTGACGCCGCGCGGCCTAAACTCGCCAACCTTGACGGGTGATGGGTCGAAAGGGCGGGCGGTCGCGACACGGCCGGACCGGCCTGGCGAGAAGCAGCTGGGAGTCGCGTGATGACTGAGGGCTATGCAGGTGATCTGCGCCCGGCGGAAGCCTGGGCGCTGCTGGAAAAGGACCCCAAAGCGGTGCTGATCGACGTGCGCACGGCGCCGGAGTGGGGTTTCGTCGGCCTGCCGCGGCTGGATGGTATCGGCAAGGAGACGCTTTGCATTTCCTGGCAGGCTTATCCTGACATGGCGCGTAACGAGGACTTCGTCGGCGCGGTCGCGGCCAAGGGGGTCGGCAAGGACCAGCCGGTGCTGCTGCTCTGCCGCTCCGGCGCGCGCTCGCGCGCAGCCGCCATCACCTTGACCGCCGCCGGCTTCGGCCCCTGCTACAACGTCGCCGAGGGCTTCGAGGGCGATCGCGACGGCGAGCTGCACCGCGGCAGCGTCGGCGGCTGGAAGGTCGCCGGCCTGCCTTGGGGCCAGGGCTGACCGCGCCTGAGAAGAGAGACCGGGAAGATGCCGAAGGACAACAACACGACACGCCGCTGGCGCCCGCAGACCGAGATGGTGCGCGGTGGCCTGTCGCGCAGCGGCTTCGACGAGACCAGCGAAGCCCTCTACCTGACCTCCGGCTACGTCTACGCCTCCGCCGAGGAGGCCGAGGCCGCCTTCAAGGGCGACAAGGACCGCTTCGTCTACTCGCGCTACGCCAACCCGACCGTCGCCATGTTCGAGGAGCGGCTGCGTCTCTTGGAGGGGGCCGAGGCCTGCCGCGCCACCGCCAGCGGCATGGGGGCCGTCTTCGCCTCCCTGATGGCGCAGCTGAAGGCGGGCGACCGCGTGGTCGCCTCGCGTGCCCTCTTCGGCTCCTGCCAGTACATTATCGCCGAGCTGCTGCCGCGCTACGGCATCGAGACTCGCCTGATCGACGGCAGGGATCTCAAGGCCTGGGAAGAAGCGCTGGCACCGGGTGCGCAGGCCGTGTTCCTCGAGACGCCCTCCAACCCGACGCTGGAGATCATCGACATCGCGGCGGTCAGCGAACTGGCGCACGCGTCCGGCGCCACAGTGATCGTCGACAACGTCTTCGCCACGCCGGTGCTGCAGCGCCCGCTCGCACTGGGTGCCGACATCGTCGTCTACTCGGCCACCAAGCACATCGACGGCCAGGGCCGCACCATGGGCGGCGCCATCCTCTGCAGCGAGGCCTTCGTGAAGGACCACCTGCAGATGTTCTACCGCCACACCGGCCCGACGATGAGCCCCTTCAACGCCTGGGTCATGGTGAAGGGTTTGGAGACCCTGGAGCTGCGCGTCGAGCGGCACTGCGCCAATGCGCTGGCCGTTGCGCAGTTCCTGGAAGGCCAGGGCGGTGTCACCAAGGTGCTCTATCCCGGCCTCGCCAGTCACCCCCAGGCCGCGTTGGCGCAGCGCCAGATGCAGGGCGGCAGCACGCTGGTGGCCTTCGAGGTCGCCGGCGGCAAGGCGCGCGCCTTCCGGCTGATGAACGCGCTCGCCACCATCGACATCTCCAACAACCTCGGCGATTCGAAGAGCCTCGTCACCCATCCTGCGACGACGACGCACCAGCGCCTGAAGCCGGAGGAGCGCGCCGAGCTCGGCATCAGCGACGGGCTCTTGAGGCTATCGGTCGGCCTGGAGGATCCCGCGGACCTCATCGAGGATCTCGAGCAGGCCCTGAGCGCGTAGCGCTCTCTCGAAGGGGCGAGCGGTTGCCTTGGATGTCACTCCCACTTGTCGCCGATGTCCATCGGCGTGCCGTCGAAGGTTCCCTCGCCGACCCACTCATCGTTCTCGGGGCCGGGCACGAGGTCGTTGGTGTCCCAACTGACGAGCAGCATCACCACCCAGTCGGTCTGGTGCGAGAAGGCGTAGACCGGCTCCTGTGAGCTCCTGAGGGCGCCCGATTTCGCGTCGTAGCTGGTCAGTGCCAGCTTCACCACGCCCTGGCGGCGATCACGCTTGAAGAGTGCCAGCTCGGGGAAGGTGAACTCGCCGGCCAGGGGGATTGGAATCGGGATGCTCGGGATGCCGACGAGGGTCGCCTTGCGGTCGATCGAGAGGGCACCGACGCGCGGCTCGAGCACCAGGTCCGCCTGGTCGCGCGCGGCGACCAGGTTGCCGCCGCGGCGCAGGATGCGGTCACGCAGGCTCGCCACCAGATACTTGCTGTCGGTGCCCTCGACGTAAGTGGCGTCGACGAAGACCTTGCTGTCAGCGGGCAGATTGATCGTCAGCTTGTCGCAGACGCGGTCGATGGCAGCCGAGAAGATCAGCTGCTCGGCGGCGGTGCGTCCGGGCTGACTTTCGCGCAGCTGCGAGCAGGCTGAGAGTGCCAGCAGCACAGAGACAGTGGCCAGCGTGCGGGCTACGGTCATCGGGGAATGGCTCCAGCGGGAAAGGGGATGCGGGCGACCTTAGTCGATCCTTTGCCCCCGTGTCAGGGCGGCTGGCGCCCGGCCCTTGGAAGAACACAGTGGTGTCATCAAATAGACACGCGGAGGCGCGTCAGGCGCGGCCGACCAGCTGCGAAAACCTGCTGTGTCCGCGCAAAGGATCGAGGGCCTGGTCCAGCGGCATCCAGGCATAGAGTCGCTGGCGGAACACCGGCAGGGCGTCGAGCGAGCGTTCGAGCCAGCACAGTGCAAGATCGATCTTGCCGAGCAACGCATAGGTCCGGCTGACATTGTAGTGCACGAGATAGTCGTCAGGGCCGATGATTACGGCCCGGCTCGCCCACTCCTCGCCACGCAGGCTTTCGCCCATCTCGACGAGTATGGCGCTTCCGAAAGCCCAGGCGTCCGCATTGTCGGGATGGTTCTTGACCTCCTGCGTCGCGAGGTGAAGGCTGCGCGCAGCCGCCGACCTGAACTCCCGGTCGAAACCGACGGCCCGGTACTCTTCGGCCAGAAGCCCGGCGCAGCGATAATCGTGCGGCCGCAGCTCCGCGGCGTTCTCGAACAAGGTCAGGGCCGGCTCGCGCTGCCCGAGCAGGCGGCAGCAGCGTGCCTTGAAGAAATGCGCTTCGAACAGGGACGGCTCGAGCGCCATCGCATGATCCAGGTGGACGAGCGCTTCGGGGTAATTGCCAAGGACGTAGTGCGCAAGGCCCTTGGCGGCGTGGGCTTCGCCCAACGCCGGCGCCAGTTCGATCGCCCGCTCACTCGTGGCGAGTATGGTTTCGGAGGTGACCGTCGGATCGTTGCCGCACAGGTTGGTGCCGCAAGTCGCTCGCGCCGCCTGCGCATGGGCATAGAGCGGATCGATCTCCGTTGCCTTCGTGAAGAGGTCGTAGGCGATCCGCAAGCTACGCTTGTCGCAACCGCGAAGATAGAAAGCCCTGCCGAGCAGATAGAGCTGATAGGCCTCGACGCTCGTCGTCGGGCGATCGGCCAGGCTCTCGGCCTCGCCAGGCAACAGCTTTACCCGAAGGGCGTCCGCGATATCCTTGGAAAGCTCCTCCTGCAGCACGAAGATGTCCCTGACATCGCGATCATAGCGTCGCGCCCAGATGCAGCCGGCCGTCGCGCCATCGATCAGTTGTGCGGTTATCCTGATGCGATCGCCCAACTTGCGGACGCTGCCCTCGAGAACGTAGTTGGCCCTGAGCCTGTGTGCGGCTTCCTGCGGGGAGGGGCGCTCCCGGGCGTAGTGTGAGCCATGGTGGACCACGGTCAACAGGCCGGAGAGCTGCGACAGGTCGGTGATGACGTCCTCCGTAAGGCCCTGCGCAAAATAGTCCTGCTCAGGATCGTCACCGATGTTGCCGAACGGCAGCACGGCAATTGAAGGTACCGCTGCCGCGTCATTGGCCTGCCAATGCCCGGCGGAGGGATGCCGGCCCCCGCCGTCGTGGTCGTCACCGGCGGTGGGGCTTCCGCCCAGCTGGCCAGCCGAATCGCCCTGCCGTCGTACCGACTCATAGATTGCGACTGTCGCCGGTTCGGGCCGGATCCCAAGGTCCCGGGAGAGCCGGCGCCGCAGGGATTCAAAGAGCGTGAGGGCCTGGCTGCGCTCGCCGCGGTCCACGTGAATCTGCATGAGGGCGCGGCAGGCTCCTTCGTGGTGCGGGTCGAGGATCAGGAGCTGCCGGGCGACTGTGGCGGCCCGGTCGCGCTGACAAGCGGCCATCGACCGGAGAAGAGCCGCAGCCAAGGCCTCAGTCGCCAGCTGGCGGAACCTTTGCCGTTCCATCAGCAGCCACTCTTCGAATGCCGCGTCTGGAATCTCAATCCCCTCCAGAAGTTCGCCGCGATAGAGCTCGATGGCCTTGTCGGCCGCCTCCGGCGTTCCTGCGTTCAGCAATCTGTCGAACTCGATGGCGTCGACAACGACGCAGGACTCATCGAGCTTGATGATTTGCCGGTCGGCCACGACCAGGCTACGGCCAGTCGGGGAGAGTGTCCGGCGCAGATGCCAGACCGCTTGCTTCAGACTGTCGCGGGCCTGGCGGTCTCCACGATCGCCCCAAAGCATCGCTGCGATCTTGGAACGTGGACAGGGGATGCCGAGCGACGCCGCCAGATAGCCGAGCAGGGCACGCGCCTTGTGGCCGGAAATAGGGATTACCTCGTTCGCGCCGTCCAGCACGAGCATCCCGCCGAACAAGGCTATCCTGAAGCTGCCAGCCATGTTCCGACCGTTCTCGATGCCGTCCTGAGCTGGGGCGGTCGATCCGTCTGCCGATCGAATTAACGGAACTTTTCCCATTCGCGCCACCGCTGTTTTACGCGGCCCCATCATGCTCGTGCTCTCGGACACCTGCCTGTTCACAAAGGATCACCGTGATGCGCTTTTACTGGGAAGGCTATGCAGAGGTACTCCATCTGGTGACCACGTCGCGGATCCTGCCGCCGCCGATGCCTGCTCGCCACATGGAACACAGCCAGCGGAGCGGCGCCACGACCGGCCTGCGCCGTCTGTGGCGCGCGATGACGGGCGGCGTCTCACGCAGACCCACCCCATAGGTTCCCCGGCGTATCGCCGACGGCACTGTTCCAGTGTTCTTGGAATCGAGGGGCCCTGCCGTGAGGAAACGCACAGTTACCGGTCGCATTCCCGGCGCGAACACCTGGGACTGCCTAGACGCTCTTCGCGGCTTCTGAGAGTACTTTGAGCTTCCGCATCGCCAGGTCGCGGCCGAGGTGGCCCAAACCACAATCCGGTGCAGCGATGAGACGTTCGGGCGGCAGGTGCTTCAGCGCGGCCTTCAAGCGCTCGCGCACCTCGTTCACCGTCTCGACACGGCTGCGGGCGATGGCGATGACGCCAAGGATCACCGTGGTATCGGCGAAGCGATCGAGCAGGCTGAGGTCATTGTGACGATGCGCGTCCTCGAGCGACACGGCGTCGATGACGGAGGCATCGATCGCCTCGGCGAGCACAAAGTAGGCATCGGGATCGGCCTTGGCGTAGTCCTCCTGATCAAGGCGGCTGGGATAGCCGCAGCAGATGTGTAACGTCTTCACTACGTCGGCCGGTACGTCCTGCCAGCAGCGCTCGATGTGTTCAAGGCCGTAGGCGAGAGCCTCCTTCGGCTTGCGCGCGAACAGGGGTTCGTCGATCTGGATGTAGGTGCAACCGGCTGCCGCGAGAGCCAGGATCTCCTTGTTCAGCGCCTCGGCCAGGTCACGGCCCAGCGCCTCCGGATTGCCGTAAAACTCATCGGCTGTGGTATCGGCGATGGTCATGGGACCGGGCAGGGTCATCTTCACCGGGCGTTCGGTGAAGCTCTGCGCCAGTGCCCAATCGGCGGGCAGGAAGGGCGCGCGCGCCTTCACCGGGCCGCTGACCGTCGGGAGGTCGGCCTCGTAGGCGCCGCCGCGCAGGATGCGGTGGGTGAGGTGCTCGAAGTCGAAGCCCTCAAGGTGGCGGCAGTGGTAGTGCACGTAGTTCTCGCGCCGCACCTCGCCGTCAGTCGGTATATCGATACCACAGGCGATCTGGTCCTCGATGACCTCGCGCACGCCCCCGGCGATGATCTGGCCGGCCTCGGCTCCCAGCCGTTCGATGGCGCTGACGTAGCCGCGGGTGGCGGCGCTGGAATCGATGGCGCCGGGATCGAACCAGTCGGGAATGCGCAGGCTGCGCGGTTTCGGGTAGGCCCCGATGGTGGTCGTCAGCAGCGGCATCGGATGTCTTCCCCCGGCGTCCCCGTCCCCACCAGAAAGCTAGCAGGGATGGCGCGCCCGGGCTATGCCGCGCTGCTACAACGCCTTGGTGTAGATCGCCTTGCCGTCGCCGGGGCGGTAGAAGTCGAGCAGCTCGGCCGCGAGGGTGAAGCCGGCCGCGGCGTAGAAGGCGCGGGTCGGTGCGTAGCGCTCGCTGGTCGAGGTGTCGATGTAGATGCGCTGGGCGCCGTTGCGCTTCATGGCCGCCTCGGCGCGGGCCAGGATCTGGTGGCCAAAGCCGCGACCCTGGCGGTCCGGATGCACGGCAATCCAGTAGAGGTCGTGGCTGCTGGCCGAGCCGGGGATCGGCCCGTAGCAGGCATAGCCGACCAGTGTGCCGTCCTCCTCCAGCAGCACGAACTCGTAGCCCGAGGCGCGGCCCCTGGCTACGCGCTCCTGCACCAGTTCCTCGGCGATGGCGGTCTCCTCTGCCGAGAACATGCCCGTCGCGGCAACCAGGCTGCGCACGCGCTCGCTGTCCTCCGGCTTCACCGCCTCGCGCCACAGCTGGCCCCTGGTCGCGGGCTTGCCGCTTGCGGGCTTCGGCAGACGGAGCGGGCGCTTTGCAACACCGGCGCCCTCCACCAGGCCGGTGAAGAAGTGGCGCGCGTTGACGCCCAGGGTGCGGATGCGGTAGCCGCCTTCCTGCACCACCACGGTGGGATAGCCGGCGGCGCCGATGAGGGCGCCCATGCGGTGGAAGTCGCCGGCCCGGTTCGACCAGGTGCCGGTCGGATCGCCGCGCGCGGTGTCGAGGCCGAAGGCGACCACCAGATGGGCCGGATCGTGGCGCTCGATGCGCTTCAGGGCAGTCTGCAGGGCTTCCAGGTACTGCTCCGGCGTGATGCTCTCCGGCAGCGGGATGTTGACGTTATAGCCGGCACCCTTGCCGCGCCCGGTCTCGTTGCGGAAGCCGGTGAAGTAGGGATAGGCGAAGGCCGGGGCACCGTGGATCGACACTGTCAGCACGTCGTCGCGCTCGTAGAAGATGTCCTGCTGGCCGTTGCCGTGGTGATAGTCGACGTCCAGCATGGCAACTCTGCCGTAGTGCGACAGGAAGTTGGCGGCGATTGCCGCGTTGCTGAAGTAACAGAAGCCACCGAAGCTGCGCCGCTCGGCGTGGTGGCCGGGCGGGCGCACCAGGGCGTAGGCGAGCGGCGCGCCATTCAGCACCTCCTCCGCGGCGGTCAGCGCGCAGTCGACCGCCTGGCGCGCGGCCGGAAAGGCATTGCGGTTCAGCGGCGTGAAGGTGTCGATGCACCAGTAGCCGGCCAGCACCGAGCGCTCCTTCGGCTTGCGCTCGGGGTTGCGGATCGGAAAGACGTAGGGATAGATCGAGCGCTTCAGCGGTGCCTCGGCGCAGGCGTGCTGGATGTAGTCGACCAGCCCGCTGTCGTGAACCTCGCGGATGAAGCGGTCGGGAAACTTGCGGGCCGGCAGGCGGCGGAAGAAGTCGGTCTTGTCGAGTTCGCCGAGGATGGCGTTCACGCGTACCGGCGCCTCCACGTAGCCGCGGTCGTGCACGTGGTGGATCTCGTGCTTGTCGTTGACCACCAGGGCGACCTGTGCCTTGCCGGCCGAACCGGGCAGCGGCGCGGCGATCTGCTCGCTTTTCAAATGGCGCGGCGCGCGCAGGCCGTAGCCGCCTGGCTTCACCGAGGCGACCACCTGGTCCACATATTCGGGTGGGCAGATGGCGGCGTACTTGCGCTCCAGGACGGCGCGGATGATGCGGCGCAGGCGGCTGGCCGGTGGCAGGCCGTGGCGGCCGAGTCCGTCGAACACCAGATAGGGCATGTCTGTGTCGCCGGGATTGATCGGCAGGTCGTAGGAAATTCCCTCGATCGGGAAGGCGCCGTAGCGCTCGTAGAAGGTCAGGCGCGAAGCATTCTGGCGGCGCAGCTTGGAGTCCGGGCTCTTGGCCGGGTCGTCCGGCAGGCACTCGTAGTAGAGACCGGTCGAGCCCAGGTTCTCCGCTTCCTCGCGCACCCGGTCATAGAGCGCGCCGCCGATGCCGCTGCCCGCCCGCCCGCCGGGGGCGACGGAGATCACCTCCAGGTAGGAGAAGGCGAGGTCGGGGTCGTGCAGTAGGAGGGCGACCGCCTTCACCCGGCCGCGTGCATCCTCCGCCACCAGCAGCTTGGCGACGAAGCGGTGGCGGAAGGGGTTGTCCAGCTGATCGGGCAGCTTCGCCACCTCGTCACCTGGCATGCCGGGGAACTGGACACGGATGATGGACAGCGCCTCTTCCACGGCCGAGCGGTTGGCCGGCGTGTGGCTGTCGGAGATCTTGCGTATGCGCAGCATTCAGGCGGCGACCCGTCGGCGTCCCTTGGCGGCTGCGACGATGCTGCTGATGACGGCGTCGTAGTCAAGTCCGGCCTGCGCCGCGGCGGCGACGAAGCCGGCATCGGGCGCCAGGCAGGGGTTGAGGTTGATCTCGAGGATCGTCGGCCGGCCGGCCGCGTCGACGCGGAAGTCAACGCGGGCATAACCGGTCAGGCCAAAGAGCCGCCAGGCGGCCAGGGAAAGTTCCTGCAGCTCGGCGATCAGCGCGGCGTCGCCGGCCGGAAAGTCGAAGCTGCGCGGCGTGTTGGCGTAGACTGCGCTGTCGGTCGCCCACTTGGCTTCGTAGTCGACGATGCGCGGCCGCTCCACCGGGAAGTCGACGAAGAGAATCTCGGCGGCCGGCAGCACGATCGGGCCGGCGGCGGTCTCCAGGACCGAGAGGTTGAACTCGCGGCCTTCGACGTAGGCTTCGGCGAAGAACTGACCGCCGAAGCGCAGCTCGCGGGCGGCGATCTCCCGCCGCGCGTCGGCGGCCGGCACCACGGAGGCGGCGTCGAGCCCGAGGGAGGCGTGCTCGGTCTGCGACTTCACGATGACGCGGGCCTCCGGCGCGAAGCCGCCGCCGTCGAGCGACCAGGCCGGCGTCGGCAGCCCGGCCGAGGCCAGCAGGCGCTTGGCGGCGGTCTTGGTTAGCGTCAGGTGATGCGCCGCGACGCCGGCGCCGGTGTAGCTGAGGCCGAAGTGGTCGAGCGCGGCCGGGGCGAGCTGAGCCAGGGCGGAGTTGCCGTCCAGCGCCTCGACCAGGTTGAACACCAGGGCCGGGCGTTCGGCGGCGAGCGCTGCCAGGACCGAGAGGTCGAGGCCGAGCTTCACGACTTCGCTGTGATAGCCGAGGCGCTGCAGTGCAGCCGTGATGGCCGCTGCCGTGACGATGGTGTCCGCCTCGTCCGGGCGATCCGCCGCTGCCCCGTGCAGGACCGGCAGATAGTTGGGCCGGGTCATGCCGGGATGCGCCGACGCCGCTTGGCCTGCACCAGGCCGACACCGGTGCGCAGCTTGGCCGCCTGCAGAATCTCGCCGATCAACTGCTGGTAGGGCATGCCCGCCAGCGTCGCCAGAATCGGCAGGTCCGAATGCGTCGGGTGCAGGCCGGCCAGCGGATTGACCTCGAGGAACTGCGGCACGCCGGCGGCGTCCGAGCGCAGATCGAGGCGGGCGCCGTCGCGGCAGCCCAGCGTGCGGTAGGCTGCCAGCGCGGTGGTGCCGGCGGCCCGGGCCTCCGCGTCGTCGGCCAAGCGGTACTCCACCCGCGATTCGCAGAGCTCCTTGTTCTCGAAGGAGTAGACTTCCGGCTCGGCGTTCTGCAGCAGCAGGATCTCCAGCACCGCGATGATGCGTGCCTCGGCGCCGTTGCCGATGACGCCAACAGTGAACTCGTGGCCCGGCAGAAAGGGCTCGGCGATGGCCGGTTGGTTGAAGCGGGCGCGCAGGGAGCGCGCCGCCGACAGCAGGGCCTTTCGGTCCGCCGCCTTGGAAGCCCGCTCGCAGCCCTTGCCGGTGCCCTCTGCCAGCGGCTTCACGAAGACCGGGAAGCTGAGAGGGCAGGCCCTGGCATCGGCGTCGCTCTCGATCACAGCGAAAGGCGCCGTCGGCAGGCCGGCGTCGCGCACTAGGCGTTTGGCGACGGCCTTGTCCAGCGTGACCGAGAGGGTCAGCGGGTCGGAGAAGACGTAGGGAATGTTGTAGGCCTCGAGCAGCGCCGGCACCTGAGCCTCGCGGTTCCGCCCGGCGACGCCCTCGCAGATGTTGAACACCAGGTCCCAGCTCTCCCCGGCGACGAGCCGGGCAGCGAGGTTGCGGATGTGGCCGATGCGCTCGACCCGGCAGCCGTTGGCTTCCAGGGCGCCGGCCAGGGCGTCGATGGTCTCCGGCGAATCGAACTCCGCCAGGGCGGCCTCCGAGAAGCCGCCGAGGACGCGGTAGTCGTCGCGCAGGTCGTAGGTCAGGCCGACACGCATCAGCGGTCTCCCGTCTTTCTGCCGGTGCCGGCCTTGTCGGCACCGATCCGGCCGCCCGGGTCGGGGTAGCGGTAGACGCCGCCCTCGAAGTTGCGCAGCAGCAGGTCGTCACCGTCGCGTCCTACGATGTAGTCGGGCAGCAGGGGAATCTTGCCGCCGCCGTTGGGTGCGTCGATCACGTATTGCGGCACGGCATAGCCGGTGGTGTGGCCGCGCAGGCCCTCGATGATCTCGATGCCTTTCTCGACCGGCGTGCGGAAGTGCGATGAGCCGGTGATGGGATCGCACTGGTAGAGGTAGTAGGGCTTCACCCGGCGCATCAGCAGGCCGTGCATCATCGTCTTCATGGTGTCGACCGTGTCGTTGATGCCCTTCAGCAGCACCGTCTGACCGCCCAACGGGATCCCGGCGTCGGCCAGGCGGGTATAGGCCTCCGTCACCTCCGGCGTCAGCTCCTTCGGGTGCGTGACGTGGATGCTCATCCATACCGGATGGTGCTTGCGCAGCATGCGGACCAGCGAGCGGGTGATCCGCATCGGCAGGACCGTCGGTACCTTGGAGCCGAGGCGGATGAACTCGACGTGCTTGATCTGGCGCAGGCGGCCGAGCAGGTAGTCGAGCTTTTCGTCGGCGATGGTCAGCGGGTCGCCGCCGGACAGCAGGACATCGCGGATCTCCGGGTGAGCCTCGATGTAGGACAGGGCCTGTTCCCACTGGCTGGTGGAGAACTGATACTCGCCGCCGGCCTCGCCCACCATGCGCGAGCGGGTGCAGTAGCGGCAGTAGGTCGAGCAGAAGCCGGTGGTGAGGAACAGCACGCGGTCCGGGTAGCGGTGCACCAGGCCCGGCGTTTTGGTGTCGTGATCCTCGCCCAGCGGGTCGTCCGCCTCGCCCGGCGTGCGCAGGTACTCCTGGCCGACGGGGATGTGCGTGCGGCGCAGCGGCTCCTCCGCGTCGTCGCGGCTCATCAGGCTGGCGTAGTAGGGCGTGATCCCGACGGGCAGCGAGCCCTTGTGACGGGCCACGGCGGCGTGCTCGTCCGGCGACAGCTGGAAGATTCGCTCCAGCTCGGCGAGCGAGCGGATGCGATGGCGCAGCTGCCAGCGCCAGTCGTTCCATTCCTCCGGTGTGGCCTGCGGGAAGAAGCGGCGCCGGAAGGTCCGGCTGTCCGGTCCCTGCGGGAAGCGCTCCGTCCGTTGCCGCGCCTCGAAGGGCCGGCCCGGCAGACCCTCCTTCGGGCGCCGTGCAGGCGACCAGGAGGCAGGGGAGTTCAGTAGATTGGATTTGAGAGGGTTGGAAGTCGGTTCGGTCTCCGAACCGGGAGGCTCCGAAGGGGGAGCCTGAAGATCGTCCATTTCTTGGTCAATCCATAAGTCGCGGGGGTCGTCGCGCGAATATCGTCGATTCTGACACCGCACCGCAGACGTGATGTTATTTGTATAAGTTGAAAACCTTTACAAGAACTTTTTTTGGGGGGGCGGCCCGCCGCGCCGGCGGCGGCCGCCTGATCCGGCGCTTGCTTCGGCGGTCGACGCTCGCGGGTGCCTTCTAAGTCCGGCTCTCGCGCCCTATGATCGGCGCCGACCATCGGCAAGGGAGCAGAGGCCATGCAGGCTTGGCAGATCCAAACGACAGACGGCATCGACGGGCTGAAGCGGGTGGCGCTCTCGCTGCCCGACCCCGGACCCGGCGAGGTGCGGGTCCGCCTGCGCGCCAACTCGATCAACTTCCGTGACCTCTCTGTGATCGGTGACCCGGCGGCCCGCGGCATCGCCCTGCCGCGTATCCCCAACTCCGACGGCGCCGGCGAGGTGCTGGCGGTCGGCGCCGGCGTCAGCGACTTCGCGCCCGGCGACCGGGTGGCCGGCTGCTTCTTCCAGAATTGGATCGATGGCCCCTGCACGGCGGAGGCCATGGCCTCGGCGATGGGCGGCGAGATCGACGGGGTACTGGCCGAGGAGGCCAACCTCAAGGCCGGCGGCCTGGTGAAGATCCCCGAGCATCTGAGCTTCGCCGAGGCGGCGACGCTGCCCTGCGCGGCGCTCACCGCCTGGCGCGCCCTCGTGGCGGTCGGGCGCCTGAAGGCCGGCGATACCGTGCTGCTGCTGGGCACCGGCGGGGTCTCCATCTTCGCGCTGCAGTTCGCCACCCTGATGGGCGCCCGGGTCATCATCACCTCTTCCAGAGAGGAGAAGCTGGCGCGCGCCCGGGAGCTTGGCGCCTGGCAGACGGTGAACTACCGCAAGATACCGGACTGGGAACGGCCGGTGCTGGAGATGACCGGCGGGCGCGGCGTCGACCTGACGGTGGAAGTCGGCGGCGCCGGCACCCTGGAGAAATCCATCGCCGCCACCCGCATTGCCGGCACCATCGGCTTCATCGGCGTGCTCGCCGGCGGCCAGGTGAACCCGCGCCCCATCATGAGCAAGTCGCTCACCGTCCAGGGCATCTACGTCGGCTCGCGCAACCTCTTCCGCGACATGAACCGGGCCATCGCAGCCTCCGGCCTGCGCCCGGTGATCGACCGGACTTTCGCCTTCGAGGAGGCGCCCGAGGCCTACCGCGCCATGCGCGGAGCCGGCCACTTCGGCAAGCTGGTCATCGAGGTCTGAGCCTTAGACCCTTTGATTCGCGGCCCAGGCGTAGCATAGTCCTTGCCATGCCGATCTGCGAAGCAGACCCCTGGCGGCTGCAATATTTCGAGGGCATCGACTGCCCGGACGACGTGAACGTCCCCACCGAGGACGGCGACGCCTGGTCCTGGTATAGGCAGTACAAGTGGGTCTACAACAAGCTCTCGGTGGCCGAGAGCCAGGGTTTCACCTGCGGGCCGCACGGCCTCCTGCCGCCGCGCTTTCCGGTGTTCTCCAAGCCGGTCTTCAACATGCGGGGCATGGGCATCGGCAGCCGGGTGTTGCGCAGCGAAGCCGAGTACAAGGCCAACCAGCGGCCCGGCCACATCTGGATGCCGCTGCTGGAGGGCGAGCACATCTCCAGCGACGTGGCGGTCGTGGACGGTGAGGCCAAGTGGTGGCGCCACGCCTTCGGCCTGCCGCTGGAAGGCGGCATGTTCGACTACTGGGTGGTGCTGGCCGAGGCCAGGCCGGAAGTCGAGGCCTACTGCGGCGACTGGCTGGCGCGCAATCTCGCGGGCTACACCGGCATGGTGAACTTCGAAACCATCGGCGCCCGCATCATCGAGGTGCACCTGCGCTTCGCCGATCAATGGCCCGACCTCTATGGCGGCAGGCCCTGGGTCGAGGCGCTGGTGAAGCTCTACCGCGACGGCGTCTGGGACTTCGACGACAGCGGGCGGGGCGAGGGCTACAGCGTGGTCCTTTTCGGCGGCCACGGCCTGCAGTACCGCCATCCGCCGGGGGATCTGGTGGAGGAGGTGCGCGCCCTGCCGGAGGTCACTTCGGTGCAGGTCACCTTCCACGAGGACCGCCCGCCGGCGCAACACGCCATGCCGCCCGGCGGCTTCCGCCTCGCCATCGTGAACTGCTGGGATCTGGAGGTCGGCCGCCGCGCCCGCGAGCGCCTGGCCCTCAGCTTCTGGTCGACCCAGCAGCTGCGGTCGGGACGCCGGCGCAAGACGGCGGCGCTCTCTGCGGGGGACGATGACTGAGGTTGCCGACCTCTCCGATCTCAGCGCCATCGAGGAGATCGAGAACGCCTGGATCCCGATGCCCGACGGGGCCCGGCTGGCCGCCCGCCTGTGGCTGCCGCGCAGCGCCCGCGATACCCCGGTGCCGGCCATCCTCGAGTTCATTCCCTACCGCAAGCGCGACTTCATGCGCGCCCGCGACGAGCCGATGCATCGCTTCTATGCCCTGCACGGCTACGGTTCGGTACGGGTCGACGTGCGCGGCAGCGGCGATTCCGACGGTACGCTTGACGATGAGTACTCGCCGCGCGAGCTGCAGGACGCCCTCGCCATCATCGCCTGGCTGGCCGTGCAGCCCTGGTGTTCCGGCGCCGTCGGGATGACCGGCATCTCCTGGGGCGGCTTCAACGCCCTGCAGGTGGCCGCGCTCAACCCGCCGCAGCTGAAGGCGATCATCACGCTCTGCGCCGCCGACGACCGCTATACCGACGACGCCCATTACAAGGGCGGCTGCCTGCTGAACGAGAACATGCAGTGGGGCTCGATCCTGACGCTCTACAATGCGCTGCCGCCGGATCCGAAGATCAGCGGCGAGGGCTGGCGCGAGCTCTGGCGTCAGCGCATCGAGGAGGACCAGCCCTATCCGGCGGTGTGGATGCGCCACCCCTGGCGCGACGACTTCTGGAAGCACGGCTCGGTGAACGAAGACTATGGCGCGATCCACTGCCCGGTCTATGCCATCGGAGGCTGGGCCGACGGCTACACCAACGCGGTGCCGCGCCTGCTCGAACATCTACGGGCCCCCCGCAAGGGCCTCATCGGGCCCTGGTCGCACAATTTTCCGCACGACGCCGTGCCCGGCCCGGAGATCGGCTACCTGCAGGAGGCTCTGCGCTGGTGGGACCACTGGCTGAAGGGACAGGACACGGGGATCATGGACGAGCCGGTGCTCCGCGTCTGGCTGCAGGACAGCGTGGCGCCGCGGCCGCAGCACGATGTACGTCCCGGGCGCTGGGTGGCGGAGCCGGCCTGGCCCTCGCCGCGCATCGAGGCACAGCGCCTGCACCTCGACTGGGGCTGGCTGTCCGACGAGCTGCCGCCGGCCCGTCACGAGGTGGCTTTCAGCTCGCCCCAGACCCTTGGCGTGCGCGCCGGCGAGTGGTGCGGCTTCGGCGCCGACGGCGAAGCGCCGCGCGACCAACGCGCCGACGACGGCGGCTCCCTGGTGTTCGACAGCGATGCTCTCGACGCGCCGCTGGAGCTGCTCGGTGCGCCGCAGCTCACCCTCGATGTGAAGGCCGACAAGCCGGTCGCTTTCCTGGTGGCACGGCTCTGCGACGTGCATCCGGACGGCAAGTCCTCGCGCATCTCCTACGGCATCCTGAACCTCTGCCACCGCGACAGCCACGAGAGGCCGGAGCCGCTGGAGCCCGGCCAGTGGTACCGGGTGACGCTGAAGCTCGACGTCCTCGGCCAGGCGATTCCGGCTGGCCATCATCTGCGCCTGGGACTGTCGACCGCCTATTGGCCGATGATCTGGCCGACGCCGGAGGAGGTGACGCTGACCGTACGCACCGGCAGCGGGTTCCTCGACCTGCCCGTACGCCCGCCGCGCGCCGAAGATGCGGCCTTGCCGGCCTTCGCACCGCCGCTGGCGGCCCCGGGCAGCAAACACCGCAAGCTGCAGCACCTTGATTTCACCCGCAGCATCGAGATCGATCTCACCACCAACGAGATGATCTACACCCTGGAGGCAGGCGAGTTTCCCGGCGCCGCGCTGGCGCGCATCGAGGAGATCGATCTCGACATCGGCTATACCCAGATGAAGCGCTACCGTATCCTGGAGGACGACCCGCTCTCGGCGCAGACCGAGTTCACTCAGAGTGCGGTGCTGCGTCGCGATGGCTGGTCGGTGCGCGTCGACTGCCGCACGCGCCTGACCGCCACGGGCCAGGCCTTCCATTTCACCGGTGACCTCGAAACCTTCGAGAACGACACTCCCTTCGCCGCCCGCCGCTGGACAGTGTCGATTCCGCGGAAACTGTTATAGGGCATCAGGCGGCGGTCCGTACGAGGGCCGCGTCGATCACCATCTCCAGCATGCGAGGATAGGCGATGCCGGCGAAGCCGGCCATGAAGGCGAGCTTGCCATCATTGGCCCAGGCGGGATTGGGATTGCACTCCATCAGCCTGGGCCGGCCGTCGGCGGCGCAGCGGAAATCGAAGCGGCCGTAGTCCTGCAGGCCGAAGCGGCGAAACAGCAGCCTGGCCCAGCTCTCCAGGCGGATCAGGGTCGCCGCGTCGATCGCCGCCTTGCGGAACTTGATCTCGGTCCAGTAGGGCGAGGTGGGGTCGACCTTGGATTCGAAGGAGAGGATCGGATTGGCGCCCGCCGGCAGGCCGGAGAAGTCGACCTCCAGCGGCGGCAGGACGGTGAGGCCCGCCGCCGGGTTGCCGATCAGGCCCATGCCGTACTCCGGCCCCGGCAGGTACTCCTGCCAGAGGATGTCGCTGCCCGGCAGCTCGTTTTCGAGGTAGCCGAGGTAGGCGCGCGCTTCGTCCTCGTCGTGCACCACGGCGTCCTTGGTGATGCCGACGCTGCCGTCGGCGGCGTTGGGCTTCAGAAGGGCCGGGTAAAGCCCGGGCAGGCAGTCGCGCGGGCTGCCGGCCGGCAGGAAGATCTCGCCCGGCACCTCGACGCCCAGCGCCTCGGCCACCAGCCGCACGATCTGTTTGTCGAAGCAGAGCGCCATCGCCTGCGGCGTGGCGCCGGTATAGGGGATGTCCTGCAGTTCCAGCCAGGCCGGCAGGTTCAGCTCGCGGGTCGGGCGGTTGTCGATGCCGGTGTCGCAGAAGTTCACCACCAGGTCGGGGCGCTGAGCGGCGAGGCGCTCGAAGAGGCGGTGGTGGTCGTTGTAGACCGTGAGGTCGAAGCGCCCGAGGCCCTCGATGGCGGCGACCATGGCCGCGTGCGCCGCCAGATCCTCCGGCCCGTAGGCGGCGCCCAGCTTGGTCGTGTCGCTGACCTTGTGGTCGCCGGTGACGATGGCGAGTGTCTTGATGGTCCGGCGCTGCATCGGTCGCGGCGGTCCCCCAGCTATCAGTTGAGGCCACATTAGACGCGATGCCGACAGACGGTGCAAACGGCCGGGCCGCCTAGCGCGCGAAGGCGGCTGTCTTGTTCTTCAGCGCCCTGATAAGGGCGTCGATGCCGAGCTTTTCGATGATGCCGTTGTATTCGGAGCGCCGTGTGGCGAGTTCCGAATAGGCGCCGCCGAGGATGGTGTCGACGATGCGCCAATTCTCGACGCCGTTCTCACCTTCTTTCACCGGGCGCGTCAGATAGTTGATCGCCACGGCCTCGCCGTCGCCCTTCACGATCTGGTTTTCCACCAGCACGGCGCCGCGCCGGGCAGGCTGCTCGCCGAGAATTTCGAACCGCTCGCCGCCGAAGCCGTCGAAGCGGTCGGCGAAGACGCCGATGCTGTACTCGGTGAAGGCCGCGATGAATTGCTGCTGATGGGAAGTGCTGGTGGCGCTCCAGTGGCTGCCGACCACGATCCGTGCCATGGCCGGAAAGTCGAAGGTCTCCGTCAGCACCGGCGCCAGGCTTTCGTAGCGCCCCTGGTATCCCAGCTCTGCCGCATTCTGCATGGCCTCCAGCAGGGCGACATTCAGCCGCGCCACCGTTGCCGTGGGGGTTTCGGCGGCCTGAGGGGGTGCGGCCGGCAGCAGGAAGGCAAGCACAAGGGCGAGCAGGAAAGGTCTTTTCATCGGGTTCTCTGATTCAGGGTTCCTTCAGATGTACGGTGCGATTGCCACGGTGCAAGAAATTTGTCGTTTGTCGTCGGGCGGCGGCAGGCGCAAGCTGCTTCCTATGAGCGTTCTCGTCACCGGGGGAACAGGTTTCGTCGGCTCTGCCGTCGTCCGCGCGCTCATTGCCCGCGGGGAGCGCCCGCGCTGCCTCGTCCGCCGCGCGAGCGACCGGCGCAACCTTGCCGGCCTCGACGTCGAGCTCGTCGAGGGCGACCTGACCGACGGTGCGTCGCTGGAGGCGGCCGTCAGCGGCTGCCACGGCCTCTTCCATGTCGCTGCCGACTACCGCATCTGGGTGCGCCAGCCCCAGGCCATGAACAATACAAACGTTGCGGGCACGCGCCGCCTGATGGAGGCGGCCCTGCACCAAGGCGTCGAGCGAATCGTCTACACTTCGTCCGTCGCCGTCCTGGGCAAGTCGCGCGACGGCACACCTGCCGACGAAGCGACGGCTGTCCGCCTGGGCGACATGATCGGCGTCTACAAGCGCTCGAAGTTCCTCGCAGAAGAGGAGGTGCGCCGCCTGCAGCGCGAGGCCGGCCTGCCGGTGGTGATCGTCAACCCCTCGACGCCTATCGGCCCGCGCGACGTAAAGCCGACGCCGACCGGGCGGGTGGTGCTGGAAGCCGCGGCGGGGCGGATACCGGCCTTCGTGGAGACTGGTCTCAACGTCGTCCATGTCGACGACGTCGCCGCCGGCCACCTGCTGGCCTTCGAAAAGGGCGTGGTCGGCCAGCGCTACGTGCTGGGCGGCGAGAACCTGGGCCTGGCGATGATCCTTGGCCAGGTGGCGCAGTTGCGCGGCCGGCGCCCCCCGCGGCTGCGCCTGCCGCGCCGTCCGCTCTATCCCCTGGCCTATGCCGCCCAGGGCTGGGTCAGGATGACGGGCGGGCGCGAGCCCCTCTTGACCGTCGACGGCCTCAAGATGGCCGCGAAACCGATGTATTTCTCCTACGACAAGGCCGCAAGGGACCTTGGCTACCGGCCCGGGCCGGCCGCGGCGGCGATCCACGACGCCGTCAGATGGTTCGAGCGCGAGGGCTATCTGGGCTGAATCCCTGCCTCGAAATGGCCTAGATCCCTTACCCGAATGGGGTGGTGTTGCGGCGCAAAAACGTTAGACTGGGCGGCTGCAACAGAGTATTTGCGAGCGATTCACCTTCTCATTTCCCGGAGCTTCGCCTTGGCGGTCCCCCTGATTCAGCAGCTGCGCGTCGGCGCCTACATCATGAAGCAGCGCCTCCGCGGCAACAGCCGCTATCCGCTGGTCCTCATGCTGGAGCCGCTGTTCCGCTGCAATCTGGCCTGCCCGGGCTGTGGCAAGATCGACTATCCCGAGGAGATCCTGAACCGGCGTCTCTCGGTCGCCGAATGCATCGAGGCGGCGGAGGAGAGCGGCGCCCCGATCGTCTCGATCCCCGGTGGCGAGCCGCTGATCCACAAGGAGATGCCGGAGATCGTGGCTGAGCTGGTGAAGCGCAAGCGCTTCGTCTACCTCTGCACCAACGCCCTGCTGCTGGAAAAGAAGATCGATCTCTTCAAGCCCAGCAAATACCTGACCTTCTCCATCCACCTGGACGGGCTGGAGGAGGAACACGACCGCGCGGTCGACCGCAAGGGCGTCTTCAAGCGCGCGGTCAGGGCCATCGAGCTGGCGCGCGACCGCGGCTTCCGGGTCAACGTGAACTGCACCCTCTTCAACAACGCCAAGCCCGAAGAGGTCGCCAAGTACCTCGATTTCGCGCGCGATCTCGGCGTCGAGGGCGTCACCATCTCGCCGGGCTACGCCTACGAGCGCGCGCCTGACCAGGAGCATTTCCTGAGCCGGCGCCAGACCAAGGAGCTGTTCCGCGACGTCTTCCGCCGCGGCAAGGGGCGTAAGTGGCGCTTTTCCCAGTCCAGCCTCTTTCTCGACTTCCTGGCCGGCAACCAGACCTACGAATGCACGCCGTGGAGCAATCCGACCCGCAACGTCTTCGGCTGGCAGCGGCCCTGCTACCTGCTGAACGAGGGCTACGCGCCGAGCTTCCAGGCGCTGATGGCTGAGACGGAGTGGGAGAGCTACGGTACCGGCAACTACGAGAAATGCGCCAACTGCATGGTCCACTGCGGCTATGAGGGCACCGCCGTCGCTGACACCGTGGCCAATCCCCTGAAGGCCCTGAAGGTGGCGCTGGGCGGCATCGGCACGGAAGGCGAGATGGCTCCGGAGCTCGACCTCAGCCGGCAGCGCCCGGCGGTCTATGCCTTCGAGGACTTCGTTGTCGAGGCGATGAAGCAGAAGCCGGCCGGCGGGACCGCGTCTTCAGAAGCCGCCGAATAGCGCGCCCTTCACCGTTTCCAGCATCCGCAGGCGGGCCAGCGCCAGCTCGCTCTGGCGTGCCAGCCTGAGCGTGGCCGGAATTTCCGAGGGACGCCGGGCCAGCGCCGCGATGGCACGGCCGATGGCCGGCCGGCCGTTGGGCTTCACGGCCCTTTCCACCAAGGCTGGCAGGCTGTCCTGCGCCCGGTCAGCGATGGCGCGCACGGCCAGGAAGGGCAGTCCTTCCTCTGCGGCGATGGCGGCGACGGCGCCGGATTCCATATCGACGGCCAGCGACTCGGTCCTTGCGGCGATGGCGTCCTTGTCGCCCGGCGTGCGCCACAGCCTGCGGCTGCCAAGGAGCCTGCCGCGGTGGAACGGCAGCTGTGCCGCGCTAAGGGCCGCGCAGAGAGCCTCCTGCCAGCGGGCTTCGCAGGGGTAGAGAACGAGTTCGTCGTCGGTCACCTCGCGGGCCACCAGCAGGTCGCCGCTGTCCAGCTGCGCATCGGTGGCGCCGGCAATACCGAAGCTCAGCAGCGCCTCGATGCCCTGGTCGACCATCTGGCGGGTCAGCACGGCGGCGCGGGCGGCGCTGGCGCCGGCGCAGACCACGCGCACCGGTGGGTCGTTGTCGTCGAGCATGGCGGCGGCGACCACCATTTCCGAGGCGAGCCCGGTCACGACACCGATTCTGGGAGAAGCCGTTGTCTGTGGGCCGGGCGCCACCGGCTACATGCCGTAGCTGACGCGCCGCTCGTTGCTTTGCATCAGGTTGCGGTAGCGGGCCAGGGCCCAGAGGGGGAAGTAGGCGCTGTAGCCGTGGTACTTCAGATAAAACACCCGCGGGAAACCATTGCCGGTCCAGTAGTCCTCGACCCAGCGCGCGCCTTCGCGCGGTTGCTGCTGCAGGAAGGCGATGCCGCGGCGCACAGCGTCGCTGTCGACCTCGCCGGCGGCCATCAGGCCGAGCAGCGCCCAGGCGGTCTGCGAGGCGGTCGAGGCCTTCATCTCGGCGCGCCGCTCGCTCCAGTAGGTGGCGCAGTCTTCGCCCCAGCCGCCGTCGGGCAGCTGGCGGCCTTCCAGCCAAGCCACCGCCTTGCGGATGTGCGCCGCCGCCATGTCCTCGTCGCAGGCATTGAAGGCGCAGAGCGCCGACCAGGTGCCGTAGATGTAGTTGACCCCCCAGCGGCCGTACCAGGAGCCGTCCGGCTCCTGCTCACGGCGCAGGTAGTCGAGGCCACGACGCACCACGGTATGGTCGCGGCCGTAGCCAAGCTGCGCCAGCATGGAGAGGCAGCGCGCCGAGACGTCCGCTGTCGGCGGGTCGAGCAGCGCGCCGTGGTCGGCAAAGGGGATGTGGTTGAGGTACTCGAAGGAGTTATCTGCGTCGAAAGCACCCCAACCGCCATTCTTGCTCTGCATGGCGATAATCCATTTGGCCGCGCGCTCCATGGCCGGCTTGCTTGCCTCGGAGCCGGCGCGGTCCATCGCCAGCACCACCACCGCGGTGTCGTCGACGTCCGGGTAGTGGGCATTGTTGTACTGGAACGGCCAGCCACCGATCGGCGCGTCGGCGCGCCGCCAGGCCCAGTCGCCGCGCACCTGGGTGATCTCGCGCTCCAGCAGCCAGTCGAAAGCTTTGGTGAAGGTGTCGCTGGCGCCGGGCTCGCCGGCTTCCAGCATGGCATGGGCGGCGAGGCAGGTGTCCCAGATCGGCGACAGGCAGGGCTGGCAGGTGACGGTGTCCTCGTCGCGCCTGAAGAGCAGCCGGTCGATGGCCTCGCGGGTGAGGCGGTAGTCCGGATCTTCCCAGTCGTAGCCGAGCACGTGGAAGGCCATGGCGGCGTTGGCCATGGCGGGGAAGATGCCGCCTAGGCCGTCCTCGCCGTTGAGGCGCTCTTTCACGAAGTCCATGGCCGCGTTGATCGCCTTCTGGCGCTTGGCGCGCGGCCTCAGCGGGTCGCTCAGGCGCAGCACCCGGTCGATCCCCGCAAAGATGGCGCCGAGCGGGCTGCCGTTGGCGTTCATCTGGTAGGTCTCGCGCGCCGGATCTTCGCGGAACAGCTCGCGGATGGAGACACCGCGCGGATTGGCCGCCTTGGGCTTCTTGTCCATGATGACCAGCAGCGGCGCGATCACTGTGCGCGACCAGTAGGACACTTTCGAGAGGTGGAAGGGGAACCAGCTCGGCAGCAGCATGATCTCCACAGGCATCTCCGGCACGGCGCGCCAGGGTACCTGGCCGAAGAGGGCCAGGGCGATGCGGGTGAAGACATTGCTCTGCGCCGCGCCGCCGGCGGCGAGGATGGCCGCGCGGGCGCGCTGCATGTGCGGCGCCTCGGGATCGTCGCCGGCCAGCTTAAGGGCGTAGTAGGCCTTCACGCTGGCGCTGATGTCGAGATCGCCGTCGTGGAACAGCGGCCAGCCAGCGTGCCGGCCCTGGATGGCGCGCAGGTGGTTGGCGATCTTGGGCTCGATCTCGCGGAACTGCGGCGTATCGACCTGGCCCAGGAAGTGCTGCAGGAAGATGTATTCCGCCGCGATGGTGGCATCGGCTTCCAGCTCGAACAGCCAATGGCCGTCCGGCCGCTGCTCGGCCTTCAGCGCGCCGCGCATCTCCGCGACCAGTGCATCGACGGCATCCAGGTCGGGAAGCGGGGCGGCGATGGGTACGGAAGAAGCGTTTCGATCTCTGGCTACGGTACTACTGGTCATCTGCTCACAGCCGGCAAGGCCTCATGAAGTGGATGTTGGATCCCCGTCGACTTTCCTCAGGCGTGTTCTGTCTCCCCCGAGACCCCGCTTTCGAATCAGCGGTTTGGGTAGGAATTTTGACCAAGCATACAGGCTCTGGCAAGCATGGGAAACCGCGCAATCGGTACGGACTCACGCGCCTGCCAGCAGGGCGGCGGCTGCCGCACCCGAGCGCACGGCCGATTCGATGGTGGCGGGATAGCCGGTATCGGTCCAGTCGCCGGCCAGGGCGAGGTTGGCCCAGCGGGTGCGCGGGCCGGGCCGCAGGCGCAGGGCAGCCGGGGTCTGGGCCAGGGTGGCGCGCTTTTCCTTGATGATGCGGGTAGCCGGGCGGCCGGCCGGGTCGAGGCCGAGGGCCCTGGCGGTGTCGCGCCACATCAAGGCGGCGATCTCCTCCGAGGGGCGCTCGGCGAGCTCTTCGGCGGCGCTGACGGTGAGGCTGACCACGTCGTCGCGCAGGAACAGCCAGTCCGCGGCGCCGCCGACCAGGCCGAGGATCGGCAGGTCCGGCGCCAGGATGCGGGCCGGGCGGGCGCCTTCGGGCAACCGGAGGTGGGCGTTGACGATGGGCCGGCTGTCCGTCGGCACCGGCAGGCCGGGCAGCAGCTCGCCGGCGACCGTCGGCGGCAGCGCCAGGACTACCACCTCGTCCGGCGCCAGGGCGACGCGAGGCTCGCCGAAGTCGAGCCCGGCCACCCGGTCGCCCTCGAAGGCGAGGCCGCGCAGCCGGCGGCCGAAGGCGACCGCGCCGCCGCGAGCCCGCAGGGTCTCCAGCGCCGGGTCGACGAAGACGTCGCTGAGGCCGCGGCGGGCGACGAAGGGGCGGCAGGCTGCAGCTCCCTTGGCAAAGGACTCCCGCACCACCAACCAGAGCAGGCGGGCGGAGGCCTCGCGCGGATGGGTGTTCAAAGCGGCCACGGTGAGCGGCACCCAAAAGCGATCCCACAGCGGGCCGCGGCCGCCGAGGCAGTCGGCGACGGTGGCGTCCGCCGACGCCACGGCGAGCTTCCAGGCCGCCAGGTAGTCGAAGGGGCCGGTGCCCGGGATGCGCCGTTGCGCGTTGAAGATCCACCACGGGATCACGCCTGCACTCGGCACCACAGTCCAGCTCTCGCCGCTGGCAAGGTCGAGGAAGGGAAAGGCGGCTTGTCTGGGTTGGGTCAGGCGGTCGGCGGCGCCGATCTCCGCGACGAAGGCCAGCGCCGCGGTGTTGGCGGCCAGCAGCATGTGGTTGCCGTTGTCGATGCTGCGCTCCAGCCTGGCGTCGACATAAGAACGGCAGCGCCCGCCGGCCTGGGCCGCGGCCTCATAGAGCGTGACCTGAAAACCTTCGGCCGAGAGCCGGAGTGCGGCCGACAGGCCGGCGATGCCGGCGCCGACGACGTGGGCGCGGCGGTAGACGCCGGGCGGGGAAGCGGTCTCAGGCATGGTTCAGAGGCCATTCCTGAGCACAATCCAGAGCTTTTCTGCCTTGGGCAGGCGGATCTTCTCGCTCATGTCGGCCCAGTCGCGCTGTTGCAGACGGGTCAGCAAGCGGCGGTAGACCGCCAGCATGATGCGCGCCGGGCGCATCGGGCCGCGCCGGCAGCGCGCCATCAAGCCTTCGGCCTCGGCGAAGCGTTCCTGCGCCAGGGCGGCGAGGTCGCGGCAGGCGCCGGCGAGGCGCGGGTCGCGCAGCACAGTCGGGGGATCGTCGGAGTCGATGCCGTGGCGTTGCAGCAGCTCGCGCGGCAGATAGAGGCGGCCGCGCCCGGCATCCTCGGCGACGTCGCGCAGGATGTTGGTGAACTGCAGCGCGTCGCCCTGGGCGAGGGCGAGGGCCTGCGCCTCCGGCTCCGTCGCACCGAAGGCATGCACCGAGAGCACCCCGACGGCGCCGGCGACGCGGCGGCAGTAGAGATGAAAGTCGGCCATGGCCGGCGCTCGGATGTCCGCGCGAGCGTCCATCTCCATGCCGTCGATGACGGCGAGGAACTCCTGTTTGGGCAGGGCATAATCGTGCACCGGTCCGAGCAGGGCCTGGGTCGTCGGGCGGCTCGGACAGCCGGCGTAGAGGCGGTCGATCTCCTCGCGCCAGGCGGCGAGCGCGCGCAGCTTTTCGGCCGGGGTGCCGCCCTCGTCGGCGATGTCGTCGACTTCACGGCAGAAGGCGTAGATGGCGTACATGGCTTCGCGTCGCGGCCGCGGCAGCAAGCGCATGCCCCAGAGGAAGGAGGAACCCGAACGGGTGGCGACGGCGTGCACGTGGGCCCGGGCGGCGGCAACGGTGTCCGCCGGCAGCGCCGCGGTGGGAAGTGTGGCGGTCGAGGTCATCCGCGCTGGCCAGCCGTCTGGTGGCGGCCGAAGAGGCGGCCGAACTGCACGCTGCAGGTTCCCTTCAAGCCGGAGATGAGGAAATCTCCGCGGCTGAGCGCGACACGGCCGGCCAGAGGGTCGCCGGCGCGCAGGCGCGCCGACAGGCGGCGTGCCAGTTGCACGATCACCGCCGACTCCATGGCAAGGCGCGACGAGCGCAGTTGGCCGGGCAGCAGCCCGGCCTGCTCAATGAGACGGTCGACGCCGTCGAGGCAGCGGTCGAGCAGGCGGCGGAAGCCCGGCGGACTGGTGTCGCCGTCCAACACGGTGACGTCGAGGCCCTCGGCGCGGAGCCATTCCAACGGCAGGTAGACCCGGTCGAGATTGTGGAAGTCATCCTGGCAGTCCTGCAGGTGGTTGAGGATCTGGAGGGCGGTGCAGAGCGCATCGGAGGCGGGGTAGCCGGCGGGGTCCTCGCCGTGCAGATCGAGCAGGTAGCGCCCCACCGGGTTGGCCGAGAGGCGGCAGTACCCCAGCAGTTCGCCCCAGTCGGCATAGCGCAGTTTCACGGCGTCCTGCTTGAAGGCAGCGATCAGGTCGGTTCCGCGGACCGCCGGCACGGCGGTGGCCGCCAGGCTCTCGCGCAGGCGAGTCGCCTTCTCCAGGCCGGCGCCGGCAGCCGCCGGGTCGATGAGGGCCGCTTCGAAGGCGCAGAGGCGGGCGATCTTGTCCGCGGCGGCCAGCGCCGGATTGTCGGCGATGTCGTCGATGGCGCGGGCAAAAGCATAGTAGGTCGCCACGTGCGGACGCAGTGCGGCCGGCAGCAGCCAGGAGCCGACCGGGAAATTCTCGTCCGCCGCGCCCTTGCCCGACGGGGTCTCGACCTTGGTGTCAGTCATCGGCCTCAATCATAGACGGGGGGCAGAGCGACACCTAGCCCACATGCCTGTCCTGCACCCGTCCTTTCCATTGTCCGCCCCGGCCGCGCCAGTGGCGCCAGGCGGAATCGAAAGTCATGGCGCTGTATAGGGCAGCGGCCAGCGGCAGCAAAGGCGCAAGCCAGGGTGATTGTCCATAGAGCCTCAGGGTCGGCAGCAGGGAAAGGCTCATCAGCAGCCAGACCAGGGCGCCGAGCGCCGCAGGCAGGGCCTGCTGGTGCCAGGGGTAGGCGAGCAGCAGCAGCGGCGGCACCAGGTAGGTGAGAAGCATGCCGAGGAGCGTGCCGGCAAGCAGCAGCGGCTGATGGCGCAGCTGGTTGTAGGCGCTGCGTGCCACCATGTCCCAGATCACGCCGAGCCCGCTGTAGGGCCGGATGGAGCGCGCCTCGGTGCCGAGGCCGATCCAGATCCCCTGGCTGCCGGCCGGTCGGCTCGCCTTCACGGCGCCGGCCAGAGTGCAGTCGTCGATGAGGGCGTCGCGGATCGCCGTGATGCCGCCGATGCGCGAGAGCGCCCGATGGCGCAGCAGCACGCAGCCGCCGGCCGCCGCCGCCGTTGCCTTGGCCGGATCCTTCACCCAGGCAAAGGGATAGAGCTTCTGGAAGAAGTAGATGAAGGGCGGGATCAGCAGGCGCTCCCAGAAACTCTCGCAGCGCAGGGCCACCATCAGGGAGACCAGCTCGCGGCTCTCGCTTTCCGCCTTGGCGACCAGGCGCCGCAGGGCGTCGGGCGGCTGGCTGATGTCGGCATCGCTGAACCAGAAGAAGTCGGTCTCCGCGCTGGCCAGCTGGGTGCCCTGCTGCAGCGCCCAGAGCTTGCCCGTCCAGCCCGGCGGGAGCGCGGCGGAGGAAACCAGTCGGAAGCGTTGCGGAGTCTCGCAGCCGGCTGCCGCCGCGCGGGCCCGTTCGGCCGTCGCATCCTCGCTATGGTCGTCGACCAGGATCACCGTCAGCGATCCGGGATAGTCCTGGGCCAGCAGCGAGGCGAGGCTCTCGCCGACGACCTCCGCCTCGTTGCGCGCCGGTACCACCGCCGTCACCGCCGGCCAGGTCCCGGGAGCGCCGCAAGGTCCCTCGAGGCGCTCGGCCGAACGCCAGAAGCCGCCGCGGAAGGCCAGCAGGTAGAACCAGATCAGCAGCGGGAGCAGGGCGACCGCGAGGAGGATCGTCGGCAAGGGCAGGGCTCGTCTTTCGGGCAGCCGGTCTTGCGCCACTTATCGGCAGATTTCCCGGCCTGTGCAAGCCGGGCCGCGGCGCCTCACGGACTGCGTCTGGAATTGACGTTCAGCGAAATCATGCGATCGAGCGTCGTTCCGTCGCCGGACAGCGGCAGGCAGAGGGCCTCGATGTCGACGAAGGGCCGCCGCTCGGACGCCGACTCGGGCCAGTAGGCATAGGTGGGCGTGGCATGGGCGAGGCAGCGGTCGAAGAGCTGCTTGCATCTGTTGCGCACCAGGCTCGGGACCTTGGCGGTCATCAGAGTGCGGCCGGTCTGTTCGCCATAGCTGCCGACGAGCCGCTGGCCGAAGAGGCGGAAATAGTAGTCGCTGCCGCCCTCCATCACGTCGACCATCAGGATGTAGGGCCAGAGCGCTACGATCTCTTCCGGCACCAGGGCTTCTCGCCGGGGAAACTGGGCCTCGCCCCTGATCGCGTGCCAATAGGCCAGGGCCTCATCCAGGGTCGGCGACAGGAAGCGCATTCCGTCGGCCTCCACCGGGCCGACCGGCTGGCCCCGATCCCTTTGTGCGATCAATTGAAGCCTCTCGCCCTTATCGGAAATCTCTCGAATCGTCCTGGACCTGTTCAGTCAGGCAACGTGGCCTGCGCGGGGTTGAATAGCATGATGGCATCAACAGCAGAAACAATACCTCCAGCCGGGCCCGCTGGGGTCGGCCGGTCTGCGGGAATCGGAGACTCAACCTGCGTCGGGTACCGCGTGCGGCAGCCGTTGGGGCAAGACCGGCAGGAACGATGTCGTTCCATGTGGGCGCAAATGGTTCCCCCGATGCTGAGGCAAAAATGCATAGAGCGCGGCGAGCAACGGCTCGTCCGCCGATCCTGTGGAATTCATGCTTTCCGCCCCCAAGGCCGCGGTCCCTGATTCGGCGCCGCGACGGACGATCCCCTGCTCCGGATCCAATAACTACGTGCTTGCAATGAATTACATTAAATAAGCGAAGAGCTCCCACACTCTCCCGCGCTCAGGTTAGCACCAGTGCGGATTGATTATAAGTGCTTTGCGTGGCTATCGCAGCGTTCGAGAAAGCACCGCTTTGCCTGGCCCGGCGCCCAGGGGACCAGGACAATTCCGTCGAAGCGTCTACTGTGGCCGAACAGGCGGCGTGCCTCGCTGGGAGAGAAGCCGGCCAGCTGGGTCGCTTCCAGGTAGGCGGCGACGCGGTCGGCGCGCTTGATCAGGACCGTCAGCTCTTCGGACTCTTGCGCCGGCAGGCCGAAGCGCAGCCGGATCGCCGTCATCAGGCGCTTCTCGAGGATCTTGTAGTCGCTGCCCACCGCGGACTTGAACGGCGTGATGAGGTCGCCGATGACGTATTCCGCCGCGTCGTGCAGCACCGCGGACAGCCGGTCTGCAGGGGTGAGTTTCGGTTTCATCTGCGCGGCGATGTCGTCGACCAGCAGGCTGTGCTGGGCCACCGAGAAGGCGGCGTCACCGGAGGTCTGGCCGTTCCAGCGGGCGACCCGGGCCAGGCCGTGGGCGATGTCTTCGATTTCGATGTCGAGCGGCGAGGGGTCGAGCAGGTCGAGCCGCCGTCCGGAGAGCATGCGCTGCCATGCGCGCTTCGCGTCCTTCATGCCTGTCCTCCTTCCTTGCCGGGCGCGGATCGTCGTCGGCTAGGGATAGGCAGACTGGGCGCTGGACGCAAGCCGTCAGCGCCGATGCAGCGTGGCAAGTTTGGGCAAGGGCGAGGGTCAGCCGCCGTTGCTGCGCAGGCCGCCGAGCAGTTCGGAAAGAGTCCTGTCGAGTTCCTGGGTGTTGCGGGCAACGGTGCCGGAGGCTTCCATCACCTTGTCAACCGACTGGCTGGCGGTGCGCGTGTTGTCGCGCACCGTCGCCATGGCGGCATTCATTGCCCGGCTGCCGCTGGCGGCATCCTGGATGTTGCGCGAGATGTCGCGCGTCGCTGCATCCTGCTCCTCGACGGCACCGGCGATTTTCGTCGAATGCTCGTTGAGCTGATTGATGATGCCGCGGATATCCTTCATGGCGTCGACGGTCATGCGGGTCGAGCCCTGTACCTTGTCGATGCGCCCGCTGATGTCCTCGGTGGCGCGGGCCGTCTGGGTCGCCAGGGATTTCACCTCGTTGGCGACCACTGCGAAGCCCTTGCCCATCTCGCCGGCGCGCGCCGCCTCGATGGTGGCGTTGAGCGCGAGGAGGTTGGTCTGCTCCGCGATTTCCGCGATCAGCTCGACGACCTGCGAGATGCCGGCAACCGCCTCGGCAAGTTCGCTGACCTGCTCGGTGGTGGCATTGGACCTGTCTTCGGCCTTGGCGGCGATTTCGGCCGTCTCCCGCACCCTTGCGGCGATCTCGCTGACTGAGGCGGAGAGCTCGCCGACGGCGCCGGCGACGGTATCCATCGCCCCGGCGGTGCTGTCCGCCGTGCCGGCGACCTCGGCGGCGGTGCTCTGGGTTTCTTCGGCGCGCTGCCGCATGATCTTGGTTTCTCCCTGCATGCCGTCGAGCGACGCGCCGATCTGCGTCACTGCGCCCTTCACGCTGGACTCGAACTTGTCGGCCAGGGAGAGCAGCAGCTCGCGGCGCTCCTCGGCGGCACGCGCCTGGGTCGCCTGCTGCTCGCGGCTCAGCCTCTCGGTCTCCGCCACCGCTGCTTCTGCCTTGGAGACCGCCGCGGCGGCGCCCTCGAAGAGGCTGACCAGTTTGTGACTGAGCAGGATCAGTACCACGACCTCAAGCACCACGACGACGGCGTGAAATACCACACGGGCGAAGTTCGCGCCGTCGGGAAACACGGCCCAGGGCATCAGGAAATTGAGGGCGAGGTGATGCACGGCGGTTGCCGCCGCCGCCACCAGGATGGTGCGCCAGTCACAGAAGGCGACCAGCATCGCCAGGGCGGCGAAGTAGATCATGTGGAAGTCGATCTGCCAGGGTCCGGCAGCAGCCAGCACCATCAGCGACACCTGCACTACCGTTGCCACGGCGATGATGTAGCGCGTCAGCGCGGCATCGCCGCCCAGCAGCTTCCAGGCCGAGAAGGCGATGCCGGCGACGACGATGGCGGCGACCGTCGGGGTCAGCCAGGCATTGCCGTTAAGCCAGGCGATCGCGGCCGCTGCCGGAACCACCGCAAACAGCAGCAGGCTGGACCACTTGCTTGCGGTGTTCCTCAGGGCCGTGACGCCGTCGGCGCTGCTGCTTTCGGGGCCGGTCGTCATCGTGGATGCAATCGGTCGCAACATTTCTCAACCCCTAGATTTCTGAAGTGATGCGGCCGGCGATCAGGCAGCCGGCGGCAGACAGCGGATCGACCACCAGCCAGGCACCGGCACGCCGCAACCGGCCGGCGAAGCCGCTTTCGTTGCTGTGGGCGACTATGACGGTTGCCCAGCTGCCCTCTCGGACGATGAAACCGCCCGCTTCGGCGACGGCGGCCAGTGCGGCCGGCCTGTCGGTGCCCGGTGGGAAGACGGCAGCCAGGGTGCCGCGCTCGGCGCCGGGCAGGTCGGCCACGGCGAAAAGCGGCGTGGTGCTGGCCAGCAGCAGGAGGCCGAATCCCAGCCCGGTGACCAGGCGGCGTGTTGCCGCTTTTGCAAAGCCGCCCAGTTGTGTCGGGATGCTGGACTGGCTGGACAATGTTCGGACTCCTATAATTACAGCGAATTAGGCCTGAAAGGCCTTTAGCCAGTGTTAATGCTCACAATTGCGAGCGGGGAATCGCCTGGTGTGACTACCGGAAGAACTTGCGGGGGCAGGAAAATGAACTCCGGGTGGTATTCTCGCGGCCGGTAGGGTATCTGGCTGCGGCGGGCGGTTGCTTCCGGACCCAAAGCGTGGTGAAAGGCGCGGAAGAGCTCATTTTGGGAAATCCCGGCGCGCCATGAGACCCAACGTTCTGCTGATCACGGCCGACCAGTGGCGCGGCGACAGCTTCGGCGCCGCCGGCCATCCCTTGCTGCGAACGCCGGCCATCGACGCCCTGGCTGCCGCCGGAGTCTGCTTCCTGCAACACTATGCTCAGGCGGCACCCTGCTCACCGGGGCGCGCCTCGCTCTACACCGGCCTCTACCAGATGAACCATCGGGTGCTGCGCAACGGCACACCTTTGGACGCCCGCCACGACAACATCGCCAAGGCACTGGCCCGCGAAGGCTACCACCCGACCCTCTTCGGCTATACCGACCAGGCGGTCGACCCGCGCAGCACGACGCCGGACGATCCCCGTCTGACCACCTACGAGGGGGTGCTGCCCGGCTTCGAGGTGGCGGTGAAGCTGCCCGAGGATAACGCCGCGTGGTTCGCCTGGATGGAGGCACGCGGGCACAGGCTGCCGGCCGACCGCTGGTCGCTGTACTGGCCAGAAGAGGGCCGGCCCGAGCTGCCGTCGACGGCGCCACCGCGCTACAGCCAGGACGAGACCGAAACCGCCTTCCTGACCGGCGCCTTCCTCGACTGGCTGCCCGAGCAGCCGAAGGAGGCGCCCTGGTGCGCTCATCTCTCCTTCCTGCGTCCGCACCCGCCCTTCGTGGTGCCGGCGCCGTTCAACACCCTCTACGATCCCGCGGCCGGCCCCGCCTTCCGGCGCGCCGAAAGCGCCGCGGCCGAGGCGGCGCAGCATCCCTACCTGCGCTACTGGATGGATACCGCGCTGGCCGGCTCGTTCTGCCTTGTCGCGCCTGCCGAGCGCCGCGTCGCCGACTGGCCGGATGCCGCCTTCCGCAATGTCCGCGCCACCTACTGGGGCATGATCTCGGAGGTCGACCGTCAGGTCGGCCGCCTGGTCGCGGGCCTGAAGGCGGCCGGCGCCTGGGACAACACCGTCATCGTGCTGACCTCCGACCATGGCGAGATGATGGGCGACCACTGGACCCTGGGGAAGTTCGGCTACTTCGATCAGGCCTACCACATTCCTCTCATCGTGCGGGATCCGCGCCACCCCGAGGGTTTCGGCGGCAGGGTCGCCGCCTTCACCGAGGCGGTCGACGTGGTGCCGACGCTGATCGAGGCGGCGGAGGCAAGCCTGGAGGGGCCTGCCGACGGGCGCGCGCTGACGCCGTTCCTGCGTGGTGAGACGCCCGCCGGCTGGCGTCGCGAGGCCCACTGGGAGTTCGATTTCCGCGAGGTCCCGAGTGGGACTGCGCAGGCAGCGCTGGACCTCGACCTCGACGACTGCTCGCTCGCGGTGCTGCGCGGCGAGCGCTACAAGTACGTCCACTTCGCCGGGCTGCCGCCGCTGCTCTTCGACCTCGTCCAGGATCCAGAAGAGCTGCACAACCTTGCCGACGACCCCGGCTATCTGGCGGTCCGCCTCGACATGGCCGAGAGGCTGCTGGCCTGGCGCAGCCGCCACCAGGACCGCCGGCTCACCGGCCTCTCGCTGACCCCCGGCGGCCCTTGCGACGCGCGGGCTTAGGGCTGCGGCCGCGGGGCCGTGACTCTTTCATACGGTGGTGGCATCGCTCCGCCGGAGGCGGTTCACTCCATCTCAATCCCCATATCGGCGATCAGCTCTTCGCGGTGCGCGAGCGCATTCAAGGCGCGCTTGCCCATCTTTCGTGCCACGAGATTGAGCAGACCCTCACAAAACACGATGTAGGCGCCCATGCTGTTGCTGAAGAAGCTACTGGCGTGAGGGACGAAGAAGGCGTGGCGTGATGGGGCCACCAAAGGTGACGCCCTGCTGTCGGTGACCGCTACGACCTCCAGCCCACAGGCGGCTGCGGTCTCCGCGATGTCTGCGATACTTCGAGTATAGGGCGCGCAGCTCGCCACGACGACCACATCGCCCTTCTCGAGCTGCGCCAGAGCCTCTGCAGCGCCGAGCTGGGACGCGTTGAGGAGCGCGACATCGCTTCTGAGCATCCCCAGACCATATACGAGGAAGCTTGCGAAGGCGTGGTACTGGCGCACGCCGTGGACTCGCACACGACCGGCATCGGCCAGCAGCGACGCCACTTCGGTCAGGGTCTCTCCGTCGAGTTGGGCAATGAAACCGTCGATATTCGCCGCTGTCTCGCGCGCCAGACGCTCGAAAATGCCGATGTTCCCATCATCCGTCGGCATAGCGGACAACAGCCGTCCCGCCTGGCGGCTGTAAAAGTATTGCCTGTCGTCAGTAATGGCTTGGCGGAAGACATTCTGGAAGTCGTTGAAGCCGGCAAAGCCGAGCTTCTTGGACAGGCGTGTCAGTGTCGAGGCATTGACTGAAAGCTGTTCGCCGAGCTCAGAGATCGTGCGGACCGCCGCCTGCTCAGGGGCCTCCACCAACTTCGCCAACGCCTCGAGCGCCTTGCTGCCGAGAATGATGTCGGTCTGGTCACGGCTGATGAGGAGCACCAGCTCCCGCAACTCTTCAATGCTGCACGGTTTCGCAGTCGCTGTCATTTTACCTGCGCAACGCTACCCATCTCGTGATTCAATCGCGCTGAGACGGCACCAATCCCTCGTCCGCCCCAAAGCGCGCGGGTTGCCCTCGTTTATCATAAACGCGCCAAGCCACCTTGTCCGTTGCAATCTCGAAGACCGCCGTGGCGAGGGTGTTCTCGCCGTCCGGATCGTCGGGCTGATCGCGATAGACAGGAAGGGCGGGCTTTGCCCTGTCCCATAGGATCGTCAACGGATCGAGGTCGTGCGGTCCGAGGCTGGCGACAATCTCGTTGGCGCGCGCCTGGCGCGCCCAGGATGACTCGGTGATGACTTGCTCCTCGACGCAGCGGCGCGGGTGGATGAGGTGGTTCGCGTGGCACTGAGGTTGCGTTATCGTCGTCACCGAGCAGTGGGCGTGTGTGAACTCGACGCTGACGAGCCGCGAATCGCCGGACTGTGCCAGGCTCACGTGAAAGGCGCCGGCTCTTGCGGCGCCGGAGAGGAGGCGAACGGCCTCATCAATAGTGTCGCAGTCGAGCACCGAGCGGGTAAGAATCATGCGCGGCAGGCCGTGCCCGCCTTGCAGCGACCGGATATTGTTGACGGTCTGGACGAGGCCTGCCTCCGTCACCGCGAAGCTGTGCCCGGGAAGCGATGCGGGATAGACGAAACTGGAAAACGCCTTGCCCCCCGCCGAGCGTATCAGTGCAATCGTGCAGCGGCTGCGCAGCCCGGCATGGCCATCCTCGTTGTGCGCCAGCACCGGCCGCTGTCCCGGGCGCTGCACCGTCGTGCAGCCGTCCGGTGCCATTGCCCAGAGATCTCCGCGGCAGTTCCAGGCGAAGACTTCGTCGAAGGGAAGGTCGAGGCCGGCTGCCAGTCCGAGAAGCTCCTGCCAATAGCGAGGAAACCGAGCCTCCACCAGGGTCTTTGCCGCCAGCATCCGGGGATCCTGCCGGAACATCATCACGCTTGCCCAGGCGTATGTCCGCACAAGATAGCTGTTGACGATGTCCATCGAGTGGCGGCCAAGCTGCACGCCGACCTCGTAAGGCGTTCCGGCGATCTCGATGAAGGAAAGCCGGTCGCAACCATCAGTTAACATGCTGGAGAAACTCGCGCAGCCTTGGATTCCCAGCACTGGCCAGGAGTTCTGCCGGATTGCCATCGACTGCGATCTTTCCGTCTTCCATGAAGATCAGCCGTGTACCGACCTTGCGGGCGAACGCCATCTCATGGGTGACCACGATCATGGTCATGCCTTCCTCGGCGAGGGCCTGCATGACCCTCAGCACCTCGTGGCGCAACTCCGGGTCCAGCGCCGACGTCGGCTCGTCGAACAGCATCAGCTTCGGCTTGATGGCAAGTGCCCGCGCGATGGCAACGCGCTGCTGCTGTCCGCCCGACAGTTCGGCAGGATAGTGGTGGCCGCGCTCGGCCAGACCGACCTTGGCGAGCAGCGCCTCTGCCTGTGCGGTCGCCTCGCTGCGGCTCGCCCCACGCACCCGGCGCGGGCCGAAGGCGACGTTCTCCAGTGCCGTCATCTGCGGAAAGAGATTGAACTGTTGGAAGACCATTCCGGCTTCCTGGCGAATCAGGCGGATCTTCGAGCTGCCCGCCTTCACGCTGATGCCGTCGACGACGAGGTCGCCGCCGTTGATTTCTTCGAGTGCGTTGATGCAGCGGAGCAGCGTCGACTTGCCTGAGCCGGAGGGCCCGATCAGCACAACCACTTCGCCGGCATCGATGGAAAGGTCGACCTCCTTCAGCACGACCACGGTGTCGAAGGCCTTGGTGACCTTGCGGAACTCGACGAGGCTCATAGCATCCGCATCCTCTTCTCCGTGGCGCGCAGAATGAACGTCAATGTGCCGGTCATTATCAGGTAGAGGATCGCTACGGCGGTCCAGATTTCGACGGCGCGGAAGTTCGCGGCCATGATCTCCTGCCCCTGGCGGGTCAGTTCGCCGACTCCGATGACGATGAAGAGCGATGTATCTTTGAGACTGACGATGAACTGGTTGCCGAGTGGCGGGATCATGCGGCGGAAGGCGACCGGCCCGATGATGTAGAACAGTACCTTCCACGTCGGCAGACCAAGTGCCAACCCGGCCTCCCGGAGACCCTTGTGGACGGAGAGAAACGAACCGCGGACGATTTCCGCAATGTACGCGCCGGCGTTGACGACGATGGCAGTGATTGCTGCTGTCATTGGATTGACACGGATGTCCGCCACTACCGGCAGCGCGAAGTAGATGAACATTACCTGCACGACGATCGGCGTGCCCCGCACGAGTTCGATGTAGACGAAGGCCGTGGCATTCAACAGGGCATTGCCGTAGGCCCGCATGAGGCCGGCAACGAAGCCGACCACAAGGCCACCGACCAAGCCTGCCAGTGCAATGAGGATCGTCAGGCGCGCGCCGCCAAGCAGCGCGGGCAACGCGTCGACGACGACGGACCAATCAAATTCCATGACCGCCTCCGGAATATTGCGTGCCGGGCCAGGCCCGGCACGCAGTGTCAGGGCGTGACGATCAGCTGTTCGGCTCGGTGCCGAACCATTTCTTGTAGATCGCGTTGTAGCGCCCGTCGGCCTTCATGTTGGCCAGCGCCGTGTTGACCTTGGCGACCAACTCACTGCCCTTGGGAAAGCCGATGCCGTATTCGTGCGCCATCATTTGGGTGCCGACGGCCTTGACCTTCCCGCCGCCGGCCGTCGCAACGTAGTAGAGCACGTTCGGCGTGTCGTGCATGGCGGCGTCAACACGACCGGTCTGCAGCTCGAGGTAGGCGTTGTCGACATTCGGGAACTGGCGCAGCTCGGTCTCGGTGAAATGCTCCTTGGCGTAGTCGGTCGCCGAGGTGCCGGTCTTAACGGCGAGGGTCTTGCCTTTGAGGTCGTCGGCGCTCTTGATCGTGCTGTCGCTGGGCACCATCAGCAGGAAGCCGCTGTCGTAGTAGCCATCAGAAAAGTCGATGACTTTCTTGCGCTCGTCCTTGATCGTAATTCCGGCGAGCGCTACATCGACCTGCTTCGTCTGCAGCGCGGGGATGATGCCGTTGAAATCCATCGGTTGAAGCGTGTAAGTGACGCCGATTTCCTTGGCAATCGCGTCCCACATGTCGATGTCGAAGCCGACGTACTTGTCGCCTTCCTTGAATTCGAACGGAACAAAGGCGGTGTCGGTCGCGACGATGAGATCCGCCGCGCGACTGGCTTGCGTGGACGCGACCACGGCCGCGGCCGTGACAGCTGTGATCAGAAAATTCCTGAACTTCATTGCTTGGCTCCCCTTTATTTGCCGATCGCGAACATCTCCCTATGACGTTACGCGAATATAGAGTGCTTTTAAGATATTGTCGCCTCCTAAATTTGCGCCATGGCCGACGCTGACGGTGCAGCAGGCGGCAATCCGGGCCGGCGAGGGGCGAGATGAGGAGAAAGTGGCGCCGCGGCGGGGCCTCAGCGGCCTCCCGGAAGCCTGCTTCGGGTCAATCCGCAATCTGCACAACGCGGTCTGAGGCTTGCGCGGATCGCAATGAACGCTTCGCGGAGTGAGATTTCGGCGGGCGGCTAACCGCCCGGGGCCTCCCAGCGGCCGCTGTCGCCGGAGCGGAAGAGGGCGTCGAGAATGCGCATCATCTGGATCGCATCGGCAATGCCGTAGGGCAGTTCGGCTTCGCCCAGCACCACGCGGGCGAAGGCATCGCACTGCTCGCTGTACTGGTCGACGGCAGGGATGATCTGGGTCCGCCGGTTGCCATCGCCCGGCGCCTCGCCTTGGTCGATGAACACCTTGGTCTCTTTGCCCGCAGGTGCGTTGAAGGGGATCTCGATCTCCGCGCGCGCCTTGGTGCCGACGGCGTGCAGGCGCTGGTAGGGCGTGACCTGGGTGGCGACCGTGAAGTCACAGCGCCGCCCGCCGCCGAAGTCGAGGATGGCGCTCGCCAGCCGGTCGGTGCCGAAGTCGGGGTCGCGCTCGATGAGGGCGACCACGCGCTGCGGCTCCGCCTCGAAGAGGAAGCGACTGATTACCGTCGGGTAGCAGCCGATGTCGAGCAGGGCGCCACCGCCGGTCTCCGGCTTGTTGCGGATGTTCTGCGGGTCGGGGTTGTTGTAGGAGAAGAAGCACTGGATGGCGCGCAGTTCGCCCAGGGCACCGCTGCGGAGCTGTTCGCGCACCCACAGCCACTGCGGATGGAAGCGCACCATGAAGGCTTCCATCACAGGCACCCGGCCGTTGATGGCGGTGAGCCGCTCGGCATCGGCTGCGTTCATGGCGATGGGCTTCTCGCAGAGCACCGGCTTTCCGGCCGCAGCGGCCTCGACGGTCAGGTCGACGTGCAGGTTGTTGGGCAAGGGATTGTAGATCGCTTCGATATCCGGGTCGGCCAGCAGCTCGGCGTAGGAGCCGTAGGCCTTCTCGATGCCGAGTGCGTCGGCCGCGGCGGCGGCGCGCGCCCGGCTGCGCGAGGCGATGGCCGTCACCACGCCGCGTTGGGAGCGCTGGATGGCCGGGATGACCAGGTCGAGCCCGATCTTGGCGGTGCTGAGAACGCCCCAGCGGATCTTGCGCATGTGTCAAACTCCTCGGCAGCCCCAGGCCTGAGGCGAGCCTACAGGAGGGGGCGGCCTGTCGTCGACCGCGCAGGCTGACGCGCTGACAAGGCCTGATGAATGCGTGTACAATCGTCTCCAGCTTCGGGGCGGGGGCTGCTAGGGTGGACTGGGTAGGGAGCAGACTGCTGGATCGACCTGAAGGCAAGCAAGCGTCATTCCGAGCCCGGATCGCGCATCCGGAGCTGACAACCCTTTATGACTATTGGCTCGGCCGGAGCAGCGACGGTGCCGTGATGGCGCGCGCCGACCTCGATCCGACGGCCATGCCGAGCCTGCTCAGGCATCTCGTTCTCGCCGACGTTGGCGATGGCGGGCGGAGCATCAGTTATCGCCTGGTGGGCACGGAAATCGTCGCCGCGCACGGCTTCGACTTCACCGGCTGGAGCGTCGAGCGCCTGACCGGTGGGGCCACTCTGGCCTTCACCCAACGGCTCTACGGTACGGTGGTGGCACGCGCCGTGCCGGTATATTCGGAAGGCCGCTTCCGCTGGGTCGACAAGGAATACCACTGGACCAAGCGCCTGCACCTGCCGTTGTCGCGGGCGGGCGACGGCCAGGTCGACATGGTATTGGTGGGCCAGTTCTACGAGCCGAAGCACGGCCCCGGCGAACTGGTCCTGCCGGCACAGCCGGCCGAGCTGGCGGCGGACCGCGCTGCCCTGGCCGCGGCGCGCTAGGGCGCGGCAGCACAGGTTCAGGCAGCGCGCAGGATTCCGGCGATCTCGTCCTTCAATGTCAGGCGCCGCTTTTTCAGCTCTTCGGCGCGCGCGTCGGAAGCCGCTTCGACATCGGCTTCGATGCGGTGAATCTCCCGGTTCACCTGGTGGTATTCCTCGGCCAGCTTGGCGAAGTGAGCGTTTTCCAGCTTCAGGCGGTGCAGGGCGTCGGCCGCCTCGGGGAATTCCTCGTGCAGTTCGTGGGGAACATGGGTCATAGGGTCGAACTCACTCTCAATTCAGGGGGCTTGGCTCGGATGCAGGAAAGCAAAGCCGCTTTCGCCAGCGCCGGCATTGATCCGCATCAAGGCGCCGGGCGGCCCGATCCCAGCCTTTTCCGGCCCCCGTGACCGAATTGTGATTTCCCCCACTGCGCGAGGAGCGCAAACTTGGCTCTTTGCCATGCTGCAGCGAAACAAAGGCGGCCCGCCGGGCCGGCAGGGGAGGGTGATGTGGCGAGCGAAATTCAGAATCTGGACAAGGCGGCGGTCACGCTGGCGGCGGGCGAAGGGCGGGCCGAGAGCAGCCTGAAGCGCCTGGCCATCGGCGGCCAGCCCTTCTTCGTGCTGAAGCAGCGCGGCCGCTTCCCCGACATCGCCTACGACCACGGCCGCCTGCTGGCCCGCGAGATCGAGACGGGCGCCTTCCCGGAAATCGTCTCCACCATCGCCCGTGCGGTGAACCTGGAGAGCAAGCTGCTCCGCCAAGTCGCCTCGGCGCTCTACCGCTGCTACAGCGACCGGGTGCTGCGCAACTGCAGCGCCGAGTTCCGCGCTGCCGTCGACAGTCTCGGCGCCGGCTACCGGGATGGCATGGCCAACCCGAAATTTTCCGATCTCGAGGTGCGCGACGCCATCATCGCCATCGAGGTCGGCAACGTCATCGATGGCCTGACGCGCGTCTTTGCCATACCCGGGATCAGGGCGCTGCGCGCGCCCGCCGTGCTCGCCCTGGTGGCGCCGGTCCTCAGCGATCCCGACGCCAGGAACTACCTGCGGGAGGCGCAGCAGGATACCGCGAAACAGCGGGACATCGGCGCCACGCTGCAGGCCATGTCCGGGCCCAACAACCGCATCGACTTCGCCTGCACCGGCTTTTCCGTACCGGCAGCGCTGGCGACCGACGGGCTGCACCTCCATGCGCGCAATCTCGACGCCGACCTCTACAACTGGAACACCGCGCCGGTAATGTCGCTGATCGATGAGACGGCGGGCAAGCCGGGCTGGCACAAGTATGCCGCCTTCGGCACCGCAGGCCTGATCTATCCCGGCGGCATCAGCGGGCTGAACGATGCCGGCATCGCCGTCGCCCTGCACCAGATGTCGACCACAGAAATACAGAGCGGATTCCTGCTGGGCAGCGGCGATATCGCACCTTTCGTCGAACAGCGCATGTTGCGCGAAGCCGGCAGCGTCGACGACTGCGTCGATCTGGCCAAGGCAACCAGGCACTTCGCCGCCTGGACCTTCTTCGTTTCCGATGCCAAGACCGGCAGTGTGCGCCGCATCGAAGTGAACGGCGAGCGCGTGCGCGTCACCAAGCACGAGGGCGAGGCGGTGCCGCAGACCAATCACTTCCTGCACGCAGACATGATGGAGCGCTTCTTCGACGAGGACGACAACCACTTCACAACCAGCTTCGGCAAATGGCTGGAGACTCACGCGCGCTTCGACTCGGTGGCCGCGGCGCTGAAGGAGGATGCCGGCCAGCAGCGCATCGACGTCGACTGGTCGATCGACTGGCTGGCCTCCAGCCGCGACGGCGTCCTCGAGAAGATCCGCAAGGCCTTCCCGACACCGCCCGATCCGATGACTGCGGAGCGCGCCTACGGCCGGGTTCCGCGCAAGGTCTATGGCCAGCTCGGCAGCATCGTGCGGGCCGATCCCAAGCGGCGACCCTGGCGCGACGAGGTCTGGATGACCACCGGCGACCGCCAGCCGAGCCCGCACAGCAGCTACGTCGGCTGGATCGTCGACTGGGACGGTTTCGAGCTCAATCCCCTGGGCGACCGACCGGTGCGCCGGGTTTCCCACTACGCGGCCGAGGGGCGCCGCAACTGGGAGGAGTCGCTGACCACCTATCTCTGGGCCCGTCTTGCGGTGTCGCGTCCGCGCGACAGCGAGGGACAACTGCTGCGCGGACGGCCCGACGCGGCCTACCAGGAGGCGGCCCTGAAGCGCGCCGTGCACCTGCTGACCTCGGCCATCGACCTGGCGGCCCTCGATCGCCTGGTCGAGGTCCCCTACCATTATATGCGCGCGCGCTTCAGCCACGCCGCCAGCGACTATGCCGCGGCGGCGGCCGACTGGCGGCTGCTGCGTGCGATCTGGGCCTGGCAGCACGATGCCCCTGCGATTGCCGCCGACTGGCCGGTGTCGGTACCGCGGGTGATACCGCTGATGCATCCCTACGAGGGCGCGCTGGTAGCCCTGCTGTCGGCCGTGACCGAGGACCTTCTGCACGGCACCACGACCTGGGACGGCCGCGCCGAGCGCCTCGAGGAGGCGCGCAGTCTCTTCGCGCAGGTGAAGCTGGAATGCTTTGGGACCGGCAAGCGCGCGCACTTCGATCTCGGTAACTGGAACCAACTGCTGGATGCGGTGATCGCCAAGGGCGGCGCCGCCGTCGAACTGCCGGACCCGAACTTCGTCACCGTCGAGTAGCCGCGCGCTGGCTTTGCCCCCGGGCGCCGCCTCCATAACTTTGACTTGGCTCCCGGTTCCGGCTATGGCAGGTGCAGTTCTTCCCTTGCCTGTCAGGATAGCCGCATGCTGCTGAGCTTCTGTGGGGCGGCCGGAACGGTCACCGGCTCCTGCTACTGGATGCAGACCGAAAGCTGCCAGTTCCTCGTCGATTGCGGCATGTTCCAGGGTTCCAAAACCCTGAAGCAGCTGAACTATGGCGACTTTCCCTTCGATCCCGCCAGGATCGACTTCGTGCTGCTGACCCATGCGCACATCGACCACTCCGGCCTCATTCCCAAGCTGGTGAAGCAGGGCTTCAAGGGGCCCATCTTTGCCACCGAGGGGACTTTCGACCTGCTCACCTACATGCTGCCGGACAGCGCTTACATCCAGGAGACCGAGGTCGAGCGGCTGAACCGGCGCAATGCGCAGCGCGGCCGCCCGGAGGTCGAGCCGATGTACACCCGCGACGACGTCGACGTCGCCTTGAAGGCCTTCTCCAACGTCGCCTACGAGACCTGGCGCGAGGTCGGAGAAGGTGTGCGGGCGCGCTTCTGGAATGCCGGGCATATCCTCGGTGCGGCGTCGATCGAGGTGGAGGTCGCCACCGGGCGGCGCACCCCGCGGGTCAGCCGCCTGCTGTTCTCCGGCGATATCGGGCCCGAGCACAAGCTGTTCCATCCCTCCCCGGAGGCGCCTGAGAATTTCGACTACGTCTGCTGCGAGTCGACCTACGGCGGGCGCAAGCGTGGCGACGTCAGCCCCGAGAAGCGGCGGCAGATCCTGGCGCAGGAGGTATCGTCGGCACTCAAGCGCGGCGGCAACCTGTTGATCCCCGCCTTCGCGGTGGAGCGCACCCAGGAACTGCTGCACGACCTCTCGATCCTCTTCGACAGCGGCGCGCTGCCCAAGGTACCGGTCTTCCTCGACTCGCCGCTGGCGATCAAGGCGACCAAGGTCTTCGTGAAAAATGCCCACGTGCTGGAGGATACCGCATCCGTCCCGGACCTCTTCCGCCGCCCGAACATCCGCTTCACCGAGTCCGTGGAAGAAAGCAAGGTCATCGGCCGCTTCACTGGCGGCGCCATTATCATCGCCGGCAGCGGCATGTGTGACGCCGGGCGCATTCGCCATCACCTGAAGCAGAACCTCTGGCGCGGCAACGCCACCGTGCTGCTGGTCGGCTACCAGGCTCCGGGAACCCTCGGGTCGCTGCTGTCGCGCGGAGTCTCTGCGGTGAAGATCCAGGGCGAAGACCTGCGGGTGAATGCGGCGATCCGCCAGATCGATGTCTATTCGGGGCATGCCGACGGCGACCAGCTGTTGGCCTGGCTACAGGCCCGGCAGCCGGTCAAGGGAGCGGTCTTCCTGACCCACGGCGAGGAGGAAGCCCTGGCCGCACTGCGCGACGGCCTCATCGCCAAGGGCGTCCCGGCAGAGCGCATCCTCATCCCGCAGCTCGACGACGTGGTCGACCTTTCCGGCGGTGAGAGCAAGGTGGAGTTCCGCCCGGTGCCACACCGCCTGGCGTGGGAATCCCTGCGCGGGCCCGACTGGCACAACGACCTGGCCGCATTCTCCCTCGATCTGCGCGAGCACCTGGAACGGGCGGCGGACGACAAGGCGCGTGGCGTCATCCTGCGCCGGGTGATGCGCGCGCTGGCGGGCGACGGCCAGGACTGAGGCGGCTCAGCCGCCGGCCGCCGCCGGCACGTCCGCATGCTGCTGCGGTTCGATTTCTTCTTGCAGCATCAGGCTTGCCTTCACGACCTGTTCTATCATGCGCCGGGTGCTGCTCATGGCATCGAGCAGGCCATCGGCATCGTCGATCGAAAGACGATGGACTGCCGCCGCCCGCAGGGCCGTCGCCTTGGCCTGCTGGTAGAGCGCTTCGAACTCGGCCTGCGCCGTCTCCAGGCGGTCGCGCCAGCCGGCCTCGCCCGCGTCCTCGGCGCAGAGCGTCAGACAGGTCTGGGCCGCCGCCAGCAGTTCCAGCACGCCTTCCCGCGTCGTCTCGTCGCTCAACCGGTGCACGCGGAGGCTGGTGGCGTGAACCGCTGACAGCAGCATCGCGCCTTCGTCCAGGTAGCGGGCGATCCGCAGCAGCCGCGCCAGGCCTTCGGCGACGTCGCGCGACATGTCTTCCATGCGTACCTCGACCGTAAAGTCTGCCACCGTTCGGCCGAGTTGAAGGATGGCCTCGGCGCGGCGCTCGATCACGCCGGTTCGGCTCTGCTGGCCGGCAATGGCGGCCAGGCCGGTACTGCAGACGAGGTCTTGCATGCGGCGCAGCTCCTGCTCCAGTGCCGGCACCGCGAAGGCCGGCGTTGCGGCGACAGTGCTATCGAGGTGACGTGGTCGGCTGATGTCCTCCTCCGCTGTGGTGAAGCGGTGTTGCAGGAAGCGGGTGAGCGGTCCGATGAAGGGCAGCAGCAAGGCCACGCCGAGCAGGTTGAAGACCGTGTGGAAAATCGCCAGGATGATGGCCGGCTGGCTGGACAACCCGAGCAGATCCCCGAGCAGTTCGATACCCCACAGCAGGGCCGGTAGGATGATCAGCGCGATGACGCCGGTGCTGAGATTAAACAGGATGTGCCCGGCGGCGACGCGCTTGGCGTTGGGGGTGGCGCCGATCACGGCGAAGGCGGCGGTGGAGGTGGAGCCCACGTTGGCGCCAATGATGGCGGCGGCGGCGGCACCAAGGCCGATGGTCGACTGGCTGACCGCCGTCAGGATCAGGGCGATGGCAGCGCTCGACGACTGGGTCAGCACGGTCGCGCCAAATCCTATCGCCGCGAAAAGGGCGATGCCACCGACACCGCCCCCGATTCCGTTCAGGGTTGCGGTGCCAAAGACGCCGGTCAGCTCAGAAAATGCCTCCTTGAGGATCGCAAGGCCGAGGAAGAACAGGCCGAAGCCGGTGATTGCCTCGCCGAGGCCGCGCCACCGCTTGTTCTGCACGGCCATGCGCAGGGCGACGCCCAGCGCGATGATCGGCAGCGCGAGGGTCTCGATCTTGAACCCGAAGCCCACCAGGCTGACCAGCCAGCTGGTCATGGTCGTGCCGAGGTTGGCGCCGAAGATGAGGCCGAGGGCGTGGCGCAGCGAGAGGACGCCGGCATTGACGAAGCCGATGGTGGCCACGGTAACGGCCCCGGACGACTGCACCAGCGCCGTCACCAGCGCACCGGTCGCCACGCCGCGCAACGGCGAGGAGATCCAGCGCTCGAGGTGGCGCTTCAGCTGCTCGCCGCCGGCAACCTTGAGGCCGGCGGTCATCATCGCCATGGCCAGCACGAAAATGCCGAGACCGCCGGCGGCGGTGAGGGTCAGTCCCATGTTCCTCCGCCTCGTGGTTTGGTGTCGCCGGCGCGGCTCCGCGCCGTTCCGCTAACGGTGCGGTGGCACCGCGACGTTATCGATCAGCCGGACCGTTCCGATCCAGCCGGCCACGAAGAGCCGCGCCGGGCGATCCGGCACCGCGAGTTCCTCCAGATTGTCCTCGCTGCGCAGCTCCAGATAGTCGAGCTTCTCGACGCCGGCGCGCTGCAGCGCCTCGCAGCCCCAGGCGAGGACCGGCGCGGCCGGACCTGCCGTGTCTGCCAGCCGCTGCGCCATGGCTGTCAAGATGCGGTAGATCGCCGGCGCCCGGCCACGCTGTTCGGCATCGAGCAGGGCATTGCGCGACGACAGCGCCAGGCCGTCGGCGTCTCGCACCGTTGCCACCGGAACCACCGCGACGGGGATGTCGAGATCGCAGGCCAGGCGTTTGACGATCAGCAGCTGCTGGTAATCCTTCTCGCCGAAGTAGGCCCGGTCGGCGCCGGTCATCAGGAACAGTTTGGTGACCACCGTGGCGACGCCGTCCATGTGGCCGGGCCGCATCAGGCCGCAGAGGCAATCGGAGAGTCCCGGCACGGAGACCTTGGTGGCGAAGCCGTCGGGGTAGACCTCTTCCGCCGGCGGGGTGAAGAGCAGGTCGACGCCGGCCGCTGCCAGCTTCGCCGCGTCGCCCGCTTCGTCGCGCGGATAGCTGCCGAGGTCGTCGGCCCTATTGAACTGCTTGGGATTGACGAAGATGGTCGCGATCACCCGGGCGCAGTCTCGCCGGGCCGCCTCGACCAGCGCCATGTGGCCCGCGTGCAGGGCGCCCATGGTTGGCACCACGCCGACACGCTCGTCCGCCCGGTGCCAGTCGGCGACCAGGCCGCGCAGTTCGGCGACGCGGCGGCTGACAGCCATGCGCCCATAGGCTTCGTCGTGCCGCGCGAGAGTCACCTGCCGTCTCCCTGACCTGCCGCTTTGGAGCCTGATTTGAAGCACTCGGCCGCCGGTACTGCAAGACGCTATGCAGGCTCATCCATCGATTTTCTTCGCTTCATCGACGAAGTGACTTCGCTTGCCGGAGGGAAACGCGCAGCGCCCATCCCTCGGCAGGAGCATTCCTTTGCTCCCCTGGCACCGCGCAGCGCGGCTCAACTCTGGCCCTTGGACTTGTTGTAGACGTCGAAGATCACGGCGGCCAGCAGCACCAGGCCCTTGATGACCTGCTGCCAGTCGATGCCGACGCCCATGATCGACATGCCGTTGTTCATCACGCCCATGATGAAGGCTCCGATCACCGCGCCCATGATCTTGCCGACCCCGCCGGACATCGAGGCGCCACCGATGAAGACCGCGGCAATGACATCGAGCTCGAAGGCGACGCCGGCCTTGGGGGTGGCGGTGTTGAGGCGCGCCGCGAAGATGAGGCCGGCCAGCGCCGCCAGCATGCCCATGTTGGCGAAGGTCAGGAAGGTCAGCCGCTCGGTCCTGATGCCCGACAGCTTGGCCGCTTTCTCGTTGCCGCCGATGGCGTAGATGCGCCGGCCCGGTACCGACTTGGTGGTGAAGAAGGAATAGCCGGCAATCAGCACCGCCATGGTGATCAGCACGTTGGGCAGGCCGTTGTAGGTCGACAGCAGATAGGTGATGTAGATGATCGCGGCGGCGATGATGCCGTTCTTGACGAAGAAGAAGCCGATGGGCTCCTCGACGTGGGAGAAGCGTGCCTGCTTGGCGCGCCCGCGCAGGCCGAAGAAGATCATGCCGGCGCCGACGGAGATGCCGAGCAGCAGCGAGAGCACCTTGATGTCGGCCCCCGCGAAGGGATCGGGAATGAAACCGGAGCTGAGCGCCTGGAAGGACTTCGGGAAGGGGCCGATCGACTGGCCGGCCAGCAATGCCAGGGTGAGGCCGCGGAACACCAGCATGCCGGCCAGGGTGACCACGAAGGAGGGAATCTTCCAGTAGGCGATCCAATAGCCTTGGGCCGCGCCGATCAGGGCGCCGACGGCGAGGCAGGTCGGCACGGTGACGATGACCGGGACCTGATAGTTCACCAGCATCACCGCGGCAAGCGCGCCGATGAAGCCGACCACCGATCCGACGCTGAGGTCGATGTGCCCGCTGACGATCACCAGCAGCATGCCCAGCGCCATGATGATGATGTAGCTGTTCTGCAGAATCAGGTTGGTCAGGTTCAGCGGCTTCAGCAGCACGCCGTTGGTCCAAACCTGGAAAAACGCCATGATGACCACCAGCGCGACCAGCATGCCGTAGTCGCGGACGTGCGTCTTGAGGTAGTCCCCGATCGAGACGTGGGACTTCTCGCCCGGGACGGCGTCGGAGGAAAGCGTCGTCATGCCTGTCTGCCTCGCACGATCATGCTCATGATCTTCTCCTGGCTTGCTTCGGCCGCGCTCAGCTCGCCGACAAAGGCGCCCTCGTTCATCACGTAGATGCGGTCGCACATGCCGAGCAGCTCCGGCATCTCCGAGGATATCATGACCACGCCTTTGCCTTCACCTGCCAGTTGGTTGATGATAGTGTAGATCTCGAACTTGGCGCCGACGTCGATGCCGCGTGTCGGCTCATCGAGGATCAGCACCTGTGGCCCGGCGAAAAGCCATTTCGACAGCACCACCTTCTGCTGGTTGCCGCCGGAGAGATTGGCGACCTTCTGGAACACGTTGGGGGTGCGGATCTTCAGGCGATCACGGAATTCGAGGGCCACACGGCGCTCCTTCGCGCTGTCGATCACCCCGCGCGCGGAGACGCCCGGCAGGTTCGACAGCGTGACGTTCTTGGCGAGCGTCTCGTCGAGCACCAGGCCGAGCGCCTTGCGGTCCTCGGTGACGTAGGCGATGCCGGCGGCGATGACCCGGCCGACGGTTGAGACGTCCACTTCGGTGCCGTTCATTTTCACGCTGCCGGAGATGTTCTGCCCATAGGTCCGACCGAAGAGGCTCATGGCCAGTTCGGTGCGCCCGGCGCCCATCAGCCCTGCGATGCCGACCACCTCGCCGCAGCGCACCGTCATGTCGACGCCCTTCACCACCCGGCGCTCCGGGTGCAGCGGATGGTGGGCGGTCCAGCCGCTGACTTCCAGCAGCACCTCGCCGACCCGCGGCTGGCGCTCGGGATAGCGGTGCGCCATGTCTCGCCCGACCATGTCCTTGATGATGCGCGCCTCGTCGATCCGCTCGGCGCGGCAGTCGAGAGTGGAGACGGCGGCGCCGTCGCGCAGCACGGTAATGGTGTCGGCGACCCGGCTGACCTCGCTCAGCTTGTGCGAAATGAGGATCGAGGTGATGCCCTGAGCCTTGAACTCCAGCAGCAGGTCGAGCAGCTTCTGGCTGTCGTTCTCCTGCAGGCTGGCAGTCGGCTCGTCGAGGATCAGCAGCCTGACCCGCTTGGACAGCGCCTTGGCGATCTCAACCAGTTGCTGCTTGCCGACTCCGATGTTGGTGACCCGGGTGGAGGAGGGTTCCCTGAGGCCGACCTTGCGGAGCAGCTCGTCGGCACGCGCGAAGGTGGCCGGCCAGTCGATGGCGCCATAGCGCTGCACCTCGTTGCCGAGGAAGATGTTCTCGGCGATCGAGAGCAGCGGCACCAGCGCCAGTTCCTGGTGGATGATGATGATGCCGACGCCTTCGCTGTCGGCGATGCCGCGGAAACGCTGCACCTCGCCGTCGTAGAGGATGTCGCCATCGTAGGAGCCGTGCGGATAGACGCCGCTCAGCACTTTCATGAGGGTCGACTTGCCGGCGCCGTTCTCGCCCACCAGGGCGTGAATCTCGCCGCGCCTTACCTTGAGACTGACGTTGTCGAGCGCCTTGACCCCCGGAAAGGTCTTGGTGATCCCGCGCATTTCCAGAATGCTGTCCATGCGACCCGCTCCGGCAGTCGGCGGATCCGCTCCCAGGGAGGAGGGAGGGGATCCGCCGTGCGCCAGGACTTTATCGGTTATTGTTTGATCTGGTCGACGGTGTAATAGCCGGAATCGATCAGGATCTTCTCCCAGTTGGTTTCGTCGACGGCAACAGGCTCCAGCAGGTAGGAGGGCACGACCTTGACGCCGTTGTCGTAGGTCGCGGTGTCGTTGATCTCCGGCTTGCCGCCCTGCAGCAGGGCGTCGACCATGCCGACGGTCACCCGTGCGAGCTCGCGGGTGTCCTTGAAAATGGTCGAATGCTGCTCGCCGGCGAGGATCGATTTCACCGACTGCACTTCGGCGTCCTGGCCGGACACGACGGGCATTGGCTGGCTGGCCGAACCGTAGCCGACGCCCTTCAGCGACGAGAGGATGCCGATCGACAGGCCGTCGTAGGGCGACAGTACGGCATCAACCCGGGCGTCGCTGTAGTAGGCCGACAGCAGGTTATCCATGCGCGACTGGGCGACCGCGCCGTCCCAGCGCAGGGTGCCGACGGTACCCATGCCGGTCTGGCCGGAACGCACCACCAGCTTGCCCTGGTCGATGTAGGGCTGCAGTACGCTCATGCCGCCGTCGTAGAAGAAGTAGGCGTTGTTGTCGTCGGGAGAGCCGCCGAACAGCTCGATGTTGAAGGGGCCGGCGGCATCGGGCAGTCCGAGGGCCGTGACGATCGAGTTGGCCTGCTGCACGCCGACCTTGAAATTGTCGAAGGTGGCATAGTAGTCGACGTTGGCGCTGTCGCGGATCAGGCGGTCATAGGCGATCACCTTGATGCCGCTGTCGGCCGCCTGCTGCAGCGCGTTCGACAGCGTGGTGCCGTCGATGGCGGCAATCACCAGCACGTTGACACCCTTGACGATCATGTTCTCGATCTGCGCCAGCTGATTGGGGATGTCGTCTTCGGCGTACTGCAGATCGGTCTTGTAGCCGGCGGCCTCGAACTGCTCGACCATCGAATTGCCGTCGGAAATCCAGCGCGCGGAGGACTTGGTCGGCATGGCGATGCCGATGGTGCCCTTGTCCTGCGCCAGCACCGGCCCTGGGGCCGATAGCGCAAGGGCCGTCGCGGCGCCGGCCGCAACGGCGAGTGACGCCAGCAGTGATGTAATTCGTTTCATGAGCATTCCTTCCTTTGCCCTGTCAGGCCCCGGTGGTGACAGGGCCTCCCATGTCTTTTCGTTGTCGCGCTTTAGCCGCGAGGGGTGCCGGAGCGCGAGACGCGCCGCCCGACAACCGCAGGGTGGGGGCTAAATACATACCAATCAAATCATATTTTTGCCTGTCTCCATGTCATTTAAGGTATGATTTAGAGTAACCGATACCCGCCCTCCGCCCGAAGGGAGCTTGCGGCCTTGTCCGACACTGCCGAGCGCATCGCCCGCCGCCTCAAGCTGCCGCATCTGCGGCTGACCCTGGCGCTCGCAAATACCGGGCAGATCTCGGCAGCGGCGCGGGTCCTCCACATGTCGCAGCCGGCGGCCTCGCGCATGCTGGCGGAGATGGAGCGCCTGCTCGGGACGCCGGTCTGCGTGCGCGGCCCCAAGGGGGTCGAGCTGAGCGAGACCGGGCTGGCGCTGGCCGAGCGGGCGCGGCGCATCCTCACCGAGCTGTCGGAGGCCGGGCGCGATGTGGTGGAGATCAGCGCCGGCAAGGCGGGCACGGTCTATCTCGGCGCGGTGACGGCGCCGGCCATCGACCTCGTGGTGCCGGCCCTGCAGCGCCTGAAGGCGGCGCACCCCACTATCGAAGCACATGTGGAGGTCGGCACCTCCGACATGCTGGTGCCGCGGCTGCTGGAGGGGCACCTCGACTTCGTCATCGGCCGGGTGCCTGGCCACCTGGACATCGCCGCCTTCGACATCCGCCCGGTACAACCGGAGGTGGTCAGTCTGCTGGTCCGCGCCGAGCATCCGCTGGCGCGTGAGCTCAGGCTGCCGCTGACCGCCCTGGTCGACTACGAGTGGGTGATGCAGCCGGCCGGCACGCCGCTGCGCCGCGCCATGGAGTACAGCTTCACCAGCCAAGGCCTGCCGATGCCGCGAGTGTCGCTGATCTCGACCTCCTTCCTGGTGCTGCTCAGCATGATCTGGCGTTCCGACGCCATCGCCCCGGTGGCCGAGGAGGCCGCCAGGCTGCTTGCCGGCGAGCGCGGCATGACCCGCGCCATCACCGCCCTCGACCTCGCCGAGCGCATCGAGATCACGCCCTATGCCATGATCGCACGGGCCGACCGGCACCTCTCGCCTACCGCACGGCTGTTCTACGAGGAGATCTGCACCCTCATCGAGGGAGGCCGGGGCTTTGCGCCGCAATTCCGGCGGCCCGCGACGCTCCCTGACGCCGGCAGAGCCACGCCTCTGCGCCACTCCTAGAGTAGGCGTTACAAATGAGAATGGTTCTTAATTTGTTGCAGCCACAAGGGCGGCCGCGCACAACAGGAGATTGCAGCGCCGGCGGTGAGCGCCGAGGCCCTTTCGCGCCCCTGAGGAAACGGGCTATCCTGCGCGCGAAGGGCGCTGGCCGCTGGCATTGCCACGGCTGCTGTCCTGTCGCTCACTCAACCGGCGTACAAGCCGGGGGCCCGGACCGGGCATGCCGGTGTGCGCTGCGCCGGTTGAAGTAATATGACGAACGGGAGGACTTGATGACTCATAGGATTTCACTCACCAGGCGGGCGCTGTTTGGCCTTACAGCCGCCGCCGCGGGGCTCTTGATGGCGGCGCCTGCCAGCGCCGAGGCCTCGTTCGAAGGCAAGACGATCGAATGGATCATCCCGTTCTCTGCGGGGGGCGGTTCCGACGTCTGGGCGCGTTTCAATGCGCCCTTCCTAACGAAGCACTTGCCGGGCAATCCCACGGTCGTCGTGGTCAACGAGCCGGGCGGCGGTTCGACGAAGGGGTCCAACCTCTTTGCCGCGCGCGCCAAGCCCGACGGCCTGACCATCCTCGGCACCTCGGGGTCGACCCAGTTCCCCTATCTTCTCGGCGACCCGCGGGTGCGCTACGAGTACAAGGACTGGGACGTCGTCATGGCTGCGCCGACCGGCGGTGTCGTCTACACCACGCCGTCGCTCGGCCTTTCTTCACCTGCCGACATCGGCAAGCTCAAGGGGCAGTCGCTGGTCTATGCCAGCCAGGGCGCGACGTCACTCGACCTCGTGCCGCTGCTGGCGTTCAAGCTCATGGACCTGGACGTCAAGCACGTCTTCGGCTTCAAGGGCCGTGGCGACGGGCGGCTCGCCTTCGAGCGCGGCGAGACCAACATCGACTATCAGACCTCGTCCGCCTACCTGAAGAACGTCGTGCCGCTGGTCGAAGCGGGGCAGGCGGTGCCGCTGTTCTCCTGGGGCGTGCTGGACGAGGACGGCAATATCGTGCGGGATCCGACCTTCCCGGACCTGCCGCATTTCGTCGAGGCTTACGAGACGCTGACCGGCCAGGCGCCGTCGGGAGACGATTTCGACGCCTACGTCGCTTTCTTCACCGCGGGCTTTCCCGCCCAGAAGATGGTGTTCGTGCCCAATGGAACGCCCGGCGACATCGTGGCTGCCTACCAGGACGCCGTGATGAAGATGCAGGACGATCCCGAGTACCAGGCGGCCAAGGGGGCTGTGCTCGGCACCTATGAGCAGGTGACCGGCAAAGCTGCGCAGGCGCTCTTCGAGAAGGGCACCACGATCACCCCGGAGACGCGGGCCCAGGTCGTCAACATGCTCGAAAGCGAGTACAACGCGAAACTGGGCGACGACTAAGTCGATGGCGGGCGGCTCCGCTGGTGCCGCCCGCTTCCTCTTCTCCTTCCTCAGATCAGTCCGGCTTGCAATGGGGACGCCATGATCGACGTCTTTTTCGCCGCCATGGCCGATTTGCTGACGCTTCAGCATCTCCTCCACATGCTGGTCGGAGTGGTGCTGGGTCTTGCCATAGGCGTGTTCCCGGGGCTCGGCGGGATCGCCGGCCTGTCGCTGCTCATGCCGTTTCTCTACGGCATGGAGCCGATTTCAGCTCTGGCCATGCTGATCGGCCTCGTTGCCGTGATCCCGACGTCGGATACCTTTGCATCGGTGCTCATGGGCATTCCGGGCTCCTCGGCGAGTCAGGCCACGGTGCTGGACGGCTTTCCGCTCGCCAAGTCCGGCCAGGCGGCACGGGCCCTCTCGGCTGCTTTCGTGTCCTCTCTGTTCGGCGGTCTCTTCGGCGCCGTTGTGCTGACCGGCTTCGTGCTGATCGCGCGACCGCTGATCCTCGCCTTCGGATCGGCAGAGCTGTTCATGCTTTCCCTCTTTGGGCTGTCGATGGTCGGTGTTTTGGCAGGCCGCAGCCTGCCTAAGGGGCTCGCTGCCTGCGGCCTTGGCCTGGTCATCGGCTGCATCGGCGCGGCGCCGGCCACTGGTGAGTTCCGCATGGTGTGGGACATTGACTATCTCTACGACGGAATTCCGCTCGTCGTCGTCGGCCTCGGCCTGTTCGCCATTCCCGAAATCGTGGACCTGCTGCGCAAGAACGACTCGATCGCCGGCAGCGCCTCCCTCGGGGCCGGCTGGTTCGCTGGCCTGCGCGACTGGCTGCGCAACTGGTTCCTCTCCCTACGCTGCGCCGGAATAGGCTGTCTCGTAGGTGCCATTCCCGGCCTCGGCGGCTCCGTTGTCGACTGGATCGCCTATGGGCACGCCGTGCAGACCTCCAAGGATACCACCCGCTTCGGCAAGGGCGACATTCGGGGTGTGATCGCGCCGGAGAGCGCCAACAATGCCAAGGAGGGCGGCGGGCTCCTGCCGACTCTGCTGTTCGGCATACCCGGTTCCGGATCGATGGCCATCTTTCTCGGCGGCATGGTGCTCATCGGGATCGAGCCGGGCCCCTCGATGGTCACCAGCGATCTCAACGTGACCTATTCGATCATCTGGTCGCTGGCAATTGCGAACATCATGGGGGCGGGGCTCTGCATCCTGCTCGCGTCGCCGATTGCGCGGCTGACCACGGTGCCCTTTCCCTTGCTGGCACCCTTCATGATCTCGGTCATCTGCTTTGCCGCCTTTCAGGCGACCCGCGACCTCGCCGATCTCGTGGCCTTGCTGGCGATCGGCCTGCTCGGCATCTTCCTGCGCCGTTTCGGCTGGCCACGTCCGGCACTGCTGATCGGCTTCGTCCTGGCGCCGCAGGCGGAAACCTACCTCTACCAAGCGGTGCAGTTCTATGGATGGGGCTTCGTGTCACGCCCGGGAGTCCTCATCATCGCTGGCCTGATTGCACTTTCTGTCTGGTTCGGGATCCGCAACCGGGTCGATGATTCGGCGACCGTTGCCGTCCAGGCGAAGGACCGTGCGCTGGTGCCAGGCCGCCAGGCGCTGGCCGAACGGAGCCCGCAGATCGCCTTCGCATTGCTCTGCCTTGCGGTGTTCGGCGTGGCGTTATGGGATGCGCTGCAACAGTCCTTCCTCGCCGCCGTCTTCCCCGCGTCGATGGCCGCGGTGACCGGATTCTTCGCGCTGGTGCTGCTCGGCGTGCTGGTCCTGGGCAGCAACGCAAGTCCGGCGGTCTACGACCATGAGGTCGAGGGCGAGCACGTGGGCGACAGGACGGTGCGCAGCCTTTGGGGCGGCACGCTGTGGATCGTGGCACTGGTGGTGCTGACGGCGCTCGTCGGCTTCTACCTGGCGATGATCGCCTTCTTCATCGCCTTCCTGGTGCTGCGGGCAAATGCCGGGCTGGTGAAGGTCGTCGCCCTCACCGTGTCGGCCGCGGTATTCATGCTGGTTCTTGCCAACGCCCTCGCACTGAACTTCCCCAGCGGGTGGCTGCAGTCGGTTTTCGACCTGCCCTGGCCGCTGCGCTGACCGGGTAAGCTGAGGCGCGACGCGCGCCGAGTAGGCAGGGGCCCCATGAGCGGCCTTCTCCGCAAGGTCTCCGTGGCGCCGATGATCGACTGGGCCGACCGCCACGAGCGAATCTTTCTGCGCGTCATCAGCCGCCGCGCGCTGCTCTATACGGAGATGGTGACGACGGGGGCGATCCTGCACGGCGACCCCGACCGTTTCCTCGCCTTCAGTGCCAGCGAACATGCCGTGGCGCTGCGGGACTTCGTCGCAGGTGTCGCCGCGGTGAACTGCCGCTCCTTCGCCATCCATGCGCGCAAGGCCTGCCTCATCGGCCTCTCGCCGAAGAGGCGCACAAGCCGGGCACAGGCCCGGAGATCGTCGAGGAGGCATCGCCCCGGTGGCGGCAGGCGCAGGAGCGCCAGCGGGCGGCCTGAGCGGCGCGCTAGATCGCGGCGGTGGTGGTTAAGCCGACGACAGAAAGTCGACCCCGGCAGCTCTGATCGTCGCTCGCTGCCGTTCGCCGTTCACTCCATAGACAAGCAAGCGGGTCTTATTCAGACGCAGGCGCTTGAGGAAGCCCGAGACCTGGCCGGGGTCGCGCTGCAGGGCCTTGGCGAAATCCACTGCGTTGTAGGACAGTATCGGTGTTCGCAACATCTGCGGGTCCAGGTTGCCGAGGTTGGGCAGGGCGCATTCTGCCGTCATAGCGCGACAGTAGTGCCGGACGGCATGAAAGTACTCGGCAACCTTGGCCGGCAGGAGGCCATGTGGGATTTCCATGACGTTGAAGATCAATGCGGCTCGGGCCGCATCGGATAGTGTGTCGCAGAGGCGCTTGAAGTGTTCCAGCCGCTGCTTGCTGTCTATGGTCGAAAAATGAATGTTCACGATCAGGACAACGTTCTTTCCTGGTGGTCGTCGGAGAATTTCCTCCGCTACCTTAGTGAGCAACAGCACGTCGATGTCTCTTAGCAGATCCTGCGCACCCGGCCGAATACTCCGCAAGGCCTCCACCCGTCCCTTGGTATCGGTGTCGAAAGTCGCGAACTGGAATGGCGTCAATTGGCCCTGCTGGGTCTCGAAGCGATGCAACTCCAGCCGCGCAAACTCCACCAGCTCTATCAGGGCTGCATGTTCCGACTTCTTGGCCTGCGCGGCTGCTGCTTCCAGACGTGAGGTCAGAAGCCCGATCAGGTCTTGCGATCCTTCGACTTCGTCGGCATGGAGCTCGATCTCGTGGGCCTCGGCTTTTACGGCCAAAGCATGCCCGCTGCCACGGCCGCCATCCAACGCGTCGAGGAAGGCGTGATCTTCCGTGGACAATGGCGCCGATTCTGGCCCGAAGTCCCTGCCGAGGATTCTCGTCCGGATCTCCTCCGCGATCGCGCGTGCCTTGAAAGCGGCCTCGGCTTCGTTCAGCGTTGCAAAGCAGATAGTGAAGTTGCCCACTCCGTCGCGCTGGTAGACGTCGGCGCGAGCGAGTCGATTCTCTAGGATCTTCTCGATGAGGGCGTAGATGACCTCACTACGGTGCACCCAGCGCTCGCCAAGCACGGCTTTGATCTCACTCAGCCCAACAAGCTGGATTCGACCTGCAACCAGCTTTGTAGGAGTGTCGGTAACGAGATTCTGCAGGCGTAGCGCGACGTCGCCATTTTGGTCTGCCGGCGCGGACTCGTCACCAACCGGCGATGCATCGACTCCCTTGCTCCCCGACGGTTGCTTGGCGCCGGTCGCTGCGGGCGCGAAGGCCGGTTGAGCCAGTTCGTCGGCGGCGGCTTTGTAGACCTTGATCAGCTGCTCCTTGTGGTGCAGCTTTAGCCGTGCGGCATGTTCCAGCCGGGCCTCGACCGTAGCCAGCAGCAATTCGTAGTCCACCGGCTTCGTCAGGTAGTCGTCGGCGCCGAGCTTTTTCCCCATCATGATGTGAGAACGATCGGCAAGCGCAGTCAGGAAGATGAAGGGAACGTCGCAGTGTTCCGGATGATTGGCTCTGATCTCCTCGAGCAGTTCATAGCCGCCCATCCCCGGCATGGAGATGTCACAGAGGATAAGATCGGGCTTCCCTTTGGCAATCACCTCGAGCGCTGCCTTACCATTACCTGCCTCAAGCATACTGTAGCCGGCGTCGCGAAGCTCCTCCACGATGTCTTTGCGAAGGTCCTCTTCGTCTTCGACGCAGAGAATTCTGGCTGCCATTTGGTCCTACCTTAATTTTCTGAAACGGCAGCGTCGGACTGGATGCCGAGGACTTCCGCGATCACGCGCAGCAGCTCGATGTGGTCAACCGGTTTAGCGAGATAGCGGCTTGCGCCAATTTCCATGCGTTCCTCAATTTGCTCCTTGCGGGCATGAGCAGAGAGGAAGATCACGGGTATGGTGGAAAAGTCGCTGAGCTCCGTGCGGATTTTTCGCAGCATTTCGGCCCCACTCACCAGTGGCATGAGGCAGTCGCTGATTACCAGGTCCGGCTCGAAGCGGACCAGTGTCAGCAGTCCTTCGGCGCCGTTGGAGGCCGAGGCGACCTCGTAGCCGTTCTCTTCGATCATCTCTACCAAATCCTGGCGGAGGTCGACTTCATCCTCCACGCAGAGGATCTTGAACATCCTTGGGGGATTATTGATTTGGTTCGATAGTGACATTTGCTAAGCCGACATGGCGGCGAACCCGCCTTCATCTGCAGGGTCGTCCGCCTGCGCTCCGGACTCCCTGATTGGGAAGGTCACCGAGAAGGTCGTCCCTTGCCCTTCCGTGCTATCCACGGCGACGGTACCGTCATGAAGCTCCACCAGGAACTTGACCAGGTGGAGCCCGATGCCGGTTCCCGGGATGCCCGTTGAAGTGCTGGCCCGATAGAATTTTTCGAACAGCTTGTGTAGCTCATCCTTTGGGATGCCAACGCCGAAGTCACGCACTGCGACCACCACGTCGCTGCCGATCGTTCCCGCCTTGACCTCGATCTGCGGTGCGTCGGGGGCGTATTTGACTGCATTGGAGAGCAGGTTCGTGAAGACTTGATCCATGCGCTTTGCATCGACTGACATCATCGGCGGTAGGTCGGCGATGGTCAGCCTGACCTTATGCTGTCGAGCAATTCCCTGCTGTCGTTGACAGACGTCTTTCAGCAACGCGGCCAGGTCGCATTCCGCAAGTTCCAGCTCGATGGCACCGGCTTCCATGCGTGACACGCTGAGGGTGCTGTCGATTAGCTCGATCATGCGGGCGACGGCGCTGCGGATCTTCTCTGTGCGCAGTTGCAGTTCCTCGGGCGTATCCTTGCCGATTCGGCGTTCGATGCGTTGTGCGGCGCCGTCGATGATGGCGACAGGGGTGCGAAACTCGTGAGATACCATGGTGACGAAATCGCGATGCAGGGCGTTGTACTCACGCTCCTTCTCGAGTGCCTCCGACAGGCGGAGGGTCTGCTGCTGCTGTTCAGCCGTCAGGCGGTCGATCAAGGCGACGTTCTGTCTGAAGGTCACGAGAGAGCGTGCCATGTCGCCGATCTCGTCGCGCCGGCCGGTCCAAGGGATTTCAAAACTCTTGTCGCCGTTGGCGATACGGTTCGTGGCCTCGGTAACCTCCGCCAGCGGCTTGCTCAGGCGCCGGTTGACGAAAACGAGGGCAAGGGAGATGAACACAACGAGTGTCGCCAATGCGACGATCGCGTCGCGGACTTCCGCTTTTGTCGCCAGATCGTTGAAGTCGGCGAGGTCCCAGGCCATGGCGAAGGTGCCGGCGCGGATGCTGCCGTCATGCGACAACACCGGTGCGACGACGATGAAGAGGTCGCCAATCCTGGTACTGGTGGTCTTCTGGTCGAGCGGGACTGCCTTTCCGTCCGGCAGGAGCGCCATGAGGTCGACCGGCTCGGCCGGGTCCTTCTGGTAGATCGACAGTACCTTGCCGTGGTGGTCCAGGGCGACGGCCGTTACGAGGTTCAGGTCGTCCTGATCCATCAAGCGATCGTAGGACTGATCGATGACGGTCGGCTTGCGCCAGTGTACGGCGCCGTAGAGCTGGGCGGCGATCAGCTCCGTCGTGCGAACGTTGTGATGGAGCTCGATGGCGTAGAGACTTGCATGCGACCGCTCGATCTGCAGGGCCGTGACGATGAGAAAGCCGATGCCGACGCCTACGGCAACCACGGCGCTGAGCTGTCCGCTGATGGTGAACTTGCCGATCCGTTCGAAAGGGCCCCGACGGGCGGGATGGCTTGCTTGCTTGGCGCTCATACGATGAGTTGCTTTTCTGGTTTCCCGCGACCCGAATGTTGCTGTCGGGAGGCATGTGATCCGCCGCCGGTGGTGCTGGCGATTTGACGGGATTGGCTTCCCACCATTGGGCTTTGGCGGTCGGTTGCGGGGCAATGCCCACAGTGTAGCGTTACCCTCTTAAGGAGTGGCTAATCATAGTTTTTGGTATTTTGGGTTGCATGTAATCAACCTGTGCGGATTCCGGTGGCTTCGGGCAGGGAGGGGCAGGAGCGACGATTTACAGGGCGCCGGGAGGCGCTAAACTGCGCTCGGGGTCGAGCCACGGCCACGATTCAGCCGACCACTGCGTTCGCGCCAAGCCCCCCGTTCTCCAACCTGGCTCGGTCATACGGGGTGTCAGAGCAACGGAAGGTCTCACTTCAGGAGCGAGCGGAGGCGCTTGATCGGTTGGCTGGTCACCGCACCGGCAGCCACAGTACAGCGCGCGAAATGGCTCAGGTCGGATCGCTTTTTTTTTGGGCCAGGCCAGAACCAACTAGCCTTGCGCCGGTCATTCCGCCCCGCAAGGGGGTGGAGCTGGCGGTTCAAATCGCCCGGACCAGGCGCGCAGCGTCATAGATCGCCGCGTGGGTATTGCGGGAAGAGACAGCGTCTCCGATGCGGAAGAGCTGAAACCGGCCTGCGCGATAGGGTGCCAGGGTCTGCGGCGCGCCGGTCAGCAGTGCGGCCTGATCCACAGCGCCGAGGTTGGACGAGAGTGGTTTCAGTGCGAAATAGAGGTCGTCCAGCGGGACTGTGCCATTGTTCACCACCACTTGATCGACATCGCGGCTACTGGTGACACCGCCGTAGTCGCTGCCCAACTCTGCCAGAAGCCCATTACCTTGGCGGCTCACCGCCGTCAGCCGCCACGTGATGGTGAAGGTCACGTCCAGCGCCTGCAGACTGCGCATGAATGGCGTCATGGTCATCGGCATGACCTCGGGGGAAAGCCCCCGGTCGGGCGACACGATCTCGACCGTGCTGCCGGCGGCTGCGATCATCTCAGCCGTCTGTAATCCGGCGACATCGCCGGCATTGTCGAAGACCAGCACATTCCGCCCGACTTTGGCGTCGCCCGCGAGGATGTCCCAGGAGGAAATCACCAAGTCGGCGCCCGAGGCCAGAGGCACATCATGCGGGAGCCCCCCGGTGGCGACGATCACCACATCCGGGCCGTCCTCGGTGATGGTGTCGGCCTCGGCGAAGCTGTTGAAAAGGAAGGTCACGCCCAGCCGTTCGCATTCTGCCATCCGCCAGCCGATGATCGAGAGCATTTCACGCCGGCGCTCGGAACGGGCGGCGAGGCGGATCTGGCCACCGGGGTCGCCGGCGGCCTCGTGCACCGTCACCTCATGGCCGCGTTCGGCGGCGACGCGGGCGGCTTCCATACCCGCCGGGCCAGCACCGACGATCAGCACCCGGCGCGGAGTCTCGGCGCGGCCGATGGCATGGGGCAGGGTCGCCTCGCGCCCGGTCGAGGGATTGTGGATACATAGCGCCTCGGCACCCTGGAACCGGCGGTCGAGACAGTAGTTCGCTCCGACACAGGGGCGGATCCGGTCTTCCTGACCGGCAGCGATCTTCTTCAGGATATCGGGATCGGCCAGATGCGCCCGGGTCATGCCGATCATATCCACCATGCCTGAGGCAATGGCATGGCGGGCGGTGGCCACATCCGGCACCTTGGCGGCGTGGAAGACCGGAAAACAGGTGGCCGCGCGGATGTCCGATGCCAGTTGCAGATGTGGCGCACTGCGCATCCCCTGCACGGGGATCATGTCGGTGAGCCCCGGATCGGTATCGATATGGCCGCGGGTGACGTTGAGGAAATCCAGCAACCCGCTGTCCTTGAGCCGGCACGAGATCTCCAGCCCTTCTTTCGGCGTCACCCCGTCGGCGGCCATCTCGTCGCCGGCATAGCGTACGCCCAGGAGGAAGTCATCACCGACCCGCTGCCGGGTTTCGCGCAGCACGTCGAAGGTCAGCCGCAGGCGGTTGTCGAGCGACCCGCCATAGGGACCGGCAAGCGCGTTGGAGCGGGGCGACCAGAACTGGTCGAGCAGGTGACCGGTGGCCAGGAATTCGACCCCGTCGACTCCGGCCGCCTTCATCCGCTCGGCGGCATCGGCATAGTCCTTCACAATGCGGTCGATGTCCCAATCCTCGGCCGCCTTTGCGGCGTGACGGTGCGAGACCTCGCGCTCGGAACTGGCCGAGACCGTAGGCAGCCAGTCGCCCCGATCCCAGCGGGTGCGGCGGCCGTGATGGGTGAGCTGGATCATCACCGCGCAGCCATGCTCGTGGCATTCCTCGGCCAATTGCTTCATCCAGCCGACGATTTCGTCCCTATGGGCCTGCACCCCGCCGCCGGAGGGCGGGCTGTCAGGGGCCACGGCGGCAGAGCCTATCGTCATGGTCAGCGCGATACCGCCGCGGGCGCGGGCCACGTGGTAGGCGCGGTAGCGGTGCTTGGGCAGGCCATCCTCGGCATAGCCGGGCTCGTGCCCGGTGATCAGGATTCGGTTCTTCAGCGTCAGATGCTTTAGCCGGTAGGGTTGCAGCAACGGATCGGAGGACATGGGCAATATCTCCGTCTGGCTATACTTGGAGAGGCCAAAGATTCAGTACTGTCGGGGCAGCCGGCGGCCCGGCCGATCCCCGCGCCGAAATCGACGGTGGGCGGCGGAGACTTGCGCCCCCTGCATCCATGCCGCACCGGGCTTGGCCTCCGGCGCATATGGTGTGGTATTCCCGCGCGATACGGCACAAAAAGCCGTGGAACATGCGCAACATTGGCATCGGGCATAGTTTGTTTTCAGGGTTGCGGTGGAGGTTGGTCGGTGGCGGCAAAGCGATGAAGGTGAGCAAAAAAAGGCAACGGAACCGCAATGCTTCGGGCGAGCCCGCACGGGCGGGTGAGGCGGGTGGGCCGCCGCTCGACCGGTTCCGGGTGGACAATTACGACGCGGTAGCACGCCGGATCGGGCCGGAGGACCGGGCATTGCTGCACGAGTTGACAGTCGGCGTATTCTGGCCGCACCGGACGGATGATCTCGACCTGCTTATCTCGCTCGGCGACGGCTATCTCGCCATCGACGAGATCGGACGGGCGATGGGCTCGTCCATGTACTACACGGCCGGCGCGGATTTCGCGATGCTGGGCATGATGGTCACGGCACCGCGCTTGCAGACGCTGGGCACCGGGCGCTGGCTCATGCGCCGGGTGATGGCCGATTGCGCGGGCCGGGACATGCGGCTGAGCGCCACCCGGTCGGGCTATCGGCTGTACGAAAGCGAAGGATTCATGCCGCTCACCACGATCTGGCAGCGCCAGGGAGTGACGCGGTCGATATATCTGCCGGACCCGGCACCGGGCGTGTCGCTGCGGACGCTGTCGCCTGAAGACGAGTCGATCGTGCGGGCGCTCGACTGTCACGCCTACGGTGCCGAGCGGAAGCGAACCATGGACGCGATGCTGCAGCTTTCCTCGGGCCTGGTGGCCGAAAAGGATGGCGAGATCCGTGGCTATGCGCTGGCGCGCAAGTTCGGCCGGGGCGTGGTGATCGGCCCGCTGGTGGCCGAGGACGATGCGATGGCGATGATGCTGGCCGCGCCGTTGATCCAGCGCCATGAGGGCGAGTTCGTGCGACTGGACTCGCCGGTGGAGAGCGAGCATTTCGGAGCGTTCCTTGCAGCTGCCGGAATGGGGATCTACGACACCGTGACCGAAATGTATTTCGGCCGCCAGCGGCGGCCGCTGGACGGTGCCCAGCTTTACGGGTTGGCGGCGCATTCGCTGGGCTGAGCCAGCCCAGTATGGGCGCGCGGACCGGATCACGACAGCCGATCCTTGAGCCCGAACCACAGCCCGACCAGCGGCAGGAACCAGGGTCGTCCGGAATGGGCGGGGATCGCGGGCCAGTCCATGCCGGCGAGCGGGTTGGTGTCCGTCCGACCCATGGCCATGTCCGCCAGCACCTGTCCGATAAGGGTGGACATCTGGGCGCCGTGACCTGAATAACCCATGCCGTAGATCATGCCGTCCGCCTCACCCGCGCGGGGGAAGCGGTCTTTGGTCATCCCGACGAGACCGCCCCAGCAATAGTCGATCTCCACCCCTGCCAAATGCGGGAAGGTCCGGGTGAGTGAGGCACGCAGGATCTCCCCCGATTTTGCGTCCGAGCGCTGGTCGGAGACCGCCGAGAAGCGCGCCCGCCCGCCGAAGATCAGCCGATTGTCCGGGGACAGACGGAAATAGTTGCCAATGTTGAGCGAGGTGACACAGGTGCGGTTGCCGGGCAGGGTGGCGGTGACTTCTTCGGGCGAGAGCGGTCGCGTCGCGACGATATAGGAGCCGACCGAGACAATCCGCCGCCGGAAGTATTGCAGCGGCGCGCCGGGCACCTCGGCGGAGTAGGCGCCGGTCGCGGCAATCACCCGGTCCGCCAGGAGGCGGCCCTTTGGCGTTGCCAGTTCCCATCCTCCAGCGCGCTTGTCGCGGCCGGTGAGGGGGGCGTTCTCCCAGATGAGAGCGCCGTGGCGGGCGGCTGCCGTGGCCAGCCCCGTCACGTAGCGCCCCATATGCATCATGGCTGACTTGCCGTAGAGCATCGCACCATGAAAAGCGTCCGAGCCGACCTCGCCCGCCAGATCGCTGCGCACCAGCCAGCGGGTATCGGGATCGACCTCGCGGTGAACCAACTCGAAGTTCGCACGCAACGCCGCCACGTGCGAGGGTTTCGACGCCAGTTTCAGCTTGCCCGAACGGCGGAAATCGCAGGCAATGCGTTCTTCGGCGATGACATCCTCGATCAAATCGATGGAGCGGTCATAGGCCTTATAGAGCGCGTGTGCCCGGTCGGCCCCGAGATGCGCTTTGGCCTCGGCATAGCCATGCGCCACTCCGTTGTTGAGATGCCCGCCGTTGCGGCCCGAACCGCCCGCGCCGACATGGCTCGCTTCCAGCACCGCGACGCGCAGGCCTTCGCGGGCAAGCTTGCGCGCGGCGCTCAGCCCGGTGAAGCCGGCGCCAATCACCGCGACGTCGTAGCGCCCTTCGACGGGCCCCGTTTGGGCCGCGTCGAAGGGCGTGGCGGTGTCGTGCCAGTAGGACACGTATTTCATCGCGGTGTCCGGCCCCTTAGAGACCGACCAGCGCGGCGAGACCCGAGATGTCGGGGATCTCGGCATAGCCATAGTAGGGATTCGCGGGTTCGTGGCCGCGATTGACCCAGGCCTTGTGGGTGATGCCGAGATCATGCGCTGTCATCAGGTCGTAGCGGAAGCTCGACGATACGTGCAGAACGTCCCCGGGCCCGCAGCCCAGACTGTCGAACATGTGCTCGAATGCGCGCATCTGGGGCTTGTAGGCCTGCGCGTCTTCGGCGGTAAAGACATGCGCTATGGGCGCACCGAGCTTCGCGATGTTGTGCGTTATCTGGCTGTTCATCGAGTTGGTCAGCGCCACCAGCGGGATCTTGTCCGCTACCTGGCACAGGCCGGCGGGCACGTCCCGGTGCGGTCCCCACGAGGGGACGCGCTCATAGATTTCAGCGGCGACGGTCGGGTCGAAAGCCACGCCATTGCGCTTGCAGGTACGTTCGAGCGCATTGTGCACCACCTCGGCATAGGGTTTCCAGGCGCCCAGCACCTCGTCGAGCCGGTAGGCCGAGAAATCACGGATGAAGACCTCCATCTGCTCGGGCGTCAATTGGCCGGCATAGTGGTCGCGCGCGGCACCGGCCATGTCGAAGAAGATCATCGTGCCATGGCAGTCGAAGGTGATGAATTTGGGGCGGAAGGTCATGTCTGTCTCCGGAACATCGTCGATGGAGGTATCCTTGCGCCTTTACCGCAACAGGGATTGCCGCTCTTTTCACTTTCAGCGCAGGAAATAGCGTTGCCCGGGCGTTTGACGGCAAATGGTGCCGGCTTCGCGCCGGCCGCCTGCCGGTGGCTGCCGCTTGTACGGCAGCGGCCTGCGTTCGGCCCATCTGTGGCTGCGTGGGTGCGGCATATCCTGCGGCGAGGCGGCGTGGATCCAATGCAAACTGCTGCGGGGCGCGGGGATCAGGACGAACATGCCGAAGCCGGCAGCCTAGGCTGACAACAGGAACAAGACGGATGAGCCGATGACGACAACCGACATGCCCCCTTCTCCCACCGCACCGCAGGATCTGTCGATCGTACCATTCGAGCCGGCGCATTTGCATGGGGCGTTGAGACTGTCACAAGAGGCGGGCTGGCCGCATCAATCCGAGGACTGGGCGCTGGGCCTGTCGGTCTCGCAGGGAGTGGTGGCGCTGGATGGTGAGACGGTCGTGGGCACGGCTCTCTGTGCGCCGTTCGGTAGGGTGGCCCTGCTCAACATGATCATCGTGAACGCGCGCATGCGGGGCCGGGGCCTTGGCCGCAGGCTCATGACGGCGGTGATGGCGCTGGCGGGCGACCGGGATATGCGGCTAGTGGCCACGGCGGAGGGAATTCCGCTATACGAAAATCTCGGCTTTGTCACTACCGGACGGATTCTCCAGCATCAAGGGATCGCCATTGCCGGCACGCCGGAGCTGCCGGTACGCCTGGATGGCGTGGCGGATATCGACCGGCTCGCCGACATGGACTGCGCTGCCTCGGGGCTGGAGCGTGCCCCGCTGCTACGACGGATCGCTGAGCGTGGCGAGGTGCTCCTGGCCGAGAACGGCTTTGCGCTGATGCGAGACTTCGGGCGGGGTCGGGTGATCGGCCCTGTGGTGGCGCAGGACGATGCCACGGCGCGGGCACTGATCGCCGAGGGCGCCCGCCGTGCCGCCGGCGCCTTCTTGAGGATCGACCTGCCGCAATCCCGCGGGCTTGGCGACTTCGTTGCCGCGCTGGGGCTCGCACATGCGGGCGGCGGCACCGCGATGAGTTTGTGTCCCGGCGCCGACGTGGGGCGCGGCTTCACCACCTATGCCCTGGCCTCGCAAGCCCTGGGCTGATGCTGCCGGAGACTGAGATGCCGACCAACTCACTCGTCGAACTGGACCGCCGGCACCTTGTGCACCCGGTCTCGTCCTTCCAAGGCCACGAGGCACGGGGCGTGCGCGTGCTGCGCTCCGCCAAGGGCGCAACCGTCACCGACAGCGAAGGCCGAGAGTTGATCGATGGTTTCGCGGGCCTGTGGTGCGTCAATGCAGGCTACGGCCACGAGAGCGTCATTGAGGCCGCCGCCGCGCAGATGCGTCAGCTATCCTATGCGACGGGCTATTTCGACCTCGGCGCCGAGGCGCCCATCCGGCTGGCGGCCGAGTTGGCCGAGCGCGCGCCGGGCGATCTCGACCATATCTATTTCTGCCTCGGCGGCTCGGATGCGGTGGACAGCACGATCCGCTTCATCCGCTACTACTGGCATTCGCGGGGGATGCCGCAGCGCGACCAGTTCATTTCGGTCGATCAGGGCTATCACGGCTCCGCCTCGGGCGGGGCGGGGCTGACGGCGCTACCTGCCTTCCACGAAGGCTTCGGCTTGCCCTATGCCTGGCAGCACAAGATCCCGTCCCACTACGCCTACCGCAACCCGGTAGGACAGGATGGGCAGGCGATCATCGACGCCTCGATCGCGGCGCTGCGCGCGAAGGTTGCCGAATTGGGCGAGGACCGGGTTGCGGCTTTCTATGTCGAGCCGATCCAGGGGTCTGGCGGGGTGCTGGTGCCACCGCCCGGCTGGGTACGCGCGATGCGCGAGGCCTGTGCCGAACTGGAAATCCTGTTTGTTGCCGACGAAGTAATTACCGCGTTCGGGCGGACCGGACCGCTCTTTGCCTGCGAGGAGGAGGGCATCGTGCCGGATCTTATGACCGTGGCCAAGGGGCTGACCTCGGGGTATGTGCCGATGGGCGCAGTCTTCATGAGCGAGCACGTCTACCAGACCATCGCAGAGGGAGCGGGGCCCAAGGCGGTGGGGCACGGATTTACCTATTCGGCGCATCCGGTCTCCGCTGCCGTGGCGTTGGAGGTGCTGCGGCTTTACGAAAACGGGCTTTTGGAAAATGGCCGCAAGATGGGTGCACGGTTGATGGAGGGGCTGAAGGGTCTCGCCGATCACCCGCTGGTCGGCGATGTGCGCGGGCGCGGGATGTTGGCGGCGGTGGAACTCGTCACCGACAAGGCGCGCAAGACGCCGCTGCCCGCCGCGCTGGGGCCCGCGACGCGGCTTTTCGACCGGGCCTGGCAAGAAGGGCTGGTGGTCCGGTGTTTTCCCCAGGGCATCTTCGGCTATGCCCCGCCGCTCTGCTGCACGGCGGATCAGATCGACCAGATTGTGGAGCGAACGCGCCGGGTGCTGGATCTGACGCTGGAGGATCCCGAAATCCGTGCGGTGCTGCAGGCATGACGCTGCTTTTTACCTCGACGCCGGAGCGGGCCTTGGTCTGGGAGCGGCTGTTCGCGGAGGCGGGCGAGGCGATGGTGGTGGGCGAGGACGCGGTGAACGATCCCGCCGCGATCAGCCATATCGCCTGCTGGCAGCCACCCAAAGATCTCGCGCGCTACCCAAACCTCAAGGCGGTGATCAGCATTGGCGCCGGGGTCGACCAGATGCCGCCGCTGCCGCTGGGTGTGGCCTTGTCGCGTACCATCGCCCCCGGGATCGAGGAAATGGTCCGCGACTGGGTGGTGATGGCGGCGCTGATGCTCCACCGGGAGATGCCGCGGTATCTCGAGCAGGCATCGCGCAGTCAATGGGCGCCGCATACCGCGCGGCTGGCGCGGACGCGTCCTATCGGCATCATGGGCTTGGGGCGTATCGGGCAGGCGGTGGCGCAAAGCCTTGTGGCGATGGGATTTCCCATTGCGGGTTGGAACCGCTCGGGCGCGCCGGCCGTGGGGATCGAAGTTTTCGGACAGGACGCGCTGGCGGAATTCCTGGCGCGCACGGATCTGCTGATCTGCCTGCTGCCGCTGACCGCGGTGACGCATGGGGTACTGAACGCGGAACTCTTTGCGGGACTGCCGCGCGGGGCGGGGCTGATCCATGCCGGGCGCGGTGCGCATCTGGACATGGACGCCCTTCGCGACGCGCTGAATTCAGGGCGCCTGAGCGCGGCCATGCTCGACGTCACGGATCCCGAGCCGCTGCCCGCCGATCACTGGGCCTGGGCCGACCCGCGCGTGATCGTGACGCCGCATGTTGCTTCGCATACAGATGCCGAAGAGGGCGCCCGCCACGCGCTGGCAGTGATCCGCGCGAGTGGCACGGGCCGGGCAATCCCTGGTCTCGTCGACCCTGGCCGTGGGTACTGAGGCTTTGAGAGGGGGCACAGCATATCTGGCCGCGCTCTGCGCGAGAACGAAAGAATCTGCCGGTTCTCTGGCATGTTTCGATGCGATGGTCTCCACGTTCCGGGCGATGCTGGGGGGTAACGGCGACCGATCGGACCCGAGCCTCCGCCCCCGGCCGGCCCCGCTGCCGATCCTGTCCGTGCGGTGCAGTTGAGAAGGGATTGTCGAGATGGCGACCGAAACCGCCGTGAAACCGCTGACCGCCTTTTCCTATATCAGCTTTGATGTGGTCGGCACGCTGATCGATTTCGAGGGCGCCATCAAGGAAGCTCTGGCAGAGATCGCCGAACGTGCCGGGACCGGCGTCGACGGCGAGGCGGCGCTGAAGGTCTATCGCGCTGCACGTTATCAGCCCGGTGCGGGGCTCTTTCCCGACGATCTGGGACGCTGCTACGGCGAGATCGCGGCAGCTCTCGGCTTGCCCGATACGCCCACCAACCGGCAGACGCTGATCAACGCGGTCGGTGACGCGAAGGCTTTTCCCGACAGCGTCGAGGCGCTGGAGCGGTTAGGACGACGCTACAAGCTGATCGCGATGACCAACGCCCGTCGCTGGGCCTTTGCAAACTACGAGAGGACTCTGGGCTCTCCTTTCTGGGCGAGCTTCACCACCGACGACACCGGAACGGAGAAGCCGGACCCGATCTTTTTCTACCAGGTCTTTGCACATGTGCAGGAAGACGGCGGCGACGCGCCCGACATTCTGCATGTAGCGCAAAGCCAACACCACGATATCGGGGTCTCGCGTGAGCTTGGCATGACCAATGTCTGGATCGAACGCCGGCACGGCCAGCAGGGCTATGGCGGCACCATCGCCCCGGCGCGCTTTACCGAACCCGACTACCGTTTCGATGCGCTGATCGGCCTGGTCGAGGCCGCTGACCAAGCCTTCGAGCACTGAGAACAGTTCGTCAACCGGCCCGGTACGGCGGCAGAACCGAATGGGCCCAAACAGCAACAGGGAATGAGACAATGATCAAGAATCGACCCACCAACTGGACCAACCGCGACGACGCCATGATCGAAGCGGCGATTCGCCGCGGCGCGTCGCGCCGAGACTTGTTGAAGATGCTGGTGGCTTCGGGCGTCGCCATGTCGGCGGGCGGAGAAATCTTGCTGCATGCGACCAAGGCAAGGGCCGAGACCCCGGTCAGCGGCGGCAGCATCAAGGCGGCGGGCTGGTCGTCATCCACGGCGGACACGCTCGACCCGGCCAAGGCCTCACTGTCGACCGACTACACGCGCTGCTGCGCTTTCTACAACCGGCTGACCTTCCTCGACGAGAATGGCCAGGTGCAGATGGAACTGGCCGACGCGATCGAAACGGACGATGCCAAGACATGGCAGGTCAAGTTGAAGTCAGGCGTCGCTTTCCACGACGGCAAGACGCTGAACTCGGCTGATGTGGTCTATTCACTGCGGCGCCATCTGGACGAAAGTGTCGGCTCCAAGGTGAACTCCATCGCCAAGCAGATGGTTGAGATCGAGTCGGTGGACGATCTGACTGTCAAGATCGTGCTGGCGGAATCGAATGCCGATCTGCCCACCATTTTGTCGCTGCACCACTTCATGATCGTCGCAGACGGCGCCACTGATTTTTCCAAGGCGAACGGCACAGGCGCTTTCCTCAGCGAGGTGTTCGAGCCGGGCGTGCGTTCGATCGCTGTGAAGAATCCGAACTATTTCAAGGATCAAGGTCCCTATCTCGACAGTTTCGAGTACTTCGCGATCTCGGACAACAACGCCCGAGTCAACGCGCTTCTGTCCGGCGATATCCATCTGGCTGGGGCGGTCAACCCGCGCTCCTTGCGGTTGCTGGATGGGCAGAGCCGCGTGGAAACCTCGATTACCACGGCCGGGAACTACACCAACCTCAACATGCGGCTCGACCTCGAACCCGGCGCCAAGGCCGGTTTCATCGAAGGGATGAAATACCTGATCAACCGCGAGGTCATACAGAAGTCCGTGCTGCGCGGCTTGGCCGAAATTGGCAACGATCAGCCGGTTTCGTCGGCCAACCGCTATCACAATACGGAGTTGAAGCCGCGGGCATACGATCCGGAAAAGGCCAAGGCACTCTTTGAGAATGCCGGACTTCTGGGGCAATCCATTCCGATCGTCGCCTCGGAGGCGGCCACATCCTCGATCGACATGGCGACTGTGGTGCAACAGGCCGGAGCTGAGATCGGTATGAAGTTCGACGTGCAGCGGGTGCCGTCGGACGGCTATTGGTCGAACTACTGGCTGAAGGCGCCAGTGCATTTCGGAAATATCAATCCGCGTCCGACCCCGGATATCCTGTTCTCGCTGCTTTATGCATCGGATGCGCCTTGGAACGAGAGTCAGTTTAAATCCGACAAGTTCGATGCAATGCTGGTTGAGGCACGTGGCACGCTTGACGAGGCCAAGCGAACCGACATCTACTGGGAGATGCAGGCGATGGTGGCCAATGAGGCGGGCACGATCATCCCAGCCTACATCTCGAACGTGGACGCCCTCTCGACCAAGCTGAAGGGCTTGCGGCCGAACCCGTTGGGCGGGCAGATGGGCTATGCTTTCGCCGAGTACGTCTGGCTCGAGGCCTGATCCCGATAGTAGATTGCGCCCGCGCGTGTATCATGCGCGGGCGACTCTACCGGCAGGCACAGGGAGACGCCCTTGTTTCGATCCTCCACCACCTGGATGCTTGTCGGGCGACGGCTCGGGATTGCGCTGATCACCCTGGTGATCGTGTCCTTCGCAGTGTTCTTCGCCACCGAGATGTTGCCGGGCGACGTGGCTGAGATTCTGCTGGGTCAGGCGGCCACGCCTGAGGCGGTTGCCGGCCTGCGCCACGCAATGGGACTCGACGAGCCGGCGATCCTGCGTTTTTTGGGGTGGCTGGGTGGACTGGCTACCGGCGACATGGGCATCTCCTACGTCAATAACATCGAAATCGCCGATCTTCTGGCCGGGCGGCTGGCGAACTCGCTGCGGCTGGCCGGAATCGTCACAGTGATCTGCGTGCCGGTGGCGCTGAGCCTCGGCATCGCCGCGGCCATGTGGCGACGATCGCTCCTCGATCGGGCGGTTTCGGTGCTGACCATTTCGGTCATCTCGGTGCCGGAGTTCATGGTGGCGACACTGGCGGTGTTGATCTTTGCGGTCTGGCTCGACTGGCTGCCGGCGCTGAGTTATGGCGTGGACCTGGACAGCCTGGGCGCCATGCTGCGGGCCTACGCCATGCCGGTGATCACGCTGAGCTTCGTCGTGTCGGCGCAGATGATCCGCATGACGCGCGCTGCGGTGATCGAGACGATCAACACACCCTATGTCGAAATGGCGCTGCTGAAGGGTGCCTCGCGGGCGCGGATGGTTCTGGTCCACGCGCTACCCAACGCGTTGGGGCCCATCGCCAATGCAGTTGCGCTGTCGCTCAGCTACCTGGTAGGCGGGGTAATCATTGTCGAAACGGTGTTCAACTATCCCGGCGTCGCCAAGCTGATGGTCGATGCCGTCTCCACCCGCGACCTGCCGCTGATCCAGTCCTGCGCGATGATCTTCTGCGTCAGCTACCTAAGCCTGACGACCCTGGCCGACATGATCGCGATCCTCTCTAACCCGAGGCTGCGCCGTTGACGACCTCTACGACCCCTACGCTCCGCCCAACGCCCAGGAACCTGGGCTTCACCTTCCACTGGACCGGTTGCGTCGGCCTGGCAATCATCCTGTTCTGGGCGGTGATTGCCCTGATCGGGCATTGGATCACCCCCTATCCGGTGGGCGAGATCGTCGACTGGGACTATTTCGGTTCGATCAGCTCCCAATTCTGGATGGGGACGGACTATCTCGGCCGGGATATCCTGTCGCGCTTGCTGATGGGCACGCGCTATACGGTTGGGATCGCGTTGGCGGCGGTGATGCTTGCCTGCATCGCGGGGATCGTCCTGGGCATGAGCGCCGCGGTCGCCGGCGGATGGTTCGACATGCTGCTATCGCGCCTGCTGGACGCGTTCAACGGCATCCCGTCGTTGCTCTTCGGCCTGGTCGTGGTGGCGGCAGTGGGCTCGTCTATTCCAGTGCTGATCCTGACACTGGCGGCGATCTACATGCCCGGCGCCTACCGTTTTGCCCGGGCGCTGGCAGTCAACGTCAACACGATGGACTTTGTCACCGTGGCCCGGGCGCGGGGCGAGGGCACGCCCTATCTGATTGCCCGCGAGATCTTCCCCAATATCCTCGGGCCGGTGCTGGCAGATTTCGGCCTGCGCTTCGTCTTCATCGTGCTGGTGCTGTCGGGCCTGTCCTTTCTCGGCCTTGGGGTGCAGCCGCCGAATGCCGACTGGGGCGCGTTGGTGCGAGAGAATATTGAGGGACTGAGCATCGGCGCACCCGCGGTGATCTTCCCGTGTATCGCCATCGCCTCGCTGACTATTTCGGTGAACATGTTCATCGACAACCTTCCCACCAAGATCCGTGACAGGAACGACTGATGACGGATACCCCTCTCGTTTCCGTCCGCGACCTCAGGATCGGTGCCGCTACGGACGCGGGCCGCGAGGTCGAGATCATTCGCGGCGTGAGCTTCGACATCGCGCCAGGGGAAATCCTTGCCCTGATCGGCGAGAGCGGTTCCGGCAAGACCACCATCGCCCTGTCTCTGATGGGACACACCCGGAGCGGCTGCGCTATCCAGAGCGGCACGATCCGGGTCGGTTCCCATGACGTGACGGCCATGTCCGAGAGGCAGCGGAGCGCCGTGTTGCGCGGCACGGAAGTGTCCTACGTGCCGCAATCGGCGGCGGCGGCCTTCAACCCCTCCAAGCGGATCATGGACCAGGTGGTGGAAATCAACACAATCCACGGTGTCATGCCGCGCGCGGAGGCCGAGGCCCATGCCCGCGATCTGTTCCGCGCCCTGGCGCTGCCCGATCCGGATCGCATCGGGCAGCGCTATCCGCACCAGGTTTCAGGCGGACAGTTGCAACGGCTGTCGGCCGCGATGGCGTTGATCGCCGATCCCAAGCTGGTGATTTTCGACGAGCCCACCACCGCGCTGGACGTGACCACCCAGATCGAGGTGTTGCGGGCTTTCCGCTCGGTGATGGACAAGACCGGCATGGCCGGGGTCTATGTCAGCCACGATCTGGCAGTGGTGGCGCAAATCGCCGACCGGATCGTTGTACTGAAGGGCGGTGAGGTCCAGGAGGAGAACACGACTGAGCAGATTCTGAAAGCCCCTCGCCATCCCTATACCAAGGAGTTGCTTGCGGCCTTCGAGCCGGTGCCGCATGTGCCCATGGGGGATCACAAAAGCGGCGCCGAAGCACCGGTGCTGGAGGTGAGCGGGCTTTGCGCCGGATACGGGCCGCTATCAAACGGCGAGCCGGCGGCCAAGGTGCTTAAAGACGTAGATTTGCGGCTCGAACGCGGACGGAACCTGGGCGTGATCGGCGAGAGCGGCTCGGGCAAGTCGACGCTGGCGCGGGCGATCGCAGGCATCCTCCCGGCCTATCGTGGTACGGTGCGGTTCAGCGGGGATCTGCTGAACCCCGACCTGCGCGCCCGCTCCAAAGACCACCTGCGTCGCGCGCAGATCGTCTTTCAATTGGCCGACAATGCACTGAACCCCGCCCACTCCATCGGCACGATCCTCGGCCGGCCGCTGACGTTTTACCAGGGGCTGCGCGGCGCAGCGTGCGAGGCCCGGGTGATCGAGTTGCTGGATATGGTGCGCCTGCCCGCCACCCTGCGCCACCGTCTGCCTTCCGAGCTATCGGGCGGACAGAAGCAGCGGGTCAATTTGGCGCGCGCCCTGGCGGCCGAGCCCGAACTGATCCTCTGCGACGAGATCACCTCAGCGCTGGACACGGTGGTGGCCGCCGCCATCCTGGACCTGCTGAAGGACCTGCAAAGCGAGCTTGGCCTCAGTTATCTGTTCATCAGCCACGACCTGTCCACGGTCGAGGCGATCTGCGACGACGTGCTGGTGATGTACAAGGGCGAGGTGGTGGAGGCGCTGCCGGCGGCCAAGATGTCGACCGAGGCCACACATCCCTATTCCAAGCTCTTGATCTCGTCGGTGCCGCAGCTCGATACCGGCTGGCTTGCGGGACTGGAGCTAGATCCCGATCTGGTAGCGGCCTTCGCGCAGCGCTGACTCGGCGCCTCAATCCTTGTCGGCGAACAGCCGGGTCAGCGGGAGCTGCCTCTTGACGAAGGGCGTTTTCATCACAACGAAGCTGAAATAGCGGTCGATCCCGATGTCGCGGTCAATCAGCCCTTCGATGATAGTCTGGTAGTCGGCGATTCCGGCGGTCACAAATTTTGTCAGATAGTCGTAGCCGCCCGAGATCAGATGGCATTCGACGCATTTGTCCATCTTTTCCAGCGCCTCCTGGAAGCGGGCAAAGTCGATCTGCCGGTGGTTTTTGAGCGTGAACTCGGTGAAAACGGTTAAAGTCTCGCCGAGTTTCGCCACGTCGATCTGTGCTGAATAGCCGCTGATATAGCCGGATCGCTCCAGTTTCTTCACCCGCGTCAGGCAGGGCGAAGGCGACAGGTGCACAAGCTCCGCCAACTCGACATTGGTGATGCGCCCGTTGCGCTGCAACTCGGCGAGAATCCTTATATCGATCCGGTCGAGTTTCAGGCGATTTGGCATCGGTCGCTTCCTTCGGTGCGGCTGGGTGCTGCCTTCTTGTCAAAGAGCCATAACCCTTCCAAGTCAACAGAATTCAAAATGATATGCCGACCTTCGTGGGTCATCCGGTAGATATCGCCGGGCCGGGCCGGATAGGCTGCGAGAATAGTCACGAGGGAACCATGCCCGCACCGTTGCTGCATATTGAGACGCCTACCGAATTGCCCGCCGATGCCGATTGCGTTGTGATCGGTGGCGGCATCGTCGGCGTCAGCGCTGCTTATTGGCTGGCCCGGGCCGGACAGCGGGTCGTGCTGCTGGAAAAGGGTCGTATCGGTGCCGAACAGTCCAGCCGCAACTGGGGCTGGTGCCGCCAGCAGAACCGCGACGCGCGGGAACTTCCGCTTTCCACCCGCAGCCTCGCGCTGTGGGAGGAGATGGGGGCCGATATCGGTGAGGATCTGGGGTTTCGCCGCTGCGGACTTTTGTACCTGTCCGACAACCCGGCCGAGATCGAAGGCTGGGCGGCATGGGGCCGCTTCGCCCGGGGCGAAGGGGTGGATACACGGATGCTGAGTACCGCCGAGGCGACCGAGCGTGGTGTTGCCACCGGCCGGTGCTGGAAAGGCGGCGTCTGGTCGCCGAGCGACGGGATTGCCGACCCGGCGCGGGCCGCTCCGCTGATCGCGAAGGGGATTCTGCGGCACGGCGGCAGGGTGGTGCAGGGGTGCGCCGCGCGCGGACTGGAGCTGTCGGGCGGCGCGGTTTCGGGTGTGGTCACGGAACGCGGCACCATCCGCACCCACGCCGCTGTCGTGGCGGGTGGGGCCTGGGCGGGCAGCTTCCTGCATCAGCAGGGGATCGACTTTCCGCAGGCCTCGGTGCGCAGCTCGATCCTGTCGCTGGCGCCCGGGGCCGAGGGGCTGCCACTCGCGCTGCACACCGCCGCCGTATCGGTCACACGGCGCGGCGATGGCGGGTATACCTTGGCGATCTCGGGCCGGGCCAATCTCGACCCGACGATGGGAGCGCTGATGGGTGCGCGTCATTTCCTGCCGATGTTCGCCAAGCGGTGGCGTTCGCTGAGGCCGGGCGGGTCGCAGGCCTGGCGGGCGGGGTTCGAGACCCGGTGCAAATGGGCGCTCGACGGCGAGACCCCGATGGAGCGGATGCGTATCCTCGACCCGCGACCCTCGCAGACGCTGGTGGACAAGACCTTGGCCCGGGCCCGCCAGTTGCTTCCCGCCCTGCGGTCCGTGTCGGTTCAAGCGCGATGGGCGGGCTATGTCGACAGCACGCCCGACGGCGTGCCGGTGATCGATGCCGATATCGGCATTCCGGGACTGGTGCTGGCGGCAGGGCTGTCGGGTCACGGTTTTGGCATCGGGCCGGGGGTCGGGCATCTGGTGGCCGATCTGGTCTTGGGCCGCGCGCCGATCACCGAACCGGCGCAATATCGCCTGGCGCGGTTCCGCCGGGGCCAATGGGGCAAGGTTGCGGAGTTCTAGGGGCATGCCGCGAAACGCCTGATCGCGAAGGGATCTAGAGGAGTCTCGCAGGTGCCGGTGTCGATGAGTTCGGCCATTGCATCGCCGACCCCCGGGCCGAGCTGAAATCCATGCCCGCAGAAGCCGAAGGCATGGAACAGTCCCGGCGTCGTGCCCGAGGCGCCCATCACCGGCAGGCTGTCCGCGATATAGCCCTCGCAGCCCGACCATTGCCGGATCACGGTAGCGTCGGCGAGTGCAGGCGCCAGCCGCAGCACGGCGCTGAGTTGCGCCGGCAGGCGTGCCGGATCGGCCCGGGCGAAACCCGGATCGGGGTCGACCGGTACCCGATCGACGGCGCCCCCGAAGATGACATTGCCGCGCTCCACCTGCCGCAGGTAGGCGCCGTGGGCGCGCGACCAGACACCGACCACGGGCAGAATGCGGTGGGGCAGAGGCTCCGTCACCGCCATCTGTGGGCCCCAGGTGGTCAGTGGCACCGGCTCGCCGAACCGGGCCGCTATCCCGGCGCCCCAGGCGCCGGCGCAGTTGAGCAGGCGGGCGGCCTCATATCGGCCCCGTGCGGTCTCGACGGCAAAGCCGCTGTCGGTGCGGCGTATGTCGTGCACAGGCGCCCGGTCGACGATCTCGGCGCCGGACGCGGCCGCGGCTGCCGCGAATGCCGGGCCGACGAGCCGGGGGTTGGCCGATCCATCATCGGGCGAGAAGGAGGCGGCGATAGCCTGCGGGCCCAGTCCCGGAAAACGGCGGCGGATCTCGGGCGGGGTCAGCTCTTCCAGATCCAATCCGAGGGGCCGGGCGTCCTCGGCGAAGTGGCGCATGTCTGTCAATCCATCTGCGTCGAAGATCAGCCGCAGATGGCCGGTTGCCCGGAATTCCACGTCGCGGCCCAGCAGCGCCGCGGCCCGGTTCCACAGCGCCAGCGCACGCTGTGCCAAAGGTAGCTGCGACAGGTGGCGGCCACTGCGGCGGATATTGCCGAAAGAGGCGACCGTGGCGCCGGCGCCGATGTGACCGCGCTCGATCAGCGTTACCCGCAGCCCGCGCCGTGCCAGGAAGAAGGTCGAGGCCGTGCCCATCAACCCGCCGCCCAGAACAATCACATCCATGCCATTGCCTCTTCGCTGCCTGCCGCCGTTCCAACCATCAGAACGCCGTATCCGGCTTGCGTCAAAGATGGGAAACGGACCAAGCTATAAGTCGAGCCTATGGAGTAATCAATGCGCGCGCGCCAGTTGGAAGTCTTTACCGCCGTCATGCGGGCGGGCACCGTCACCGGGGCGGCGCGGCTGCTGAACATTTCGCAGCCAGCGCTGAGCCAGATCCTGATCCATGCCGAGGACGAACTGGGCTTTCGGCTCTTTGATCGCGAGAAGGGGCGGCTTTCCCCGACCCCTGAGGCACTGGAACTGTATCCTGAGGCCGAGCGGCTGTTCGCCGGGTTGGAAGGGCTGCGGCGCAAGACCTCCGACCTGCGGCTTGGCCGGGCGGGGCTGGTGCGGATCGCGGCGTCGCCACCGCCGGCCATGTCGCTCTTGCCGCGGGCGCTGACGGCCTTTCGGGCGCAGCACCCCGACATCCTGCTGCGCTCGCATGTGGCGCCGATTGCTGCGATGGTTGAGATGCTGCGTGCCGGAGATGTTGCGATGGCTCTGGCGCTGGACGACGCGCTGCCGCCCGATATCAAGGTGGAACGGATCGGCGAGACGTCGTTCTGCTGCCTGTTGCCCGAGGCGCATCCGCTGAGCGGTGCAGCGACGCTGAGCTTTGCCGATCTCGAGGGCGAGACAGTGATTTCCTATCGCAACCAGACCCGCCCCCATGATGAGCTGGAAGCTGCAGCGCGCCGCTCCGGGGCCATGTTCGCGCCGCGGATCGAGATCGATTCGTCGCTTTCTGCGGCGGGGTTCGTGCGGGCCGGGCTGGGCGTCGCCGTGGTCGACGCGCTCTTGCCCTGGACGTTCTTCCCCGGCATCACCCCGCTGCCGCTGGCCGAGGGACCCAACCTGCCGCTGTCGCTCCTGACTCTGCGCGACAAGGCGCTGTCGCGCGCCGAAGAGACGATGCGCGTGCAGATCAAGGCAACCCCCCTCTACGCCCCATAAGCACACCTTATGTGCCGTGCCGGGATACGTCTTGGACGCGGCACGCGTTTTCTGGTCGGTTTTCGGTGAATAACCGAAGGAGGACCTGGGCCTTATGGATGGCAGCACGCCGCTTGCGGACTGGAAGATCGGTGTCGATATCGGCGGCACTTTCATGGATTTCTGCGCGCTCGAGACGCGCTCCGGGCGGGTCGCGTCGCTCAAGGTGCTGACCACGCCGGATGATCCGGGCGCCGAACTCTTGACCGGGCTCGACCTTCTTGCCGAACGCGAGGGGCTGGATCCGGCAGCCATCAGCCGCTTCGTGCACGGCACCACGGTGGGGATCAACACCGTCCTGCAGCGCAAGGGTGCAGCGCTGGCGCTGGTGACCAACGCGGGGTTTGAGGATGTGATCGAACTGGCGCGGCTGCGGATGCCCGAGATGTACTCGTTGTTCTGTCAGCGGCCCGAGCCGCTGATCGCGCGGGACCGGATCTTTGGCATCCCCGCCCGGATGCGCGCCGATGGGTCCGAGACCGTGGCGCCCGACGCGGCGGCGGTACTGGAGGCGGTGGCGAAGGCGCAGGCGGCGGGGGTCGAGGGCATCATCGTCGCGTTTCTGCACAGCTGGCGCAACGGGACCCAGGAAGCGGCGGTCAAGGCGATGATCGAGGCCGTGGCGCCCGATCTCTTCGTTTTCGTCTCGTCCGAGGTCTGGCCGGTGATCCGCGAATACGAGCGCAGCTCGACTGCGATCCTGAACGGCTATGTGCATCCGCGCGTTGCAGGCTACCTGACTGCACTCGAAGATCGGCTGGCGGCGCGGCAGGTTCCTGCGCAGGCTATGCTCACCAAGTCGAATGGCGGACTGATGAGCGCGGGCGCGGGGCGGCGGGACTGCGTCTCGATGCTTCTGTCGGGCACGGCCTCCGGCGTGATCGGCGCGGCCTGGTTGGCGCGGCAGGCGGGCGAAGCGCAGGTGTTGACGCTGGATATCGGCGGCACCTCGGCCGACTTCGCGCTAATCGTGGATGGGGCGGTGCAATACGGCAGTGACGAGCTGATCGGCGAGTTTCCGCTACACATCCCCTCGGTCTCGGTCAGTTCCATCGGCATCGGCGGCGGCTCGATCGCAACGGTGGACAGCCAGGGCGTCCTGCGCGTGGGGCCCGAGTCGGCGGGATCGCTGCCCGGCCCGGCCTGCTACGGCCGTGGTGGCACGCAGCCGACCGTGACCGACGCCATGGCGGTGTGCGGCTGGCTGGGGCACTCCGACATGGCCTATGGACAACTGCGGATGGACTTGGAACCGGCCCGACAGGCGGTCGGCACGCTGGCCGGGCGGCTGGGCCGGGGGCTGGAAGAGACCGCCCAGGCAATTCTCGACATCGCCGTGTCGGAGATGTTTGTCGAAGTCGAAAAGCTGGGCTCGCGTGCGGGCGTGGATCTGCGTGATTTCACCCTCATGCCCTTTGGCGGCGGTGGGCCCATGCTGGGGGCCTTCCTCGCGCGCGAACTGGGCATGACACGGATGATCGCACCGCGCCGGCCGGGGGTGGTGTCGGCGCTTGGCGGGCTGGTGGCGGATCTGCGGGGCGATTTCGTTCGCACGGTCTTTGCCGACCTTGACGAGGCGGCGCCCGCGCGGCTGGGTGCCGCCTTCCGCGAACTGGCGGCAGAGGGCCGCAACTGGCTGGCGGCGCAGGGCCATGACGGGGCTGCGGTTCTGAAGCTGTCGGCGGACATGCGCTATGCCGGGCAAAGCTACGAAATCGAAACCGAACTGGAGGCCGACTGGTTGTCCGATGCGGGCCGCATGGCGGAGGCTTTTCATGTCACCCACCGCCGGGTCTACGATTTCGACGACCTGGCCGGCCGGATCGAGATCGTCAACCTGCGCCTGTCGGCGATCGGCGCCGGGCCGAAGCCGGTCTTTCCTGAGGCCGACGTGGTCCCGGCACCGGCGCAGCCCGAGCGGCACGTATCGGTGCATCTGTACGGTCCGCGCCAAGTGCCGCTCTACGAGCGGGCGGCGCTGAGCGGCGGGGGGGCATTCCGGGGGCCTGCAATCGTGGTGCAGGAAGACACGACGCTGGCCATCCCCGATGGAGCTCTGGCTCGGGTGGACCGCCATCTCAACATCCATCTCAGCTTTTCGGAGTGAGCCGATGTACGACAGGATGACCCTTCAGGTGCTGGCCAACCATGCCCGCGCCGCAGCCGAGAACATGGCGCACACGCTGCACCGCACCGCCCACTCCGCTTTCGTGAAGGAGACGCAGGACTTCACGGTGATGCTGATGGACCGCGAGGGGGATACCTTCGCCGTGCCGATGGATCTGGGCGCGACCTGGTATCCGGGACTGACCTATGGCCGGGTAATCGAGATGGTCGAGGACTACCGTCCCGGGGACGTCGCGTTCACCAACGATCCTTATTCCGGGCACGTGGCCACGCATGCCCCGGATACCCATCTTTGGAAGCCGGTCTTCTACAAGGGCGACCTCGTTGCCTGGACCGGCGGACACATTCACAACACCGATATGGGGGGTGCCGTACCCGCTTCGCTGTCGCGTTCTCTGACCGAGATCCACCAGGAGGGCATCCGTTTTCCGCCGATGAAGCTGGTCAGCGAGGGCGTCTTCAATGACACAGTCATCCGGATCATGGAGACGAACGTGCGCAAGCCCGCGCTGAACGTCGGTGACATCAAGGCACTGGTCGGCGCGCTGAACACCGGCGAACGCAAGGTCCACGCCATGCTGGAGCGTTTCGGCAAGGAGGGCTTTCTGTCCGGCGTCGCTGCGCTGAAAGACCAGGCCGAGGCGCAAGCGCGCGAAATCCTGCGCGGCATTCCGGACGGCGACTACGCATTTGCCGATTATGCCGACGAGGACAGCGATATGGCCAACCCCTGCCGCCTGAAGCTGACCCTGCAAATCCGCGGCGATGCGGCGGTGCTGGATTTCACCGGCTCGGACCCTCAACTGGGCAGTTCGCTGAACGTGCCGTCCGGCGGCGATCCTCGCCATACGATTCTGTTGGTGGGCGTCTACTACGTGCTTTACACGCTGAACCCCCGGATCCTGCTCAATACCGGGTTGACGCGCCCCTTCACCTGCATCGCGCCCAAGGGCACGGTGCTGAACCCAGTGGCGCCCGCGGCGGTAGGGATGCGTTCGCTCACCTGCGCGCGGCTGCGTTCGGTGATCTTCGGAGCATTTTTCCAAGCTATTCCCGAGCGGATGCCGGCGGCGCCAGCCGGCAGCAACTGCATCGTCAACGTGATGACTCACGACGAACGCAGCGGCAAGGCGGTGATCGCGGCGGTGAATCCGGTGGTGGGCGGCGGTGGCGGGATGCCGCATCGCGATGGCACGAATGGGTCGGGTGCGGATGCCGCCTATCTCAAGAATACACCCATCGAAATCACCGAGACCGAAGTGCCGGTGGAGTTCGTCAAATACGGGCTGGCCCAGGATTCGGGGGGGGCGGGCCGCTGGCGCGGCGGGCTGGCGACCGAGATGGCCTTCCGCGTTTTCGCTCCCGACACGCGGATCACCGCGCGCAACCGCGACCGGTCGCGCTTTCGTCCCTGGGGCGTGCTGGGAGGGCGCGCCGCGGGGTTGTCGGACATGGTGGTGAATCCGGGCACGGATGAGGAACGGCGGCTCGGCAGCACCGACACGGCAGTGTTGCAACCAGGCGATGTGCTTCAAGTGCGCTCGGCCGGAGGTGGCGGCCGCGGCGATCCGATGGTTCGTGAACCTTGGCGGGTGGCCCAGGATGTGGCGCGCGGTCAGGTCTCGGCGGAGGCGGCGCGGCGCGACTATGGCGTGGTGCTGAAGGCGGGCGACGTTGATGAGACCGCGACCGAGGCGCTGCGGGCGAGGGCAGCACGGCGCGAAGAGCAATTCCACTTCGGCCCCGAGCGCGAGGTCTACGAAGCGCAATGGACCGAGGCAGCCTATGCCCGGCTGACAGAGATTCTGGCGGCGTTGCCCGTGCACTGGCGATTCTTCGTCAAGACTGAGATCTTCCGCCGAATCGGTGCGCGCTCCGGGGCCGAGGGGGTCGCTGCGGCCTATTCTGAAACCTGTACGCGGTTTCCCGACGTGCCGCGCCCGGTACGGGCGGTCGAGGCAGCGGAATGAGCGCGGGGGACGACGCTGGGCGGGGACGTCTGGTGCGGTTGGCCGAGACCGAACGCGCTCCGCTCGCTTTTCACTTCGACGGCGAGGAACTGACAGCCGGTGAGGGCGACACGGTGCTGACCGGCATCCTGTTGTCGGTGCGCGACCTGCGCGAGGCCGAGTTCGGTCCGGAACGGCGCGCCGGCTTCTGCCTGATGGGTGCCTGTCAGGACTGCTGGGTCTGGCAGGAAGAAGGGCCGCGCTTGCGTGCCTGCTCTACGCTTTTGCGCGCAGGGATGCGGCTTCGCTCCGAACCGCAGGTCGGATGGCCGGAAGTCATCCCATGACACGCGTCCTGATCGTCGGTGCCGGGCCTGCCGGCATCCGAGCGGCAGAGGTGCTGGCCGGAGCCGGGCTGGTCCCGGTGGTGGTGGACGAAGGAGCACGGGCCGGGGGGCAGATCTATCGACGCCCGCCGGAGGGGCGTGCCCGTCCCCCCAAGGCACTTTACGGCAGCGAGGCGGGCAAGGCTGTGGCCCTGCACGCCCGGTTCGACGGGCTGGCGCGGCAGGGGCGGATCGACCATCGGCCGGAGAGCACTGTCCTGAGCCTGGCCGACGGCGTGGCGCACGTGCTGGGACCGGATGGCCTGGATTCCGTTGCCCACGACCGCCTGATCCTCGCCACCGGGGCGACGGACAGGCTGGTGCCGGTGTCGGGCTGGCAGGCGGCCGGGGTCTACAGCCTCGGCGCGGCCCAGATCGCGCTCAAGGCGCAGGGTGTGGCGCTGGGGCGGCGGATCGTGCTGGCGGGCTCCGGGCCCCTGCTGACGCTGGTGGCGGCGCAATTGCTGAAGGCCGGGGCCGGTGTGGCGGCGGTGCTCGACACCGCGCCGCTGGGGGTGCAGGTCCGAGGCGGATTGGCCATGGCGCGCGCCCGCCCGGCCGTGACAGCGCGCGGGTTGGCGCTACGCGCCCGGCTGGGGCGGCGCTATCGCGCGGGCGTGACGCTGGAGCGGATCGAGGTTGGCCCGCAGGGGCCGTGCGCACTGCATTGGCGTGACGCGCGGGGGCAGGGGCAGGTGACAGACTGCGACACCGTCGCGCTCGGCTGGCACCTCCGGGCTGAAACGGCGCTGGCCGATCTGGCCGGTGCCGAATTCGACTGGTCGGAGATCTGGGCGCAATGGCTGCCTCGGGCGGATGCCGAAGGGCGGGCCGGGGACGGTCTCTACCTGGCGGGGGACGGGCTGCGCATCCTTGGCGCCGACGGAGCAGAGATCGCAGGACGGCTGGCCGCCCGCGCCTGTCTCGCCGATCTGGGGTTGCCGGTGGCGGCCGCGGACCGGACCCGCGACCTGCGCCGCCTGGCACGCATGCGACAGTTTGCCGAGGGCGTCGCTCACGCCTTCCCCTGGCCGTTGGAGACGGTCCGTGGTCTACCGGACGAGACCGTTCTCTGCCGCTGCGAGGGCGTCACGGTGGGCGCGCTGCGCGCTACGCTGCCGCTCTCCGGCGCCGAGGCCAACCGCTTGAAATCGCTGGGTCGGGTCGGCATGGGGCGGTGCCAGGGACGCTATTGCCAACTGGCGGGGGCGGAGCTTATCGCTGCAGCTTCGGATTTGGCGCCCGCCGCGGTGGGGCGGCTGCGGGCGCAGCCGCCGGTACGGCCAGCCCTGATCTCGGCCCTGTGCCGGAGCCCGCAGAAGGGCTGAGATCACACAATTTTCTGCCCTGATTGTGGCCCGTCACAGCGCGTTGTGCCGTCGGGGCGGCGCTTTCGGCAACAGGTGCCAGCCACGCCGCACCACGATGGCGCCAGAACGACAAGAGGATTTCATGACACTTGCCTTCGATCCCCGGGATCTGGCCCTGCCCGCAGGGCACTTCATCGGCGGCCGCTATGTTCCGGCGGCCGAAGAGATCGCCGTCACCGCGCCGTCCAACGGCCTGTCGCTGGGCGCTATTCCGTGCGGCGATGCCGCGGTAGTGGACAGCGCCGTAGCCGCCGCGCGCGCGGCGCTGGAACGCTCAGGCTGGGGCAGCCAGGCCCCGCGCGAGCGGCTGCGCGCGCTCTGCCGCTGGGCCGATCTGATCGAGGCCGAAGCCGCGACGCTCGCCCGGCTGGAGGCCGTCTGTTCTTCGCGCCCGGTCTCGGATGTGGCTGCGGGGGACGTGCCCGTCACCGCCGAGCAGATCCGGTTCTTCGCCGAGTTCGCCGACAAGGAATGCGATGATCTGGTGCCGACGTCGGACCGGCAGCTTGGCCTGATCACGTCGCAGCCCTATGGCGTGATCGGCGCGATCACGCCGTGGAACTTCCCGATCTCGATGGCAGGATGGAAGCTGGCGCCGGCCTTGGCGGCGGGTAACGCCGTGGTGCTGAAACCCTCCGAAATGACACCCTACTCTGCGCTCTTCCTGGTCGAGCTGTCGGTGCGGGCCGGACTGCCCGAGGGGCTTATCAACGTCGTGCTTGGCGATGGAACGGTTACCGGCACTGCGCTGACCATCCATCCCGGTGTCGACAAGCTCTCCTTCACCGGCTCCACTCGTGCCGGAGCCCAGATCATGGAGAACATCGCCCGCACCGGCATCAAGGCGATGACGCTGGAGTTGGGCGGGAAGAGCCCGATGCTGGTTTTCGCCGATGCCGACCTGGATCTGGCGGCGGAATGCCTCGACCGGGGGATCATGCCGAACGCCGGGCAGTTCTGTGTCGCCGGGTCGCGCATGATCGTCGCCCGGGAGATTGCCGAGCCGCTGGCCGAACGCCTTGCCGAACGCTTTGCCCGCTACAGCCCCGCCGCGACGTGGGACGAGACCTCGGGGTTTTCGCCGATCATCTCGGAGACTCAGCTTGCGCGGATCGATGGTATCGTCGATGCCTCCGTCGCCAAGGGAGGCGAGATCCTTTGCGGCGGAGATCGCTTCGACCGGGAGGGCAGCTACTACCGCCCGACGCTGATCGGCGGCGTAGACGCGCAGAACCCTGCCGTCGTCGAAGAGATCTTCGGCCCCGTGGCCACCTTTCAGACTTTCGAGACCGAGGAAGAAGCGCTGTCGATGGCGAGTCATCCGACGTACGGGCTTTGCGCGGGGATTTTCACGCGCGATTTGGGCCGCGCGTTGCGGCTGTCGCGCCGGATCGAAGCCGGCACGGTCTGGATCAACCGCTACGGCCGCTCGCGTGACCACATCCTGCCCACCGGCGGCTGGAAGGCGAGCGGACTGGGCAAGGACCTGGGCCGCGAGGCCTACCACGCCAGCCGCCGCACAAAGGCCGTGCTTGCCGAACTTTGACCAGTCGGGAAGAACAAGATGAAGGCTCACAGGGTTGCCCTGATTCCCGGTGACGGCATCGGTGTCGATGTGATCGCCGCTGCCATGCAGGTGTTGGCAAGCGCCGCGCGCCGTTTTGACTTTGAGCTGATGACCGAAAGCTTCCCCTGGTCCTGCCAGCATTATCTGGATACCGGCGCGATGATGCCCGCGGACGGGATCGACACTCTACGCGGCTTCGACGCGATCTTTCTGGGCGCGGTGGGTTGGCCCGCCACGGTGCCGGACGCCGTGTCGCTGCATGGACTGCTGCTGCCGATCCGCAAGGCCTTCGATCAATATGCCAATATCCGACCGCACAGGCTTTTGCCCGGAGTCGAGGGGCCGCTGAAGGCGGAGGGCTTCGACATTCTCTGCATCCGCGAGAATACCGAGGGCGAATATTCCGGCGCCGGCGGGCGGGTGCATCAGGGCAAGGGCAATGAGGTGGCAGTCGAGACGTCGATCTTCACCCGGGCGGGGGTGGAGCGCATCCTGCGCTTCGGCTTCGAGCAGGCGCGGGCGCGGCGCGGGCACCTGACCTCGGTGACGAAATCCAATGCGCAGAAACATTCAATGGTTTTCTGGGACGAGGTGACGCGCGAGCTGGCGGTCGATTATCCGGACGTGACCGTCAGCCACATGCATATCGACGCGCTGGCGGCGCGCATGGTTATGATGCCGGAAAGCCTTGACGTGGTGGTGGCCTCTAATCTCTTCGGCGACATCCTGACCGATCTCGGTGCCGCTATCCAGGGGGGCTTGGGCTTTGCCGCTGCCGCCAATATCTGCCCCGACCGCAGCGGTCCGTCGATGTTCGAGCCGGTGCACGGCTCGGCCCCGGACATCGCGGGGCAGGGGATTGCCAATCCAATCGCTGCGATCTGGTCGGGGGCGATGATGCTCGGCCATTTGGGCGAGGGCGCGGCGGGCGACGCGGTACTTTCGGCCATCGCCGCAGCGACGGGGCAGGGGATCGGCAATCGCCCGGGCTCACATTCCACTGGAGAGATCACCGAGGCCGTGATCGCGGCGTTGGAGGCGCGACCGTGAAACTGACCGACCCAGACCTCTTCCGCCAAGCCGCGCTGATCGCCGGCGAGTGGATTGTCCGGCCCGGGTTGGAGGTGACGAACCCCGCCACGGGCCGCGCTATGGGCAGCATCCCCGATATCACCGCCGACGAGACCGAGGCAGCCATCGCCACGGCCGAAGAGGCGATGAAAGCCTGGCGTGCCAGGACCCATATCGAGCGCGCGGATATCCTTATGCGCTGGTATGCCTTGATGCTGGAACATGCCGAGGATCTGGCGCAGATCCTGACGGCCGAGCAGGGTAAACCCTTGTCGGAAGCGCGCGGCGAGGTGCACTACGGCGCCTCATTCCTCCGCTGGTTCGCCGAAGAGGCGCGCCGGATCGAGGGGACGATCATTCCGTCGCCGGTGCCGGGCAAGAAGATCCTCGCCATGAAGGAGCCGGTGGGTGTCTGCGCCATTGTCACCCCGTGGAACTTTCCCATCGCGATGATCACCCGCAAGGTGGCGCCGGGCCTCGCCGCGGGTTGTGCCATGGTGGTCAAACCCTCTGATTTCACACCCTACTCCGCGCTGGCGCTCGCTGTGCTGGCGGAGCGGGCGGGCTTGCCGCCGGGCGTACTCAACATCCTGACGGGGCGGCCCGAAGCGATCGGTGCTACGCTTACAGCCTCGCCGGTGGTGCGGAAGTTGTCTTTCACCGGCTCGACGCGGGTGGGCGCGATGCTGGCCGAACAATGCGCGCCGACACTGAAAAAGCTGTCGCTGGAACTCGGCGGCAATGCGCCCTTCATCGTCTTCGACGATGCCGATCTGGCGGCGGCGGTGGAGGGGGCGATGGTGTCGAAATTCCGCAATGGCGGGCAAACCTGCGTCTGCGCCAACCGCATCATGGTGCAGTCGGGTATCCATGACGTCTTCGTTGCCGCGCTGGCGGCGCGGGTCGATGCCCTGAAGGTAGGGCCTGGCACCGAGGAGGACACTGCCATCGGCCCGATGATCAACGCCGCCGCCATCGACAAGATCGGCGCCCATGTGGCGGATGCGCTGGCCCGCGGCGCGACCCGCGCCACCCGGGCGCGCAACCTCAATGCGCAGTATGCCGATCCGGTGGTGCTGGTCGGCGCGACGACCGAAATGCGGCTGGCAGACGAAGAGACCTTCGGCCCGGTGGCTCCGATCTTTCGCTTCGAGAGCGAGGAAGAGGCATTGGCGATCGCCAATGGCACTCCCTATGGGCTCGCCGCCTATTTCTATACCCGCGACATGGGCCGCGCCTTTCGGGTCGGCGAGGCACTGGAATTCGGCATCGTCGGTTTGAACACCGGCCTGGTCAGCCATGCCGAGGCGCCGTTCGGCGGGGTGAAAGCCTCCGGCCTGGGGCGCGAAGGTGCGCGCGAGGGGATTGAGGAGTACCTTGAAACCAAGGCCTTTCACTTCGGCGGGCTCTAGCCGGTGGCCGGCAATCTCAAGGACTGGGTCCTGCTCTACGGATCGGAAGCCCTCGCGATCTTTTGCAGACGGACTGCGAAAAGCGGAGCTTTTGGAATGAAGGTCCGATGGCCGGTCGTGGCACCGAGCGGCGGTTCCGCAGGGGCAGCCGACGCGTCTGTTCGCCATCGCTAAGCCGAAATTGAGGGGTCAAAGCGCCTCGGGTGGCGGGTTTGGGCCCCTGACCTGACCTGAAATGGTTGGCGGCGAAGGGGCTGGTCGTGACCCTGAGGGGACATCGGTGCCAAGCAATCCTCGGATCAAGGGGAAGACCGGGTTGTCTGCCACTCTTGTTACTGCTCGTCGTGCCGGGCGAATTCTTGGCCTTCGAGTTCCAGCGAGGCACCCAAGCCGACGATGATGGTCTGAACCAGACCGATCGCTCCTGAGATGGGGCGGAACTGGCCCCTCGATTCGTTATCCACGAAGAATGCCAGGCTGGCGTTCGCCGCCAGAGGACTGGAAGGCGTGTCGGTAATGGCGAGGATCGGCAGGTTACGCAGGCTGGCGTCGCGGACAATGTCCACCACCAGGGCAGTGTAGGGCGTAAAGGCGATGGCGATCAGCAGGTCGTCGTGACCCATGTTGGCGACCTGCTGGGCCGCCATGCCACCGGCGAAGTCGAGCAGGCTGCAGCGCCGCTCCAGGCGGTTGAGGCTGTAGGCGAAGTAGGTTGCAATGGGGTGCGACCGGCGCAACCCCGCAACATAGATGTGCCGGGCGGAGGCGCAGAGGCCAATGGCCTGCTCCACCTGTTCCGGGCGGACGTCGCGCCGCAGCGCCTCAAGGGAGGCGATCAGCGTGTCGATGCAGCCGTGCAGGCTATCCGCGGTGCCGCCGGCCCGGTTACCCGCATGGCTTTCCTCGTAGACCTGCGCGCGATAGCGCGCGCCGCCTTCGATGAGCCGCAGCTTGAAGACCTGCTGCATGCCGCTGAAGCCGTCGTAGCCGAATTCCTTGGCGAAGCGGATGACGGTGGAGGGTTGGATCTTAAGCCGCTCGGCGATAGCCGCAATGGTCTGCAGGGCAAACTGGTTGGGCTCGTCCAGCGCTAGGCGGGCGATGCGCTGCAGATGAGGGCTGAGGTCGTCGAAGCGGTCTCGGATGCGCTCGCGCAGCGCGTCGAATGGCTCTGGGGTGCCGATTCCATTTTCGGTGATGACCTGCCTCATGTTCCCGAAGCTGAATGAATTTTTCTTCAATTTCAAGAACAAAGCGTCTCCTTGTCCGGGTCATCATCTGATTTTTCGCGAATTTCTGCGGTGTTTCTGGAACCAAGTCAACTTTTTAGGTTGTGAATGAGAATGAATTTTTGATAAAAGAATGAAAATTCATTTCATATGTCGGGCGCCATCTCGGCCCACGCGACGTGTGAAAGGCAAGCGGCAGGGCCCCAAGACCCGAAGGCCGCAGCAAAGAGGGAGGGTGGAACCAATGAAAAATCTTCGCGTGACTCGTCGAGGGCTCCTGGGAGCGACCGCTGCCGCCACCGGTATTGCCGCTTTCAACGGCCCTTGGCGGTTCAACAGGGTCTATGCGGCCTCGACCGACAAGCCGGTCAAGATCGGCCTCACGTCCGAGGCGAGCGGCCAGTTTGCCAACTCCGGTGCAGAGGATCGGCGCGGCATGATCCTGGCGATCGACGAGGCCAACGAGCGCGGCGGCGTGCTCGGCCGCAAGATCGAATACATCCATATCGACACCGAGACCATTCCGGCCACCGGCAGTCGCGTGGCCGAGCGGATGATCACACGCGAGGACTGTGGCTTCCTGATCGGCGCGATCCACTCCGGCGTCGCCAACGCCATCAGCCAGGTCGCGCAGAAATACGGTGTCATCTACCTGAATACCAACTCGTCCTCGCCGACAGAGGCGGGCGCGAACTGCCACCGAGTCAAGTTCGTCTGGGACGGCAACGGCACCAACTTCGCCAAGGCGGCGGTCAAGAACGCGATCGACACCTACGGGTCGAAATGGATGCTTCTGACCAACGACTACGTCTGGGGTCATGATACCGCCAAGGCGACCCGGTCGCTGCTCGGCCAGTATGGCGGCGAGGTCATCGAGGAGATCCTGATCCCGCAGGGAACGCGCGACTTCTCCTCCGCGCTGCTGCGCATCCAGCAGCAGTCGCCGGGCGTCGTGTCTGCCGCCGTCGGCGGCGACGACCAAAAGGCGTTGCGCCAGCAGGTCGCCCAGCTCGGCATGGGCAACAAACCGGCATGGATCAACAGCCAGCAGGATTGGGCCGACGTCTACGGCCTGCCGCTGGAGAACCTATTCGGCGTATTCGGGACCACGTGGTACTATCGGCTCGATCTGCCGGGCGTGGCGGACCTGGTGCAGCGCTACCAGGCGCGCTTCCCGGATACCTTCATGAAGGTGCCCGGCAACGTCTTCTACAACGGCTATATGGCCACGCGCGAGCTGCTCGCCGCGATCGAGCGCGCCGGCAGCACCAACAACATCGCCATCATCAAGCAGCTCGAAGGCCACAGGATGTCGGCGCACGACCGCTTCCAGCATTTTGATGCGTGGATCGATCCCGACACTCATCAGGTGCAGCAGACGGTCTATCTGGCAACTGCCAACAGCAGTCCGGTCGAGGATGACGACCTCTTCGAGATCGTCACCAGCACTGCGCCCGAGGACGTGATCGACACAGACGCGCCGACGGCCTGCAAGCTGGAAAGCTACGACGAGACGCCGACCTTCGACGCCTGAAAGGATTGCAATGTTCCTGGGATCGTGGCCGGCCCGCCGGCCACGGTTTCTGTCTTTTCCTCGGCGCGCGAGCATGACAGACATCCTTCCTCATATCCTCAATGGCCTGACGCTCGGCCTTCTGTTCGCTCTCATCGCGCTGGGCTTCATGCTGATCGTGGGTGTGATGGAGGTCATCAACCTCGCGCACGGCTCGCTGTTCGCGCTCGGCGCCTATCTCGCGCTGACCATCCTCGGCGGCGGCTGGGTCGCTGACACGGCGTTCGGCATGTGGTGGTTGAGCCTGCCGATAGAGCAGCGCTACGTCACCGCGCTGGTGTTCGCGCCGGTGCTGGCGGGCTTCGCCGGCATGATGCTGGAGCTGTGCCTGCGGCCCACCTACGGCAAGGCCCCGCTCTACGGCCTTTTGCTGACCTTCGGCGCGGCGCTAGTCTGCGAGGAGACGATCCGCCTCGTCTGGGGCAGTGGCGAGCAACACCTTCATGTGCCGCAGGCCATCAACGGGCCGATCCTGGTCGGCGGGCTCATCTATTCGAAGTACAAGTTCTTCGCCGCAGCCTTCAGCGCGGCGGCTATCGTCGCCGTCTGGCTGTTCCTCGAGAAGACCCCCTATGGCGCCATCATCAAGGCCGGCTCACATGACAGCGAGATGGTACGCGCGCTCGGCTACGACCTGTCGAGGCTGCGGCTCCTTGTGTTCGGCTTCGGTGCCGCGTTGGCGGGCCTCGCCGGCATCGTCATGGTGCCGATCTGGGGGCTCAGGCCGCATGTTGGCATCGACGTCGTCATTCCCGCTTTTCTCATCATCGTCATCGGCGGGATCGGCAGTTTCTGGGGAGCGGTGATCGCCGCGCTTCTCGTCGGCCTTGCGGTCGGCATCACCGGCGCCTATGCCGGCGCCTGGGCGACGATGTCGATGTACATCTTGCTGATCCTCGTCGTCGGCCTGCGCAGCCGCGGCTTGTTCGGCCGCAAGAGCGCGCTGGAGAACTGACCGTGATTACGCTGTCCGATGTCCCCTCCCGCTCTCCTGTCGCGACCTTCGCGCCGATCGCGCTTCTCGGAGTGGCACTCTTGACCGCGCCCTTCTGGCTGCCGGCGATCAGCCTCTACCAGTATCTGGGGACGGAGATCGCGATCTGGCTGATCTTCGCCATGGGGTTCAACCTGCTCTTTGGCTATGCCGGCCTGCATTCCTTCGGCCATGGCGCCTATCTCGGCATCGGCGCCTATGCCTTCGGGCTGTGGCAGCAGAACGTTATGGTCGGCCTGTGGAGCGGTCTGGCGGCGGCGGTGCTCGCGGCCGCAATTGCCGGTGCCATCGTCGGTGCGCTGCTGTCGCATCGGCGCGGCATCTACTACGCGCTGATGACCATTGCCTTCGGCCAGGTGTTCTGGTTCTGCGCGATCAAGCTGCATTCGATCACGGGCGGCGAGGACGGTCTCCTCGGCATTCCGCGTCCGCCGCTCGAGCTGGGATTCATATCGATCGAGATGACAGGCAATGTGGCGCTCTTCTACCTCGCGGCCGCTCTCCTCGTGGTCTCGGTGCTCGTGCTGTGGCGGCTGGTTAACTCGCCTTTCGGGCGCGTGCTCCAGGCGATCCGCCAGAACGAGACCCGCGCACGCTTCGCCGGCTACGAGGTCTGGCGGTTCAAGTGGGCGGCCTTCGTCATATCGACCATGTTCGCCGGCCTCGCAGGTGGCCTGTTCTCGATGGCTCAGCAGAGCGCCTATCCGGACGCGATGAGCCTGCACCAGTCGGGACTCATCGTGATGATGGTGCTTGTCGGGGGCGGACTGGTCAGCTTCTGGGGGCCGATCCTCGGTGTGATCCTCTATTTCGTTGCCCGCGACGTGCTCGGCGGCCTCACCGAGACCTGGCTGCTCTGGTACGGCCTGATGTTTATGGTGATGGTCATGCTGCGGCCCGAGGGGCTGGCGGGAATGCTCCATCTCATCGGCCGGAGGCTTTCGGGGACCCACAAGAGCCGGGCGCTGGCGGCGGAGAAGGCGTCATGAGCCTCTTCGAAGCCCGCAACATCCATAAACGCTTCGGCGCGCGTGTCGTGCTGGAGAACATCTCCCTGTCCTTCGAGGAAGGGCGGGTGAGCGGCGTCATGGGGCCAAACGGCGCGGGAAAAACGACCTGCTTCCATGTGCTCACGGGCCAGCACAAACCCGATCGCGGAGAGGTCGTGTTCGATGGCCGCCCCATCACCGGCCTGCCGCCGCAGCGCATCGCCACGATGGGAATCTCCCGATCGTTCCAGATCATGAACCTGTTCGACGACTCGGTCGTGATCGAGAATGTGATGCTCGCCCTCCCCGAGTTCCGGCAGCGGCGGAGCCGCATCCTGAGTGCCGTCTTCAGCGATGCCGGCCTGACCGAGTCGGCCACGCAGGTGCTGGAACAGGTAGGTCTCGCCGCCAAGGCCTGGGAGAAGGCGACGTCGCTCAGCTACGGGGAGCGGCGCGCGCTGGAGATAGGCGTAGCGCTCGCGGCGCGCCCGAGAATCCTCTTCCTCGACGAGCCGACATCCGGCCTGGGTAGCGATGCGATCCGCAATCTCGCCCGGCTGGTCCGACGCCTGCGCGAACAGGTGACGATCGTCATGATCGAGCACGACATGCGATTCCTGTTCGAGCTCGCGGACCGGATATCGGTCATCCACTGGGGCCAGGTGATCGCGGAAGGCACGCCGAGAGAGCTTCAGTCCAACCGCTGGATCCGGCGCTCGGCGTTGGGGGAACTCGCCGATGCTTGAGGTCGCGAAGATCGAGGCGTTCTACGGCGAAACACAGGCGTTGTTCGGCGCGACGCTCACCGTCGGCGCGTCGGAAGTCGTGGCGTTGCTGGGCCCCAACGGCGCCGGCAAGACGACGACGCTCCGCGCCATCCTCGGCCTGACGCGCGCCCGCGCCGGCCACATCCGCTTTGAGGGCGAGGACATTACGGCGCTTCCCACCCATCGGATTTCGGAAATGGGAATCAGCTGGGTGCCAGACGATCGCCGGATCTTCCCGACACTGACGGTCGCGCGCAACCTCCAGATCGCAAAGCGCAGGACGAAGTTCCGCGCGTGGAAGGTGGACGAGATGTTCGGCATCTTCTCGGCACTGGAGCATCTGATGCCGCGCGAATGCGAGAACCTGTCCGGTGGCGAGATGCAGATGGTGGCAATCTCGCGCGCGCTGCTTGGCTCGCCTGGGCTCGTGCTGTTTGACGAGCCGAGCCAGGGGCTGGCACCGAAGATCGTGCAGGATGTCCTCAAGACAATCCGTATGCTGAAAGCGCAAGGCATCTCCTCGCTGGTGGTCGAGCAGAACGCGCTTGCCGCACTCGAAGTCTCCGACCGCGTCTACGTGATGAACCACGGCAAGGTCGTCCATAACGGGCCTGCGGAAGAGCTGCTGTGCGACGTTCCGCTGCGCCGCAGCCTGATCGGGATCTGACTATGGCCGCGATGCTCGATGTCTGCAACCTCCGGAAGGTCTATCACAAGGGCCGCCTCAACCGCGTGGAGACGTTCCGGCTCTCGGCCGACTTCACCATCGAGGCGCCGGCGATCGTCGGCATGATGGGGCCGAATGGTTCCGGCAAGACGACGCTGTTCGAACTCATCACCGGATCGAACGCGCCGAGCGGAGGCAAGGTGTACGTGCAGGGACGCGACATTCACCGTGTGCGCACCGACGAGCGCGACCGCCTCGCGATCCACTACCACCAGTCCTATCAGGTACGGCATTTCCGGTCACTCTATCCCAACGCGCTGCTGGAGCGGGCCGGCTCGGACTATCCGTTCGTGCACCTCTTCGACGAGCCGCAGTTCAACACGCAGGACGGCTATATCGGTTTCATGCTCGACTTCTTTCGCAGGTTGCGGGGCGACGGCAGGCTGGTGTTCCTCTGCGTGCATCCCAACGAGCGCCTCCACCTGGAAATCCTGCAGGAGGCCTGCGACCACTTCATCTTCGTACAGCAGGGTAGCGTGACGCCGCTGCCGAACTACCAGGCGCTACTGCGGCACGAGCCTGTCCGCAGCTACCTGGGCGACCTGCTGGGAGGGCGCGCGGCATGACGGAGGTTCTACAGAGCAAGGCCTATGGCGTGCCAGTCGACCATGCGCGGGTCCGGCGCGACTGGGAAGGCAAGGGCTTCAGCTTCGGGGTGTTCCGCGATCCCCCGGGCCAGGCCTGGAACGACTTCGTGCACGAGACCGACGAATACGTGCTGGTCGCCGAAGGCCAAATGGTGATCCAGGTGGGCAGCGAGAGCTTCACCGCAAGGCCCGGTGACTTGGTCCGCATTCCCCGCGGCACGACACATTCGCTGCGCACGCTTTCCGCCAACGGCAGCGTGTGGCTCTACGGCTACGGCTCCTGCGAGCGCGACGATGGCTGAAGCGCCGCTCCGCGCTGCGCTCTTCGGGGCGGGGATGATCAGCCTCTATCACCTGCGCGCCTGGCAGACCGCCGGGGTGCCGGTGGTCGCCGTCTGCGATCCCGCCCGCGACAAGGCCGAGGCCCGCGCGCGCGAGTTCGGTATTCACCGGGTCTATACCGATGCCTCGGACCTCTTCGACGACGGCGGCTTCGAGCTGGCCGACATCGCCGCCTCGGTGGAGGCGCACGCTCCGCTGACCCGCCTGGCGGCGGACCATGGCGTGCACGTGATGCTGCAGAAGCCGATGACCCGCACGGTGGCCGAGGCGGAGGCCCTGGTGGACTACGTCGGCGAGCGCGTGCGTTTCATGGTGCACGAGAACTACCGTTTCCGGCCGCACTATATGACGGTGCGCCGCTGGATCGACGCGGGACGCATCGGTCGGCCGCGCCACGCGGCGATCACCGTGCGCGGCTCGGGCCTTTGCCCGCGCCCGGAGGGCGAGCCGTTCCTGTTGGAGCGCCAACCCTATCTGCGCCTCTTCGAGCGCAACCTGGTGTTCGAGACCATGATCCATCACCTCGACGTGCTGCGGCTGCTGGTCGGGCCGCTGCAGGTGGTGGCCGCCCGCCTGAACCGTCTCGCCATGGGCTTGCCGGGGGAAGACACCGCTTCGATCCTGCTCGCCGGGCCGGACGGGCTGATCGCGACGGCCGACGGCTGCATCTGCGCGCCGGGCTATCCGCCGCTGCACGGCGACCGGCTGGAAGTGGTGGGAACCGAGGCCACGGTGGTGATGGACTACAACCGCGTCTTCCTGGTCGGCGACGAGGAGAACGCCGTGGAGGTCGATCTGCTGGGCCGCTACCAGGAGTGTTTCGACCATGCCATCGGCGATTTCGTGGCCGGCGTGCGCGACGGCACGTCCTTCGAAACCGACCGGCTCGACAATCTGGAAACGCTGCGCCTCATGGAAAGCGTCTATGCGGCAGCCGGAGTGGAGGTTGCACCGTGAACAAGCAGGACGCGGCGGGACCGCTGACACCTCGTATCGATGTCGCCGCGCTGGACCGGCTCTTCGATCTGGAAGGCCGGCGCGTCTTCATTCCCGGCGGCTACGGCGCCATTGGCGAGGCCGTCGCCTGGGGCTTCGCCCGCCGGGGCGCAATGGTCGCCGTTGCCGGACCTTCGCAGGACAAGGCAGAAGCGCTCGTCGCGCAGATCGGCGCGGCCGGGGGTAAGGCCTGCGCCATGAAACTCGACGCCCGCCGGCCGGCGCAGATCTGTGAAACGGTGGACCGGCTGGCCGCCGATTGGGGCGGGATCGACGTGCTGGTGAACTGCGTCGGCATCCAGCACGAGCAGGGCATCATGGAGGTCAGCGAAGAGGTCTTCGACGAGGTCTACGAGACTAACCTGAAGTCGGCGATGTTCCTGGCACAGGCCGTCGCGCGGCATCAGATCGCCGCCGGCAAGGGCGGGCGCCACGTGCACATCCTCTCGGTGCGCGCCCAGCTGGCGCTGCGCGGGCGCGGCTATTCCGCCTACTGTGCAACCAAGGGCGGTTTGCTGATGCTGGTCAAGCAACATGCCATGGAGCTGGCGCCCCACGGCATCACGGTGAACGGCGTGGCGCCGACCTTCATCCAGTCCGACCGTATTCGCCCGCATCTGGAGCGAGAGAGGTTCCGCGAATTCATCCTGGAGCGCAATCCGCTGGGGCGCATCGGCGATCCTATCGAGGTGGTGGGCCAGGTCATTGCCTTCGCCAGCCCGGCGGGAAGCTACATGACCGGGCAGACCGTCTTCATCGACGGCGGTGTCACGGCCAGCCAATGACGCGATAGATATTCGAGCGATGGAGAGGTGAAAAGATGTCCGCGACGACACCCGCGCTGCTGATCGGCGGGGAATTCCGCCGGCACAGCGCGCAAGAGCCGATTCAAGTCGTAAATCCCTGCACGGAAGAGGTGCTGTGGAGCGCGCCGGCCGCCGCTGCGCGGGAGGTCACCGAGGCCCTCGGGCACGCCCGCGCGGCCTTGCCGACATGGTCGGCGGTGCACGGCTGGGACCGCGCCAAGGTGCTACGCGGCATCGCCCGCGCCATGGAGCGGCGCAAGAAAGACCTCGCGCGGGCACTGTCGCTGGAGATCGGCCGCCCGATCGGCCAGTCGGAAGGCGAAGTGCTTATTGCCATCGAACAGTTCGACTGGTTTGCCGGCGAAGCCGAGCGCCTGTTCGGCGAGACCATTCCGTCCAGGCAGGGCGGCCGCCTGGCGGCGGTGCCGGAACCGGTCGGGATTGTCGCGGCCTTCACGGCCTGGAATTTCCCCATCAATCTGATCGCGCGCAAGATCGCGCCGGCACTGGCCGCCGGCTGCCCGATCATCTGCCGGCCCTCCGAGCAGACGCCGCTGACCTCCACGCTGATCGCCGAGGCCTGCGTCGAAGGTGGCGCGCCGGCTGGCGTCGTGCAGATGCTGCATGGACCGGCCGAGGCGGTGACGCCCTTCCTCATGGATGCCGACGAGGTGCGCAAGATCTCCCTCACCGGGTCGACCCGTGTCGGAAAGCTGCTGCTGGCGGAGGCAGCCAAGACGGTAAAGCGCACTTCGATGGAGCTGGGCGGGCACGCGCCGGTCGTGGTCTGCGACGACGCCGACGTCGATACGGCGGCGATGCTCTGCGCGCAGTTCAAGTTCCGCAACGCCGGCCAGGTCTGCATCGCGCCCAACCGCTTCTATGTCCACGAGAGCCTGTCGGACCGCTTCATCGAGGGCATGGTCATGGCCGCGCAGGCGCTGGTGCTGGGTGACAGCCAGGACGAGGCGACGACCATGGGGCCGCTGACGCTGGCGTCCCAGCGTGACCGCGTGGAAGCCCTCTGCGCCGAGACCCTGGGCGATGGCGCGCGCTGCCTGACCGGCGGCGGCCGCCCGGCGAAGCGCAACAAGGGCTACTTCTTCGAGCCGACGGTGCTGACCGAGGTGCCCGACGACTCGCGGATCATGCGGGAGGAGCCCTTCGGCCCTCTGGCCCCGATCGTCACCTACCGCGATCTGGAAGACGCCATTGAGCGCGCCAATTCAACGCCCTATGGCCTCGCTGCCTACGGCTTTACGGCCAGCCAGTCCAAGGCCGAGGCGATGAGCCGGGGACTGCATGCCGGCATGGTTGGCATCAACACCTTCATGATCGCCCACGCCGAGGCGCCCTTCGGCGGCGTCGATCATTCCGGCATGGGACGCGAGGGCGGCCGGCAGGCCATTCGCGACTACCTCAACGTGAAGCTGACCCACTACATGGCGAGTTGAGGTCAGCTAGGTTCCCGGTTTTGGCGCATGGGCGGAGTTCGCGAATGACAAGTCCCGGTCCCCTTTGTGACGCGTAGCGGCCCTATTTGCCGGGGCTTGGGACTCCGTCGCGTCGGGATTCGTCCTCTTTCCGATGGTGCCGACACGGCTTTGGAAATCATTGGCTTAGGTCGAGCCGTGCGCACCGACTATGCAGAAACTGCTGCCGTCGGCGCACAGTGTCCCGCATAGCAAGCCGACCTCATGACCTGAAAGTCGCTGGTTCGAGTTCTGCTTGCGGTTTGACCGTGCGTTTGACGCCACGTCGCGTCGCCCTGACGGCCGTCTGGACCGATAATCCAGCAAGACCAAGAGCTTGAGCCACCTCACAGGCGTCTCGTGTGCACTACGTGTGCATCCGCATCGCGCGTTTCGCGAACTTGCTGTCGGAGCGTAGCAGCGCCGCGCAGACCAGGTCTTGATATCAGCGGGGAAAGCGGGATAACGTGGCGCTGTTGATTCCGAGCTCAAATTAGTAAATGAAATGAATAACTTAAGCCGAAAGCTCTCGGTGGCGCCGATGATGGATTGGACGGATAGATTATGAAAATCAATAGGTTGCAGGTGAGCGTGTGCACTGAGTGTTCACTGTTTGATCGCAAAATATCGCGTTCTGGCGGGCTTTGGCGTAGGTCCTTTGGATGACTGGACCGACAGGCATTCCGGACTGGTTGGACAAGGTTGCGCAGCCGTTTCGGTGCGTGCTGACGTGCGTTGCGAACTGAGAGTGACCGACGCTGCAAATTCCTGGACGATGCTGTCCCTGAGCGTGGTGTAGGTTCTGGCTGAGGTGGTCACCGGCGATGTTCCGGTAGGGTCTGGTTGCTGACACCAACCTGGACCGGAGATTCCACCGATGACCACCGACATGATGAACCTGCGCGGTCTTCTGGCTGAGGGCTATGAGATCGACGTGATCTGCAAGGACGGAGCTTCGAAGCGGCACAACAGCTGGTACGGGACCTGGGTCATCCGCGCCGAACTGCCGGACGGAGGATCGGGCAAGGCCCTGGTGACCAGCCGGAGCCTGTTCAAACAGCGTGAGTTCAAGACAATCGTTGGCCTGGTGAGTTTCCTCGCGGATATGGGCTGCAGGACTGCCAGCATCCCGCTCGAGCAGGGGGCCTCGGAACGCCATGCGGCTCCGGGACGGGCGCTGGGTTGAGTGATCTGTCTCAAACCGTTCTGGGCTTGCAGGCTTGGCCATCGTGACCGAAGGCTCACGGCTCCAGCGAGCCGGACTGGTCCTCGCCAGCCGCCATTTCTGTTCAGGCGCTACTGCCTCTGTGCAGACCGCGGACAGAGGGCCGCGGGTCAAGTCGCCCCGTGTCTCAACTGTGCTTCCGGCCAACACGGCCGAGGGAGGGGGCGAAACGCCATCATGGTCGTCGAAAACCCCTCATGGATTGATCGGATGTTGAAAAGCGCTCAGACTTGGGCCTGAGGGCAGCGTGCCGTCAGTCCGGCCCTTCAAATCCTGGTGCGCAGCATGTTCATGAACCGGCGAACCTCGGTCGTCTACAGTCTTCTGGCCGATTATATACGCAGCCCCTTCCTGCGCCATAAGCGAATAGAGTGCTCCCTCGCCAAGCTGGCCCTAGAGATCGTCACGAAGCTCGATCAGGACAGTTCCATCTGGAAGCGGGGATGCCAGCAAGGTGGTGGCCGTGGCGGCCTACGAGCCGGATCCCTGGCGGTCAGTTCCGCAGATCTCTGGTGCTGGGCCGTGACGAGGGTGGGACCGGTCCCCTTCCGTATAGTGAGGATCGACGGGGGAAGGCCTTCCCCCTGGTCGGCACAGGCGTTGCCGACGCACCCCCTTCGAGCGGGGAGGACCCCGCAACGCCCCCTGAGAGGGAGAGTGCAGACGGGGTTTCCGTGACGGGTTGAGGGTCGGGGGAGAGGCCTCCGGCGCCCGTCGCGGAGATCATCCCGATGGCCAGACAGGACCGCGCGCCCCGCGAAGGCGGCGCCCGCAGCAGCATCTATGACGACATCACCCACAAGATCATCGCCGAGCTGGAGGCGGGGCGGCTGCCCTGGGTCCAGCCCTGGGGCACGGCCTCGACGAAGGCGCCGCTTGCCCTGCCGCTGAACGCGGCGACCTCCCGGCAGTATTCCGGGATCAACATCCTGATCCTCTGGGGCGCCGTGGTCCAGCATGGCTATCCCACCCAAGCCTGGCTGACCTTCCGCCAGGCGCTGGCGCTCGGCGGCAATGTCCGCAAGGGCGAGCGCGGCACCACCGTCGTCTATGCCGACCGCTTCACGCCCGAAGACGAAAAGCGCCGCGCGCGGGAAACCGGCGACGAGCCCGGGCAGATCGCCTTCCTCAAGCGCTTCACCGTCTTCAACGCCGCGCAATGCGAGGGTCTGCCGGAGGATATCGCCGTCGTGGCGCCCCCGCCGCCGCCGGGCATGATCGAGCCCCAGGTCGAGGCACTGATCCGCGCCACCGGCATCGACTTCCGGATCGGCGGCGACCGGGCCTTCTATGTCCCGGCGCTCGACTACGTCCAGGTCCCCCCTCCGCAGGCCTATTTCGAGCCGATCAACTGGCACCGCACGGCGCTGCATGAACTCGGCCACGCCACCGGCCATGCCGCGCGGCTGGGGCGGGACTTCTCGGGCAGTTTCGGGACCA